>CALUZV010000008.1 GCA_944325345.1 uncultured Parabacteroides sp.
CTGCCGTTATTATTTTCACATTTGTTTATTTGTTTGTAAGTTGCTGTATATTAGTTGTTTTAATTTGCCTTGAATGTTATACTATCAGCCGATTTTGCTGTTATCTTCTTTAAGTATCAGACCTCGTTGTCCTCCATTATTAAGTCGTCCAACGGGCTTTTGATATTGCTCTTATAGGTGTCGGCGATGTGGACATACCGCTCCGTTGTCTTGATGTTGTTATGTCCCATCAGCTCCTTCACAATCTTGATGTCCGTCCCTTGCTCCAGCAAATGCGTGGCAAAGGAGTGGCGCAGCAGGTGCGGATAAATCCGTTTCGTGATGCCCGCCTCCTGTGCGGCGGCTTTCAGCCGTTTCGACACGATGCTTTCCGTAAAGGGTTCGCCCGGCCTGCGCTCGAAGAGCCACACTTTCGGCTTATACAGCCGGTTGTATTCCGCCAGCTTCTTCATCAGCGGCCTCGACAGCAGCGTGTAGCGGTCTTTCTTGCCCTTGCCCTGCCGCACCCGTATCAGGTTGCGGGACTCGTTGATGTCGCCGGGCTTCAGTTCCAGCAGTTCGCTGATGCGCAGGCCGGCGGAGTAGAGGATGGAGAAGATGCAGAAGAAGCGCAGGTCTTTCGCCGCCACGTCGAGTATCCGCTTGATTTCATCCTTGCCCAGCACGTCGGGCAGGGTCTTCTCGCGCTTGGCACGGTTCACCTTGTAGCATCTGCTGTGCAAAGGCGTTGCGCAGAGCCGCGTGAGGGGAATGGTTATTATGAGAAATTGGGCCTTTATCATATTAAAATCATGATATTCGATTAGCACGGCGCAAGGTAAGGACAAATCCTGATTATTCGCTTTTCTGGTTTGTTAATAAAAGGTAAATAGTCGTTGTTCTGTTTCGGGTAGATATTTCTGTGATTTGCATAGTATCTTACTTTTTTGTCTTACCTTTGCGCCCAGAACAAAAAACAAAAATCCAATGAAGCGTATTATTGAAATTTGTGCCAATTCCGCCCAGAGCTGTGTGGAGGCGGAAGCTGGCGGAGCAACGCGCGTGGAATTGTGCGCAGGTATCCCGGAAGGCGGAACGACGCCAAGTTACGGAGAAATCAAGACAGCGCAGGCCTTGACGTCGCGCATAGATATTAATGTCATTATTCGTCCGCGCGGCGGCGACTTCCTCTATACCGAGGCGGAAGTCCAGTCGATGTTGCTCGACATCGAACTTTGCAAACAGTTGGGCGTGCACGGCGTCGTTTTCGGATGCTTGACGAAGGATGGCGACATTGATGTCCCTCTGATGCGTCGGCTGATTGAAGCGGCAAAACCGCTGTCGGTAACGTGCCACCGCGCGTTTGATGTCTGCCGCGACCCATTCAAGGCTTTGGAAGAACTGATAGAACTGAGCTGCGACCGTATCCTGACTTCCGGCCAGCAATCGGATGCCGTCAAGGGTATTCCATTAATTAAGCAACTCGTCGAACGAGCTGCCGGGCGCATCATCATCATGCCGGGTTGCGGCGTAAGGGAAAATAACATTGCCCAAATCGAAGCAGAGACTGGTGCGAAGGAGTTCCACACTTCGGCGCGTAGCATCGTTTATAGTAAGATGGAGTACCGCAACGAGCATGTGCCGATGGGTAGCAGCGCGGTAACTTCGGAATTCGAGACGGTGGAGACGGATCGGGAGAAGGTGAAGAAATTTGTTGGGGAATGAAGAATGATTTTTGGCAGTCTTTTTGCTATATCTTTCCCAGTTGGATGGAAAATGTTCATCCGACGAAAGATAATTCAAATCAACGAATGAATAAAAAGCATTAGATATGAGCCAGAAACATTCACAAAATGAAAAACAGGCTACTAAGCCTATGGACCAAGAAAAAGTAGAGAATATGCAAGAAGAAACGACAAATTTGCAGGACGAACAGCCAAAAGAGGCAGAAGAAACGGCGGTTACTGACAAGGTGGCTGACGAATTGGCCGAATTGCAAAAGAAATATGATGAGTTGAACGATACGCATTTGCGCTTACGTGCCGAATTTGACAATTATCGTAAACGTACATTGCGTGAAAAGAGCGAGTTGATTAAGAATGGGGGCGAAAGTGCCTTGACGCATCTGCTCCCCGTTGTTGATGATTTTGAACGTGCCCTCCAGAACATCCAGAAGGCGGAAGATTTGGCTGCTGTCGCTGAAGGAGTAAATCTGATTTACAATAAGTTTGTTTCCTACCTGACTTCGCAGGGCGTGAAGGCAATGGATATTGTCGGCAAACCGTTTGATGCGGATATTTGCGAGGCGATAGCTACGATTCCGGCTCCCGAAGAAGGTCTGAAAGGGAAAGTTATCGATTGTGTTCAGACGGGCTATATGCTGAATGACAAAGTGCTCCGACACGCAAAAGTAGTTGTAGGTGAATAATTAAGTGTAAGACAAATGGCAAAGAGAGACTACTATGAGGTGCTAGGCGTCAGCAAGAACGCTTCAGCTGACGAGATAAAGAAAGCATATCGAAAAAAAGCAATCCAATACCATCCGGACAAGAATCCGGGCGACAAAGAAGCCGAAGAAAAGTTCAAGGAAGCAGCCGAGGCATACGATGTCTTGAGCGACCCGCAGAAACGCCAACGCTACGACCAATTCGGACATGCTGGCGTAGGTGGAGCTTCTTCCGCAGGCGGTGGCTTCGGGGGAATGTCTATGGACGATATATTCTCGCAGTTCGGCGATATCTTCGGCGGGCATTTCGGAGGATTCGGAGGCTTTGGTGGCTTCGGTGGTTCCCGTGGAGGCCGCCGCGTGAACCGTGGTTCGGATTTGCGTGTCAAGGTGAAGATGTCTTTGAAGGATATCGCTACCGGCGTAGATAAGAAGATTAAGGTAAAGAAATATGTGCCTTGTAGCCATTGCCACGGGACGGGAGCGGATGGCGATAGTGGGACAAAGACCTGCGACACGTGTCGTGGAACGGGTGTTGTAACTCGTGTCGCCAACACGATTCTCGGACAGATGCAGACGCAATCGACATGTCCGACTTGCGGTGGCGAAGGCAAAGTTATCGTCAAGAAGTGTCCGGAATGTAATGGCGAAGGTATTGTTCGCGACGAAGCTATCATTTCGCTCCATATCCCGGCGGGTGTTGCCGACGGAATGCAGCTTTCCGTTAGCGGACAGGGAAATGCGGCACGCCACGGCGGTATCAATGGCGACTTGCTTGTCCTTATTGAGGAAGAACAGCATCCGGAATTGATTCGCGACGAGAACGATTTGATTTATAACTTGCTTTTGAGCTTCCCGCAGGCAGCTTTAGGTTGCCAGGTGGAAGTCCCGACGGTGGATGGTAAAGCGAAAGTGAAAATCGAACCGGGTACGCAGCCCGGCAAGGTGCTACGCCTCCGCAACAAGGGTCTGCCTTCGGTAAACGGTTACGGCACGGGCGATTTGCTGGTCAATGTCAGCGTTTATGTTCCTGAAAAGCTTTCAGAGAAGGAGCGGAAGCTGATAAGCGAGCTGATGGATGCCGAGAGCTTCCAGCCGAATGTCTCGTTGAAAGAGAAAATCTTCTCTAAGTTCCGCCATTTGTTCGATTGAAAAAGTTAAGGTTTCAGTTATATTTCCCGCGAGAAAGGATGTTTTATTATCCGCCTCTCGCGGGAATTTTTTTATCCCTTGAATCCTTTGAATATCTCTTCCCCGAAGCAATGATGCTCGTCCTCGGCGTGGAAAGGCCGCCAGACTTGGGCAAAGAAGGGATTGCCTTTCGCTATCTCGTCGTAGTTCCACGGCGTAGGCAAGCAAGCGGGGCACCAATGTCCGCCTTTCAGGATGAGGGCTGGAGAAGCCTCGAACTCGTGTCCGAATTGGCATTTCCACCGTAGCTTTGTTGCCAAATCTCCCTTTTTCATCTCCTTGGACAGGCATTCTCCGCCACGGAAAGCGGCAGCTTGGCGCATATCATCCAAGTCTAATTCGCTCTCCGGCTTCGATTCATCGTAACCGTGGTCCAGATAGACTGGCTTATCGGATGGACGCGACAAATCCCAATCTTCCCAGCGTTCGGGCAGGGCAGCCCAGTCTTCGTAAGTATGAAAATAGGCCGCGATGCGGTTCAGTTCGCGGGTCTTGAGCCAGTCTAAGGTGCCCATGCCTGGCGTCGAAGCGATTTTCTTCATCGCCATCTTGATAATAAAGGCCGGGGCAAGCGGGGCGAGGTGGAAATACCACGGCGTCTGCTTCGCCATCCAGCGGAAATAGTCCTCGCAGGTCTGGTTGCTCCGGAAGTGGAGAATAGACTCCAGTTTGTCCGAGTCCGTGTACCAATGCCCGTGGAAGTTCCCCGTAGCAAACCATTTCGGCTCGAATATCTTTTCCGGCGGAGGGCAGGAGAGGGCTTTCAGCAACTTGCATTCGAATTCGTAGTTCGTCAAGCGGTAAGAAGGTCCGCTGCTGATATTATAGAAGTTGTTCCAGAACGAATCCGGGACTTCTGCCTCGCACACATTGGCTAACAGGCGACCGGAATCTTCTGCTGTCGCCCATTCCAGCACACTGTTCAGCGGTACATGGAAGGTAATCGGGTCTGAGCCTTTGAACAGCAGTTCGGGACAAAGGATACCCGTCTGTCGGAGGCAAGCCCAATGCTTGATGCCCGATTCGACAAAGACGCGCTCGGCAATGGTCTTCGAAATGGCATAGTGGTCGTAAACGCTAATGTTTATCGGGTCTCCCGTCCGTCCCCAATGGATAGGGGCGGCGCGGTGTCCCGTCTGGGCAACCGACCCGATATAGACCGCACGGATCTCGTCGGCGTTCGGCTGTGCCAAGATTGCCTTAACCACATTCTCGGCAGCAGAGATATTGACTTTCCGTGTCCGCTTGGGATAGTAATCGGCTGCGGGAGAAACCATCCCACCGACGTGGAGGACGTAATCGGCCCCCGTCGTGCCACGAAGAACATCGTCGTAGTTCGTCAGGTCGCCCCAGACAATACGCACGCCATCCATCTGCTCGTAGGCTGCCAACTTTTTCTTATTGACTTCGCTGGGACGAGCCAGCAGGGTAATATTGAAGCGGTCGCGTCGCTTGACAAGTTCCTCCAGTCCGGCTCGGCCCATAGTGCCGGTCGCGCCGGTGAGGAATACAGTCTTTTTTGCTTTCATCTTCTTTAGTTATGAGTGATGAGTTAGTGTGTTAGTATTTCAAGCCCCGTCTCCGTCATCACAAACGTATGCTCCCATTGCGCCGAGGGCAGTCCGTCATCGGTCAGGACTGTCCAGCCGTCGTCGGAATCAATGTAAACATCGTAGCGTCCCATGTTAATCATCGGCTCGATGGTGAAGACCATGCCCGGGACAAGCAGCATCCCTGTTCCCTTCCGTCCAAAGTGCGTAACTTCCGGCTCCTCGTGGAACTTCAGACCCACGCCATGCCCGCAGAGGTCGCGTACGACGGAATAGCCATTTTTCTCAGCATGTTTCTGGATGGCATTCCCTATGTCGCCCACGAAACCAAAGGGCTTGGCGGCTTCCATACCAATCTCGAGGCATTCCTTGGTTACTTCCACCAGCCGCCGCTTCTCCGGCGATACGTTGCCAATCATAAACATACGCGACGCGTCGGAGAAATAGCCGTCAAGGATAGTCGAAACATCCACGTTGATAATATCGCCGTCGCGCAGGATTTCCTTCTCGCTCGGGATGCCGTGGCATACGACCTCGTTGATAGATGTGCAGACGCTTTTCGGGAATCCTTCGTAGTTGAGCGGGGCAGGGATGGCTCCGTGCGATACCGTATAATCGAAGACCATGCGGTCGATTTGGGCAGTCGTCATCCCTTCGTGTATTTCCTTTTCAATCAAATCCAAGACACCGGTATTGACTACACCGCTCCGGCGGATGCCTTCGATTTGCTCCGGTGTCTTAATCAAATCGCGGCTGGGGACCAAATGTCCCTTATTCTGCAGATAGAGGATTTTCTTATCCAGTTCCGTCAATGGCTGCCCTTTGATGGGGCGCCAGTTATAAACCTTTCTTCTTGACATGATAAATAGTTTGTTTCAATGCGAGCAAAGGTACGGAAATTCGGGGGAAAACTTTCCTTGCTACCGACAAATTCTTAAAACAAAGTCTTTGTTTTTAAAAACTGAACTTTAGTTTTCACAAACAAAGCTTTAGTTTTTGAAAACTAAGATTTAGTTTATAACTTTGCTCCCGGGGAAAAGAAGTTTGCCCCGGATGTAATCAACTTTATAAAGAACAAAAAGAATTATGGCTAAGTACAGAATGCAAGAAATGCCGGATATGCGGCAGACCGGGGAACGGAAATTGTACCCCCGGATGGAAATGGAAGGACAGATTTCGACCGACGATTTGGCGGAAAGCATCAGCGAGGGCAGCTCGTTTACGACGGGAGACGTGAAGGGGATGATAGCCGCCCTCGCCCGGCAGTTGGCCTTCGGGATGCGGAACGGTATGTCGGTGAAAATCGATGGAATAGGTATCTTCTCGGCTTCGCTTGCCTTGGACGACAATCTGGAGGTCGAGGCCGTGGGCAACGACGTGCGGCACAACGCGCGGAGCATCGTCGTGCGCGGCGTGAACTTCCGGGCAGACAAGCAGTTGATTGCCATGACGCGCTCGGGTATCCGTCTGGAGCGGGCGACGTATAAGAACCACCGCTCGTCGGCGCGCTATACCGAGGAGGAGCGGCGGCAGTTGGCCCTCGATTATCTGAAGTCGCATCCCTTCCTCACCGTCGCTGACTATTGTCGGCTCACGGGTCTCTTGCCGACGGCTGCCCGCAACGAACTACGCCGCCTTGCCGCCGATCCGGAGAGCGGGATTGATACGGCGGGGATAGCGTCGCATCGGGTTTATGTGGCGAAGAAGGAATAGGCTGTAAGATGGAGTATCAGTTGGAATCTCGACTCTCGTTGGGGCAGGTTCAGGCCATCGCCCGCGACCTGCACCACGACGAAGGCGGCATAGCGGAGATGTTTGCCCGCATGAAACAGACGGACGATGCCCGCGTCGCCTAAAAGCCTTAAAGTGGATTCTCGAATAAATAACGATGAAAGAGATTGTTTTAGAAACACCGCGATTGCAACTCCGGGAGATGAGCTTTGCCGATATGCATTCCTTGGCCGTTATCTTGCAGGACGAACGAGTGATGTATGCTTACAACGGAGCTTTTAGCGAAGCCGAGACACTTGCCTGGATGCAAAAGCAACTCCGGCGATACCGAGACTTCGGCTTCGGCCTATGGGCTGTTTTGAAAAGAGATACCGGCGAAATGATAGGTCAGTGCGGCATCACGATGCAGGAATATCGGAATACCCAAGTCCCGGAAATCGGCTATTTGTTTGCCTACAAGCATTGGCATCAAGGCTATGCCACGGAAGCGGCGATAGCTTGCCGGGAATACGGATTCAATGCCTTGCACTTCGACGCCTTGTATTCGATTATCCGCGATACCAATATCCCGTCGCAGAACGTGGCTCTTCGTAATGGCATGAAGAAGATAGATAGCTTCGTCAAGCATTATCGGGGAGAGGAGATGCCGCATTGGGTGTATAGGGTTGAGAAAGGTAAATGCTAAAAGTTTCGTACTTATCATTGGATTTTATTCCTTTTTATCGATTCCTTATTACCTTTGTGCAATGAACAATTATGTATATCTATGAGTAAGGAAAATCAAGACATAGCTCTGTTTATATCGTTCTGCATCGAACAATATAAGACAGCTAAAGGACTGACAGGCGAAGAGGCTATGCGCATATTGAGCCATTACGGGGTGTTGGATTATCTGAATGAGTTTTACGATGTGCTTCATACCCAAGGAGGACAATGGTTGTTGGCTGATATGGATGAGTTTATCGCCAATAGAAAAAAGGAGGAGGGTAAATGATACTGTATCACGGAAGTCTTGAAATCGTAGAAGTACCCGAAATCAGAATGCCCGACCGTACCTTGGACTACGGCAGTGGATTCTATACGACTACTTCGTTTGAACAGGCTGAAACATGGGTAAAGCGGAAGATGATGGACAAGAACGCGGATAAGGGTTATGTCAATATCTATGATTTTGACGAACAAGGAGTAAACGGGCTTCGGCAACTCATCTTTCATACGCCCTCTGACGAATGGATAGACTTTGTCATGGCTAATCGCACACGGAAAGGTTTTACTCATGATTACGATCTTGTGTATGGGCCTGTGGCAAACGACCGGGTATATCTTGCTTTTGCCCTATACGAGGGAGCTATCATTGGAAAGGAGGAATTGATTAAACGACTAAAAACTTATAAACTTGTGGATCAGTATCTCTTTCATACGGAAGCATCACTGCGTTTTTTGAGTTATAAAGAAGCTAAGGAGGTAATATTATGAACGAAAGCATAACGCAAGACAACTTATATCTGCTATTGCCATTCAAGGTTAGTTACATGGCAGATATGCTTAAGGAAGACAAGAACATCAGTTTGGTGGATGCCATTAAGCAGATATATTCTTCTGCTACGTATAAACGGTTGGAGCGGGAGGAAAGCAAGGCATGGAACTTGGGTCCGGCAACCTTATATTATGACTTCACTCATGAACAATCGGAATGAGAAATAAAAAAACGTGGAAGCCCTGAATGCAGCCTCCACGTTTTCTTTTGTTTGTTTACTTCCCCAACTTCCCATATTCCTCATCCGTTACCGCCTCCAGCCACTCATTCGAGCTATTCTCGCCGGGGATTTCGAAGGCGAGGTGGGCGAACCAGTTGTCGGCAGCTGCTCCGTGCCAGTGTTTGACGTTGGCCGGGATATGGATGACATCGCCCGGCAGCATCTGCACGGCGGGTTTCCCTTCTTCCTGATACCAACCTTTGCCGGCGACGCAGACGAGCATCTGTCCGCCGCCTTTCGTCGCGTGGTGGATGTGCCAGTTGTTCCGGCAGCCGGGTTCGAAGGTTACGTTGGAGAACGGAATCTGCTCCGTCGAGATGAGGGCCAGGTAGCTGTTCCCGATGAAATACTTCGCGTAGGCGGTATTCGGCTCGCCGATGGGGAAAATCATTTCGCGCTGAAAGGCAGCCTTGCCATCGTCGCCTTGCGCATCATCGGCCCAAACTTCCTTCGCCATGCGGAAGGCTCCCCAGGCGTTCGGCCAGCCGGCGTAGAAGGCGATGTGGGTGAGCATCTCTGAAATCTCGGTGCGCGTAATGCCGTTTTGTTTCGCGAACTGGAGGTGGTGGGTCAGCGACGAGTCGATGATGCCTTTGCCGATGAGGGTGGCCACCGTTATCATGCTGCGGTCGCGTGGACTCAATCCCGGCCGGTTCCATACTTCGCCGAAGAGCACGTCGTCGTTCAGTTCGGCAAATTTGGGAGCGAACTCCCCTAACTGCACGTGTCCTGCAGTCTGTGTAATTTTCTCTTGTGCCATACTATTTCCGATATTAAACAGGGAAAGGATAGCCAATCCCATGATGATTCTTTTCGCTTTCATATTTGTATCTGTTTTTGATGCACAAAATTATCCCTTCCCGACGAATACTGCTGTATAAATATTACAGAAGAAATAACCCATTTCCCGGTTTCCCTCCTCTCGCAACATTTTCCGCCCAATCTTGTTTATTGAATAGATTTGTGAAATCCCTTAATACATTATTATAATATGAGAATCGCTTTCTTCGGAACGAAGCCCTACGACGAGGCTTCCTTCAACAAGGCCAACGAAGCTTTCGGCTTCGAGTGCAAATATTACAAAGGCCACCTGAACGCCGACTCCGTCGTCGCCACCCAAAAAGCCCAGGCTGCCTGCATCTTCGTGAACGATACCGCCGACGCCGAAGTCCTCCGCGCCATGGCCGAGAACGGCACGAAGCTCCTCGCCCTCCGCTGCGCCGGCTACAACAACGTCGATTTGGCCGCCGCCCGGCAATATGGCATCCGTGTCGTCCGCGTCCCGGCTTATTCGCCCTCCGCCGTGGCGGAATACACTGTTGCCCTGATGCTTTCCCTCAACCGCAAGATTCCCCGTGCCAGCTGGCGGACGCGCGACGGCAACTTCTCGCTCCACGGCCTCATGGGTTTTGATATGCACGGCAAGACGGTAGGCGTCATCGGCACCGGGAAAATCGCCCGCATCCTGATTCACATCCTCAAGGGCTTCGGGATGGAAATCCTCGCCTACGATGTCTTCCCCGACGCTGCGTATGCCGAGAAAGAGGGCTTCCTCTACGTCTCCCTCGACGAGCTGTACCAGAACGCGGACATCATCACCCTCCACTGCCCGCTCACGCCCGAAACGAAATACCTCATCAACCGCGAGGCGATTGATAAAATGAAGCCCGGCGTCATGATTATCAACACCGGGCGCGGCCAGCTCATCCACACCGACGAGCTTATCGAGGGTTTGAAAGATAAGAAGATAGGCTCCGCTGGCCTCGACGTTTACGAGGAAGAGGGCGACTACTTCTACGAGGACAAGTCCGACAAAATCATCGACGACGACACCCTCGCCCGTCTCCTCTCGTTCCCCAACGTCATCATCACCTCCCACCAAGCCTTCTTCACCCGCGAAGCCATGCGCAACATCGCCCACACGACGCTCCAGAACATCCGCGACTATGTGGAGGGGCGGGAACTGGTGAATGAGGTGAAGGCGACGGAATAAAAAAAGAACACGGTCTCCCCCCGATTCCCATCGTTTTCCCGGAAGCCGTGTTCATGGCCTATTTAAAAAACGTACAAAAAAGTCATTGTACCGGCGGGAGGTTCTCTTCCCCGTCATCGTTGCCGGTGCCGCCCTCGCCCTCTTCGTCGGGGTCGGTAACGGGCCGGTCGTCATCCTCGTCCTCGTGTCCCGGATCGACGACGGACGGTTGGCCGTCGTTCCCGTCATCCTCGTCGGGGTCGGTCGTCGGCTGGTCGTCACCGGAGGGGGTCTCGCTGTCGTCCGGGTTCGCGGGTTTGTCGGTCGTCGGCTTCTTGTCGCCCGACGAGCCTGACGAATTTTTGTTCAGACGTTCGATGCGCTCGTTCACGTCCTTGATGAACGCGCTGTAATCCGTTTCGTCTTCGAGGATGCAGGCAGCGTTGATTTTCTTCACCAAGTCCTCATACACCTCGTCCGTCTTTTTGCGGGCCGCTTCGGTGGCGCCCTTCACATACTGGCTCTTCTCGTGGTCGCGTTGCTCGAGGAGCTCGCGCACCTTCTCGTTGGCCTCCTTAATCTTGTTGGCGAACATCGTCGCGCCCAGCAGCTCGATTTCCGCCGCGTATTTGGTTTCGAGGTCGCTGGTGAAGTTTGTCAGCATACCCGTCTCGCGGTCGAGGGCATACTTCGTGTTGATTTTGAAGTCCGTGATGTGTTGGTCGAGCTTCTTCGCCGCCGTCAGTTCCTCGCCTTCGGGCATACTCAAGAAGCTCTTGACGAATTTCTTATACCCCGAGACGTAGCTGTCGCGCAGCGCGTCGTAATGCGCGATCTGGTCGGTCAGCGCACTCTTCTGCGAGAGGACAATCACCTCGTCCTCCTCCTGCAGAGCCGTCTTCAGCGCGGCGACCTCGTCGGGAAAACGGGTGGAGACAGCCTCGCCCACGGCGTCGATGCGGCGGACGACGTAGGAGATGTACTCGAAATGGTCGTAATTCGTTTGTCTATCCAAATAAGCACTTTTGATTTCTATTGCCATAATCAAAAATATTTAAGAGTTATACAAAAAAAGATGAAATTCTGAGCTATTCAGTTTTGCGGGAACGCTCTGAAAAGTTGTGGAACCTTCCCGCCGTTTTGCGCGGGCTTCCGAAACCTTGTGGGAGCTTCCCGACGTTTTGCGGGGACGTTCCACAAAGTTGTGGGAGCTTCCCGCCGTTTCGCTGGGGTTCCACAAACTTGTGGGAGCCTCCCGCCATTTTGCGCGGGCATTCCACAAAGTTGTGGGAGCTTCTCGCAGTCCCAAAGGTATGAATTTTTTTGAAAAGCAAGGAAAAAATAGTCGCGTGTAACATAATTTTAATATTGTCGTAATATGCGGCGGGTAATTTTGCGGGAAAAGAGAAGATGAATGTCTAATTTTTTAACGTTAGAGATTATGAAAAAGCATTTATGTCTTGTTGCGCTTCTCTTAGCAAGCGCATTTACAGCCTGCACGCAGGACGATGAAATCGCCGTGCAGCGAGTGAACAATGAAAGTCCGGTCGATACGCGGACGAGTATAGTTAAATATTCATCCTTAATAGTAGGTTTATGAAAACATTCATTTATTCCTTATTATTAATAGCCTTCGTCCTTTCTGCTTGTGAGGATGAAGTTTTGATAGGGACTGATACGCCCATCAATCCCGAGCGGAATGAGGCGACTATCGGGGCCGAGGGCGGAACGCTTTCCATCAAGACGGAAACTACTTTCTGGTTGCGCTATATTTATGAATATGAAGATGGCGTAGAAAAGCAATCGATTTTCAATGAGTTGGAAGGCGAGGAGGAACCGTTGCATTTTCGAAAGGTAATGACCGGCGATTGGTATCAAGTGGAAGAGCGCGGGAGAGAGGTCTATTTCGTGATAGCACCAAATGATACCGGGAAGGAGCGGGCTATCGAGGTTTCCATTAGTTCTGGAAATACAGGAGATGACATAACCATAACCCAATCGGCAGATTAGTTATAGGCAGGGGGGCGATTGTCTCCCCGCCTATCCTTTATATATTAAAGTAAAGACTTATGAAAACATTCATTTATTACCTATTAATCCTGTTTGCCTTCGTCGCCTGTAATGAAGAGCAGGAGGGAGGAGAACAGGAGCCCATTAATCCCGAGCGGAACGAGGCGACTATCGGGGCCGAGGGCGGCACGATTTCTATCAAGACGGAAACCACTTTCTGGTTGCACTATATAGTTGAATATGAAGATGGCGTAGAAAAGCAATCGATATTCAATGAGTTGGAAGGTGAGGAAGAACCTTTGGATTACCGAAAAGTGATGAGCGGCGATTGGTATCAAGTGGAAGAACGGGAGAAAGAAGTCTATTTTGAGATTGCGCCGAATGAAACGGGGAAGGAAAGGGCTATAAAAGTGGAAATCGAATGTGGTGATGCTTTTGACCAAATAACCGTTACCCAGACGGCAGATTAACATCGGCGGGGAGTCCGGACGGGGCTTCCCGCTTTATTTTCCCTTCCTCCCTGAATATTTTCCCTGCATTTTGTAGGTAGCCAACATATTTTTCACTACGTTTGCACTCGAAAACTAAATCAAATCTAATCACCATGCTTAGTTTAATACTTATCATCTTCTTAGTGGGCTATTTATGCATCGCTTTGGAACATCCGCTCAAAGTGAATAAGGCGGGGACGGCCCTGCTGACGGGGACTGTCCTGTGGGTTTTGTATATTTTCGCGGCGGACAAGTTCGTCCCGGCGGTTTCGGGGACGGGCTTCGAGATTTTCCGCTCGCTCAATCCGAGCATTGCCGAGTTGCCCGTATTCAAACAATGTGTCCAATATGTCTTGTCGCACCAGATGCTCGAGAGCATCGGCGAAATCGCGCAGACGCTCATCTTCCTCATCGGGGCGATGACGACGGTCGAGCTGATTGACTCGCACGGGGGCTTCTCGTTCATCACCGACCGCATCACGCCGCGCGACAAACGCCGGCTGCTGTGGATTATCACGACGATTACGTTCTTCATGTCGGCGGTGCTGGACAACCTGACGACCTCTATCGTGATGATTATGCTTATCCGCAAACTGCTGGGGAATTATCGCGAACGGTGGGTCTTCGGCAGCATCATCATCATCGCGGCGAACAGCGGCGGGGCGTGGTCTCCGATAGGCGACGTAACGACTATCATGCTCTGGGTGAAGGGGAATATATCGACCGGGGAGACTATCCCGAACTTGATATTGCCGAGTATCGCTTCGGCCGTCGTGCCGACATTCTTCGTGTCGCGTTGGCTGAAGGGGAGCGTAACGCCGCCGCGCCAGAAGGTGGGCGACGCGGAGGCGAATCCCTTGCTGGCGGTCTTGAGCCGGAGCGATAGGTTCACGATATTTTTGATGGGCGTCATCGGCTTGTTGTTCGTGCCGGTCTTTAAGACGGTAACGCACTTGCCGCCGTTTGTCGGCATCCTGCTGGTAGTCGGCGTGCTCTGGATATATACCGAACTGCTCTATCACCGGCGGAAGGTGGACGAGGCGGTGGCGATGCGGCTCTCGCGCGTCATCCAGCGCATCGACGGGGCGACGCTGATGTTTTTCCTCGGCATCTTGCTGGCCGTCGAGGTGTTGCGGTACAGCGGGATACTCGGCAGCTTCTCCGAGTGGCTCGACGCGACGATAGGGAATGTCTTTGCGGTGAATATTATTATAGGTACACTCTCGGCGGTAGTCGATAACGTCCCGCTCGTGGCCGGCGCGATGGGTATGTACCCGCTGGCGACGGAGGCGATGGTGGCGGCGTCGAGCAATCCGGAATATCTGATGAACTTCATGCAAGACGGAATCTTCTGGCAGTTCCTGGCCTATTGCGCGGGCGTCGGAGGCAGTATGTTGATTATCGGGTCGGCCGCCGGTGTCGTAGTGATGGGGCTGGAGCGCATCAACTTCATCTGGTATCTGAAGAATATATCGTTCTATGCCATGCTGGGGTATCTGGCGGGGGCAGGAATTTATATATTGCAGACGATGGCGTTTTAAAAGAAGAAGATGCTTATGAATGTGTTTTCTTCGGTTATATGGATGGGAGGGGTGGCCGTGGCAATATGTCTGGCGGTAGCTAGCAATAACGGCACGGCGAAGTCCCCCTGCACATCGGCGGAACCCGTCCGGTTGATTCTGGATACCGATATGGGGCCGGATTATGACGATGTAGGAGCAATGGCCGTAATGTATGCCTTGGCAGACAGCGGGAAAGTGCAAGTCCTGGCCACACTCTCGTCGAACAAAGATGAACGGACTATCCCCTGCATCGAAGTCTTGAATACCTATTTCAATCGTCCGGATATGCCTGTGGGAGCACCCAAGGGCGAAGGGGGCGTAACCATGACTACGTGGCATAAGGTGAAATGGACGGATTTCCTGCCTGCGCATTATCCTCACAAGACGAAGCAAACATCGGATGCTCCGGATGCGGTGAAAATCTATCGGGAGCTGTTGAGCGCGCAGCCGGATAGTAGCGTCGTGATTTGTTCGATAGGCTTTTTTACGAATTTGAAAGACCTGCTGCTTTCCGCAGGGGATGAGGACTGCCCGCTTTCCGGCCGGGACTTGGTAGCGAAGAAAGTCAGAAGGCTGGTGGCTATGGGCGGAGCCTTTCCTGAGGGGAAGGAGTTCAATGTTTATAGCGATGTCGCTTCTGCCCGAGTAGTCGCGGAGTCCTGGCCTACGGAAATCTTGTTTAGCGGATTTGAAATCGGGGAAAAGATTCTTACGGGAAAGCGGTTGGTTCAGTTGCCGGAGGAAAATAATCCCGTGAAGGATGCCTATTCGCTCTGTTTTGCCGAAGGCGACCCAGATGGACGGATGAGCTGGGATTTGACGGCTGTTTGGGTGGCCATCAACGGATATGCACCTTATTACAAAGTGGAAAGAGGGACATTCCGTATCGTAAACGATGAGGGAGAGAATAGTTGGATGCCAGACGAGGGTGGACGGGATTTGCGCCTGATAGAAAACATCCCGCCGGGGGAAATGGCCTTGCTGATTGAAAATTACATGATGCATCAGCCCGTCTCGGAGTGAAAGTTATTCATAATTCGGCATCCTTTTCTTCTTTCGTCAATCATTTTTTACTACTTTTGACCCCGATAAAAATTACAACGCATTATGGTATTTAGATTTTTAATTTTGTCAGACGAAGTGGACGACTTCAAGCGGGAAATCCAAATCGATTCCGAGGCCACTTTTCTGGAACTGCATAACGCTATCCTCGATTCAGTAGGATATACGAAAGACCAAATGGCTTCTTTCTTCGTTTGCGACGATGATTGGAGTAAGCGGACGGAAATCACACTCGTGGAAATGGATACGTCTTCGGATGTGGACAGCTACATCATGGAGGATACGCACCTCGACGAGCTTCTGGAAGACGAGCACCAGAAACTGCTCTACGTCTTCGACTACATGACAGACCGCGCCTTCTTCATGGAACTCCGCGAAATCATTCCGAACAAAGACCTCGACAAGGCGGTCTGCACGAAATCGAAGGGCGTTCCCCCGGTACAGTTGATGTCTATCGACGAGTTCGACAACAAGCTCGCGTCGTCCTCAACCTCTTCCGACCTTGATGCCGACTTCTACGGCGATTCGGAATACGACCCCGACGAACTGGATAGCGAAGGCTTCGACGGCTATGGCGACGGGGCGATGAGCAATCCATACGACGACGACCGATATTAAAGAATTGACAATGGAGAATTGACAATTGACAATTAATAGATATTCCTTCAATCGTTAATTCTCAATTCTTCATTGTCAATTGTCAATTTTCAATTGTCAATTGAATGAGCTTTCTTCTTGTCCTCCTCGGTCCCACCGCCGTCGGCAAAACGGAGCTAAGCCTTCGCCTCGCCGAGAAGCTGGGTTCTCCCATCATTTCCTCCGATTCCCGTCAGTTGTATCGCGATTTACCGATCGGGACAGCAGCACCTACGGCTGAGGAACAGGCGCGGGTGAAGCATTATATGGTCGGGACGCTCGGGCTGGAGGATTATTACAGCGCGAGCCAGTTCGAGACGGATGTCCTCGCTCTTCTTTCTATATTATATAAGGAAAGGGAGGCGGTGGTCATGTCTGGCGGCTCGATGATGTATATCGACGCGGTGGTGAAGGGAATCGACGACATCCCGACCGTCCTGCCGGAAATCCGCGAGGCTTTGTGGCGGGAATATGCGGAACACGGGCTCCAGCCCCTCCTCGACGAGCTTCGGAAAGCCGACCCGAAACACTACGACGAGGTCGATAAGCAAAATTATAAGCGCGTCATCCACGCCGTGGAGATTTGCCGCCAGACCGGGAAACCTTACTCTTCCTTCCGGACGAACCAACGCAAGCAACGCCCTTTTCAAATCCTCCAAATCGGTTTGCAACGCGACCGCGAGGAACTCTACGAGCGGATAAACCTCCGTGTCGATAAAATGATGGAGGCAGGACTTCTGGACGAGGCCCGGCGCGTCTATCCTTTCCGCCACCTCAACTCCCTGAATACCGTCGGCTACAAAGAGCTTTTCCGCTATTTCGATGGCGAATGGACGCTTGCGGAGGCCGTCGAGAAAATCAAGCGCAACTCCCGCGTCTATGCCCGGAAACAAATGACGTGGTTCAAGCGCAACCCCGACATCGTTTGGTTTCATCCGGACGATGAGGAAGCTATTTTCCGTTTCGTAAATCAAAAAATAGCTGTAACGGGTTTGTAATTTTTTTATAATCCTTTTGTATTCCTTTTGAATTTTCCCTGTTACACGGTGCCCCTACTTTTGCACCCGTAAATATTACATAGGGAATTAATGAAACCGTTTATTTTGGCATTGGCGGCAGCCTCAGCATTTTCAACCAATGTATTTGCCGCTGAATTTCGAGGAAAAGTAAAAGACGCAAAGACCGGCGAAGAACTGATAGGCGCTACCGTCTTCGTCAAAGAATATCCGAACATCGGCTCGACGACGGGCCTCGACGGGACATTCGTCCTCAACAATCTTCCGAACGATAAGCAGCTCACGTTAGTCTGCAGCTACCTCAGTTATCATACGACCGAACACGTCGTGAACCCTTCCGCCTCCGAGGAAGTCCTTTTCAACCTGGAGTCGGAGGCTGTCGAACTCGAGGGCGTTACCATCGTCGCCCACAATCCCGGCCGCACCGAAGCCGGAGCCCGTGGCATCGAGAAGAAAGCCATGAACGTGGTCAATGTCATGAGTGCAAAGGCTATCGAACTCTCCCCGGACATCACCGTTGCCAATGTCATCCAGCGAATGTCCGGCGTAACGATTGAAAGGAACAGTAGCGGCGAAGGACAATACGCCATCCTCCGTGGAATGGACAAGCGATACAATTATACCCTGATTAACGGCGTGAAAATCCCCAGCCCGGACAACAAAAACCGTTTCGTCCCGCTCGATATCTTCCCCTCCGAGATGCTCGACCGCCTGGAGGTTACGAAATCCCTTACCGCGAACATGGAAGGCGACGGCATCGGCGGCGCGGTCAATCTCATCATGAAAGATGCGCCCACGGAACGCCAAATCACCGCCAACCTCTCGACAGGCTACAACGCGATGTATTTTGGCCGTGATTTCCAGTCGTTCAACCACGGCGCGATTGTCAAGCAGTCTCCCTACGAGGCGATGGGCTTCCCCGAGGATACCCGCGTTACTTCCGACAACTTCAAAATGGACAACCTGCGGATGAAATGGAAGCGCCCGCTCCCGGATCTCACCGCCGGCATCTCCTACGGCGATCGTTTCTTTTCGGACCGCCTCGGCGTCATGCTGGCCGGCAGTTACATCCATACAAACCGGGGCAAGGAAAGCCAGCTCTTCTACCAGCCCGGCCAAACCCACAACGGCATCGAGTACCGCAATTACTCCACGTCGCAAACCCGCCTCGGCGTCCACGCCAAACTTGACTACCATATCAACGAGCACCACAAACTGACGTGGTACAACGGATACATGGATATGCAGGAGGCAGAAGTCCGCGACGGCGAGGACGACAAAGAACGTGCCGTCCGCATGAAGTGGAACCACCAATACATCATCAATTCTACCCTCAAGGGCGAGCACGGCTTCCTCGACGACGACAAACTCCGCCTCAACTGGTCGGCCGTCATCTCGAAGGCATACAGCGAGACGCCGGACAACGCCGAGATATTCATGCAAGGCTCGCACCTCCAGACCTCGGGTGGCGCAACCCGTCGCTGGGAACATAACTCCGACAAAGACAAGGCGGGATACCTCGACCTGATGTACAAGCTCGCCCTCCCGGACGGCGAGACGGTTTTCGACTTCTCCCTCGGCGGCATGTACCGCGATAAGAAGCGCGACAGCTTCTTCAACGAATATACCTTCAACTCGGCAACCGGCGCCTCCGACCCGCAATACCTCGGCGAAGACTGGGAGAACTTCAACGAACTCTTGCTCACGCCCCGCCCGTATGGAAATATCAGCGACCCGCTGAATTACGACGCCACCGAACGCATCGGTGCCGCTTACGCGATGGTGAAATATTCCTACCGCGCCTGGGAGCTGATTGCCGGCGTCCGTATGGAGCATACGAACCAGGGATACGTTTTGAAATTCCCGACAGACAACGAAGACCCGGAGGGAAACCAAAAGTACGTCGATGTCCTCCCCAGCTTCCACGCGAAATACACTTTGCGCGAGAACATGAACCTCCGCTTCTCCTACGGACGCTCTATCAACCGTCCGAGCTTCTTCGAAATCGTCCCGTATTCGATTATCAACGAAGATTATAAGGAAAAGGGAAATCCGGAGCTCGAGCACACCGTCGCAGACAACATCGACCTCCGCTACGAGTTTTTCCCCAAGTCGTCGGAGCAATTTATGGTCGGTTTGTTCTATAAAAAACTGAAGAATCCCATCGAATACGGCTTGCTGAACGAAGGGCAGGATGTGTATTACAAACCCATGAATTTCGGCGACGCTACGAACCTTGGCGTCGAGCTCGACGTGATGAAATACTTCAACTGGTTCGGCGTAAAAGCCAATTACACCTACACGCACTCCAACATCACGACCGACAAGCGCACCATGAACGGCGCGGAGGTTATCTCCGTCTCGCAAAGCCGTCCGCTCTTCGGGCAGGCAGCTCACGTGGCCAATCTCTCGCTCCTCTTCAAGAGCAACCGCTTCGGATGGGAGGGACAAGTCTCCGGAAGTTACACGGGCAAGCGCCTGAGCGACATATCTAACTGGTTCGACGACGATATCTGGGAGAAAGGCTACTTTCAGCTCGACGCGTCGGTCGAGAAGTCTTTCCCCTGTGGCGTAAGTATTTACGCGAAGGCGGCGAACTTGCTCGACACGCCGCTCCTCCGTTTCGTCCAGAAGGGACCGCATACCGACGACGTGAAGGAGTATGAGCGCACCGACGGGAACGTCATCGAGCGCAAGGAATGGCATGGGCAGAGCTTTATCTTGGGCATAAGATACAAGTTATGATACATTTTCCTATCTCATAGTATGTTTTATATGCAAAAAACATACTCCCAATAATGGGAAGAGTAGTTTTACATGCAAAAAGCATACTTCTAATAATGGGAGGAGTACTTTTACAAGTGAAAAATATACTTCCAATAATGGGAGGAGTAGTTTTACATGTGAAAAGCATACTTTTAATAATGGGAGGAGTAGTTTTACAAGTAAAAAGCATACTTCTAATAATGGGAGGAGTACTTTTTCATTTTGAGATAGGAAACCTTGGAAGCAGAAACATTTTAGAAAATATTAATAAGCGAACAATTTTAAACGAGAAGAATTATGAAGTTCAAAAACTATTTGCTGATCGGCTCAGCATTATTTGCCACAGCAGTAATCCCGACATCATGTGATGATGACGACCCTGTAGATCCTATTGTGAACCCGCAACCGGATCCGGAACCAGATCCAGAACCCGGAACTGAAACCCAGAATCCGTTCGACCTTGCCGACATCGTAACATGGCCCGCCGACACGGTGGTGAACCTTTCCGACCACTTCACAGTGCCCGCCGGCAAGACGTTGATTATTCGCGAAGGCGCGCAAATCATCGCCAGCACCGAGGGTGTAGGTGCCAACCATGTGCCCATCGAATTTACGGTCGAGGGGAATCTTTATTGCCAGGGGACGGACGCCAAGCCGGTGGTTTTCTCCATTCCGGAGGCTGACCGCACGGCCGGCAACATCTTCAACGTACTTTGGGGCGGTATTGTGGCGACCGAGACTTGCGAGGAGATGTTGATAGATCACACAATTATAGAATACACGGGCGGACAGGTTGTCCAGGGCTCTCCGGCGGCTTCTGCCGAAATTTATACGGCGGGCGACGACGCGTATCCCCAGATTACGACGAATAATATCAATGGTAAGTATGTGATTACAAATTCCATCTTGCGGAACGGTTGGTCAGACGGTATCTACTTGATGGGAGGAAGTGCCATCATAGCTAATAACATTTTTGCGGCGAACGGATACGACGGAGCCGAGGCTGTGAACGTCAAAGCCGGTTGTACGGTCGATGTGGCGGGTAACGTGATGTTCAGTCCGAATACGAACGGCCTGAAACTCTCCAGCTCAGGTCAGAGCGAGACTCGCGGACAAGCAAAAGTCAATGCCTACAACAATACCATCATCAACGCCGGCTGGAGACGAGATGGCGAGAAAGGCGGGTGCATCTACGTCGAGAAAAACGTACTTGCCAACGTCTTCAACAACCTGCTCGTGAATTGCAAGTTCCGTGCCATGACGCCGAGCTTCGACATCCCGAACAATCCGGAAGAAGGATACGACGAAAACTCGTTCATCGATTATAATTTCTATGCGTCAGGCTCTCAGAAGAGCAACATCATTTTTGACGACCCCGAGGAAGGCGAGTCAGGTGTGGGCTACGCTTGGGAAGGCTATAACTATGCACACGAAGATTATAATGTGGGCGTGGTGGACGTCCACAGCGTCATCGCGACGGAAGATAACTTGAGAAATCCGATGTTCGTGAACTATGATATCAATGGCGTGGCGCTGACGGACTATGTTTACGACGAGGCATGGGATTTCCATGTGCAGGCAGGCTCTCCGGTTTTGACAGGTGCGTATAGCGGAAACATTGCGCCGTATTTCGGTGCGACGGGGCTGACCGTGAATGGCGAGACTTATACTTCGCCGGCTGTTGAAAGCCATTTCGGGGCTTACGGAATGAACTAATGAGTATTTTTTAGGCACGGATTTCGCGGATTACACGGTTTTTAATTTCAAAAAATATTCCGTGAAATCCGCGTAATCCGTGCCTAATTAATTTTTATATTTTTGCATCACAAAAAGAGCATATTATGGACAGAAGAAACTATTTGAAAACCTTGTCGGCCATTTTCGCGACGGGCGCCCTGAGTTCCCTCGGCTCGATGTCGGCCAGCGAACGGGCGGAACGGGTAGCCGACCGCGCGGCAACCCTCTACGACGCGCCGGAAAACAACCCGACGAAGTTGCCGGAGATTCCGGAAGACAACCTGAACTTCATCCTGGCCAACGACTTGGGGAGGAACGGCTACTACGAGCAGAAAACAATCGCGGAACTGATGGGGAAGGTGGCGGAGAGCATCGACGTGGAGTTTGTCGTAGCTCCCGGCGACGTGCACCACTTCAATGGCGTTGCGAGCGTAGATGACCCGCTTTGGATGACCAACTACGAGCTTATCTATTCACATCCCGACCTGATGATAGACTGGTTCGCCCTCTGCGGCAACCACGAATACCGGGGAAATACGCAGGCAGTCTTGGATTACGGCCGCAAGAGCCGCCGATGGATGATGCGCGAACGCTATTACTCCAAACAGTTTGAGATAGACCGCCAGACGGTCGAGATTTTCTTTATCGACACGACGCCGCTCATCTCCCGCTACCGCGAGAAGGAAGAGAAGTATCCCGATGCCGGTCTGCAAAGCATAGAGAAACAACTGCGGTGGTTGGAGGGCGCCCTGGCCGCCTCGAATGCCAAATGGAAGCTCGTAACGGGCCACCATCCGCTGTATGCCGATACCGACAAGTCGGAAGTCGAGCGGACGGATATGCGGAAGTATATCGAGCCGTTGCTAAACCGCTATGAGGTTGATATGTACCTTTGCGGCCATATCCACAACTTCCAGCATATCAAGCCGACGGGTAGCCGGGTGGATTATGTCGTAAATAGCGCGGGGTCGCTTGCCCGCAAGGTGAAAGCTATCGACGGGACGAAGTTTTGCAGTTCCGACGCGGGCTTCACGCTTTTCTCGCTTTCGGACGACGCTATCACGTTCTATATGCTGAATGGGAAAGGCGAAGTAGTCTATCAATATACGCGGAAAAAGTAACGAAATAAGCTAAGGTTTAGTTTAAGACACAAAAAAGGCACGGATTACACAGATTTCACGGTTTTATGTTTCAAAAAATCATCCGTGAAATCCGCGTAATCCGTGCCTATTTATTTATGGGGATTACCCAATCAGCTGGACGCTCCGCTTGATGAAGTTACTGAGGGCTTCACCTTTCAGGAGGCCGTTGCTCAAGAGGGCAAGGTCAATCAACTGGCTAACCTTGTTGTTCGATGCGGCGTAGTCGGCGATAACCTTGTTGGCATCGTCTCGGAGTTCGGCGACCTTCTTGTTCGTGTTGGTCATGTCCTCCTTCTCGGCTTCGGTAATCTCCTCCGGCTTCTTCTTGCCCTGTGCGTCGCGCAAATCCTGCTGGCGAGCCTTCCAGCCCTTCAAGTCCGCGAGGATAGGCTGCAATTTCTCGTTGCAAGAAGCCTCTTCGCTGCTCAGGATGTCCTTAACCAACGGATGCTGCGTATTTACGACGAGCGTGAAGCTGTCCGGCATTTCCCCGTAGAAAGACATACCCGGCTGCATGGCAGACATCTCGCGCATACGGCGCATATACTCGCTCTGAGTCAGGACTACCGGCTGGGAAGCCTCGCCCAAAGCTTCGAGGGAAACCATAAACTCCGTCTTTTCGATTTTCGGCATCTGGCTCTTGAAGATTTCTTCGAGGGCCTGCTTCTGGTCGTCGTTCAACGATACTTCGGCAGCGTTGTCCTTGGCAATCAGCTTGTCGATCGTGTCGCCATCGACACGGGTGAAGCGAACCTTGTCCCACTTCTGCTCCAACTGGCCGATAGCGTGGACATCCAACTGGCCGTTCATCACCAAGACGCTGTAGCCTTTGTCTTTGGCAGCCTGGATATAGCTATATTGCTCGTCCTTGTTCGTGGTGTAGAGGTAAACCAAGGTTCCGTCCTTGTCGGTCTGGTTGTCCTTGATGAGGGTCTTGTATTCCTCGAAGGTGAAATACTTGTCCTCCGTATCCTTGAAGAGCGTGAACTTCGAGGCGCGGTCGAAGAACTTCTCGTCGGTCAGCATACCGTATTGGATGAAGAGCTTGAGGTAGTCCCACTTCTCCTCGAACTGCTTGCGGTCGTTTTTGAAGATTTCCTCCAGTCTGTCAGCTACCTTTTTCGTAATATGGCTGGATATTTTCTTCACATTCTGGTCGCTTTGCAGGTATGAACGTGAAACATTCAGCGGAATATCCGGAGAATCGATTACGCCGTGCAGCAAAGTCAAAAATTCAGGCACGATACCCTCTACCGAATCCGTAACAAAGACCTGGTTGCAGTACAACTGGATTTTGTTTCGGTGCAAATCGATGTTGCTCTTGATGCGGGGGAAATAAAGGATACCGGTCAGGTGGAACGGATAATCCACATTCAGGTGAATCCAGAACAAAGGCTCTTCCGACATCGGGTAGAGGTCTTGGTAGAACTTCTTATAGTCCTCGTCCTTCAGTTCAGAAGGTTTGCGTACCCAGGCAGGCGTTGTCTCGTTGATGATGTTGTCTTCCTCGGTATCGACATACTTTCCGTCCTTCCATTCCTGCTTTTTGCCGAAGGCGATAGGAATTGGGAGGAAGCGGCAATATTTAGTCAAGAGGCCGGAAAGCTTCTCCTTGTTCAGGAAGTCCTTGTTCTCGTCGTCGATGT
Source organism: uncultured Parabacteroides sp. (assembly GCA_944325345.1). Classification (GTDB taxonomy): domain Bacteria; phylum Bacteroidota; class Bacteroidia; order Bacteroidales; family Tannerellaceae; genus Parabacteroides. The sequence continues at coordinate 24,695 of CALUZV010000008.1, forward strand.
AGAGGATGATGTCCGTACCACGGTCTTCCTTGGTTGTCTCCTCCATTGTATATTCCGGAGAACCGTCGCAACTCCATTTCATCGCAACCGCACCTTCCTTGCAAGACTTCGTAACGATTTCTACCTTCTTGGAAACCATGAAAGAAGAGTAGAAGCCCAAACCGAAGTGGCCGATGATGGAAGCCGCGTCGTTCTTATACTTCTTAACGAACTCCTCGGCGCCGGAGAAAGCGATTTGGTTGATATACTTGTCGATTTCTTCGGCCGTCATACCGATACCACGGTCGGAAATAGTAATAGTCTTGTCGTCGAACTTAATCCGGACAGTCAAGTCGCCCATCTCACCCTTGAACTCGCCGACGGAAGCCAGCGTCTTCAACTTCTGCGTCGCATCGACGGCATTGGAAACCAACTCACGAAGGAAAATCTCGTGGTCGCTGTACAAAAACTTCTTGATAATCGGGAAAATGTTTTCACTTGTAACCCCAATATTACCTGATTTGCTCATCTTATTTATTATTATTTTATTGTATTATCATTTAAATGCGTTTCCCAAGCTGCAAAAGCCCGAAAAACGCATTACATCCTTAGCAAATAGAGTGCCAAACCCCGAAGGAGAGAGAAGAAAGGGGCAGAAATGACAAAATTGCAGGGATGGAGAGAGGAAAATGGGGACGGGGTTGAAAGAATGGCAGTAGGAATTAGACGGGGCGAAGTTCCACGGTTAATCCCATTAGCAAAGTTATAAAAGGAATAGAAGATAATTCACAAAAATCCTCTACTTTTGTAATCGGATGGAGATAACTCTTCCTATATAATAAAAATAGAAGCGGTATGCTTATTTTATCCAAGAATTTACAATGACTCAAATGATAGTTACCGAACGGCTTGTATTGCGTCCCTGGCTGGAATCCGATGCTGAATCCTTGTACAAATATGCCCAAGACCCGGCAATCGGACCTGTCGCGGGCTGGCCGCCTCATACTTCTGTAGAAGACAGCTTAAATATAATCCGCACAGTCTTTGCCGCTCCTGAAACTTATGCGGTAGTCTTGAAAGAAACCAATGAACCGGTTGGGAGCATAGGTATTATGTTCGGGGATGGTTTGCACAGTGCCGAAATGCAGGCGAATGAAGCTGAGATAGGTTATTGGATCGGCAAGCCGTATTGGGGACAAGGTTTGATACCTGAAGCTGTCCTCCGTTTGTTGCAACGATGTTTCGAAGATTTAGGCATGACCGCCGTCTGGTGCGGATACTATGACGGCAATACGAAGTCGCGTCGGGTAATGGAGAAATGTGGTTTCCGTTTCCATCATACGGAAGAAGGCAAGACTTCTCCGTTGGGTGATATTCGAACAGAGCATTTTATGAGGATGACAAAGGAGGAATGGAAAATGAATCAAGTTCAGGTTCTGCCTGTTATAAACGATAAGAAACGTTATCTGCCTCTTTTGCTCCTTGGAGATGAACAGGAATCCATGATTGACAAATACTTGGAACGGGGTGAAATGTTCGTAATGCAGAATCGGGCAGCAACACCCGTAGCCATAGCTGTGGTTACGGATGAGGGGGACGGTGTATTGGAGTTGAAGAACTTGGCGGTTCATCCCCTCTTTCAACGGAAAGGGTATGGGCGAAGAATGGTAGCGTATATATGCGAGCATTATAAGAATAGGTTTCATACCTTGCTTGTTGGTACTGGGGATAGCCGACAAACCATATCTTTCTACGTGAATTGCGGATTCAGTTATTCGCATACCGTTGCCGATTTCTTCATAAAGAACTATGACCACCCGATTGTAGAAGATGGTAAGATACTGAAAGATATGATTTATTTTAAGCGCAAGATATAGGTATGTTGATTAATATTAACTAGGGGGTAAATTTCCCCCTTATTTTATTTGCAGGATAATATATATTCATTATCTTTGCCCCCGAATTGGACACAATTCGTACTATTATTATTAATCCGGAAGGCTGATAAAACGCCTTCCATATTCTACACAAAATTCTTTTCGGTCGTCACCCGACAAAATGGGACTGACGACCTTTGTCGCGCTCAAACACTACTGTTATTCGATACTCATCTTCAAGAAATTTAGGCTTTTAGCTTTTTCTCCCCGAAGATGCAAAAGAGAATTTTTCATGACACCGACATTTAAGTTTCCAGCACTGCTCTTATCAGTGCGCAAGGCGAACTATCTAAACCGTTGGGTGGTATTTTGCCTTGATTCTATCTTGTCCTTGCTGGCAAGTATCTTTGCATTAAGCGTATTAAACTTTATCTTTAACACGGCAGTGAACTCCCGTTTGCTGCTATGGTTTGTAGGCGGCTCGTTTGTAGCGAGTAGCGTGGGCTTTCTGTTGCTTAAGACTTACAAGAACGTGATTCGGCATTCTACCTTCACGGAAGTGAGCCGCATCGCCTTTTCCTCCTTTATAAAAATCCTTCTCTTATACCTATTTCTATATAGCATCGCGATGTTCCGTTATCGGGAAGTTATCGTTTGCTCTTTGCTGGATTTTTGTATCACGTTCTTTTTCCTCTCTTTCTTCCGCGCCGTCCTGATATTCGGCTATCGCTATTTGGTTTACAATGTCAATACGCGCCGGGAGCGTCTGCTGATTTACTACGACCCTACGCAGCCAGAGACCAGTATTGCCTCCCTGCTTCAGGAGCAAAACAAGTATAAGATATTGGGTTATATCCAATACGGAAAGGCTCACTCCATGCGTTTGAGCGGTTATTCCGTCTTTCAAGTGGATTCCCAAGAGACCTTCGACCAACTTCGCCAGAATCTGTCCTTCACCGCTTTACTTTTTCCAAACAATAAGGCTGCCAAACGCGAGAGCGACCGCTTCGTCCGTTTCTGCGAGAAACAGGGCGTTAAGATGCTGTTGCTCCCTGCCGTCGATGAGTTCCGGAGTGGAAAGAAACGTTTGCAAGCGCTGCCGGAAATCCGTATCGAGGACTTGTTGGGGCGCGATGAGATTAAGATTAATATGGAAGAAATCCATCAGTCGCTGCGTGGCAAGGTGGTGATGGTAACAGGAGCAGCCGGGAGTATCGGTAGCGAGTTGTGCCGCCAACTTTGTACGTTTGATTTGAAGGAGTTAATCCTTTTCGATAGCGCGGAGACGCCGATGCACAACATCCGTCTTGAATTGGAAGACCGTTTCCCGAACGTCCATTTCGAACCGGTCATGGGCGACATCCGGATGGTCGATCGCCTGGAGAGTGTCTTCTCCCGCTTCCGTCCGCAGTATGTTTTCCATGCCGCTGCCTATAAGCACGTTCCGTTGATGGAGGAGAATCCGTGCGAAGCTGTCCATACGAATGTATTCGGAACTCGCTTGGTGGCGAATATGGCAGTCAAGTACGGTGTGGATAAGTTCATTATGGTCTCGACCGACAAGGCCGTCAATCCGACGAACGTCATGGGTGCCTCCAAACGCCTGGCTGAGATTTATGTGCAGAGTTTGAGCATCGCCATCAGTCGGGGCGAGGTGGAAGGTCATACTCGTTTCATCACAACCCGCTTTGGTAACGTATTGGGTAGCAATGGTTCCGTGATTCCCCGCTTCCGCGAACAGTTAGCAAAGGGTGGACCGCTCACCGTAACCCATCCCGAAATCATCCGTTACTTTATGACCATCCCCGAAGCCTGCCGCCTTGTCCTCGAAGCTGCCTTCATGGGCAAAGGCAACGAAATCTTCGTCTTCGATATGGGTACGCCGGTCAAAATCGCCGACCTTGCCCGCCGCATGATTGAACTCGCCGGTCTCCGTCCGGGTGAAGACATCGAAATCAAATACACCGGTCTCCGTCCCGGCGAAAAACTCTACGAAGAATTGTTGGCGACGAAAGAGAATACCCTGCCGACCGAGAACAAGCAAATCTACCGCGCCCAAGTCCGTGAATATAACTATCATACCGTCGATAAGGACATTGATACGCTGACCGACTTGGCTATCCATGTTAAAAAGATGGAAACGGTACGCGAGATGAAGCGGATAGTGCCGGAATTTAAGAGCAAGAATTCGGTTTACGAAGCGTTGGATAAGGAGTAAAAAAGACTATCTTTGCGGGAAACAAAGATATTGAAATATGCGTTTGACCCCTCACGAAATACAAACCATCCGGCAGGTTGCCAAAGAAATTTATGGCGAAACCGTTGAAGTCTATCTGTTTGGCTCTCGTACAGACGATACGAAACGAGGCGGCGATATCGATTTATTGGTTCGTACCTCTTCCGCCAAACAAGGCATCTTGGCGCGTATTCGCATGGCTGCCCAGTTGAAATGGTTATTAGGCGACCAGAAAATTGATATTGTGGGGGATTACGAAGAATCGCCGATAGTGAAAGAAGCGTTAGAGAAAGGGATAAGGTTGGTATGAACAAGAAACAGGAATTATTGGAGCGTTTGCAGCGCGAATTTACAATATGCGACCGACATAATTTGCGTATTGAAGAGGCATTGAGTGGTTTAAGATCTGTTTTGCCTCTGTCTGTGGAGACGTATGCAGATTTAGATACGGAACAGATTCGCTGTTTGGACCAATTTATCTTTCGTTTCTCCAAGTTGCAAGATGCTATGGGCGCGAAGATATTCCGTTATGTTTTAGAATATTTAGATGAAGATATTTCGTCTTTGCCTATGCGGGATATTTTGAATCGTTTAGAACGCTATCACTTCATTGATAGTGCGAATGAATGGAACTATATTCGCGAATTAAGAAATTCAATAGCCCATGATTACCCTTTGTGGGAAAATGATATTGTAGATTCTTTGAACGCATTAGTAGCTAAGGTTCCTGTTCTTCAAGGAATTTATGAGAAGCTCAAGACCGTTATATATAATTAATGTAGAACTGTCAAGTTGTCATAACTCTTCAGCATCTTTTATTCCGGAGGAGTGAATAAGATTACAATAAACATTGACTTTTGCCATCTGTTAAGATTTTCATGCAAATGACACCGACAACTCATGCAAATCGCTTGCTTAAATCGATGCAACAAAAGCGTGCAATGATGCTCATCATTCCGTGAAATCATTCGCACCATTTTCTTAACAGGAACAGAAAAGAGCAGAAAAAAGAAAGATATTCGATGGAAAGGGAAGCTCAGAAGTGTAAAGCCTTCCCTCTTCCTTTCAAAACTCAATAGAAATTCAATATAAACTCAACTATTATATTTTTACAAATTAGATAGAATACCAAATAATCTATCTTCAAAATCTGCGTCATCCGTGCAATCCGCGTCTAAAACCCAAGATTTACTAATAATCCGTGAATCTTAAACTTCGCAAGAATCGAAAATTTGAAGCGCGGTCGCACTTCGGCTCGAAAAATTCAATCCTAAGAGGGTTTAGATGCCATAATGACACTGAATACTTCTATTCAAAGAGGCTGAATAGAGTTATTCAGGGATGCTGAATACTCCTATTCAGGGGGTCTGAATAGCAGTGTTCAGAGGCATTGAATAGAGGTGTTCAATGATGTTGGATACCGGTATCCAAAGGTGTTGGATAGGGAAGACCAACGGTGTTGTGCAGAGAAGGCCAATGGCGTTGTGCAAGGAAGGCCATTGGCGTTGGTAGAAAATTAGATGTTCATCCGCGGTTTCGTACGTGTTGATAGAAAATTACGCGGGTGTTGATGCGCGGAAGCGTAGATGTTGAGGAAATTTCAAGATTATTCTAAACAAAATCCTATATAGTATAATGAAAAAATTAATGATTTTGGGTGCCAGTATCCTCCAACTTCCTGCCATAAAGAAAGCAAAGGAAATGGGTTTGGATGTAATAGCTGTAGATATGAACCCCGATGCTATTGGTTTTAAGGAAGAAGGTGTAACCAAGGTATTGATTAGTACGATCGATACTCCAAGAATAGTGGAAGCTGCTCGTCATTATAAGATTGATGGAATCATGACTCTTTGTACAGATATGCCAATGCAAGCTGTAGCTGCTGTCTGTGAAGATTTAGGATTGGTGGGTGTTTCTCGTCAAACTGCATTAAATGCTACAAATAAGGCGGAAATGCGCAAGTGTTTTAAAGCACATGGCGTTCCGATTCCTGATTTTTATATTGTTAGAGAGCGGAATGAATTTATAAATGCAGCTAAAAATTTTACATCGAAATTTATAGTGAAGCCTGCTGATAATTCCGGGAATCGAGGTGTTGAACTTATTACTGATGTCTCAAATACGGAGGTTCTGAATCAGGCATTTGATTATAGTAAGAATTTTAGTCGTGATGGGCGTATCCTTCTTGAAGAATATATGGAGGGTGATGAGTTTAGTGTAGAGACAATGAGTATTGCGGGCGAATGCCATATTATTCAGATTACAGATAAACTTACTTCTGGAGCTCCTTATTTTGTTGAGATGGGACATACACAACCGACAAAATATAATACGGAAATTAAAAATAGAATTGCAGAAGTAACAAAAGCTGGAGTTAAAGCATTAGGCATCACTTATGGGCCATCTCATACTGAAATAAAATTAACTTCTACAGGTCCGAAGATTGTTGAGATCGGAGCAAGATTGGGAGGAGGATGTATAACAACACATTTAGTTCCGTTATCCACCGGAATTAATATGGTTGAGGCGAATATTCGTATTGTACTTGGTGAAAAGCCAGATTTGCAACAAAAATTTGAGAAAGGTGCTGCTATTCGTTTTGTTCAATCTCCAGTTGGTATTTTGAAGTCTATAGCAGGGGTTGAAGATATAAGAAAAATACCGGGTATTGTTGAGGTTGGTTTCTTTAAAGAAATTGGAGAAAGAATTTCAGAATTGCATAATGGATTAGATCGAGTTGGTTATGTGATTGCCCAATGTAATACTCGTGAAGAAGCTGTCGAATTATGTGAAAAGTGTGCAGAAATGATTCATTTTGAAATGGAATAATAGAAATGTATAGGAATTGTTTTAAACGATTATTTGATATTGTAGGTGCGCTTTTAGCCTTACCTTTTGTTTTGATTATTATTATTGTTGTTGCTCCATTTATTTATCTTGAAGATAGAGGTAGTATTTTCTACTTTGCACCTCGTCGCGGTCGCTATGGTAAAATTTTCAAAATGTTTAAGTTGCGTTCAATGAAAATGAATGCTCCAGATATTCGTAATTCAGATAATTCAACTTATAATTCTCCTGATGATCCTCGAATTACGAAAATCGGGAGATTTATTCGTAAAACATCTATTGATGAATTACCTCAATTTGTTAATGTTTTAATTGGTGATATGAGTTTCATAGGGCCTCGTCCGGTGACAATTGATAGGCCACTTGAAGAATATGATGAAAAGCGTAAGAAGCGTTTGGAAGTTCGTCCGGGAATTACAGGATATTCGCAAGCCTATTTTCGTAATTCAATAACGAATGAAGAGAAATTAGAAAAGGATGCTATTTATGCTCAAAATGTCACCTTTATAGGGGATCTGAAAATTATATTGGCAACAATTAATACTGTTATTTTTCGGAAAAATATTTATAATAAAAAGAATGAGTGATGGAAGTTCAAGGTAAACGTTTGCTTATATTAGGTGCGGGGCGTGGTCAAATAGGTTTGTATAAAGCAGCCCGTGAAATGGGGGTTATTACAATCGCAGGAACAATGGCTGATAATAATCCGCCCTGTATTCCTTTAGCGGATGAAGTTTGTTATATGAATATTCTCAATCCGGATGAAGTTGAAGCGAAAACTTCCTGTTTACATTTTGATGGAGTTGCTACTTGTTGTCTTGACAGAGGATTGAAAGCTTTGGGAAGATTGTGTGATACTCGTTCTTTACCTGGGTTCAGTGAAGCTGTAGCGGAACTTTGCAATGATAAGGCAAAGATGAAACGTCGTTTATGTGATTGTGGTGTAAACACGGCTGCTTATGAACAGGTCACAACGAAAGAAGAACTTTTGCAAGTTGTAGAAGAAATAGGTGGGTATCCTATAATTATTAAGGCTACAGATTTGGCAGGTAGTCAAGGTATTTATAAAGCTGTAAATGAAAATGAAGCTTTGGATGGTTTTAGTAAAGCTAAGCATATTACAAAAAAGGATTATGTTCTTGTCGAAAAATTTCTTCAAGGACATGAGTTTGGTACGCAGGCTTTTATTTCAAATGGAGAAGTTCTATTTGTAATGCCTCATGGTGACATTTTGTATCAAGCAGCTACGGCAGTTCCCATTGGCCACTATGTGCCTTATGAATGTTCAACAGAACTTCAAGAAAAAATAGTTGTAGAGGCTAAGAAAGCTATTAAAGCAATTGGTTTAGATAATTGTGCCGTCAATATAGATTTTATAGAAGAAGATGGAACAGTGTATGTTTTGGAATTGACGGGGAGAATCGGAGCAAATTGTTTACCGGAGCTTGTAAGTATTCATTATGGAGTCAATTATTATAAGATGGTTATTGCTGCTGCTCTTGGGGTTGATCCTAAGGCATTTTGGAATACCCGAAAAGAGGGGAAGGCTGGTTTGTCTAAAATGATAATATCTCCGGACAAAGAGGGTGTCTTAGAAAGTATTTTTTATAAAGGAGAAAAAAATGCAGATATTTATGACCTAACTTTGTTTGTTCGGCCGGGTTCTGAAGTGAAGAGATTTTCAAATTCTAGTCATTGTCTTGCCCAGGTGGTTGTTGAGGGGGGGGATCTGAAAGAATGTGAGGAACGGATGGATATTGTGGTTTCCCAAATAGAAATGAGAATAGAATGAATATTCTATCTTAAAGTTTCTTGCAAATAATAATTTATGCAATATTATGAATATTCCAAATATTGATGTTATAGTGCCTGTCTATAGAGTTGAACCTTATTTGAATAAATGTGTAGACTCATTACTTGATCAAACTTATGATGATTATATAGTAACTCTTGTAGATGATGGTTCTCCAGATAAATGTCCAATTATTTGTGATGAGTATGCAATGAAATATCCTCAAAAAGTAAGAGTGTTTCATAAAACTAATGGAGGATTATCGGATGCCCGAAATTATGCAGTAAAAAGATCTGAATCTGAATTTGTAATCTTTGTTGATTCGGATGATTGGGTATCTAGTAATTTTATATCGAACCTAGTAGGAGGGCTAACATCAACAGATATAGATATGGTTGTTTCTCCATATTATAGAGCCTTTGAAACATCTGATGGGGTTTCTATAAGTTTTAGTATGCCTGTTATAGATTCTTGTGAGATGAGTGCTGAAGAAGCTTTAATTGGTTTGTGTAGAGAAAAATATTATGGAAGTCATGCTTGGTCCAAGCTTATCCGTCGTAATTTGGTCCAAGCTTATCTATATCCGGTAGGTAAGTATTTTGAGGATTCTTATACAACGTATAAACATATTGCGAATTCTCGCAAAGTCTCTTATGTTTGCACTCCAGGATATTATTATCTTCAACGTAAAGGTAGTATTATACGTTCTAAATTTCAACGAAAACATTTGGATTTTGTATATGCAACCCAAGAAATGGTAGATTTTTTAATTTCTAATCGTTATTCAGATAGAATTATTTCGTTTGGAGTATATAAACTATTAAGAAGTGCTCATGCTACATTTATTCATGCTAGGAAAGAACCTAATTTTGATGAAATATACAATGAAATATATATTATATTAAGTCAGTATGAAAAATATTTTGTGATGATTCATCAATCATTTAAAGATTTTATTATTCAAAAAACAATGATGTTTAATCGTAAATTATATCATTTTTTACTTTTATGTAGAAGTTGAAGTGTATTTTTATGTATAATCGATTGTTTTGTGAATTTTGCTGCGATAAAATATATGACAAAAATAAAACTTGAATTCAAATTTATTATTTCAGCATTGAATATTTTCCTGATTTTGTTGTTTCTATTGCTGGAATCAAATTTTGTGATAAGCGCGCTCTTTTTGTTGTGGATGAATATGACTATATATGCTGGATGTGAAATGAAAACACGAGGTATGTTATTCGCTTTTTGTATAGCATTTTTTTCTTTTCTTATGGGTCGGCATTTATTATCATATTATTTTAATTACGAAGTAGAATATTTCTCTGATACAGTTAATTCTCATGCAGAGTTGTGTTTATTGTTGAGTTTAGTTTCAATATGTTTGTCTTATGTGTTTTTTTATCAAAAGAATAAGAAATATAACAAGCAGGAAAATCAGGATGTAATGTTGTCAAATAGATATATAGAACTTATACAAAGATATTCTCTTAGATTGTTTTGGATTTCACTTTTATTCTCAATTATTTACGCAGTGTTTACTGCTGTATTGGTTGCGAAAATGGGATATTTGGCTAGTTATACGGTAGAAGGAATGGCATTAATGAGAGGAAATGTTGTATTGGTGATGCTTAATAGAATAGAACAAGCACTTCCTGTCGCTTTATGCTGTTATTTAGCTACCTTTCCTAATAAAAAATCTTGCAATAAAATTTGTGGTTTTTATTTTTTGTATTTGATTCTTACTTTATTGGGAGGACAGAGAGGACCATTTATTTTAGGATGTTTATTTTTAATGATATACTATTTTTATCGTAATAAAATGACTGGGGAAGTCTGGATAAAGAAGAGATGGATTAAATGGGGAGTAGTATTATTCCCTTTTATACTAGTAGGATTGGGGCTTTTTTCCCAAATACGAGTTGGCGATAAAGTTGAATTTAAAAATATTGGTGATTCTGTTGTGAAGTTTGTATATAATAACGGGGTTAGTATAAATGTGATAAAGAGAGCTTATGAGTTAGATGATAGATTAAGAGCCGATAGATATTATTCAATGCATTTTTTACATGATGGTATATTCGGATTTGTTTTTGGTTCTGAAGGTACTGGTAATAATGCGGATAGGGCTATTGAAGGTTATCGTCTAGCTCATGCGCTTCCATATTTAATGTTTCGAGAACAATATTTGGAAGGAAAAGGAACAGGAACGACTTATATTGCTGAATTATGGCATGATTTCGGTTATTTAGGAGTAATCTTAGGAAATTTGTTTTATGGTTTTTTGTTGGCATCATTGGCTAATTATGATAAAAATAAACCGTTTCTAACTTCGATTAAATTATTGATTATAATAAAACTTCTTTGGGCTCCAAGAGGAGGGTTTACAGAATTTATATCTATACTATCACTCCCTGCTACAATTTTTGTATATGTAGTTTTATTTTTGGGAGTATTTTTAGTATATGGAGCTCCTAAAAGACGATATGTTAAGTCTTATAGATAGTTTATGAATAATTCTTTGTTAAAATGACTTCTGAAGTATCTATTAATAATAAACGTATAGCTCGTAATACATTTTTTCTTTATGGAAGAAAAATATTAACAATGTTGATTGCAATATATTCTTCAAGAGTATTATTACAATATTTGGGAATTGATGATTTTGGTTTATATGGATTGGTTGGTAGTATAGTTGTTATTTTTACGTCATTAAAATCAACATTTGCATCATCTGTGCAACGATTTTTAAATGTAAATAAGAAGGATCAAGAATGTCAAAATAGAATTTTTTGTGTTGGAATGGAAATTCATATAATGATTGCGCTTTTATTTATGTTTTTATCCGGGATGGTTGGATTTATATTTCTACCAAATCTCAATATACATATAGATAAATTGATTGTTGCTCAAAATGTGCTTCTATTTACAATCTTGTCGGCTTCGGTTGCAATTATTACAGTTCCTTATGATGCATTAATTATCTCAAATGAAAGATTTAATGCACTTGCTATCATTTCTATAGTAGATGCTTTATTACGTTTAGGTGCTATCTTTCTTTTGGAAATTAGTCCGATTTCAAGAGTCGTTTTTTATGCAATATTACTTTTTGGTATCGCAATAATAAATATTATCTTGACAAGATTTTATTGTAATAAGACGTTTGGTGAAATATCGAAATTTAGATACGTAAAAGATAGAATATTGTTTGAAAAAATGACAGGTTTTGCAGGTTGGAATTTTTTTGGAAATATTGCCTATTATCTTACAAGTGAAGGTGTTAATTTAATTCTTAACGTATTCGGAGGTATAGCTGTAAATGCATCACGAACAATAGCTTATCAAGTAAAAAATGCTTTACAGGCATTGGTAAGTGATATTACCGTGGCTTTTCAACCTCAGAGTATGATGGTTTTTAAGGATGATAAATGTCGTTTTTATCAGTTACAGTTTTTAGCAACCAAAATTCGGTTTACCGTATGTGTTACAATTGGTTTCCCTATATTTTTATTTGTACCAGAATTATTACAAATATGGTTGGGTACAGAACCTGAAAATGCAGCAGTATTTATTAGATGTGTACTTCTTTTTGTGATTATTCGTTGTTGGCATGATGCTATTGATATAACATTTAAATCTGCTGCACGTATGAAAGAGTATCAACTATGTGAAATGTTTATAATGCTCTTTAATTTACCTATTTCGTTGAGTGCACTTATTTTAGGTTTACCTTTATATGCAGTCTTTATTATAATGTCTGTAATTGAGTTGATAAACTTAGTTTCAATAATGTTTTTGGCTAAGAAGAAAGTTGGTTTTGAAATGACTTCTTATATAAGTAAAGTGATTTTGCCTTCTGTTCTTGTAATTTGTATATTGAGTATATTATATATATGTTATTCTTATAGTAGAATATTTCTTTGGAATTGGTTAGAAAGAGGAATTTTATGTGTTTTCTGTATTTTTGTTTCTTTAGGATTGATTTGGAGCATATTATTTGATTCTTTAGAGCGAGGAAAAATTATATTTATGTTAAGACATAGATGATATCTATTGATAGATTTTAATAAAGGTACTTTCTAATAGAACAAGATTACTCTGTAGGAATATTATAATGTGTGATTATGAGGATATTACTGATTTCCCGTGGCTGTCCCTCTAAAGAGAATCCAATGAATGGAAATTTTGAATTTGATCAAGCTGTAGCATTGAAATCTTTAGGACATGAAGTGATATTGCTTTGTGTGGATCGGCGGAGAAATGCTATTAATCGAAAATTGGGTATTTCAAAAGAAACTGTAGATGGTATATTGGTATATAAAATATTTTTGATGCCCTTACCTATTCGTTTTTGTTTGTTATTTACTACGTTTATTGCATCAGTATTGGGACTCTTTTTATTTAGGAAAATAGTAAAAGACATAGGTTTACCAGATATAATACATTCGCATTATTTATATAATCATCCTATAGCGATTAAAATAAAAAAGAAGTATTCTATACCTGTTGTACTTACTGAGCATTGGAGTGTTTTGAATTTTTCGAAAATTCCTTCATCTGTTCGAAAATTGGCATATAGAACATATCCTTTTGCTTCTCTTGTAATTTCAGTCTCGGAATCATTGAGGAAATCAATATATAGAATTACAGCAGTTGATAGTGTTGTAATTAATAATATGGTCGATATTGATTTTTTTGCCAGTAAAAAAAGTTTAGCTGGAAAATCTAATAGGCATTTTATTTTTATAACTGTTGGTTCTTTAGCTCCAGTGAAAAATTATGAATTGTTGATAGAATCATTTGCGCTTTCGTCTTTTTCTGAAAACGTTCATTTGTATATAGTAGGGTATGGAAGGGAGTTTGATAAATTAAAAATGTTAATAAGTTCGCGACATCTTGACGGGCAGATTTTTTTGTTGGGAAAGAAGAATAGATGTGAAATTAGAGATCTATTGCATAATGCAGATGCATTTGTCCTTTCATCTAAAAGTGAAACTTTTGGAGTTGTATTAATAGAAGCTATGGCCTGTGGTTTGCCTGTTATATCAACGAAGTGCGGAGGACCAGAGGAGTTCGTGAATCCAGATGTTGGCTATTTGGTAGATAATAATGATGTTCGTTTGCTATCAGAAGCAATGAAGAGAATGTATAAAGAGTCAAAATATTTTGAAGCAGATGATATTTATGACTATTGTAAGAGTAAATTTTCAAATAAAGTAATAGTTGAACAATTAAATGCTTTATATGAAAATTTGTTGTGAACATTCAGATTCAATATAAGAAAATACATAGTATGAAATTTAAGCGTTTTAAAAATCTCCTCTTTCTTCATTTATCTCATCTTCCCATGAAATCGAGAGGAATACGGTCAAGATTTGTTAAAATGGGGGGGGTAAAAATTAATAATCCTAAAAAGGTTTTTGTCGGTGAATCTGTTTGCTTCGACACGAACTATCCAGGTAATATTGAGATTGAAGATGGGGTTTGGATAACCCGTGGTTGCGTTTTATTGGCTCATTATTATGATCCTTCAACGCAAAAATTTCGCAAAGGGAAAATTTTGATAAAAGAAAATGCTTTTATTGGTTGTAATGTAATAATATGTAACGCAGTTACAATAGGTCGGAATTCGGTTGTTGGTGCAGGTTCTATTGTAACAAAAGATATTCCAGATAATGAAGTATGGGCAGGAAGTCCTGCTCGATTTATTCGAAAATTAGAATTTAAATAATTGATTTATGAAAATCCCTTTTTCCCCGCCCGATATAAGCGAGCGTGAAGTAGCTTTAGTTGCTGAAGCACTTCGTTCAGGTTGGATTACAACAGGTCCAAAAACAAAAGAGTTTGAAAAAAGAATTGCAGATTATTGTCATACAGATAAGGCTGTATGTCTTAATTCTGCAACGGCTTGTATGGAGTTAATTTTGCGTGTATTAGGTATTGGACCGGGTGATGAAGTTATCGTTCCGGCTTATACCTATACTGCAACAGCAAGTGTGGTTTGCCATGTGGGGGCAAAATTGGTTTTAGTAGATGTTGCTCCAGATTCATTTGAAATGGACTATACGAAATTAGCAGAAGCAATTACTCCCAAGACGAAAGTTATTGTTCCTGTTGATTTAGGTGGTGTAATGTGCGATTATGAACGCATTTTTTCTATTGTTGAGAGTAAAAAAGCTTTATTTCAACCGCAGAATGAAATCCAAAAAGCTATAGGCAGGATTATTGTTATGGCGGATGCAGCTCATGCTTTTGGTGCTCAGCAAAAAGGAAAAATGTGTGGAGAGGTTGCTGATTTTACTTCATTTTCATTCCATGCTGTAAAAAATTTGACAACGGCGGAAGGTGGGGCTTTGACATGGCGGCACATTGCAGGCATTGATAATGATTGGTTATATAAGCAATTTCAATTGCAATCATTGCATGGTCAAAATAAAGATGCTTTAGCAAAGACTCAATTGGGTGCCTGGGAATATGATATTGTATCTCCGGCTTATAAATGCAATATGACGGATATTATGGCTGCTATTGGATTAGCGCAATTGGAACGATATGCAGGGTTATTAGCTCGTCGTCGTGAAATAATCAGTCGGTATAATGAAGCCTTTAGTTCAATGCCTGTACAATTATTAAATCATTTTGATGCGAATCATGCCTCTAGTGGACATTTATATTTAGTTCGTATGTTGGATAAGACATTAGAGCAGCGAAATGAAGTTATTATAAAAATGGCAGAGCAAGGTATCGCTTGCAATGTGCATTACAAACCATTGCCTATGATGACGGCTTATAAAGCGTTAGGATTCGATATTGCCGATTATCCCAATGCTTATAACCAATATCGTAATGTAATTACATTGCCGTTGCATACCAAATTATCAAATGCTGATGTGGAATATGTGATTTCTAATTTTGTGAATATTGTATCTCAATATTGATTCTGTCATTAGCATGGACGGCATCGAGCTGAAGTCGAACCCCGACGAACGCTTCAACGCGAACTACTGGCTCTGCACCATCCTCATCGACAAGGAGAAGACCGGCTTCGACTACGAGGAACTCCGCCAGCGGCTCGACGCGAAGAACATCGAGACCCGCCCGCTCTGGAAGCCGATGCACCTGCAGCCAGTTTACAAGGACAACCCGAGCTATATCGACGGCACCAGCGAGCGACTCTTCAATCGCGGGCTTTGTCTGCCGGCCGGGCCTTGGGTAAAGGATGGAGATGTGGAGTATATTGTGGGGGAGATACGAGAGGCTATGAAGAAATAGCATAATTAAGAATAACAAAGGGTAAGAAAGGCACGGAATTTGAAAAACCGTGCCTTTTTTGTACACAGAAACCTTTGGCATCAAAGATAAAAGACCTACCTTTGCAAATGTTTAAAATGAAAAAGAACTTACTATGTTAAAGCGAAAAATCAATATACGGAAGGTCGTGCAAATGTTGGATTTTTTTGCCATGAAACAAGGCGGGAAAGCTATGAATAAGATGAAAGCCTATAAATTATTGTGGTTGGCAGACCGTTATCATCTGCGTCAATATGGGCGTATGATATCTGATGATACCTATTATGCAATGCCATTTGGTATTGTGCCTTCAATCACCAAAGATATGTTAGATGATGTTTATCATTTGGACGATAAGGAGAAAGCATGGATGGAACAGTATATTCAGGCTGTGGATTCATTGAGTTACCGTTCAGTCTCTGAGCCTGACATGAAAGTCTTTTCTATATCAGATTGTCGTGTGTTGCAGTTGATTTGGGATAAATTCGGGACATTATCCCAGTTCGAACTATCTGATTTGTCCCATAAGTTTCCGGAATGGCTACGTTTTCAGTCCGTTATAGAAGATAAGGCGCAGAAGAATAGTTATAAAGTTAATATAGACGATTTCTTTAAAAATGTGGAAGAGACGAATGGGCTATTTGAGGACGATGCGGAATTATTGGCTCTGGCAAGAGATATCTATCATTCAAAAATGCTTTAGACTATGAAAATGCCAGCTAAATTTGTTGTGGATTTATCAATAGATGAATTTATTGCAGCGTATGATGAGGGATACATACAATCTACGGGAGGAAATCAAATATCTGATGCAGTATATGCTCAGATAGTATATGGGATAAAGCATAGTATCTTGGTTGCTGAGGAGATAAAGGAGTGTTTAGGCGGAAAGGAGTGAAATGCAAGGTAACAAAAAACTCCCCCGAAAATTTGGTCAGTATCCCACCTTTTGCGTATCTTCGCGCCAATAGAATCAAAAGAACAAAAAGCACGGTATTTTATCATAAAAAACAACCATTATATCATGAAGAAGAATCGTATTGGGGCGTTGGCCCTGACTGCACTTTTGGCATGGGCCGGATATACTACTCCGGTTCAGGCGGCAGAAACTTTCGATCCGGTAGAGTACGTGAACCCTTTGATGGGAACGGAATCTACATTTGAGTTATCAACGGGTAATACGTATCCGGCAACCGCACGTCCGTGGGGTATGAACTTCTGGTCTCCGCAGACTGGCAAGATGGGCGACGGCTGGATGTATCAGTACACAGCGACGAAAATCAACGGTTTCAAGCAGACGCACCAACCGAGTCCGTGGATTAACGATTACGGACAGTTTGCTATTATGCCGATGGTTGGCCGTCCGGAGTTCGACATGCAACGGCGTGCCAGCTGGTTTTCCCACAAGGGCGAAATCTCGAAGCCTTATTATTATAAGGTATATCTGGCCGAATATGACATCGTAACGGAATTGACGCCGACAGAACGCGCCGTGATGTTCCGCTTTACCTTCCCGGAAAGTGAAAACTCTTACGTGGTGTTGGATGCCTTCGACCAGGGTTCGTATGTGAAGATTATCCCGGAAGAAAACAAGATTATCGGTTACACGACAAAGAACAGCGGTGGTGTGCCGGATAACTTCAAGAATTATTTTATTGTAGAGTTCGATAAGCCGTTTACATACAAGGCTGTGGTAGGCAACACGAAGGTTACGGAAAACAAACTGGAGCAAGATGCCGACCATGCCGGAGCCATCATCGGTTTCCAGACGAAGAAAGGCGAGGTTGTCCACGCCCGCATCGCTTCTTCTTTCATCAGCTACGACCAAGCTGAACTGAACATGAAAGAATTGGGCAATGACAATTTCGATACGTTGAAGGAAAAAGGAAAGGCGGCTTGGAATGAGGTGCTGAGCAAGATTGAGGTAGATGGCGGTAATTTAGACCAATACCGGACGTTCTATTCTTGCATGTATCGTTCGCTGCTCTTCCCCCGCAAGTTCTACGAAATTGATGCAAACGGCCAGGCTGTTCACTATAGCCCGTACAATGGCGAAGTATTGCCGGGATATATGTTTACAGACACGGGTTTCTGGGATACATTCCGCTGCTTGTTCCCGTTCCTGAACCTGATGTATCCGTCGGTAAACAAGGAAATCCAGGAGGGATTAATTAATACGTATAAGGAAAGCGGCTTCTTCCCCGAGTGGGCAAGTCCGGGACATCGTGGTTGCATGGTCGGCAACAACTCCGCTTCTGTTTTGGTAGATGCTTACATGAAGGGTGTGAAGGTTGAAGACTTGGAAACGCTGTACAAAGGATTGATTCACGGAACAGAGAACGTTCATCCGACGGTATCTTCGACAGGTCGCCTCGGTCATGAATATTACAACAAGTTGGGTTATGTACCTTACGACGTGAAGATTAATGAAAATGCGGCCCGTACGTTGGAATATGCTTACAACGACTGGTGCATTTATCAGTTGGCAAAAGAACTGAAGCGTCCGCAAAGCGAAATTGATAAGTTTGCTAAGCGCGCGATGAACTACAAGAATCTCTTTGATTCAGAAACGAAACTGATGCGTGGCAAATTGCAGAACGGTCAGTTCATGGCTCCGTTCTCTCCGCTGAAGTGGGGTGATGCCTTTACGGAAGGAAACAGCTGGCACTATACTTGGTCTGTCTTCCATGACCCGCAGGGCTTGATTGATTTGATGGGTGGCAAAGAAGACTTCGTGATGATGATGGATTCTGTCTTCGCAGTTCCGCCTATCTTCGACGATAGCTACTATGGACAGGTTATCCACGAAATCCGCGAGATGACGGTGATGAATATGGGTAACTATGCACATGGCAACCAGCCTATCCAGCACATGATTTACTTGTATAACTATGCCGGCGAACCTTGGAAGGCTCAATACTGGTTGCGTCAGGTGATGGACCGTATGTACACGCCGACTCCGGACGGTTATTGCGGTGATGAGGACAACGGACAGACTTCAGCTTGGTATGTTTTCTCTGCTCTGGGATTCTATCCGGTTTGCCCGGGTACCACGCAATATGTGATGGGTGCTCCTCTGTTCAAGAAGGCTACCTTGCATTTCGAGAACGGCAAGAATCTGGTGATTAATGCACCGAAGAACAGCAAAGAAAACTTCTACATCCAGTCGATGAAGTTCAACGGCAAGAATTACACGAAGAACTATCTCGACCATAACGAAATGTTGAAGGGTGGCGTTATTGATATTGTCATGGGCGATCAGCCGAACACCTCTCGTGGTACGCAGGCTTCGGACTTCCCCTATTCTTTCTCAGTAAACGAAAAGTAATCATAAACAAAAGATATGCATACTATTAAAACGAGTAGCAAATTAATGTCAGGCATCGCATGCCTGGCATTTTTTTCATTTGCCTGCACTCCGGCGCAGAAGACAACAGAGCCGGAAGAAATCAACTACATTTCGTATGTGGACCCTTATATCGGTTCGGGTGAACACGGCCACGTCTTTGTCGGCGCCAATGTGCCTTTCGGTATGATTCAGGCGGGTCCGCAAAACATTCACAAAGGTTGGGACTGGTGCTCCGGTTACCATTATACGGATAGCGTCATTATCGGCTTCAGCCATACGCACTTGAGCGGAACGGGTTGTGCCGACTTGGGCGATATCCTTCTGATGCCTTATTCCGGCGCAGTGCGCACGGCACGTGGCGAACAGGATAATATCGAAGGAGCAGCTTCTTCCTATTATAAACACAGCAATGAGCAAGTGGCCCCCGGTTATTACTCCTTGTTGATGGACAATGGGGTAAAAGCAGAGATGACAACTACCGAGCGTGCTGCCATCCACCGCATCACTTATCCTGAAGGCGAGCAACGCCTCCTTATCAACCTCAAGGAAGGTAATGGCGACAAGGCATACGATACTTACCTCAAGAAAGTAGATGACAACACCATCGAGGGCTATCGTTTCTCTCGTGGCTGGAGTCCGCAGCACAAGGTTTATTTCGTGATGAAGACCGAACAGCCGATAGCTTCTTTGCAGGTATTCAACGACGATGCTCCGGCCGGCGAAAACGAGTTGAAGGGTGAAGCCGTCAAGGGTGTGGTTACTTTTGAAGCTACCGCTCCTGTCCAGGTCAAATTGGCACTCTCTTCCGTCAGCTGCGAGAATGCAGCGGCTAACTTGAATGCTGAAATGCCGGGTTGGTCCTTCGACGAAGTCCGTTCGGCCGCCGAAGCGAAGTGGAACGATGAATTGGCGGCTATCCAAATCGAAACCAACGACGAGCGTGCCAAGAAAATCTTCTATACCTCGATGTACCACATGTTTATCGACCCTTCTCTCTATTGCGACGTGAATGGCGAGTTCCGTGGGCACGACGACAAGGTTTACAAGGCCGACACGTGGAAAAACTATTCTACTTTCTCTTTGTGGGATACGTACCGCACCTTGAATCCTTTGTTCACGATTATCCAGCCGGATATGGTTCCTGATTTCGTCAATTCTTACCTTAGCATCTTCGACCAGCAGGGCAAACTTCCTATCTGGCCTCTGGTGGGTGGCGAAACGGAGTGTATGCCGGGTTATAGCGCGATTCCGGTGATTGCGGATGCCTATATGAAGGGCTTCCAAGGTTTTGACGCCGAGCGTGCTTTCCACGCCATGACGACATCGGCTACGTATCCGAAGCAGAAAGGTGTGCCTTTTGTTTTGGAAAAAGGATATATCCCTTGTGATAAGTTGGCAGAGGCTACTTCCATTGCGATGGAATATGCCGTGGGCGACTGGGGCATCGCTTTGATGGCAAAGAAGATGGGTAAGACTGCCGAATACGACGAATACCTCAAACGTGGTCATTATTACGAGCAATACTTCGATAAGAGCTTGAATTACATCCGTCCGAAGATGGACGACGGTACGTGGCGCACGCCCTACAGTCCTTTCCGCTCGCTCCATGGCGTAGGGGATTTCTGTGAAGGCAATGGCTGGCAATACACCTTCTTCGTTCCGCAGAATCCGGAAGGCTTGATCAGTTTGATGGGCGGAGATGCAGCTTTCGTGCAGAAACTGGATTCGCTCTTCATTGTTGAAGGCGATTTGGGCGAAGGCGCATCGGCCGACATCAGCGGTCTGATTGGTATGTATGCCCACGGCAACGAACCGAGTCATCATGTGGCTTATATGTACCCGTATGCCGGCGAGCAGTGGAAGACAGCCGAAAAAGTTCGCTGGATTCAGGACAACTTCTATACCGATAAACCCGAAGGCGTGATTGGTAACGAGGATTGCGGTCAGATGTCCGCTTGGCACGTGATGTCTGCGCTGGGCTTCTATCAGGTAAATCCTTCCAACGGTGTCCTGGTCTTCGGTAGCCCGTTGTTCGACAAGGCTACGGTCCGCCTGCCCGAGGGCAAGACCTTCGAAGTCGTTGCACAGAACAATAGCAAGGATAACATCTATATCCAGTCTGTAACACTGAATGGTCAGCCCTACGAAAAGGCTTATATCACGTATGACGATGTGATGAAGGGTGGCAACCTGACTTTCGTAATGGGCAACACGCCGAACAAGGATTTCGGGGCTGCTCCTGAAAATCGGCCGACCAGCCAGCATTAATTAATTGCGACGGCATCACGAACTGCATCAGCCTTCTGACGTAGTTTGCGGTGCCGTCGCAAGCATTTAAAATAGTATCTATTTACCTTTTTATAATATCATCGAACATGAATCTGAAATCATCCCTTACCATTCTGGCATCTGCCTTCCTCCTGACGGCGTATGCCCCCCAAGTTGTGGCGGATACAGGTCGGACACTTTCTCCGGTGGATTATGTCAATCCGTACATCGGCAATATCAGCCATTTGTTGGTCCCGACTTTCCCGACAATCCAATTACCCAACAGTTTGATGCGTGTCTATCCCGAGCGGGCCGATTTTACGGGCGACCGACTGAACGGACTGCCGATCATCGTAACGAATCACCGCGAACGCTCGGCGTTCAACTTCACGCCGTTCCAAGGCGATGCGAAAGCGCTCCGTCCCGTCGCACCGCTGAGCTATGATTTGGAAAAGATAACCCCGTACCGTTATCAGGTCTATCTCGACGAGGCACAGATACACGTCGATTTCGCCCCTTCTCACCAGAGCGCCATTTACCGCCTCCAGTTTGAGCAGAACGAACCGACGCATCTTGTCTTTAACAGCCGCAAGGGTGCGCTGAAAGTCGAAGGCAATACGGTGCAGGGCTTCCAATATATTGATAACAAAACGAAAATCTATCTCTACGTAGAGTTGGACAAGACCCCGGAAAAAGCGGGCGTATTGGCTTCCTCTGCCGTGGACTACGCGAAGCAAGCTGCTGAAGGCGAGAATGCCGCCGTTGTCTTGAGTTATGCTGGCGGAGTAGGGGAGATAGGCGTCCGTTATGGTATCTCTTTGATTGACGAAGCCCAGGCGAAGAAGAACCTGGCGCGTGAAATCAAAGATTATAGCGTCGCCACCATCGCCGAGGCCGGACGGGCTATTTGGAACGAGACCCTCGGGAAGATAGCCATCGAAGGCGGTACCGAGGACGAGCGTACGGTATTCTATACTTCGCTTTATCGCACCTACGAACGTCCTGTCTGCCTGAGCGAAGACGGACGCTATTACAGTGCTTTCGACGGGAAGGTACACGAAGACGGCGGTCGCCCCTTCTACACCGACGACTGGTTGTGGGATACCTACCGGGCAACGCACCCGCTGCGCGTCTTGATAGAGAAGGAGAAGGAGGGCGACATCCTCAATTCCTTCGTCCTCATGGCTGAACAGATGGGAACGGGCTGGATGCCGACCTTCCCGGAGATTACCGGCGATACGCGCCGCATGAATAGCAATCACGGGGTGGCAACCATCATCGATGCTTACCGTAAGGGCTTGCGCACCTTCGATTTGTCGAAGGCTTACGATGTTTGCAAGGCGGGCATCGAAGAGAAAACCCTGATTCCTTGGTCTGCGAAGCCTGCCGGATGGCTCGATGATTTCTACAAGGAGCATGGCTATATCCCCGCTTTGCGTCCGGGCGAAAAGGAAACCGTGCCGAATGTTTCGAAGTGGGAAAAGCGCCAGCCGATTGCCGTAACGCTGGGGACATCGTACGACCAGTGGTGCCTCTCGCAAATCGCGGAAGAACTGGGCAAGGACGATGAAGCCAAGCATTACCTGAAGTGTTCCTACAACTATCGCAATGTCTTCAACCCGGATACGCGCTTCTTCCACCCGAAGGATAAGAAGGGAAAATTTATTACGCCGGTGGACTACCGTTACGATGGTGGCCTCGGTGCGCGCGATTATTATGATGAAAACAACGGATATATATACCGCTGGGACGTGCAGCACAACATCGGCGATTTGGTTCAGCTGATTGGCGGCAACGAAATCTTCTGCGCGGCCCTCGATTCGATGTTCAATACGCCGCTCGGGAAATCGAAATGGGAGTTCTATTCGACACTGCCGGACCATACGGGCAACGTCGGGATGTTTTCGATGGCCAACGAACCGTGCCTGCATATACCTTATTTATATAACTACGCCGGCGCGCCCTGGCGGACACAGAAGCGCATCCGCTCGCTCCTCGACATGTGGTTCCGCAACGACCTGATGGGTGTTCCGGGCGATGAGGATGGCGGCGGAATGACGGCCTTCGTCGTTTTCTCGCAGATGGGATTCTATCCCGTAACGCCGGGTATGCCTTCCTATAATATCGGCAGTCCGGTATTCCGCTACGTGAAGGTCGAGCTGGGCGACGGGAAGTATTTCGAAATCAAGGCGCACAACGCCTCTCCCGAGAACAAGTACATCCAATCCGCCCGCCTGAACGGGAAGGAATGGAACCAGCCGTGGTTCAGCCACGAAGATATCGCCAACGGCGGTGTCCTTGAGCTGGAAATGGGTCCGAAGGCCAACAAGCAATGGGGCGTCGCGACGCCTCCGCCTTCGGCTGAGGCCATGCCGGAATAAAAAAACGGCTGTTTTTACCTTTACCCCCCACCCCCCTCTGCCCGGAAACGCTCGTTTTTGGCTTTGGAGGGTGGGGGGTAATGTCAAAAAAGTGCTTAGAAAGCCTTTTGCACGCCTTCAAAAAGGTGTCTGAGGTCTTTTTTTGCATTTTGCGAGGTTGCAAAGGGCAAAAAAGTGCTTAGAAAGCATTTTGCACCCCTTCAGAAGGGCTTCTGAGGTCTTTTTCGGCATTTTGCGAGGTTGCAAAGGCCAAAAAAGTGCTTAGAAGGCATTTTGCACGCCTTCAGAAAGGCTTCGGAGGCCTTTTTCAGCTTTCGAGGGGTGGATAGAAAGGCCGGAATAGTGCTCAGAAGGCATTTTGCACCCCCTCAGAAAGGTGTCTGAAGAAAAAGCCACGCTTTTCGCACGAAAATGCGCATATCTGTGTATCTTTGCACGCAGAAATTTCTAAAAGATATAATCTAATGTATAGAACAAGAACTTGTGGAAACCTGCGGCTGGCCGATGAAGGGCTTGTTGTAACCTTGGCCGGGTGGGTTCAAAAGACGCGCAAGATGGGTGGAATGACGTTCGTAGATTTGCGCGACCGCTACGGCATCACCCAGCTTGTTTTCAATCAAGAGAATAATGCTGAACTCTGCGAACAGGCGAATAAACTGGGGCGCGAGTATGTGATACAGGTAACGGGCACGGTGCGCGAGCGCTCGAGCAAGAATCCGCATTTGCCGACGGGCGATATCGAATTGATTGTTTCCGAACTGAATGTTCTCAATACGGCTGTTACGCCGCCCTTCACCATCGAAGATGAGACAGATGGCGGGGACGACCTGCGGATGAAGTACCGTTACCTGGACTTGCGCCGTTCCTGCGTGCGCAAGAATTTAGAGTTGCGTCATCGGATGGCATTCGAAGTTCGTAGCTATCTGGATAAAGAAGGATTCCTGGAAGTCGAAACGCCGGTGCTGATTAAATCTACGCCGGAGGGTGCGCGCGATTTCGTGGTGCCTTCGCGTATGAATCCGGGTCAGTTCTATGCTCTGCCGCAATCGCCGCAGACGTTCAAGCAGTTGCTGATGGTGTCTGGTTTCGACCGTTATTTCCAAATCGTCAAATGCTTCCGCGATGAAGACTTGCGTGCCGACCGCCAGCCGGAATTTACGCAGATCGACTGCGAGATGAGTTTTGTCGAGCAGGAAGATGTCATCCAGACGTTCGAGGGCATGGCAAAGCATTTGTTCAAGACCATCCGTGGCATCGAAATGAACGAACCGTTCCTCCGCATGACTTGGCAAGACGCCATGAAATATTATGGTAGCGACAAACCGGACTTGCGCTTCGGCATGAAGTTTGTCGAGCTGATGGACGTGCTGAAAGGCTACGGCTTCTCTGTCTTCGACAACGCTGCCTACATCGGTGGTATCTGTGCTGAGGGTGCCGCTCACTATACGCGCAAGCAGTTGGATGCCTTGACGGAATTTGTGAAACGTCCGCAAGTCGGCGCCAAGGGTATGGTTTATGCCCGCGTGGAAGCCGACGGCAATGTCAAGTCCAGCGTCGATAAGTTCTATTCGCAGGAAGTATTGCAGCAAATGAAGGAAGCCTTCGGTGCGAAGCCGGGCGATTTAATCCTGATTCTCTCGGGCGACGACGCGATGAAGACACGCAAACAGCTGTCCGAACTCCGTCTCCACGTGGCCGACCAGCTGGGCTTGCGGGATAAAGACAAGTTCGCTTGCCTTTGGGTGATTGACTTCCCGCTCTTTGAGTGGAGCGAAGAAGACCAGCGTTTCTACGCGATGCACCATCCGTTCACTTCGCCGAAGCCGGAAGATATTCCGTTGCTCGATACCGACCCGGGAGCTGTCCGCGCAAATGCTTACGATATGGTTATCAATGGCGTGGAAGTCGGTGGCGGTTCCATCCGTATCCACGACAGCCAGCTGCAGGACAAGATGTTCCAGCTCCTCGGCTTTACCGAAGAACGGGCGCAGGAGCAGTTCGGCTTCCTGATGAATGCCTTCAAGTACGGCGCGCCGCCTCACGGAGGATTGGCTTACGGCCTCGACCGCTGGGTTTCGCTCTTCGCCGGCTTGGATTCTATCCGCGACTGCATTGCCTTCCCGAAGAACAACTCAGGGCGTGATGTGATGATTGACGCTCCGTCTGCTATTGATGATGCGCAGCTGGATGAACTCTGCTTGAAAGTAGATTTAAAATAAAAGCATCTTTTGAAATAGAATCCCGGTTGTCTCCTTGCAAGAGGCGGGCAATCGGGATTTTTTTATGGAAGAAAGTAGAAAAAGAGGTAAATAGTTTATACTTTTGTAACGCTTTTCGGAGTTTCACGCCGATATAGAGGGTGGGATGACGGAAGCAAACATAATGAAGCGTTTACTTGACGCTTTGGTTTTGACACATCAGAATCTCGCAAATTCAAATAGTTCGTCAAAAACAAAGCAACGGTGAATGCTCTCGGGATGTATTATATACAGCCAAAGGTGTGTTTTGTTGCCAACGGGTAGCAAGTCGCATTGGCGTATCATATACATACATCGGCGTGGGGCTTTCGGCGTTGCTCGTTTCGACGAACTGGGCAATGCGAGAGCCTTGATGTGTGGGACGAGCGACAGAGTATAGTTCCCACGCTTTTTTTGTTTTTTAGCCAAGCGGGAACATGGGGCTAACAAAAACAATAAGAAAGTTTCTATGCACGTAGGAAAACACATTCAAGAAAAGCTGAAAGAAAAGAGGTGTAGTGTAACTTGGTTTGCCGCACAAATATGTTGTACCCGTTCTCATGTCTATAAGATATTCCGTAAAAGCAGTATTGATACAGAGTTGTTAGAGCGAATCAGTCTGGTGTTGGATTATGATTTCTTTGAAGATATATCCCATACGATTCATTTGAAAAATAGCAAAGGATAGTGTGTCTTTTTATGACACAGTGTGTGTCCATTTGTAACGCATTAACTTTCTTCTGGTACAAACCATATAGGGTACTTTTGCACATTATAAATTCAAATATTTTTGTCTATGACTGATTATGATAGAGCTATTGAGGCTTACCGCTTCCAAGTAGATAGGTATCACACTTGGATGAATTACTATTCTTTGTTTCATGGTGCATTGCTAATTGCTTTTTATAGCATACAATGTGAGGTTAATGATGATATGCATAAATGGTTGCCATTTATCATAGCTGCTTTAGGATTCCTTGCTGGAATTTGCTGGTGCTATACAGTTATAGGAAATAAGAACTGGATTAATAACTGGATGGCGATTATCAAGAAAGTTGCATCAGGAAATGACGAAATAGGTGGCAATAATATTTACAACGTTATAGCATCAGAGTGTGGCAACAAGGGATTATTATCAACTCAAAAAGTAATGTTATTATTTACAGTTATGGTTACAATTGCTTGGAGTGTAGTAACTTGCCTGTGTTTCCCATCGGATAAACTAAATACGATTGTGAGCGTAGTAATTATTGTATCATTAGTTGCAGTAGTTTTAGTTGTTGTGAAGAATCCTTTTATTCATTCGGATACTAAACAGATGGAAATAATATAATAATAGTGGTATGAAGAAGATATGTATTATTTTATTCCTTATATTAGGAATAGTAACCGCAAGAGCTTATGATTTTGAAGCGGGTGGAATTTTTTATAACATTGTTTCTGTCCCCAATCGAACAGTTGTAGTAACTCATTCTTGCGGGGAAGAAGGACCAAGTAAAGATATGTTTTTTGCTTATAATGGAGATGTCGTTATACCTGGTACTGTTGAATTCCAAGGGAGGACATTCAATGTGGTTGGAATAGGAGTGGATGCCTTTGCGTATTGTTATATAAACTCGATCAAGTTTGCACCGTCTATCAAGTTTATTGATGAGAATGCTTTTCGTGAGGCAGAGCTAAAATCTTTAGTTATTCCAGCTTCTATGGAAATAGTTTTATCTTTACCACAAAGAATAAGTGGAGATTTGATAATAGAGGAAAGCAATGAACCTTTATTTTTTTATGCAAAGAAAGATGGTCATAATACATATTCTGATTATGGTTTAAAAGGTAAGAATGTCTATGTTAGAAGGACAATAATAGGAGGCCCATACAAAAATAACTGCTGTGTAAGTATTGATAGAAAAACATCTACTGTTGTATTTGGAAAAAAAGTTTCAGCTCAATGTATTTATGATCATATAGAACGTAGTTTAGAAGATAGAGAATTTTTTTTCTATCCACTGGGTGAAAATAAAGACCTATATAAACCGGTTCCAATTACCATTGTATTAGAACGGAACGTACCTCCTGTAATGCCTAATGAATTTAGTAAGGACAGATATTTAAAAACGAAGATAGTTGTTCCCCAAGCAGCATTAAGTCAATATCAAGCTGCTCCTATATGGTGTAACTTCTTTAATTTGGAGGGTTATTAAATCACAGCAAACAGGCCGTGACGTGATGAATCCCGGTTGTCCCCTCGCAAGAGACGGGCAATCGGGATTTTTTTTCGTTTACTGCGGTAAAATGGTTGCCCGCGTCTCAGGGAAGTAATTTACCGCGGTAAAATGGTCGCCCGCGTCACAGGGAGACAATTTACCGCGGTAAACGGCACATTGGGATTTCTGGGAAAACTCCGTTGTACGTGTACAAAGAGCCGCCTGCGTTCCGGGGAAGCATTTGTACGTGTACAAAGGGCTGCCTGCGTTTCAGGGAAGCATTTGTACGCGTACAAAAGGCTGCCTGCGTTCTGGGGAAGCATTTGTACGTGTACAAAGGGCTGCCTGAATCTCAGGGAAGCATTTGTACGCGTACAACGGGTCGCCTGCGTCTCAGGGGAGGTCATTGTACGCGTACAACGGAGTTTTTATTCTTCTTCCTTCCGGAATGCGTAATATTTATTGAAAAGAAAATTGAGGGCGGTGTAGAAAACCATCGCGATGAGTTGGTTGTAGTATGGGTCGATGGGGAGCACCCGGTTGAGGTACATGAGGAAAACCAGTTGGAACAGATAGCAAATGCCGAACGCGATGCCGAAACGCACGGCACTCTTTTCCCACGAATCTTTGGATTGGAACGTCCATCGCTTGTTCCAAATGAAGCTATTCACTACGCCCGCCACATAACCGATGATATTGGATATTACGTCTGAGCATCCCAATCCTTTCAGCAACACCCAAATTACCACGGCTGTAACCACCGTGTTGCTGATGCCTACGATGCCGTATTTAATGATCTCCGTCAGTGTTTTCATCTCGGTTCAGAATCTCGTAAGCATCATATTCTGTTAAATCCTGCACGTTCGTTACGGTGTAAGTCCGCGATAAGAAATTGCCATATTGGTTGCATTCTACGATGATGCTGCCCAGGATGGTCTGGATGTTTTCTTGGAAAGGAATCAACAGTTTCAGGATGACGAAGCGGTCTTCAATGTCCATCGATTCCAGTTCGCAATCGTGTTGCTCGAAAATGTCGGCAGACTCCCGTTCGATGACGTGCTTCTGGTAAGCCTCGAACGTTTTCTCCTTGTCGGCAATCAGGAAGAGGACGCTGAAGCGCAGCTTTTCATCTTTCCCGCCCAAGCCGGTGGAGATGTAAACCTGCTGCTCGCCAGACAACTCGGATTCCAGCGAGATTTGGCAATCCATCAACGCCAAGCTCGCCCACTCGCGCAGGGAAATGTCCGGGTCATTCTCCACGAACTCTTTGAGCAGGCGGAAAGCCTTGACGTTCTTCGACGTCGCCAGCATCAGCAGTGCGTATTTCTTTTCGTGCTCCGTCCGGAGCGGGTCATAGAGCATACCGTATAAGTCGAGGCACATCTCGTCGGTAAGCGGCCGTGGCGGGTCGTTTCGTTTTCTTATCAGTTCCGAAAACCGGAAATAGCGGAGTTGCGTTCCGACGGAAACGCTTTGCTCCAGGATATGTACGTGCCCATGTATTTGGGACATAGTATTACGCAGTCGTTCGAAGATTTGGTCTTTATCGCTCATCTTGTTCGTCTTTTCTTTTTTCGTTCGGCGACAAAGGTAAGGATAATTCTTTTGGAAAAGAAGAGGGATAAATCAAGAATGGAAAATAAGCAGTTTTGCGGGAAGGTCCCGAAAAGTTGTGGGATGTCCAAGACGTTTTGCGCGAGCCTCCACAACGTTGTGGGACGTTCCCGCTGTTTTGCGCGAGGCTCCCGCAAGGTTGTGGAACCTTCCCGCCGTTTCGCTGGACTTCCACAAAGTTGTGGAACGTTCCCGCCGTTTTGCATGAGGCTTCCACAAAGTTGTGGGAGCTTCCCGCAAAACCGAAGAGGGCGGTCGGGAGGGCAAAAGGGCTTGCTTCGGCTGCGCACCCCGGTTTTGAAGGCTTTCTTTCAAAAAAAGTAAAATGTATGTTTTAAAACATAGTGTTGCATGACGGATATTCTGAAAAAGCGTGTTATTTTTACCCGAAATTTTGAACAACTTAAGAATTAGATATACATGAAGAACAGCATCACGCGCTCAAAACTGTCTGTCGCAAACTTCCAAAAGCTTGTAGATGGGAAGAATACAGAGCTTTGCATCCTCTCGAACAAGCAGGGGGCGGAGCTTGTGGTATTAAACTACGGGGCGAAAATCGTCTCGCTCATGGTGCCCGACCGGGACGGCCGTCTGACGGATGTCGTAACGGGGCATAACTCGATTGAAGAATATTTAACATCCGAAGAACCCTACTTCGGCGCCATCTGCGGACGCTATGGCAACCGCATCGCGAAGGGGCGGTTCACCCTCGACGGCGTAACCTACGACCAGCTGCCCATCAACAACGGGCCGAACTGCTTGCATGGGGGTATCAAGGGTTTCAACTCCGTAGTCTGGGATATGAAACAGACGGACGCACAGACGGTGGAACTCTGCTATACGTCTGAAGACGGCGAAGAAGGCTTCCCCGGCGAATTGAAGACCGTCGTAACCTACCATCTCTCCGACGAGAATGAAGTCGAAATCCGTTACCGGGCCGAGACGAGCAAGCCGACGGTCCTGAACCTCACGAACCATTCCTATTTCAACCTTTCGGGCGCGGGCGACCCCTATGTGGGCGACCATCTGCTGACGATAAACGCCGACTATTACCTGCCGACCGACGAGACGGCCATTCCTTACGGTCCGAAGGAGGCGGTGGAAGGCACGCCGATGGATTTCCGCACGCCGCATACCGTGGGCGAACGCATCAACGAGCCGTTCGAGCAACTGAAGTTTGGCAAGGGCTATGACCATACCTATATATTAAATAAGGAAAAGGCGGACGACTATGCCTTCTGCGCACGCTGCTCCTCGCCCAAGACGGGCATCGTGATGGAGGTCTATACCTCGCAGCCGGGCGTCCAGCTCTATACCGGCAACTGGATGACGGGCAACTTCGTCGGGAAAAACGGGCAACGCTATCCCGAGCGCGCCGCCCTCTGCCTCGAGACGCAGCATTTCCCCGACAGTCCGAACAAGCCGGAATATCCCTCGACGGTACTCCGCCCGGGCGAAACATTCGAGAGCCGGACGACCTACAAGTTTAGCACAGAACAATAAAGCATATAAATAGTATTAATCATAAAAACAACTTAAAACATGGTATCAACAACAAATCAAAAGAATTACACAGTGCCTATTGTGATGATGGTCATCTTGTTTGCGATGATCGCCTTCGTTACGAACTTGGCAGCCCCGATGGGCATCGTATTAAAGAATCAGTTCGGAGCCTCGAACTTCGAAGGAATGTTAGGAAACTTCGCCAACTTTGCGGCCTACTTCTTCATGGGTATCCCGGCCGGAAAGCTGATTGAGCGGATTGGTTACAAGAAGACAGCGTTGATAGGTGTCGCCGTAGGTTTCATCGGTATGGTTATCCAGCTGTCATCCGGTTTCGCCGGGAGTTTTGCCGTTTATGTATTAGGTGCTTTCGTTGCCGGTTTCTCTATGTGTATCCTGAATACCGTAGTAAACCCGATGTTGAATACACTCGGTGGCGGTGGAAACAAAGGTAACCAGTTAATCCAGACCGGTGGTACGCTGAACTCACTTTGCGGAACAATTGTCCCGATGTTGGTCGGTGCTTTGGTCGGTGATGTTACAAAGGCAAATATCTCGAATGTTTATCCGGTGATGTATATCGCAATGGGTATCTTCGCGGTTATCTTTATCGTGCTGTATCTCGTTTCAATTCCGGAGCCTCACGTGTCTAAATCAGGCAACGTACATAATGAACATTCACCGTGGTCATTCCGCCACTTCGTATTAGGTGCTATTGGTATCGGTATTTACGTAGGTATCGAAGTAGGTATCCCGGGCACAATGATTCTGTTCTTGTCCGACCCGAATGCCGGTGGCGTGAGCGCAACGACAGCAGGTTTCGTAGCCGGAACGTATTGGTTCCTGATGCTGGTTGGTCGTTTCACGGCAGCCTCTATCGGTGGAAAGGTGTCCAGTAAGGCGATGCTGACGGGTGCGGCAGCTATCGGCTTTATCTTGGTAATGTTGGCAATGTTCTCGCCGACGACATCGACAGTTTCAATGCCGGTATTGGAAACGAATGCGACTGGCGCATTGTCGTTTGGTATGGTTCAGGTGCCTATCAATGCCTTATACTTGGTATTGTGCGGTCTCTGTACTTCCGTGATGTGGGGTGGTATCTTCAACTTGGCGGTTGAAGGTCTGGGTAAATATGTAGCCGCAGCTTCCGGTATCTTTATGATGATGGTTTGCGGTGGCGGTATCTTCCCGCAGATTCAGAATGCAATCGCTGATGCAACCACATACATGACTTCATATTGGGTTCCGGCCCTGAGCTTCGCCTACCTGTTCTTCTATGCAACAGTTGGTAGCAAGAATGTCAATAAGGATATCCCTGTAGAATAAGTATTGATGTAACTAAAATTTCCTTCGGAGGAAAATTCGCGTACATGTTGAGGTACGAAGATTTTCCTTCGGAGGAAAAAAATTATAATTACCATGGAACAAAAAATCAGAAACAAATTTCAAGAGTTATTTAATACGACGGGTAGCGTCTATGCTTCACCCGGACGCATCAACCTCATTGGCGAGCACACCGACTACAATGGCGGTTTCGTTTTCCCCGGTGCCATTGATAAAGGCATGATAGCCGAAATCAAACCGAACGGGACGGACAAAGTTCGCGCTTTCTCCATCGACTTGAACGATTATGTAGAGTTCGGCCTCCGCGAAGAAGACGCACCGAAGGCAAGTTGGGCACGTTATATCTTCGGAGTATGCCGCGAGATTATCAAGCGCGGGGGTACTATCCAAGGATTCGATACGACGTTTGCCGGCGATGTGCCACTGGGAGCCGGGATGTCTTCCTCTGCCGCATTAGAAAGTACATACGCCTTTGCCCTTAACGATTTGTTCCAGCTTGGAATCGATAAGTTCGAGTTGGCAAAAATCGGACAAGCCACGGAGCATAATTATTGCGGCGTGAACTGCGGCATCATGGACCAGTTCGCTTCTGTATTCGGAAAAGCCGGACATCTGATTCGTTTGGACTGCCGTTCGTTGGAATACAAGTATTATCCGTTTGACCCGGAGGCTGCGGGCTATAAGTTGGTATTGCTCGATTCCGTCGTAAAACACGAATTGGCATCGTCGGCCTATAACAAACGCCGCCAGTCTTGCGAGCATGTCGTAGAAGCTATCCGCCGCCGCCATCCGGAAGTAGAATACTTGCGCGATGCCACGATGGAGATGCTGGGCGAAGTGAAAGGCGAAGTCAGCGCCGAAGATTACATGCGCGCTGAATATGTGATTGAAGAAATCCAGCGTGTGTTGGATGTTTGCGAAGCTCTGGAGAAGGGCGATTACGAAACCGTAGGCCAGAAGATGTACGGTACGCACTATGGCATGAGCAAGCTCTACGAGGTAAGTTGCGAAGAATTAGATTTCTTGAACGACATTGCTAAGGAATGCGGCGTTACCGGCTCGCGCGTCATGGGCGGCGGCTTTGGTGGATGCACCATCAACTTGGTGAAGAACGAACTGTACGACGCCTTTGTCAAGAAAGCCTTTGCCGACTATACGGCTAAGTTCGGACACGAACCGAAACTGTACGATGTCGTAATTAGCGATGGGGCAAGGAAGTTGCATTAAAGAGTAGCTTTTCGGAACTTAAATGTAATACTATGTCTGCAGCATATTATCAAGGAGAGAGTCGCTTTTACGTGGCCATAGACTGTATAATCTTAGGATTTAATGGTCAGGATTTGGATATCTTGCTCTATCGGCGCAAGTTCGAGCCGATGCAAGGGCAATGGTCGCTGATGGGAGGCTTCGTGAAAGAAAACGAAAGCGTGGATGAAGCGGCAAGTCGTGTTTTATCAGATTGCTCGGGAATCGACCATGTTTATATGGAACAAGTCGGTGCATACGGCGAGATTAACCGAGATTTGGGCGAACGTGTCATATCCGTCGCTTATTACGCTCTTGTTAATATGGATGACTTCAATCCGGAGGTATTGAAAGCGCATAACGCGCAGTGGATAAAAGTATCTGAGCTTCCGGAACTGATATTCGACCATAAGCAGATGATAGACGACGCGCTGGCAATCCTGCGGAGGAAGGCGGCAACCCAGCCGATAGGTTTCAAGTTGTTGCCCGAACGGTTTACCCTTCCGCAGCTCCAGCGTCTTTACGAACTCATCTATCAGACGGAGTTGGATAAACGTAACTTCCGGAAAAAACTCTATGCAATGGATATTTTGGAGAAATTAGAAGAGAAAGATAAACGAAGTTCCAAGCGGGGAGCTTATTACTATACGTTCAATATCGAAAAGTATAATAAGCTGTTGCAGCAAGGCTATTATTTTTCTTTATAATACTTCGAGCAGGAGCGTGTGGACTGTGTATGAAAGCGCAGAGCACACGCTCTTTGCTTTTTAAATGTAAACTTTTCAGGATAAATCCATGTCAGCAATGGAAATATCCGTATTTTTGCAGACAGAAACAATTTTATCAGCAAGATGAACGACGTTAAAGTAATGAACAAGGCAGCCGACAATATCCGAATCTTGGCTGCATCGATGGTAGAGAAAGCAAAATCCGGACATCCGGGAGGCGCAATGGGTGGCGCAGACTTCGTGAATGTTTTGTTCTCTGAATTTCTGGTATATGACCCAAAGAATCCTACATGGGAGGGGAGAGACCGCTTCTTCCTCGACCCCGGGCACATGTCGCCTATGCTTTATTCTGTTCTTGCATTGGCGGGAAAATTCTCAATGGAAGAATTAGCGAATTTCCGCCAGTGGGGTAGCGTAACGCCAGGACATCCGGAAGTTGAGGTCTTGCGTGGTATAGAAAATACTTCTGGTCCGCTGGGACAAGGGCATACGTATGCCGTAGGTGCTGCAATCGCTGCCAAGTTCTTGAAAGCTCGTCTGGGCAATGTGATGGGACAGACTATCTATGCGTATATTTCCGACGGCGGCATCGAGGAGGAAATCTCTCAAGGAGCCGGTCGTATCGCCGGCACATTGGGTCTGGACAACCTCATCATGTTCTACGATGCAAATGATATTCAGCTCTCCACCACGGTGCACGAAGTGGATACGGAGAATGTCGCTCTGAAATACGAGGCTTGGGGCTGGAAGGTGATTTCGATTAATGGAAACGATGTCGCCGAAATCCGCGAAGCCTTGAACGAGGCTAAGGCCGAACAAGAACGTCCTACCTTAATCATCGGCCGGACGATCATGGGCAAGGGTGCCGTCGCTGCCGATGAGACCAGCTACGAGAACAAGGTCTCCACGCACGGCCAACCGCTTTCAGCCGCTGGTGCTTCCATCTCGGAGACAATCAAGAATCTCGGAGGAAATCCGGACGCTCCCTTTACTATCTTCCCCGAAGTCGCTCAACTTTACGCAAACCGTGCGAAGGAACTGGAGTCTATCGTCGCCGAGCGTTACGCCGCCCAAGCTGCATGGGCCAAGGAAAATCCTGAGCTGGCAGCCAAAATGACTCGCTGGTTCAACGGCGAACTCCCGAGCATCGACTGGTCTAAGATTACACCGAAGGCCAACGGAGCTACGCGCGCCGCCTCTGCTACTGTCTTAGGTGTCTTGGCCGAACAGGTGGAGAACATGATTTGTGCTTCTGCCGACCTCTCGAATTCGGATAAGACAGACGGCTTCCTGAAGAAGACCCACGCCTTCACGAAGGGTGATTTCAGCGGAGCTTTCTTCCAAGCTGGCGTCGCCGAGCTGACGATGGCCTGCATCTGCATCGGTATGGCTCTGCACGGCGGAGTTATCGCAGCCTGCGGTACCTTCTTCGTCTTCTCTGATTATATGAAACCGGCTATCCGCATGGCCGCTTTGATGCAACTCCCTGTCAAGTTTATTTGGACGCACGATGCCTTCCGCGTAGGTGAGGACGGGCCGACGCACGAGCCTGTCGAGCAGGAAGCGCAAATCCGTCTGATGGAGAAGCTCCAGAATCACAAGGGACAAAACTCAATGCTCGTCCTTCGTCCAGCAGATAGCACAGAGACTGTCGTCGCTTGGAAGATGGCGATGGAGAACACGTCCACGCCGACGGGCTTAATCCTCTCCCGCCAGAATATCACCGATCTGCCTGCTGCTGCAGACCGTTATTCCGAGGCTTTGCAAGCCGAACGCGGCGCTTACATCGTCAATCAGGATGCCGACCCGCAGGTAACGCTTGTCGCTTCGGGTTCCGAAGTTTCGACCTTGGTCGAGGGGGCGGCTCTGCTCCGTGCCGAGGGTGTGCGCCTTCGCATTGTCTCCGCTCCGTCGGAGGGCTTGTTCCGTCGGCAACCTGAAGAATATCAGGAATCTGTTATCCCAAGTGGAAGCAAAGTCTTCGGCTTGACGGCAGGTCTTCCCGTTAATCTGCAAGGATTGGTTGGGGCAAATGGCAAAATCTGGGGGCTCAACTCCTTCGGGTTCTCTGCGCCATATAAAGTGCTTGATGAAAAATTAGGTTTCACGGGCCAGAACGTCTATCAACAAGTAAAAGCGTTATTAGCCGAATAAGAATAACTGTCTAATAGATTATACATGAATAAAGTAGGTTTATGTAGCGACCATGCAGGCTTTGCCCTGAAAGAATACATCAAGCAACTGCTGACGGCACGGGGCCTGGAGTTTGAAGATTTCGGGACACATTCCTCCGCGAGTTGCGATTATCCCGACTTCGCCCATCCCTTGGCGTTAGCTGTAGAAGCTGGCGAGGTTTACCCAGGTATCGCCGTCTGCGGGACGGGAAACGGCATCTGTATGACGTTGAACAAGCACCGCGACATCCGCGCCGCCTTATGTTGGAATCCTGAGATAGCCGCCCTCTGCCGCGCGCACAACGATGCCAACGTGCTCGTCATGCCAGGACGTTTCATCTCAAACGAAGAGGCCGAGAAGGTCGTCGATACCTTCCTCCATACGCCATTCGAAGGCGGACGCCACCAGCGGCGCATCGATAAGATTCCTATTCCGGAGAAATAACTTTTAACGACTATCAGAAGATATTTCCTCTCTTTTCTGCCGGCGTTTGCCGAGGCCGCCTTTGGTCTCCGCGCAAGCGCCGGCTTCTTTTTGCTCAAACGCTGGCGGACGGTTGAGCAAGTGGATTCCGACAGATGCTCATCTGTCTGCGGATACTTGAGCATCTATCCACGGATACTTGAGCATCTGTCGGCGGATAGATGAGCATCTGTCGGCGGACACTTGAGCATCTGTCGGAAACTACTTGCGCAACTATCCGCCGGGCGTTGAGGCAAGGGGCGCGGGGAAATCATAATTTTGTTCAATTTCTTTTTTCATCGGAGATTTATTCGTTACTTTACGGATTGAAATAATTTGCCCAAAGAACAGCTTCGCGGAGCGGGCGGATTATCTGGAAGAAGAAAAAAGAAAAAACAATATATAATGATTAACAAATGGAATTATCAACCTCCTTCACAAGACGTATTGAACCAACGGAACAAGTTGGTTTCCGAGATGGGCCTCAATCCCGTAATCGCCTTGCTGCTTGTACAACGGGGGCTAACGACGGCTCAGGAAGTAAAGAGATTCTTCCGGCCGAGCCTCAGTAATTTGCACGATCCGTTTCTGATGCCCGACATGGAGAAGGCTGTCCAGCGGCTGAATAAGGCATTGGGCGACAAAGAACGGATATTGATTTATGGAGACTACGACGTGGATGGGACGACGGCTGTGTCGTTGGTCTATAAGTATCTGCGCCCGTATTCCACGAACTTGGATTATTATATCCCGGATCGTTACGATGAAGGCTACGGTATCTCGCTCAGAAGCATTCAGTACGCTGAGGAACATGGCATAACCTTGGTTATCGCCTTGGATTGTGGCATTAAGGCAATCGAAAAAATCGCCTACGCCAAGGAGCGGGGGATAGATTTTATTATCTGCGACCACCACATGCCCGACGATGAACTGCCGGATGCGGTGGCCGTCCTTGACCCTAAACGAGCGGATTCGAACTATCCGTACGAGCATCTTTCGGGGTGTGGTGTAGGGTTTAAGTTCATGCAAGCATTCGGGATGAACAACCACTTCCCGTTTTCGGATATCGAAAGGCTGCTGGAACTGACGGCTGTCAGTATCGCATCAGACATCGTGCCCATCACCGGGGAGAACCGTATTCTGGCGTATTATGGCCTGAGACAAATCAACAGTAGCCCGAGCATGGGACTGAAGGGCGTGATTGACGTATGTGGTTTGAGCGGAAAGGAAATCACCATCAGCGACATCGTCTTCAAGATCGGTCCGCGTCTGAATGCTTCCGGAAGGATGATGAACGGGAAGGAAGCCGTGGATTTGTTACTGGCCAAAGACCGCTCCGTAGTCCGCGAGAAGAGTGAGAGCATCAACCAGTACAACGAAGAGCGGCGCGAATTGGATAAAAAGATAACCGAGGAAGCCAACGAGATTATCAATACGATTCCGAATATCGAAGACAAGAAGGCCGTTATCGTTTACAATCCCCAATGGCACAAGGGCGTCATCGGTATCGTAGCTTCAAGGCTGACGGAGAAATACTATCGGCCGGCGGTAGTCCTGACGAAGTCGTCGGAGCTGGTTACGGGTTCGGCTCGTTCGATTGGCGGATTCGATATTTACAAGGCCATCGAAGGCTGCCGGGACTTGCTGGAGAACTTCGGGGGACATACCTACGCCGCAGGCTTGTCGTTGAAGGAAGAGAACTTGCCGGCTTTCATCGAGCGTTTCCAACAATTAGCGGCCGAAGACAGCCACTTGGCGCAGATGACGCCGCAGATAGATATAGATGCTTTGATTGATTTGAAGGATATCAATACGAAGTTCATGAACGACTTGAAGAAGATGAATCCTTTTGGTCCGAACAACCAGAAGCCGGTCTTTTGCACGTATGAGGTGAAGGACTATGGGACAAGCAAATTGGTCGGACATAACCAAGAGCATATCAAGTTGGAGATTATCGATGGCAAATCGGGGACGTCGCCCATCCACGGCATTGCGTTCGGTATGGCGCGTTATTACGCCCACATTAAGCAGATGAAACCTTTCAATATCTGTTATACTGTGGAAGAGAATACCTATAATGGGAACTCCTCCTTGCAGTTGCAGGTGAAAGATATAAAGCTGGAAGGCGGAATATGACGAAGGTTGAAGACGCGTCGCCGGATATCTATCACCGGATACTGCAACAGTATTGGGGCTATTCCTCATTCCGTCCGTTGCAGGAGGACATCATCCGCTCGGTCTGTGCCGGAAAAGATACGCTGGGATTGATGCCGACAGGTGGAGGGAAGTCCATCACCTTCCAAGTTCCTGCGCTGGCGATGCCGGGGATTTGCGTAGTCGTTACTCCGCTTATCGCCTTGATGAAAGACCAGGTAGATAATCTCCGCCGGCTCGGTATCAAAGCTACGGCAGTGCATTCCGGCATGGCGCGCGAGGAGATACTTGTGCAGTTGGAGAATTGTATCTTCGGGGATTACAAGTTCCTCTACGTCTCTCCCGAGCGTCTTTCGACGGAAATATTCCAGACTAAGCTGCAAGCGATGCAAGTCTGCCTCTTAGCGG
The DNA here is from genome assembly GCA_944325345.1 of uncultured Parabacteroides sp. Taxonomy (GTDB): domain Bacteria; phylum Bacteroidota; class Bacteroidia; order Bacteroidales; family Tannerellaceae; genus Parabacteroides. The sequence goes on from CALUZV010000008.1 coordinate 64,788, forward strand.
TGGACGAAAGCCATTGCATCTCGCAGTGGGGCTATGATTTCCGTCCCTCGTATATGGCGATAGCCGATGTCCGCGAGATGCTGCCCGGCGTACCGGTCTTGGCGCTGACGGCTACGGCTACTCCCGAAGTGGTGGATGACATTCAGGAGAAACTCCATTTCCGGGAGAAGAATGTCTTTCAAAAGAGCTTCGTCCGTCCGAATTTGGCCTACATCGTCCGTCAGACGGATGACAAGCTCAAGATGTTGATGCACATCCTGGACAATGTGCCTGGCTCAGCCGTCCTGTATGTCCGCAACCGGAAGAAGACCAAGGAGATTTCTGATTATCTCCGTCAGCACGGCTATTCGGTCGATTATTTCCATGCGGGCTTGAACTTCGAGGAAAAAGAATTACGCCAGAATCGTTGGAAGAGCGGAGAGTGCCGGATTATTGTCGCCACGAACGCCTTCGGCATGGGCATCGACAAGCCCGACGTCCGTCTTGTCGTCCATTTGGATATGCCCGGCTCGCTGGAAGAGTATTATCAGGAGGCCGGACGTGCCGGACGTGATGGAAAGAAGGCATACGCTGTCGCCATTTGTTCCGGTAGCGATAACCTGCGGTTGAAGAAGCGTTACGCTGACGAGTTCCCGGAGAAGGATTTTGTTTATCGCGTTTATGAAGCCTTGGGAAACTTCTTCCAGATAGCCGTCGGCTTCGGGCAAGATACTTCCCACGACTTTGTTATCGAGAATTTCTGCGCTGCCTTCCATTTCCCGATTCGGCAGACACATTACGCCCTGAAATTGCTCGACCTCTCAGGCTATATCGAATATGTCGAGGAGAACAACAGCACATCGCGCCTCATGTTTACCGTTACCCGCGATGAATTGTACCGTTATCTGAAGCAAGACCCTGTCATCGATGCCGTTTTGCAGGCAGTCCTCCGTTCCTATACAGGTCTTTTTGCCGATTTTGTCTTTATCAACGAAGGATTGATTACCACGCGCTCCGGTGTCTCCCGGGAAGAGGTCTATAAGACATTGATTAACCTTTCGAAATACCATATTGTGAAATATATCCCCGAAAAACGGACGCCGCTCATCATCTACCGCCAAATCCGGGTGGAAAAACAGTATCTCCGTCTCACCCGCGATGCCTACGAGCTTCGCAAAGAGCGTCTGGAAAAGCGTCTGCTGAAGGTCTTGGAGTATATCGGCAATACCGAGACCTGTCGCGCCCGTCTCCTTCTTGATTATTTTGGTGAGAAGGCGGAGGCGGATTGTGGCATCTGTGATATCTGTGTCGCCCGCCGTCGTGCTACCTCGGAGCGGGTGGAATTCGAGCGCATCCGTTCTCTCTTGCATGAGGATTTGACAGACGAGCCGATGGACCCCAACGATTTTGTCCTCAAGCATAAGCTGGATGCGCCGAGTGCTTTCCGAGTCATCCGTCTCTTGGCCGATGAAGGGGAAATTGCTATCGAAAATGGAAAATTGAAAGCAAAATAGGGCGAAAAGACGAAAAAATATCCTATTTTTGTTCTCAAAAATTGAGAATATATACCATGACAAGCCAGACTGCAAATCAAAAAGGCCATCCGCGTGGTCTCTACCTGCTTTTTATCACCGAAATGTGGGAGCGCTTCAGCTATTACGGAATGCGCGCCCTCTTTATGCTTTACATGACACAGGCCCTGCTCTTCGACAAAGAGTTTTCTTCCGAAATCTACGGGAGTTATACGGGGCTGGTTTATCTTACGCCGCTCTTGGGCGGTTACATCGCCGACCGCTATTGGGGCAACCGCCGTTCTATCCTCTGGGGCGCGTTGATGATGGCGGTGGGCCAGTTCCTGATGTTTCTCAGCGCGTGCTATTTCCACGAGGTGTTTTTAGCCAAGTGGCTGATGTTCGCGGGGCTGGGCACACTGATTCTGGGCAATGGCTTCTTCAAGCCGAATATCTCGATTATGGTGGGCGACCTCTACGAGCCGGGCGACAAGCGCAAGGACTCCGCCTTTACGATTTTCTACATGGGCGTGAATGTCGGCGCCACGATTGCCCCGCTCTGGTGCGGTCTCGTGGGCAACACGGGTCATCCGGAGGATTTCAAATGGGGTTTCCTCTCCGCCTGCATCGGAATGTTGATTGGCGCGGCTGTTTTTCAGTTCTATAAAGATAAATACCTCGTTACGCCGGACGGGAAGCCGGTCGGCAATCCGCCTAAGCAGAAACCCGTCCAGGCTTCGGAGCAAATCCGCAGCAAACGCCTCTTCTGGACGATGGGCATCGCCACCGTCATCCTCGCCAGCCTTTTCGCCATCGGCGGGGCAGACTGGATTGGCGCGTTTATCTATGCCACGATCATCACCGTTCCTCTTTCCATCTTGGCAGACAGTTCGCTGACCCGGCAGGAGCGGAAGCAGATTTGCATCATCTTCATCCTCGCCTTCTTCGTCATCTTTTTCTGGGCCGCCTACGAGCAGGCGGGTGCGTCGCTCACCTTTTTTGCGGATGAGCAGACAGACCGCTGGATAGGAGGCTGGGAGATGCCGGCGTCATACTTCCAGTCGTTTGGCGCGGTCTTCATCGTCTTGCTTGCTCCCGTATTCGCCGCGATATGGTCGTTCCTCGGACGGCATAGGCTCGAGCCGGTCTCGCCCCGCAAGCAGGCCATCGGGTTGTTCCTCCTTTCGCTGGGTTATTTGCTGATTGCCTTCGGCGTGAAGGGTGTCGAGCCGGGTGTGAAGGTCAGTATGCTTTGGCTGACGGGATTATATTTCCTGCATACAATGGGCGAGTTATGTTTGGCTCCTATCGGCCTGTCGCTGGTCTATCGCCTTTCGCCCGCGCGTTTCTCGTCGCTGCTGATGGGCGTCTGGTATCTCAGTACCTCGGCGGCCAACAAGCTCGCGGGCCTTCTCAGCAGCTATTATCCTGAAAATGGAGTGGTGAAAAACTTCCTCGGTTACGAGGTGGCCACGCTCTACGATTTCTTTATGCTCTTCGTCGCCATGAGTGCTTGCGCGGCTGTAGTCTTGTTTGTTTTGTCGAAAAAAATATCGAAGATGATGGGGGAAGGGTAGGAGGATGTTAGGTTTCCTTTTCCCCTCAGTCCCCAGCCCCAAATCGCGCGAAAAGTTCGTAGGGACGGCGTCCCCGGCAACTTTTCTCGCGAAAGGACGCAAGGGACGGCGTCCCCGGCAACTTTTCTCGCGAAAGGACGCAAGGGACGGCGTCCCCGACAACTTTTCTTGCGAAAGGACGCAAGGGACGGCGTCCCTGACAACTTTTCTTGCGAAAGGACGCAAGGGACGGCGTCCCCAGCAACTTTTCTTGCGAAAGGCCGCAAGGGACGGCGTCCCTGACAACTTTTCTTGCGAAAGGAAACTTTTTCCCAGCGTATCGGAAGACTTTCCGCTTGTTATTCCCGCTCGAACCGCGATTGCTTCCAACCATACACGATCGTTTCTCCTGTCAGGAACGGGGAAACGGTCTTTTGCATCTCTTTGCTGAGGTATTCAGGCGTGGCATAAGCTACCGTCAAGGTCGGCGCGTCGGGACTGAGGCGGTATTCCATCAACTCCATGTCGAGGGCTGCCTGCGTATCCTGCCAAGCGACGCTCGTCGTGTCGGCATCGTGCCGGAAGAAGTCTCCAGCGGCGGGCGGAGTGAAGAGGGCTGCGCTGTCGAGCGGCTTCCAGTCTGTCGAGTAGAAGGCGACGCGGCTGTCCGGTGCCGGACCGAAGTAGGTCGTAACCATGCAAATCACATACGTCCCGTTGATGAGCGGGAAGCGGCGCATCTCGATACGTGTGCGTTCGGTCGATTGCAGGCGGAGGTAGTCGTCGTTGAGGGCTTCGAGTGTCGAATAGCCGTTCATATTGTTCTTCAGCCGGGCCTCTTTCCCTTCCTTGAACAGGTCGGTCAGGTCTTTGCGCCAGGCATCCTGCAACTGCGGGATATATTGGTCGGGCATCTGGCAGAACAGCGTCTGCATGTCTTGCGCCGAGGCCGAAACGAGGATGGCGCTGAATATAAGGGATAGGATTGTGCGTTTCATTTGTCAGTCTATTTGAAAAATCATTGTTTTTTATTTCGTCCCCAAATATAGGAATATCATTCCAATTAACACCAACACCAAATCCACCGCCTTGCTCTTTAAGTTTTTTTCATGGAAGAACAGGGCGCCGGCGGCGAAGGTTACCAGCACATTGCTGCGCCGTATCATCGAGATGATGGATATCATCGAGTCGGGGAAACTCAGGGCATAGAAATATATCCAGTCCGCCAGGCAGATGAATACCGATATGAATACGATGTTCCACCGCCAGACGAACGGCGTCGTCTCTTTCCGCTTCGGATACCAGAGGAACAGCAGGATGAGCAGCATAATGCCGCACTGATAGACATTGAACCACACCTGCACGGTCATCACGTCCAGCCCCTGCATCAGGTGTTTGTCGTACAGTCCGCTGCACGTCCCGAGCAGGACCGAGAGTACCGTCAGCGCAATCCATTTGTTATGCGCGAAGTTTATCCCTTCCTTTTTCCCCGAAAGCGAGAGCAGATAGAACGACGCAACGGCGAAGGCGACTCCCACCCACTGATAGAAGTTCAGCCTCTCGCCGAAGATGAGGAGCGCCCCCAGCAGCGTCAGCACCGGCTGTGTCGCCTTGATGGGCCCGGTCAGCGTCAGGGGCAGATGTTTCAGGGCAAAGTATCCCGATATCCACGACGAGAGGACGATGACGGCCTTGATGAATACCGCCAAGTGTGTCTCTGCCGAGACGCGGGGCACGTAGAACATCGTCCCGTCCAGCGTGTCGGTATAGAACGACAGCAGGATGAAGGGCAGAAAGATTAAACTACATATCAACGTATTGCAGAACAAGACCGGGATGACGGCATTCCCCGTCAGCGACATCTTCTTGTTCACCTCGTAGCATCCCAGCAGGAACGCCGAGAGAAAAGCCAGCAGTAACCACATAGTCTCTTACAGAAATAGTTCCTCCGGATAAGTTACATCCACCAGAAACAGCGCGTGCCCCGGCACCGACATCCCGGCGCGCCCCCGGTCTTTCGCCTCAATGACTCTCCGCAGTCCGGCGGCGTCCAGCTTTCCGCGCCCCACCTCGATGAGCGTCCCGACAATCGCCCGCACCATGTTGCGCAGGAAGCGGTCGGCCGAGATGGTGAAGACCCACACGTCGTCTTCCAGCTCCCAATCCGCCCGCTTGATGAGGCAGTTGTTGGTCTTCACGTCGGTATGCAGTTTGCTGAAGCTCGTGAAGTCGATATACTCGAATAGGATAGGGCAGGCGCGGTTCATCGCGTCGAAGTCCAGCGGGTTCGGAAGCTGATAGACGAAATCGCTGCGGAACGGGTCTTTCCGCGTCGCGACATAATATTTATAGGTACGCGAGGTGGCATCAAACCGCGCATGGGCATCGGCACGCACCGCGACGACGCGGTCCACCGCAATATCGCGCGGCAAGATACGGTTCAGCTTGTAAGCCAGTTGCCCCAAATCCGCAATCGCTTCGGGCGAATCGAAATGCGCCACCATCAGTCGCGCATGGACCCCGGCATCCGTCCGTCCGGCCCCGACAATCGGCGTCTCGCGGCGCAGCAACGTCGAGAGTGCAGCCTCCAGACAGCCCTGCACGCTCGTCCCATTCGGCTGCACCTGCCAGCCGCAGTAATTCTTTCCGTTATAACTGAGGTAGATAAAATAACGATACATAGTGCTATAATTCGGGAGCAAAGGTAAGGGTTAATTGAGAATTGACAATTGACAATTGACAATTAGTTTGGATACGCCTTTTAATTGTCAATTATCCATTGTCAATTGTCAATTTACTTATACCTTTGCGATGAAAGGCTATGTGGCACAACAATGAACAAATAGAGAAATATTATGCGAGTAAAATCTAAATTACACAGCTTCGACATCGTTCTGGACGAATTGTATGGCAAGCCTGGTACCCCCGAGCGTGAATCCTTCCGCCGTGAGGCCCGCGCCTTTTGCGAGGAGAAGACGGCAAGCAAGAAGGCAGCGGAGCATAAAACTGCCGTACTCTCTCATTGACAATTAAAATGGACAATTGACAATTTTGGGAAAGCCTTTCTAATTGTCAATTGTCCATTGATTGTTCGCGAACAACGCCTCCCGCCAGGCGTGCGACCTCCAATTGTTCGTGAGCAATGCCTCCCGCCAGACGTGCGACCTCCAATTGTTCGTGAGCAACGCCTCCTGCCAGGCGTGGGACCCCCAATTGTTCGTGAACAATGTCTCCCGCCAGACGTGCGACCTCCAATTGTTCGTGAACAATGCCTCCTGCCAGACATGCGACCTTCAATTGTTCGCGAACAATGCCTCCCGCGGGACGTGGAACCTGTCGTTGTTCGTGAGCAATCGTAATTATCTGGGTTAAAACCTCGGGAAGGAGGGGGTATGCCCTTGCTCCCGGCATTAAAATACCGGGCTATGCATACCCGCCGATAAATCGCCGGGTTGGAATCCCGCTTTTGTACTGCTATTGTTCTATCTGAACTCTTCCCCTGATAGGGGAAGTCCCCGCAGGGGGAAGGGGTATCTCCATCATCTCCAATCTCCATCATCGGAACCGTAGGTTGAAACCTACGGCTATTTATGGTCTCGCGCTGCGAGACCGGGATAGTTTCGCTCTATATATTATATAAGGTATAGGGAAAAGAAAACGGGGAGACCTGCTGGCCTCCCCGTCTCGTCTTTTTATACAAGCGTCAGATTATTGACGTGCATATCCGTCATTCTGTGTCAAATTCGGGTTACGCTGGATTTCTTCAACCGGAATCGGCCAGTAGAGGTCGGTTGATTTAAAGGTTGCACCGCTACCATTTGTAGCACCAATCAAATCAACGAAGGTAACTTGGCCGGCTGTCTCGTTGGAGATTGACGGGAATTTCTGTGTACGCAGACACAAGTCCCAAATCTTCATTTCGAGCGGGAACTCACGCAGACGTTCCTTCCAGCATTCCTCGATGAAGGCTTGCTTGCTCATACCCTGCAGGCGAGAAGCGATAGTTGATACATCTTCGCCGTCCATGCTAGCACGAGCTTTTACTTCTGCCAAATAGCGAGCTGCATCAGCAGTTACACCTTCAGACTGAGCGATAGCTTCTGCGCCAGAAACCAAAGCCTCGGCATAACGATAGATGTTCCAATCCTTAGTACCGATACCCGTATTGATGATTGCATCATAATCATACCAATACCAGTTCTGCGGTGAAGAGAACGTAATTGTTGTATGATCAATCGGATGTTCGTATGTCCAGTGGAAGAATTGATTTGGTTGTGCACGCAAGTCGCCATCTTCATATACATTCAGATATGTGCTAGACACGCCAAATACATTAACCCACAGAGAATATTTAGAACCTGTAGTAGATTCTTTGAAGAATGCCTCGGCATCGCCATTGAAAGCGTGGGTCGGCAGGTTACCAGTATTAGCTATCGAGCCATCATATTCGTAAGCATAGATAGATTCGGCAGAATCATCCGTTGTACGCAATTTGTTGTAAGCACTATTCAGCGCCTTGTCGTCATTTGTCAGCAAAGATGCGCCACTGTTTTCAATAACATCACGCAACAAGGGAGCAGCGTCAGCATATTGACCCAACATCATATAGACATCAGCCAATACCATTTCAGCTGCATATTTTGTAACACGATGACCGTTAGAAGTAAATGTAGCAGCCGGAAGGTTTTCTACTGCATCCTTCAAGTCAGGAATAATCACATTAGTATAAACCTCGGACTGTGCCGTACGAGTAGGATATTGAATTTCCGTAGCGTCTTCTGTCGGTTCTGTTACCATAGGAACATCACCGAACATCTTAACCAAATAGAAGTAGTTCCAAGCACGGAAGAAATGAGTTTCCGCCAGATAGAGAGCTTTATCGCTATCGCTCATCTCTGAAACGCCATCAATATGTTTAATGATACCATTAGCGATATTGATGATCTTATAACAGTTCTTCCAAACATCATTGGTTTGATAGTTACAAACAGACTGGGTATAATCCTGACGAACCAAACGACGTGCATAAGAACAATCCACTTCCTGACCTTCGAATGCATTAGTAAAATACCCTGTCAGCATACATTGTACCGAAGCACTGGAACCACGGTAAGCACCTGTCATATTGGATAACATATCGGGTACCCCGTTGCGGTACATGTAATTCACATTACTAATAATCTGATTTGTCGTCTGGTAGTAAGATTCCAATGTCAAAGAGGAACGCGGCTCTTCATCCAAGAAATCGTTACAAGCCGTAAAACCTACCAGCCCCGCGCATAATACTGCGCATGTTAATATCTTTTTCATTGTTTATTCGTCTTTAATTGATTTAGTTACTTAAAATGCTACACTAACACCCAAAGTGAATGTTCTCGCTCTCGGGTAAGAGAAGAAGGTCATGTTCTGACCGAACTGAGAAGCAGAAGTTACACCATTGCTGCTGTCGATCTGAGATGTTGATTCTGGATCGAAACCGTTGAAGTCCTTCGCCGTGATGCAGAATGCGTTGTTTACGTTGAAGTAGAGGCGCAAGCTGCTGAACGGAGTCTTCTTCAACTGGTCGGAGTCGAAGGTATAACCTAACTGAATCAAGTTCGCACGGAGGTAAGAACCGTTGCATACCCACTGAGAGTCGAACTGCGTATCCTGGTCGGCATGACCTGTGTTGAACAGATAGATAGCCTGCTGCATAGTACCCGGATTTGTTCCGTTATATGCATCGTAAAGGATATCTGTCAAACCGTTTGTCTGTCCGAAGCGGTCGTAAGTTGAGTGGTAGAACTCCTGAACAGTCTGAACACCTGCAACGAACTGCAAATCCAACGTGAAGTCCCAGTTCTTCCAACGCAACGTGTTGATCATAGAACCGGTCCAATCCGGAGTACCTTTACCTAAGATTTCGCGTTCTTCAGAACGGTGAGCACGACCAATCTGGTTCTTTTCGCATTTACCAGCTTTATAGTCTTCCTCTGTCCATACGCCGTAACGTTTGAAACCATAGAAGCTACCAACGCTTTCACCCACGCGGAGGATTGAATAACCGTTCAAGAAGCCGTTCATCAAGATATCCTCGTCATTTTCGCCCAAAGAAAGAACTTCATTCTTGTTGAAGTTGGCATTGATAGTCGTTGTCCAAGAGAAGTCTTCTGTTTCGATGTTGCGGGTAGTAAGCATCAAGTCCACACCTTGGTTGCGGATAGAACCGATGTTACGATAGATGGTTGTATAACCTGTTGTATGAGGTACCGGAGAATCCAGCAACAAGTCGGTAGTCTTCTTGTTATAGTAAGATGCCTCCAACGCGATACGGTTGTTGAACAAGCCCAAGTCGAAACCTATATCGAACTGACCTGTCTTTTCCCATTTCAAATCTGAGTTAGCCAAAGCATCCAAATAAGAAGTAGAAACACGTGTTCCATTCAACAATGTAGTCCCACTTGCTACTGTTGCCAAAGACTGGTACACACCGATTTCAGAGTTACCGGTCAAACCATAGCTGGTATGGAGCTTCAAGTTGCTGATGTTTTCGAAGTCTTTCATGAAGTCTTCCTGCGTGATGTTCCAAGCCAAACCTGCAGATGGGAAGAACGCATACTTGTTGTTTTCACCGAACTTAGAAGAACCATCGACACGAGCTGTTACTGTAGCTGAGTAGCGGTCTTTGTAAGTATAAGCGAAACGCAAGAAGTAAGAGTTCATAGCCCAACGTTGATACAGAGATTCCGGTGGATTAGGAACTGTACCGGCTTCCATATTATAGTCCTGGAAAATATCATCGTCGAATGTCTTCGTGTACATATAAGAATAATCGTATGTACGAGCCTGCCAAGACAAACCGGCCATAGCGTTCAAACGATGGTCGTTCCAAGTCTTATTATAGGTCAAGTAAGTTTCTTCCTGCCAATAGAGGGAGTTTGCGCTATAACGAGAAGCAACACCTCGCTGGTCGTAACCTAAGTTCAACAAATCACTTGGAGTGTATGACTGGTTGTTACGCAAGTTGGCATCGATACCGAACTGAGTCTTCAAATCCAAGCCTTCGATGATGTGGAATGTCAAAGCGGCGTTACCGAAAATCTTTGTATTGAAATTCTTGTTCTTCTGAGTTTCCAAGATATGAACCGGGTTAGACATTGCCTCGAAGTTCATAGGCATACTTGCCGTAGCAGAAGAAGTATAAATTCCATCGTACTGAACCGGCAACCACGGCAACATTTCAATCATGGTACGACGTGCATCCTGAGAACCGCCGGATTCTGTTGTGGAGTTACCCCACGTATGGTTCACTGACAAGTTTACGGAAGTAGATAACCACTTAGTCGGGTCGGCATCGTAAGCAATCTTCGCGTTCAAACGTTTTGAATATGTGTTGCGCAAGATACCCTGCTGATCGGTAAAGTTCAAGAAAGCACCCATAGATGATTTCTCGCCGCCCTGCTGGATATTCAACTGGTGGTTGTGAGAAACAGCTACGCGCATAGCCTCATCCTGCCAATCTGTATCATACAGCGGATTACCGTTTTCATCGAAGAAACGACGATCTGTAAACCAATCTGCGGGATTTAAAGACCATTCAAACGGAACTGACACACCATCAACTGTGTGTGAACCCCACTTGTTTTCGTTAGCCAAACCAGTCATAAAGGCGTCGCACCATTCCTGAGCGTTCATCGTATCCATCTTACGAGAGCGATGAGCCACGCTGACAGAGCCGTCATAACTTACGCGGATACCTTCGCCTTTGTTACCACGCTTCGTTGTTACCATGATGACACCGTTCGCACCACGGGCACCGTAGATAGCCGTTGCAGAAGCATCCTTCAAGACTTCCATAGACTCGATATCATTCGGGTTCATCAGATAGAAGTTCTCCATTACCACACCATCGACAACGTACAACGGGTCGGACGATGCGTTGATAGTAGCCTGACCACGGATCACAACGCGGCTACCGTAAGCACCCGGCTGGCTGGAGTTTGAGAAGATGTTCACACCGGCAGCCTTACCACGCAAGTTGTCCAAGGCACTAAAGTTCTGCGCCTTCAACAAATCTGTACCCTTGGCGGTAGAGATAGAACCCGTAACGTCCGACTTACGCATCGTACCGTAACCAACGACTACGACTTCGTCCAGCGCCTGAGTATCTTCGGCCAATGTAACATTAAATTGAGTTTGATTTCCTACGGGGAATTCCTGGCTGACGTAGCCGATGTAGGAGATTTCCAATACATCACCGGAAGAGACTTCCAGGGTGAAGTTACCATCAATGTCAGTAATCGTACCGTTCGTCGTACCCTTTACTAATACGTTAGCTCCGATTACCGGAATACCTGCGGCATCGATTACCGTACCCGTTACGGTCTTCGTCTGCTGCGTTTCTTGAATAGACATGTTGTCGTTTCCGTCCGTCCCTAATCCTGTTGCGTTGGCTGGTACTGCAAAGGCAGTGAACGCCGTAGCTAATAGGAGAGACGAAATTTTCATGGAATTACGAAAATTCGGTTCTTTTTTCATGTTCTCACTATTTTATGTTGATACTAAGAATGTGTTTTCAATTTAAATTAGCCTTCCACGTTTGAAAGACAAATGTTAAATCAGGCGTAGTACTAGAAGGACTACTCCTATCGGGGTATTTCGGGGGAAAAATGCCGCCTTTGCGCCAGCAAGATTTAACAGTTCTAAAAGCGATATGTTAAATTTCTTCCATTTTGACTATTTCCTGCGTTTTGCGCTTTCTGTTTTGCTTATAATTCGTCAGGTTTGCTAACTTTTTCGTACCGGCGAACCGGCTCTATGCTCGAAAATCACAATAAAATCAAAAAAATGATGGAATTTTTTTTTCAAAATAATGATGGTGTAATGAAAATTTGGTTACATTTGCGGCGAATTAAGGCGTAGTCCTTCTAGTACTACGCCCATTTTAACACTGTCTTTCAAACGTTGAAAGGCTAAATTGAATTAAAAACACATTCTTAGTATCAACATAAAATAGTGAGAACATGAAAAAAGAACCGAATTTTCGTAATTCCATGAAAATTTCGTCTCTCCTATTAGCTACGGCGTTCACTGCCTTTGCAGTACCAGCCAACGCAACAGGATTAGGGACGGACGGAAACGACAACATGTCTATTCAAGAAACGCAGCAGACGAAGACCGTAACGGGTACGGTAATCGATGCCGCAGGTATTCCGGTAATCGGAGCTAACGTATTAGTAAAAGGTACGACGAACGGTACGATTACTGACATTGATGGTAACTTCACCTTGGAAGTCTCTTCCGGTGATGTATTGGAAATCTCCTACATCGGTTATGTAACTCAAGAACTGCCGGTAGGAAACAAATCTCAGTTTAACGTTACATTGGCCGAAGACACACAGGCTTTGGATGAAGTCGTAGTCGTTGGTTACGGTACGATGCGTAAATCAGACGTTACGGGTTCTATCGCAACTGCCAAGGGTGAAGAGCTGACCAAGCAACAGAGCTTTAGCGCGCTGGATAACTTGCGTGGTAAGGTTTCCGGTGTGAACATCTTCTCTAACTCCAGCCAGCCGGGTGCTTATTCAAACCGTGTCATCATTCGTGGTGTTGCAACTATCAACTCTTCTTCTAACCCGTTGTATGTAGTCGATGGTGTGGTAATGGAAAACTTCGACTTGGTAAACCCGAACGATATCGAGTCAATGGAAGTCTTGAAGGATGCTTCTGCTGCCGCTATCTACGGTGCCCGTGGTGCCAATGGTGTTATCATGGTAACAACGAAGCGTGGTAAGAAAGACGGCGAAGGTATCACAGTCAGCTATCAGGGTTCTGTTTCTTTGAGTACAATGGCTCGTAAGATGGATACGTTGAACGCTGAAGAATGGCAGCAGACATTTATGACGGCGTTGGCAAACGAAAACAAATGGCTGGGTACTAACTGGTCTTTGAATCGCGCTGACTGGTTTACAGACCGCACGTATTTCGATGCTAACGGTAATGCACTGTATGATACCAACTGGCAAGACGAAGCAACTCGCAACGCCGTTTCACACAACCACCAGATCAACATCCAGCAGGCCGGCAAGAACTCTTCGATGGGTGCGTTCTTGAACTTTACCGACCAGCAGGGTATCATGTTGAATACGTATAACAAACGTATCAATGCGAAGGTTGCTTACGATGCAGACCCGACGAAGTGGTTATCTACAGCAGTAAACGTTTTGGTAAACCACACTTGGGGTCGTTATACTCCTGAAGACGGTGGTGGACAGGAAGCTCGCCGTACGATGATTGAAATGTTGCCTTGGTTGCCTGTTTATGAACCAGGGACAGATCACTTCACGACATCTACTTCTCCGACATTGAGTGGTTTCAACTTGGAAGGTATGTCTAACCCGGTATTCATCCTGAACGACCAGAAGCGTATGAAATACAATACGCAGATCTTCGGTAATGCCGCATTTACGTTCCACCTGCTTGAAGGTTTGGATTTGAAGACCCAGTTCGGTATGGACTTCCACAATATCGACTACCGTGGATATTCTTCTGTAGGTTTGAATAATATCTCAATGCCTAATGGTTGGGCTGAGTTCCAGAACGAACAGACAATGTATTGGCAGGAAGAAACGTATTTGACCTACAACAAGACATTGGAAGACCACCGTATCAACGCGATGGCCGGTCTCTCTTGGCAGGAAAGAACTTATCGCAGAAATAAATCTCACACAGAAGGTTTCTTCGATGACTCTTACCAAGATAACAATATGGTAGTGGGTACAACGCCAAGTTCTCCAGAATCTGAATGGACTCGTTGGGCGATGAACTCTTACTTCTTGCGTTTCGCTTATACGTATAAGGATCGTTACTCTGCAACCGTTACAGGCCGTGTCGATGGTTCTTCTAAGTTCGGTGAAAACAACAAGTATGCATTCTTCCCATCTGCAGGTTTGGCATGGAATATGTCTCAGGAAGATTGGTTGAAGGACAACAAATACATCAGCACATTGAAGCTCCACACCAGCTACGGTTTGACTGGTAACTCTGAAATTAGCCCGTATGAATCATTAGGTCGTGTTTCTGCAGGAACATTGTTGATGAATGGCAGACGTGAACCGTCTCTGTATATTGACAATATGCCGAACCCGGATTTGAAATGGGAAAAGACAGGTCAGTTTGACGTTGGTGTAAACTTAGGTTTGTTCCAGAATCGTTTGAACTTTGATGTTTCTTACTACAACAAGAAGACAACCGACTTGTTGCTCGACTGTCCGATTCCTCACTCTACTGGTTTCAGCTCAATCTATAAGAACATCGGTTCTGTACGTAACCAAGGTGTAGATATCATGGTAAATGGAACACCGGTTGAGGGTGAATTTACTTGGAACTCTACGCTGAACCTGAACTTCAACAAGAACGAAATTCTTCACTTAGGAGATACAGATGCAGACGTTTATCTGTACGATTGGGTAGGTGGTGGTTCTATCCTCCGCGTAGGTGAAAGTATGGGTAGCTTCTACGGTTTGGTTCGTAATGGTATTTGGACTGAAGAAGATTATGAAGCCGGCAAGTGCGAAAAGAACCAGATTGGTCGTCCGAACCGTTCTGAATCTCGCGAAATCATCGGTAAAGGTTTGCCTGACTGGACCGGTAGCTGGATCAACAACTTCTCTTATAAGGGATTCGATTTGACAGTGGACTTCCAGTTCGTATGGGGCGTAGAAACTTTGCAGCGTTTCATGCACTCAACTTACGACCGCTTCGGTATGACAAACGGTTTGACCAACATCCTGTATGATGCATATGACGGAACGAATCCGGGTACTATGCAGCAGGCAGTCTTCTTGGCTTACGACTCACCTCACGGTGGTGGTGATACAACGACTGACTCACAGTGGGTATGTAACGGTTCTTACCTCCGTTTGAATATGCTCCAGTTAGGTTATACCTTCGATTCAAGCATGATTGAAAAGATTGGTTTGAAGGGCTTGCGCCTCTATGTAAGTGGTAACAACTTGTTCCAGATTGTTTCTAAAGACTTCTTAGGTTACGACCCGGAATCTACATCAGAAACTGGCGGACAGTTCGGTCAGAACATGACCTTCTTCTCTTATCCGAGAGCAAGAACATTTACATTCGGTGTTAATGTAACATTCTAATTTAATCTCATTTAAAAAGACAATTGAAAGATGAAAAAGATACTAACAATCGCAGTTGCTTGTGCCGGATTAATGAGCTTTACGGCTTGCAATGATTTCTTGGATGAAGAGCCGCGTTCAACATTGGTCAGCGATTCATTCTATCAGACAGAAGCTCAGGCGGAAGGTAACGTAAATTACCTTTATCGTACAGGTGCAACAAATAGTTATGTTGATTTCGGGAGTGCTTATACTGGTCCGTTTGCCGCTATTCAGGAAGAATTGACTGGCTACTTCTCTAATAGCTACGAAGGACAAGAAATCGTTTGCCGTTATTCTCGTAATTTGGAACGCCAGGAAAATACTATGCAGCTGGCTTCAAAGATGGATGGTGTGTGGGATAATTGCTATCGTAACATCAATGTAGCTAATGGCGCTATCAAATACATCCCTAGTATTGATATGGCTGAAGAAACTGCTAATCGCTTGGTTGCTGAGGCTAAGTTCTTCCGTGCATTCAGTTATTTCTATCTGGTGAAAACATTCGGTGCTGTGCCGTTCTATACAGAACCGTATGAAGTTCCGGAAAATATGGAAATGTCTCGTACTGAAACAACTACTATCTATGCCCAAATCGAAGCTGATTTGCAGGAAGCTGTTAATGTTTTGCCTGCTACTTCATTTGCTGCTAACGGACACCGTATTACAAAATACGCTGCCGCTATGATGCTGACAGATGTTTATATGTATCAACACAAATATGCTGATGCTGCCAATACAATCAGCATTGTTGTTGAATCAGGTGTTCATAGCTTGACAACTAACGATGATTTAGGTATGAACAGTGCCTTTAACAAGTTGCGTTCGACAGACGATCTGCCAGAAGCTATCTATTCATACGAATTTGATAACCAAATCAGCAACAGTGGTTGGTTGCCAACTTACGCATTCGATGGTGATGCTTCTTCTAACGGTTTGTTCGGTACATACGCTATCAGCCAACGTGTTCATGGTCCGTTGAATCGCTATCTGAATATTTATACAGAAAATGACTTGCGTATCCAGCCAAACCAGTTCTTCCATTGGACATTCACGAACGAAGCAAATGGCAAGACTTGGAACTCAGTGGGTGGCAACGCTTGCTGCTGGTACTACTACGATGAGGATGCTATTATGAATACAGGTCGTGGTACGAAAGACTGGAACATCTTCCGTTATGCAGAAGCTCTCTTGGACGCTGCTGAATGTATCGCTCAGTCTCAGGGTGTAACAGCTGATGCTGCTCGCTATTTAGCTATGGTTAAAGCTCGTGCTAACTTGGGTACAGAAGCTGAATTAACAGCACAGTTGCAAGGTATGGCTACACAGGCCTTCATCGAAGAATGCTGGAACGAGCGTCTGCGTGAGCTTCCGTTGGAATTCAAGATGTGGGATCTCTGCGTTCGCGTAGGTAAGTTCCCGAACATCTCTGAAACGACTAAGGGTCAGATCACTTGGGTTGATTTGGTTGGCGCAACAAACGCTGCCGGAGCAACTATCACAGAATCAGACTTACTCTGGCCGTTGTCAGTAAACGAAATCCAGCGTAACCCGAATTTGGCTCCGAACAATCCGGGATACTCAGACAAATAATGTCGCATATATCAAACTATCCAAAGCGGGGAGGCCAGCAGGTCTCCCCGTTTTCTTTTCCTATACCTTATATAATATATAGCACCCACCCGCACCGTGGGTTGAAACCCACGGCTATTGATGACCCTCATGGCATTCGGGTCGGGATGGATGGTGTCCCGGCGATTAGCATTTTTCATCCGATGAAAGTCCCTGTCCGCCGGGATTCCTTTAACGCTCATTAACTGATAAATCCTTTTCACCGGAGGGCCTCTAACACTCATTAACTGATAAATGCTGTCCCCTGGGATTCCTTTAACACTCACTAACTGATAAATGCTTTTCTCCCGAGGGTCTTTAACACTCATTAAATGATAAGTCCCGGAATCTCGCCTGAAAGGTGCTATAAATAGCATTTTACGATAAAAAAACAGGCGAAAAATTTTTGTATGTATGAGAACTTTAGTAACTTGCGCCATCTTTGAAATAAACTAAAAAAGAAAGGAGACTTGAATGAAACAAATTTTAGTATTTAATCTGAAGGACCTTTATCAAGACGAATCTTTCGGTTTCTTGAAGATGGTACAGTCGGCATTTACCTTGTTGCCCCAAACCTCGAGCGAGCCGGAACTGCCGGAAGTCCAGTCGCTCGCGCGCAGCCTGTCGCTGAAATCCGCGCGGCTGCAAAAGGTCGTCGAGGGATACAATACGGCATTCGACAATTTTGATGCTGTTTTGAAAACCTCTCAGAAAAATCCGGTAACGGAGAAAATCAATGCGGCCGATGAGGAGCGCGACAAGGCATGGGTAGGCTCAAACGGATACATCAACGCGATGCTCAAACATCCGGACAGCGAGTTTGCAGCCATTGCCAAGAGTGCTAACGACATTTTTGAAAAATATGGAAACCCGACCAGGCTTTCGCAGACGAAGGAGACCGGCGTGATACACAACCTGCTGGAAGACCTCGAAGGGCTGACCTCGCTTAGCACCATCTATTTTGACCCGTGGTATAACTGGATGAAGACGACCCAGGAAGCGTTCGAAGCCGCCACGTTGGAACGCGCCAAGGCGAAAGGTGCCGTCCAGAAGGGTCTCGGCAAGGAAGTCCGCGAGGCAGCCGAGGAGGCCTACCGCACGTTGGTGCAAGCCGTCAATTCAATTGTTTTTGTGGAAGAAACGGATGAGTACGACGAATTTATCCAAGCCATCAATGCAGAAATCGAGCGGCAGACGGCTATCATAAAGCGTCGCGAGACCGTACGCAAAAACAATAAGGAAGAAGAGGAGCTTTCGGAAGAGAAGCCTTCGACTGAAACACCGGGCACGGAAACGCCGGATACTGAGACTCCGGATACTGAGACTCCGGATACGGAAACGCCCGATACCGAAGAGCCGGATACCGAAACCCCTTCGACGGGAGGAGAAGAGGAGCCGGATGATAGGCCGGTGGTGCAGTGAATTAGGAATGGACAATTGAGAATGGACAATTGACAATTGAGGGGAGAGAAACCTTTTAATTGTCAATTGTCCATGGTTAATTGTCAATTGTCCATGGTTAATTGTCAATTTTTAATATAGACTTCGCGGATAGCATAATTTTTATCGAAGGATATATTTTGTATCGGATTTATTACTACTTTCGTGCCAAAATAGAATATGAGTAATTGGGAAAAACAACAGGAAGGACATAAAGAGGCTAAAGAGCGAGACCGGATAAGAAAGGATAAACTCGCAGGATTCTTTTATGATTCCGCAAAATTGGTTCTTGCCGGAGTCGTTATCGGAGGAATAACCCCATTATATTCAGATAGTTCTAACAATATAAATATTTATGTCATCTTAACGGGTTCCATGGCAACAATATTGTTAGCATGGATAGCCAATAAGATATTAAAATAGAAAGATTATGACACAGTTAGGTTTAACATTCACGATTATAGCTATCATAGCTGCCATATTTCTTGCTTGGCTTTATACTAAGCCGGGGAAAAAGTGGCTGGAGAATTTATAAATTCATGCGCACCTATTTTTAAGAACTCAAGTCCCCGGCACTGAAGTGCCGGGCTAAACATCATTGGGTTAAAACCCTGCATAGAAGGTAGTATTTCAACCCGGCGATTAATCGCCGGATTATGCATAGCCCGGCATTTTAATGCCGGGGACTTATTTTCTAATCTTTATCGAGCCACCGTTATGCTATATCATTTTATTCTTTCTCAGCCACCGTTTACCAGACGGCGTAAGGAACCAGAGAAGTGCAATGATGCACGGGATGGTGTACATCCCTAAAATAATTAGAGCTCCGATGGGGACATAATCACCTAATATTTCCATGTTAATCCTCCTTCTTGTTCGTTAAAAATAAACCTAATACCAATAAAAATATAGCAGCAATGCTACTAAACAAATAAATCAACCATCGCCAATCTTCCATATCTTTGATCAAAGCAGTGAAGAGAACACCGGTTGCAAAGTACTTCGAAATGTCAATCAAATAATTGCCTAATTTCTCTTTCCAGTTCATAGTTAATGTTATGTTGATAATGAATACTGGGGCAAAGGTAAGAATAAAATGAAGAATAAAGAATGGGACGTGAAGAATTTTAGGGTAGATGTTTGCCAGTTGGAAAATAAAAACATACCTTTGCCTTCGCTGAGACTACGAGAATCATTTTTAATCTACTATATTCATGAAGACTAATTTAAGTTCACAGATTACGCTGACGCGCATCCCACAGAAGTATTACCGTCCGGAGAATGCCTTCGAGTATTCCGTCCTGACGCGGTTGGAGAAAGTGCCGACCATGATTTACGAATCGGTCGAAGAAGGGTCGCTCACCATAGCGCGTGAAATCGCCGCGCAAATCCGTAAGAAACAAGATGGATGGGAAAAGTTCGTCCTCGCCTTGCCAGGCGGACGCTCGCCGATGAACATCTACCGCGAGTTAGTCCGGATGCACAAGGAAGAGGGGCTGAGCTTCCGCAATGTGATTGTATTCCTTGAATATGAGTTCTATCCGCTGCCGAAGAACGTCTCCGGCATCCTCGAAAACGTGAAGGAAGACTTCCTGAACCACGTCGATATCCGTCCGGAAAACATCTATGCGCCCGACGCGACGATGCCGAAGGAAGATATCCTCGCTTTCTGCAACAAATATGAAGAGCTGATGTACCAGTTGGGCGGCATCGACTATATGCTGCTCGGTATCGGACAGGCCAGCAACGTGATGTTCAACAGTCCGGGAACTATCTCCAGTTCGCGCACCCGCCTCGTCCTCTTGGAAAACGCGGCACGCAAGGAGGCAGGACGGCGTTTCCCGTCGGTAGAATCTGTTCCGGCGAGCGTCATCACGATGGGCATCTCGAACATGATGAAAGCGAAGAACGTAGTCCTCTTGGCTTGGGGCGACGACAAGGCAGACATCATCGCGAAGACCGTCGAAGGGCCGATAACCGATGCCGTGCCTTCGTCCTATTTGCAGACACATGCGAATGCGAAGGTGGTGGTGGACCTCTCTGCTGCTTATAGCTTGACGCGCATCAGCCATCCGTGGTTGGTTACGAGCTGCGTATGGGACAAGAAGCTTATCCGCCGCGCTATCGTATGGCTCTGCCAGCTGACCGGCAAACCTATCTTGAAGCTGACGAACAAAGACTATAGCGAACATAACTTGGGAGAGCTGCTTGCGCTCTACGGTTCGGCTTATAAGGTAAACATCGAAATCTTCAACGATATCCAGCATACCATTACCGGCTGGCCCGGTGGCAAACCGAATGCCGACGATTCGACACGTCCCGAACGTGCGACGCCGTATCCGAAGAAGGTCATCGTCTTCAGTCCGCATCCCGACGACGACGTGATTTCGATGGGAGGGACGTTGCGCCGCCTCTGCGACCAGAATCACGATGTGCATGTAGCCTATGAAACATCGGGCAACATTGCCGTGGGCGACGAAGAAGTCATCCGCTACTGCGAATACCTCCGCGACGTATCCGATAAATATACGCCCGAAGGTTCGCCCATCAAGGAGAAGGCTGAAGAAATCATCAAATACTTACGCTACGAAAAGGTAGAGAACGGCGAGCCGGAGCGGAAAGATGTCCTCTTTATGAAAGGCACCATCCGCCGCGAGGAGGCACGCCATGCCTGCCGCTATTCGGGCGTGAAGGATGACCATGTCCACTTCCTCGACCTGCCGTTTTACGAAACCGGTTTGGTGAAGAAGAACCCGCTGGGCGAAGCGGACAAGGATGTCGTGAAGGCTCTGCTGGAAGAAATCAAGCCAGACCAGATGTTCGTTGCCGGAGACTTGGCCGACCCACATGGGACGCACAAAGTCTGCCTCGATGCCGTACTCGCCGCCATCGACGAGGTGAAGGACGAGGAATGGATGAAGAACTGCCGTGTCTGGATGTATCGCGGGGCATGGGCAGAATGGGAGATGGACCATGTGGAAATGGCCGTTCCTATCTCGCCTGAGGAACTCCGCCACAAACGGAACGCCATCTTGAAGCACCAGTCGCAGGCCGAGAGCGCACCTTACTTGGGCGATGACGAACGCCTCTTCTGGCAGCGCGCCGAAGACCGCAATCGGGCGACGGCGGAACTCTATCGCCAGTTGGGATTGGCATCTTACGAAGCGATGGAAGCATTTGTGCAATATATTCCCCTATAAATAATTTTTTAAGTAAAGTTCGGGTGTGTCGAGACAAGCGTTTCGGCACACCCTTTTCCGCATAATAATGAATAAGATGAAATATACTTTTCTGTGGGTATTCGTCGGTTTGCTTTTATCAGCCTGTTCGGGAAACCAGCCGGTGAAGGAACAAGAACCGGCATGGAAAGCCAAACATGTAGTATTGATAGGAATAGACGGCTGGGGAGCCTATAGTATGGAGAAAGCGCAAGTTCCCCATATCCGAAGCCTGATGGAAAACGGAGCCTATACGCTGAAAAAGCGTTCGGTCTTGCCCTCGTCGAGCGCGGTGAATTGGGCATCGATGTATATGGGTGCCGGTCCGGAGTTGCACGGCTATTGCGAATGGGGTTCGCAAGTGCCCGACCTCCCTTCGCGTGTTGTGAACAAAGACGGCATATTCCCGACGATCTTCTCCGAGTTGCGTGCCGTAGCTCCGGAGGCGGAAATTGGAAATATCTATGAATGGGAAGGCATCCGCTATTTGGTGGATACCTTGGCTCTGAGCTATGACAAGCACGTGGTGGAAGTAGCGCAAGACTCAACCGCCGTGTCTCGTTTCGCTATCGATTATATCAAGGATAAGAAACCGGCATTGGTAAATGTCGTATTCGATGTCTTGGATCATGTAGGCCATGCGGCAGGGCATGATACTCCGGCTTATTATACGAAGTTGGAAGAGATAGACGGCTATGTCGGACAAATCGTGCAAGCGATGAAAGATGCCGGCATCTGGGACGAAAGCATCATCATCGTAACGGCAGACCACGGCGGAATCGAGAAAGGCCATGGCGGACGGACTATGCAGGAGATGGAAACGCCTTTCATCATTTGCGGCAAGCACGTCAAGAAAGGGATAGTCATCGAAGAGAGCATGATGCAATTCGATATCGCCTCGACGATTGCTTCTATCTTTGGCATCCAGCAACCGCAAGTCTGGATAGGACGGCCGATGCCGGTATTTGAATAGGGAAGAAGCTGAGGAGTGCGGATACGGACACTACATATCATCTTGGGGCTTTGCGGCTTGCTGCTTCTTGCCGCGTGTCATCCGACAAAGTTTGTGGGCGACCATGAATATTTGTTGGACGAGGTGCGCATCGAGTCGGATAACAATCGCTATAAGCAATCCGATCTGAAGGAATATATCCGGCAAGAAGCGAACTTCAAAGTCTTCGGCTTGATGAAGTGGCAGTTGTACGTATATAGCTGGTCCGGGCGGAACGAGAAGCGCTGGCTGAACAAGCAACTGAGGCGCATCGGCGAGCCGCCCGTCATCCTCGACACCACTTTGGTACGCCAGTCGGAAGAAGAGCTTCAGCGTTTCTTCATTAATAAAGGATATATCAATGCCGAGGTAGAGTCGGAAATCGATACCTCGCGGCACAACAAGAAAGCTATCGTAACCTACCGTATCCGCTCGAACGAACCTTACCGCATCAGCCATTACGAGATGAACCTTGCGGATACCCGTATCGACAGCATCGCCCGCCTGGAAGCACGGAAACGCTCGCCTTTGGCCGCCGCCTTCCATACACAGAGCGATGACCATACCTCGCTGGTTCACGAGGGAGACCTCTTCGACCGCGATGTCCTCGATGCCGAGCGGCAACGCATCACGACCCTCTTGAGGCGGAACGGCTATTATACTTTCAATCGCGATAACTTGGCTTACCTGGCCGATAGCTCGTTCAACCAAAATATCGTAGAGCTGGAAATGTATCTCAAGCCCAATCGCTTTGTCCGTCCGGACAGCACGGTCTTCGAGGAGATACCCAAGCAATATTATATCAAGGATGTGAAGGTCGTAACGGACTACGACCCCCTTTCGCTCGTCGGCCTCGACTCTCTCTTCCTCAATTCGGATACGGTGCAGAGCGGAGACCTTGAGATTATCTACGGCAACAAGAAACATTCTGTGCGCCCCGACATCTTACGCCAAAGCGTCTATATCCGTCCGGGGCAGATGTATAACGAGCGGAACGTGGAGCAAACTTATTCCTCCTTCGCCCGGCTTCAGGCGTTGAAGAACATCAATGTCCGCTTCGACGAGTTTATGGAGAATGATACGATGAAGCTCAACTGCTTGGTCTTGACTACACCAGCCAAGACGCAGAGCTTCGGAGTAGATCTTGAAGGTACCAACTCGGCGGGCGACTTGGGTTTCGCCTCGAGTTTGAACTATCAGCATCGGAATCTTTTCAAAGGTTCGGAACTCTTCTCTGCCAAGATTCGCGGGGCGTATGAGTCCTTGAATTCTTCAGATCAGAACATCGGAAGCTATTGGGAGTTAGGGGCGGAGACAGGCATCACCTTCCCCAGCTTCGTCTTCCCCTTCTTGAGCGAGAATGCCAAGCGGCGGTTTCGCGCCACGACGGAGTTCAAGTTGAGCTATAGCTTCCAGACGAGACCTGAGTATCAGCGTGCCATCCTCTCCGGCGGGTGGAGCTACATTTGGCAATCGCGAAGCAATATGCAATCGCGGCACGTCTTCAAGTTTCTCGACATCGATTATGTATCGCTCCCGAACATCGACGAGGATTTCAAGAATAGCCTGCCCGAATCCACACGGCTCTATAACTTTACCGACCAGTTTGTGATGGGCACAGGCTATACCTATACATTCAGCAACGCGACTCCCCAGAACCGCACGCGCAATACCCATTCCCTCCGTGCCTCCTTCGAGATGGCGGGGAACGTCCTCTATGCCTACTCCAAGCTGACGGGGAAAGAGAAGAACGCCGATAATCTCTACGAATGTTTCGGCACGCCCTTCAGCCAGTTCGTCAAGGTCGATGTGGATTTCAGCAAGAGCATCGCGATCGACGAGCGGAACCGCGTTGCCTATCGCGTGGGTGTCGGTGTGGGTTATCCATACGGAAACACGCGGATGCTCCCCTTCGAGCGCAGCTATTTCTCAGGAGGTGCGAATAGCGTCCGTGGCTGGTCGGTCCGCACCTTGGGGCCGGGTAGTATGCCCGTCGATAAGAACAATATCTCGTTTGCCGATCAAGTGGGAGACATCCGCTTGGATTTGAGTGTGGAATATCGCACGAAACTCTTCTGGAAGTTCGAGATGGCAGCCTACATCGACGCAGGAAACATCTGGAAGTTCCACGAAGACGAAAACTATCCGAACGCGAACTTCGACTTCTCGCGTTTTTATAAAGAAATTGCCGTATCCTATGGCCTCGGCCTGCGCCTCGATTTTGACTTTTTCCTCCTCCGTTTCGACACGGGTCTCAAGGCATACGACCCCCAGCAACAAGGGAAAGACAAGTGGGCAATCCTACGTCCAAACTTCAGGGATAACTTCGCTTGGCACTTCGCCGTGGGCTATCCCTTCTGATTTTTATCAAACTATCCCTTTTCTTTTATCAAAAAAGCCCCTCTGCATAAACAAAAAGTTGTCTGGCTTGCAACATTTTTCAGAGGGCGGATGGCACTCTCGGCGTACCTTTGCATCGTCGTTCCAAGGGAAGCAAAAAGGGTGTTTCCGCATGGGAAAAAGTATGTTTAGGACAGAGAAAACATCGTATAATTAAATAAAAAGTAAGATGAAGAACACGCAGTGGTATTTGTTTGCTGGCCTCCTGCTGGCTGCCTGCTCGTCTCCACAGGTAGAGGATACGGGCAAAGGTATCGTAGTTAATCTCCGGCCGGACAGTCCTTCGGAAGCGAAGAAAGTCCGCCTCGAAGTCTTGGGAGAGAAGCTCATCCGTGTCTCGGCCACGCCCGAAGACCGCTTCGCCGACCCCCAGAGTCTGATTATTGTCCCCCAAACCGCCAAGGTCTCCTACACCGTGAAGGATTCCGAGGGCGAGGTATCCATCAGCACCTCGGAAATCTCCGCCTCCGTATCGAAGTCCACGGGCGAAGTTACGTTCTTTGACAAGGACGGAAACGTCATCCTCGAGGAGAACGAAGGCGGCGGCAAATCCTTCAAGCCTATCGAGGTCGGCGGGACAAAAGGCTACACGATTCGTCAAGTCTTCGAGTCGCCCGCCGACGAAGCCTTCTACGGCTTAGGGCAACACCAGGCCGACGAGTTCAATTATAAAGGAAAGAACGAGGAGCTCTTCCAATACAACACGAAGGTCTCCGTCCCCTTCATCGTCTCCAACAAGAACTATGGCGTCTTGCTCGACAGCTATTCCCTGTGCCGCTTTGGGAATCCGAACGATTATTCCCAACTCGGCGCGGTCTTCAAGCTCTTCGATAAGGAGGGCAAGGAAGGGGCAATCACGGGTACCTATACTCCTGCACCAGGCTCGAACGTGAACCCCCTCGTCCGTCGCGAGGATTCTTTGTACTTCGAACACCTCAAGCGCGAGGATATTGCTCATGTGGTGAACCTCCCGAAAGACTTCCCCTTCATGGGCGCATCGGTAACGTACGAGGGCGAGTTAGAGCCTTCGGAGACGGCCGACTATCAGTTCATCCTCTACTACGCCGGCTATACGAAGGTCTATATCAACAACGAATTAGTCGTCCCCGAGCGTTGGCGCACGGCGTGGAACCCCAACAGCTATAAGTTTACCGTCCACCTCGAGGCGGGCAAGCGTGTCCCCCTCAAGATCGAATGGAAGCCCGACGGCGGCGTCTCCTACTCCGGCCTCCGCGTCATGAAGCCCGTCGCTCCCGAGGAGCAGGCCAAACAATCGTGGTGGAGCGAGATGACGAAGCAGCTGGATTATTACTTCGTCGCAGGGGACGACATGGACGACGTTATCTCCGGCTACCGCACCCTCACGGGCAAGTCGCCTATCATGCCCAAGTGGGCTATGGGCTACTGGCAGAGCCGCGAGAAATACAACACGCAAGACGAGATGCTCGGTGCGCTCAAGGGCTTCCGCGACCGGCAGATTCCTATCGACAACATCGTCCTCGACTGGAATCACTGGCCCGAGAACGCTTGGGGTAGCCACGAGTTCGACAAGGCGCGTTTCCCCGATCCTCAGGCGATGGTCGATTCCATCCACGCCATGCACGGGCGGATGATGATTTCCGTCTGGCCGAAATTCTACACGACTACGGAGCACTTCAAGGAGTTCGACGAGAAAGGGTGGATGTACCGCCTCTCCGTCGAGGATAGTTTGAAGGACTGGGTCGGGCCGGGCTACACCTACGGCTTCTACGATGCGTATGCCCCCGATGCCCGCAAGCTCTTCTGGAACCAGATGTACGAGCACTACTATCCGCTGGGCATCGACGCGTGGTGGATGGATGCGAGCGAGCCGAACATCCGCGATTGCACGGACTTGCAATATCGTAAGGACTTGTGCGGCCCGACGGCCCTCGGCTCTTCTACGGAGTTCTTCAACGCCTACGCCCTGATGAATGCCGAGGCTATCTACGACGGGCAACGCGGCGTGGACAACAACAAGCGTGTCTTCCTCCTGACCCGCTCGGGCTTCGCTGGCTTGCAACGCTATTCGACGGCTACGTGGAGCGGCGACATCGCGACGCGCTGGGAGGATATGAAGGCGCAAATCAGTGCGGGTCTGAACTTCGCCATGTCGGGCATTCCCTATTGGACAATGGATATAGGTGGCTTCTGCGTGGAGAATCGCTACGTCGCCGGCCAGCAGCAGTGGAACAAGACGCGCACGGAGAATGCCGACTACAAGGAATGGCGCGAGTTGAACACCCGCTGGTATCAGTTCGGCGCCTTCTGCCCGCTCTTCCGCGCCCACGGGCAATGGCCGTTCCGCGAGGTTTGGGAGATAGCTCCCGAGGGGCATCCTGCCTACAACTCCATCGTCTATTATACGAAATTGCGCTATCGCCTCATGCCTTACATCTATTCCTTGGCGGGCATGACGTGGTTCGAGGACTATACCTTGATGCGCCCGCTCGTCATGGACTTCGGCGAAAAGGACCCGAAGGTAAACAACATCGGCGACCAATTCATGTTCGGCCCTGCCCTGATGGCCTGCCCGGTCTATACCTACGGAGCTCGCGAGCGCGAGGTTTACTTGCCGGAGGGCACCTTGTGGTATGATTTCTACTCAGGCAAGACGATGCCGAATGGCCAGCAGACCGTCGCCGCCCCCTACGAGCGCATCCCGCTCTTCGTCCACGCAGGCGCTATCTTGCCCTACGGCCCTGAGATTCAATACTCCGACGAGAAGCCTGCCGAGGACATCGTGCTCTACGTCTATGAGGGCGCAAACGGCAAGTTCACCCTCTACGAGGACGAAGGAACCAACTACAACTACGAGCAAGGCAAGTATGCCATGATTCCTTTCGCCTACGACGACGCGACGCGCACACTGACCATCGGCCAGCGCATGGGCGACTTCGAGGGCATGTTGAAGGAACGCACCTTCCGCATCGTCCCCGTCTCGAAGGACAAGCCGCAAGCCTTTGATTTGAATGCCAAGGGCACGACGGTGAAGTACGACGGCACGCTCCAGAGCGTCAAGCTCTAACTCTTGAGATCAAAAAACCATGTTTTTACCCCGCAGATATATGCTTTTGAGGTAAAAAACATGGTTTTTATCCTGCTGCATGATAACGGCGGGGTAAAAAAGTAGTAATGTACCCCGGCGCATAATAACGGCGGGGTAAAAAAGTAATAATATGCCCCGGCGCATGATAACGGCGGGGTAAAAAAGTAGTAATATACCCCGGCGCATGATAACAGCGGGGTAAAAAAGCAGTTCTATACCCTGCTGTTTGATAACGGCGGAGTAAAAAAGGACTAAGTTGAACAAATGCATTAAATAGTTTATCGATTTATGAGACGAAATATCCAAAACATCGCGCTCTTCGCCTTGGCGCTTTTCGCAGGCATCTTGACTTCCTGCTCGGGGCGGACGGAAGGGCGCGAGCGCATAAACTTCGACAAGGATTGGACGTTCCACCTGGGCGAAGTTGCCGAAGCCTCCAAGCCGGGCTTCGACGATAGCGCGTGGCGCAAGTTGAACCTCCCGCACGACTGGGCCATCGAGGGCGATTTTAGCAAGGATAACCCCTCGGGCACGGGCGGAGGGGCCTTGCCGGGCGGCATCGGATGGTATCGCAAGACGTTCAAGGTCAATGCCGAGGACGAGGGAAGGAAGTTCTTCATCGACTTCGATGGGGTCTATATGAACTCCGAGGTCTTCATCAACGGCACGAGTTTGGGCAAACGCCCCTACGGGTACATCTCGTTCCGCTACGACATGACCCCCTATCTTCGTTATGGCGAGGAGAATACGCTGGCCGTGCGCGTGGACAACGCCGAGCAGCCCAACTCGCGCTGGTACTCGGGCTGCGGCATCTATCGCCACGTCTGGCTGACGAAGACCGAGCCGATACACGTCGCCCAGTGGGGGACATACGCCACGGCGCAGATAGAGAAGGAGAAAGCTGTACTCCAAATGCGCACGTCCATCCAAAACGAAAGCACGAAGGCCGAGAAGCTGACCCTCCGCACGCGCCTCGTCGATGGGGCAGGGGTGAAGGTCGCCGAGGTCTCTTCCGACCTCGAGATACAGCCGGGCGATACGCTCACCGAGGCGCAGACGCTCGACGTCGAGCAACCGACGCTGTGGACGCTCGAGCATCCTTACCTCTACACGATAGAGACAACGATTTTGAAAGGAGGCAAGCGCGTCGTCGATACCTACGAGACGACGTTTGGCTTCCGCACCTTTTCGTTCGATGCCGCCAAGGGATTCACGCTCAATGGCGAGCCGACGAAGATTAACGGCGTATGTATGCACCACGACCTCGGGTGCCTTGGGGCGGCGGTCAATACGCGCGCCATCGAGCGGCAGTTGGAGATCTTGAAGGAGATGGGGTGCAACGGCATCCGCTGCTCGCACAATCCGCCCGCGCCCGAGCTCTTGGACCTCTGCGATAGGATGGGCTTCATCGTCATGGACGAAGCCTTCGATATGTGGCGGAAACGCAAGACGGCGCACGACTACGCGCGCTATTTCAATGCGTGGCACGAGCGCGACTTGACGGATCTTGTCGTGCGCGACCGCAATCACCCCTCCATCTTTATGTGGAGCATCGGAAATGAAGTGCTGGAGCAGTGGAGCGACGCGGGGGCAGACACCCTGAGCCTCGCCGAAGCGAACTTGATATTGAACTTCGGCCACGACGCTTCGCAACTCGCCAAGGATAGCTTGAGCGTGAACTCCCTCCTCTGCGCGAAGCTGGCGGGCATGGTGAAGCAGCTCGACCCGACGCGCCCTGTTACGGCGGGGTGCAATGAACCCTCGCCTGATAACCATCTCTTCCGCTCGGGGGCGTTGGATATCATTGGCTTTAATTATCACGATGCGTGGTTCGAAGGGGTGCCGAAGAATTTCCCTGGCAAGCCCTTTATCGTTACGGAGAGCGTCTCTGGGCTGATGACGCGCGGCTATTATCGGATGCCGAGCGACAAGATGATTATCGCGCCCGACCGATGGGACAAGCCCTACGAAGACCCTTCCTTCTCCTGCTCCTCGTATGATAACTGCCACGTGCCTTGGGGCAACTATCACGAAGGGACATGGAAGCTGGTCAAGGCGAATCCTTTCATCAGCGGGCAATATATCTGGACAGGCTTCGATTATATCGGCGAGCCGACGCCATACGGCTGGCCTGCGCGTAGCTCCTACTTTGGTATCATCGACCTGGCGGGCTTCCCGAAGGACGTATATTATATGTATCAGTCGGAGTGGACAGACAAAGACGTCTTGCACCTCTTCCCCCATTGGAATTGGAAGGCAGGCGAACCCGTCGATATGTGGGCCTACTACAACAACGCCGATGAGGTCGAGCTTTTCGTCAATGGCAAGTCTCAAGGCACGAAGCGCAAGGCCGAGGGCGAGTTCCACGTCGCTTGGCGTGTCTCGTTCGAGCCGGGTACGGTTGAGATAGTAGCCAAGAAGGATGGAAAAATCGTCCGCAAGCAGTCCATCCACACGGCAGGCGAGCCGGCAAAACTCCGTCTCACGCCCGACCGCACCGAGCTTGCGGCAGATGGCACAGACCTCAGCTTCATCACCGTCGAGGTCTTGGATAAGGACGGAAACCTCTGTCCGACGGCTGATAACCTCGTGCATTTCGAGGTCGAAGGTCCAGCCTTCATCGCGGGAGTCGATAACGGCAGCCCCATCTCCATGGAACGCTTCAAGGACAACAAGCGCCATGCCTTCTATGGCAAATGCCTTGTCGTGCTGCAAAGTACGGGCGAGGAAGGTAGCGTTACGCTGAAGGCCAAAGGCGAAGGGGTGGAGGATGGCGAAGCCCGCTTGGTTTTTGAATGATGAATAAAGAATTGGAATGCATAGCCCGGCGATTTATCGCCAGGTCTGATGATATATTTGAAACACAGGCGCTTCGGGTTTAAACCCGAAGCGCCTTCATTTATGGTGTCTCGCATTCCCGGCATTAAAATGCCGGGCTATGCATAACTCCGAACTCCCTCATCGCCTTCTCCACCCCATCCTCATCCACCGAGCTGGTGATATAGTCTGCCACCGGCTTGAGCGATTCGTTCGCGTTCCCCATCGCCACACCTATGCCGGCGACCTTTATCATGCTGATGTCGTTCCCTCCATCGCCAAAGGCCATCGTCTCCTCGATGCCGAATCCAAAATGCTTGGCTATATGCTGGATGCCATTCCCCTTGTCGCTCCCGATGGCGGTAATGTCGCAAAACGCAGGGTACCAGCGCCCCGAGATGCAGCCGGGGATAAGGGGCATGACTTCCTGCTCTATCGCCTCGGTGAAGAAAGGCGTGATTTGGGTGATACGTTCGTGGCGCATCAGTTCGCGCGGGTCGGCCTCGGTCAGCCGTGGGGCATGGAGGTAATCGTAGAAGATATGTTCCACCTCCTTGTCGGGGTGATAGACCACGAGATTCTTCTCGCCCACGAAGATGGTAGGGATGTTCCGCTCGTCGGAGATGCGGATAAGTGTCTGGCAATCTGCCTCGGGGATAGCGTTGATGAATATCACCTTGCCGTCCACGATGCAGCACGCGCCATTGGTGGTGATATACCCGTCGATAAGGTGCTCAATCGCCCCTAAGTTGTTAATCAAAGGGATAGGTCGCCCCGTTGCGATGAATACTTTCACGCCTCGAGCCTTGGCTTCCTCCAGGGCACGTATCGTGGAGGCAGGGATTTGGTGCGTTTCAAAGCTGACCAGGGTGCCGTCGATATCGAAGAATAGAGCTTTTATCATAGAAATGAAGAATGATGAATTATTCTAAAAACCCTTGCCCTTTCAATACCTTCAAGAATACCTCCGAGAAATGCTCGCAAGCCTCCTTCGTATAGCGTATGTCGGTAAACACCTGTGCCAGCGTCTCTTTCTTGTTGATGCGGACAAACTCGCGGTTCACCTCCAGCTCCTCCTTTTCTTTGTAGAAAGCATCGATAGAGGCGGGCGTATAGTCCGTGTAGTGTTCGCGATGGCGGATGGCATCGAGCGGCAAGCGTTCCGATTCGGCAGGCAGTGGCTCAGCCGGATAGCCCACGGTTACGGTTACGATGGGCACCACCAGCTGGGGCAGATGGAGCGCCTCGATAATCTGGTCCGCGTTGTAGGTCGTCGTCCCCAGGTAGCATATTCCCAGACCCTTCTCTTCGGCCGCCTCGACGAAAGCTTCGGCAAAGAGCATCGAGTCGATGGTGGCAGCCATGAACGACTGGAAGTTCCAGAAGCCCGCCTCGGCCTTGCGGTTTGCCGCCCACTTCACAAAGCGGTTTGCGTCGGCGCAGAAGGTCAGCACCACAGGCGCCTCCGTGATCATCGGTTGGTTGAAGTGTGCCGGAGCCAAAGCGCGTTTACCCTCCTCGCTCCGAGTCTCTACGACGCTGTAGAGCTGCATATTACCCGTATTCGATGCCTTCATCGCTATACCAAGCAGTTCGTCCATCAGGGCCTCGGGTACCGGCCGGTCGCTATATTTGCGGATCGTCCTCCGCGTTTTCATTGTCTCAATCATAATCGTTCGTTTTATTGTTATGTGTCGTGTCGAAAGAAGAAGATGTGCAAAAGTACGAAGAAAAGAGGTGTGCGGCAAAATGTGGGTAGGGGGTAAGGCGTGAAAATCTGTTAAGGGGATAGATAAGGAAGGTTAATGGGATGTATCCTATATGTTTAGCCCGGCATTATGTTTAGCCCGGCACTGAAGTGCCGGACTAAACATAGATGTTCTTATAATTCTGACAGTTCTGACAGCTGACAGTTATTTTTTTTCATTTTCCCATTTCGCCCCTCACTCTGCCATGCTCACAGGCGCGCGTTGTAGTAAGAATAGATAATAAGAATAAATAATAATAATAAATAATATATATTATATATATATATAGGGGGAGGGCGCACACACCGCAAATTGGCCGAAAAATAACTGTCATCTGTCAAAACTGTCAGAACTGCTCATATTTTATACGCTGCTTTTTGGGGAAGTATTTATTTGGTATGCAGGCGGTTATTCTTTATATGGAGATTGGGACGTTTGCGATGGGGTATATTATCCTCGACAATATTGCGTCGCTATCTCTGAAAAAAGAACTATCTTTTGTCTCCCCAAATGTGGTTTTTCTTGCCAATAAACCGGCTCTTTGCACTCCTCTATTGTATTTTTCGCATCTTTTTCGTACCTTTGTGTTGTCAAAGTCGAAAGAAGATCATGAACAAGGAATCGATATTATTTTCGCCCGGAAAAATAGGGCCATTGACGCTCCGAAACCGGACCGTAAGAGCCTCAGCCTTTGAGAGTATGTGTCCTGGGAATGCTCCGTCGAAAGAACTATATGACTATCATCGCTCGGTAGCTGCCGGGGGTATCGGAATGACGAATTTAGCCTATGCTGCGGTAACGAAAAGTGGACTTTCGTTCGAAAAACAGCTCTGGATGCGCACAGAAATCGTCCCTGGACTGCGTAAAATAACCGATGCGATACATGCCGAGGGCGCGGCCGCTTGCATCCAGCTGGGACATTGCGGGAATATGTCGCATAGCCATATTTGCGGGTGCACGCCTATCTCGGCCTCGAGTGGTTTCAATATTTATTCGCCTACGCGCGTGCGAGGAATGAACAAATCCGAACTGGCTCCGATGGCCAGGGCGTATGGCGAGGCCGTCCGCTTGGCACGCGAGGCGGGGATGGATGCCGTCGAAATCCATGCCGGGCACGGATACCTTATCAGTCAGTTCCTTTCGCCCTATACAAACCACCGCAAGGATGAGTTTGGCGGAAGCCTCGAAAACCGTATGCGCTTCATGAAGATGTGTATGGCCGAGGTGATGAAGGCGGCAGGACAGGACATGGCGGTCTTGGTGAAGGTGAATATGAGCGATGGCTTCAAGGGCGGTATGGAGGCGGACGAATGCCTCGAGGTGGCACGCACGTTGCAAGACGAATGCGGCGTCCATGCACTCTCGTTGAGCGGCGGCTTCGTGAGCAAGGCACCGATGTACGTGATGCGTGGGGCGATGCCGATCAAGACGATGACGCACTATATGCCCTTCGGCTACCTTCCGCTGGGTGTGCGCATGGTAGGGCGCTTTATGATACCCACCGTCCCCTTCAAGGAAGCCTATTTCTTGGAAGACGCACGGAAGTTTCGCGCTGCGCTGAAGCTCCCGTTGGTCTATCACGGAGGTTTGGTGTCGAGGGACAAGATAGAGGAGGTGCTGGGCGAGGGCTTCGAGTTCGTCGCGATGGCGCGGGCGCTCATCAACGAGCCGGGCTTCGTGAACCGCATGAAGGAGGACGAACACGCACGTTGCGATTGCGGGCATAGCAATTATTGCATTGCGCGGATGTACTCGAAGGATATGGTTTGCCACAAGTATGTCAAAGACCTGCCGAAGTCGATAGAAGAAGAAATAAAAGAGTTGGAATTCAAATAATGCTTTGGTCATTAATAACAGGCGCCAGCTCAGGTATCGGCCTGGCCTACGCCAAGGAAATGGCTTCGCGGGGATATAACCTCGTCATCGTGAGCAACGAAGAGCAGGCTATCCAAGAGCGGGGCAAGGAACTGGCGGATACCTATAAGGTAGAGGTCGTGGCGTTATACCGCGATTTGGCCATCCCCGGAGCCGCACGCGAGCTCTACGACACATGTCGCGAACGAGGCATCGAGGTGGAAGTCCTCATCAACAACGCCGGGATGTTCTTCTTCGAGGAGATGGTCGAGACGCGCGAACAGGTGGTCGAGAAGATGCTCTACCTCCACGTCCAGACGCCGACGATGCTCTGCCGCCTCTTTGCAAAGGACATGAAGGCGCGGCGGCACGGCTATATATTAAATATGTCGTCGATGTCCGCCTGGATACCTTACCCGGGCATCGGGGAATATGCCTCGACGAAAGCCTATCTGAAAGCCTTTTCGCGGGCCCTGCGCTCCGAGTTGGCTGACTATGGGGTGAGCGTAACGGTCCTTTGTCCGGGCGCCGTGGCGACGAACCTTTATAATTTAAAGGATAATTTGAAGACGCTCGCCATCCATTTAGGCATCATGATGCGGCCCGAGAAGCTGGTGAGGAAGGGCGTGAACGCTATGTTCAGAAAAAAATATTTGCTCATGCCGGGCTTGCTAAATAAGGTCTTTATGCCTCTGGTAGTGATACTTCCGCATGGGTTCGTCAGGTGGGCGATGAGAAAAAGTAAACTTTTAACGAAAAAAAATTGACGAAAAGCTTGCACAGTTCAAAAAGCCGCCTTATCTTTGCAACAGATTTCTAATCCAAGTGTGATGGGGAATTAGAGAGCTAATTTTGAGTAACACAAATTTTATATAGATGAAGACATTTCAGTTAGAAGGTAAATCAAGAGAGATTGCCTCTCGGTCGGCAGACCAGAAACGCGCATTGAAGGCAATGCGTAAGGAAAAAGAAATTCCTGCAGTGTTGTATGGAGGTGAACAATTGATTCACTTTACGGTAACACAGAGCGCAGTTCGTACGTTGGTTTATACGCCGAATATCTACGCAGTGGAATTGACTATCGATGGCGTGAAGCACATGGCTATCATGAAGGAAATTCAGTTCCAGCCTGTAACGGATGAGATTATTCATATCGACTTCTTGGAAGTAAATGATAAGAAGCCTGTAGTGATGGAAGTTCCTGTAGTGTTGGATGGCCACGCAGAAGGTGTGAAAGCCGGTGGTAAATTGACATTGCAGATGCGTAAGCTGAAAGTAAAAGCAGTCTATACAGAGATTCCTGAGAGATTAGTAATCAATGTAGAACACTTAGGTTTGGGTAAGACGATGCAGGTAGGCGCATTGCATTTCGAAGGTCTCGAATTGATGAATGCAAAGAACGCCGTTGTATGTGCAGTTCAATTGACACGTGCAGCCCGCGGTGCTCAGGCTAAGGCTCAATAAGAGTTGGGAAAGACGTTAAGATAAAATATTTTTCATAGTTAAGGTTTTGTTTTAATGGAGAGGGTTTGTTCGTGAGAATAGACCCTTTCGCTTTTTAATAGGAAGAAGAAAGAAAGAAGATATGAAATATTTGATTACAGGGCTGGGCAATATCGGCGCAGAGTATGCAGGCACGAGGCACAATATCGGCTTTCGGGTCGTGAATAAGCTGGTCGATGAGGCCGGTGTCCGCTTTACCGAGGAACGCTATGGGGCGATAGCCCGCCTCAGGGTGAAGAATTGCGAGCTGGTCGTCTTGAAGCCCAATACCTTTATGAACTTGAGCGGGAATGCCGTGCGCTATTGGCTCCAGAAGGAGAATATCGCGGTGGAGAACCTCTTGGTCGTCGTCGATGACTTGGCTCTTCCCTTCGGCACACTCCGCCTGAAGCCTCAAGGAAGCGATGCCGGGCACAATGGCCTGAAGAACATTGCGCAGATGCTGGGGACACAAAACTATGCGCGTCTGCGCTTTGGCATCGGGAACGACTTCCCTCGAGGCGGACAGATTGATTATGTCTTAGGGCGTTTCCCCGAGGAGGAGGTAGCCGCAATGCCTCCTATCATCGAGCGGGCGGTAGAGATTATCAAGAGCTTCTGCCTCGCCGGTATCCAATTGACAATGAATCAATATAACAACAAATGAACGAAGTACGCATAGACAAATGGATGTGGGCGACCCGCATATTCAAAACACGCACTATCGCGGCCGAGGCTTGCAAGAAGGGGCGCGTGATGATTGGCGGGGTTACAATCAAACCTTCGCGCATGATTAAGGTGGGCGATGTCATCCAAGTCCGCAAGCCGCCTATCACGTTCTCCTTCAAAGTGCTTGCCCTGACCGAGCGGAGGATGGGGGCGAAGCTCGTCCCCGAGTACATGGAGAACGTAACGACCCCCGACCAATACGAACTTCTCGAGATGAACCGCATCTCGGGCTTCGTCAATCGAGCCAAAGGCTTGGGGCGTCCGACGAAGAAAGACCGCCGCGAGTTGGAGCAGTTCACGGGGTCGGACTTCTATGAGAGTGATGATGATTTTGATTTTGACTTCGACTTCAATGACGAGGACGAAGACCAATAACTATACAACAAACTGATTTTTTAGAGAATGAAAAACATTAAAATTTTCCCTAAAGACTGGCTGCAAGTGCACCCTTACGTGCAGAGTACGCCTGTGGACTCGTATTATACCCGCATCGCTAACCGGATTTATGACATCTTGGAGGCGACCGACTTGGTTAATTCGTTCTCGAGGGACGAATCTATCCAGATAGCTATCCGCTTGGCGGCTTATTTCGAGGATGTGATTTCACAAACGAATATCTGGCGGACGTTCATCACGGACTATAAGGCTCGTTTCGGACACTATCTGCCTTTCTATACGACCGATGACCATTATTATGACGATGAAGTGAATAACGAGGATATCCGCCTGATATTGTGGCACTATACGCAGCAATATCACGGGTGGAAGAAGGGGACTTTCGTCAATCCTGACAACCCAGCCAACCAAGCTGCTTCACACTTGATATACGAGCTTTTCTGCGAGGAATGGACTACCGCGCCCGAGAATGAGCGTATGCAGCGCCTCTTCTCCGTCGAGACGCGCTATACGGCGAAGGAATATGCCGAGCTGCTTTCGTGGTTCCATTTCCGCTCATATCTCTTCTGCTCGGAGAATGAAGAACTTACGGATACGGTGAAGAGCTTCATGCGTCAGAACCCGCAGCTTCAGCCCAACATCATGGCTTTCCATGACGTGATGGCGCATGTCAGCCGCCATTCCTTTTTGGCCTATACGTCGCCCTATTGGTTATCGCGCCTTATTCCTGCAGACCATCCTGACTATGAGATGTTTCGCGAGGAAGCTGAGAAGGCCGAGTCGTTTATCGACCCTGCTTTGGCGGCTAACCGCGAGACGTATGAGAAGCAGTACGAGAAGTTCCGCGAGGTGGCTGGCGACGACTTGCTGATTTATATGACCAAGAAATCTGACTTCAAAGCCTTTATGAAGGAACATCTCGACATGGATTTGGAGGATGACGAAGGGAAAGATGAGGAGAACTTCGCCGTCTATGCTACCCCCGAGGAAGGCATACGTGTCTTGACCGGCGGCGTACAGTTCATCAAAGACCCGAAGAATCCCTTCTATGATGAGAAGAAAGCCGCTTCGCAAGCCCTTGGCTTCTTCATCGTCAAGCATTGCAGCACAGGCCTTTTGAAGGAGTTGATGTCGCGTGGAATGTTGGCAGATGCTCAGACAAAGAGCTTGGATACCCCCGAGCGAGGGAAGAGCATCATCCAAGATAATTGGAAATTCCTCTGCATGTATTTCTTGAAAGAGGATCCTGATAAAATGAAATAAGACATTCAGAAAGGTGTTTTAAAAGGCAGAAACCCTATGTTTATCCATCGGAAACATAGGGTTTCGTTGTATTATTAAATGACCTGAACACCCATCGACCATACGGCACGAAGGTTCAAATTGCGGTCGAAGATAAGTATGTCCGCATCTTTGCCCTTCTGGAGCGTACCCTTGCGGTCGTCCACGCCGATGAGTTTCGCCGGCGTCTCTGAGGCCATGCGGATAGCATCGGCAAAGGGAACCCCTGCCTTGACCATCGTTTGGACGAGCTTGTCCATCGTCGCCAAGCTGCCGGCAAGGGAAGAATGGTCTGCCAACTTGCAGACGCCGTCCTCGATAACAAACCTCGGGTCTACCTTAGGATGCTCACATGCCGCATAAGCCAAGGCATCGCTGACGAGGCAAGTCCTCTCGACGCCCTTCAATTTATAGACAAGGCGGAGGATTGTCGAGGGCAGATGACGCCCGTCGGCGATGACTTCGACGCTCATGCCATCCATCAGATAAACACTTTCGACCGTACCTTCATACTTATATTCACGGCGTTTATGGAAGCCCGGCATCGCGTTGTAGAAATGCGCCGCGTGGGTGAAGCCAGCCTCGTAGGCCGCCTTGATTTCATCGTATTCCGCCTCCGTATGGGTGAGCGCCACCATGAGGCCCTTCGAACGCATATAGCGGGCAAAGTCATGGCCACCCTCCACCTCGGGACTGATGTCCCATCGCTTGATACAGCCATTCGCCTCTTCGATGAGCGCTTGATACTCTGCCGCATCGATAGCCTTTGTCTGATTGGCGAAAAGTTCGCCAGCCATCTTAGGATTCAAGTACGGACCTTCGATGTGCAAGCCCATAATCGTAGTGTCAGGCTCCTTCATAAGCTCTTGGCATACGCCGACGGCTTGCCCTAACGTCTCGAATGAAGAGGACGAGAGCGTGGGGAAGATCGTCGTAGCGCCATGAGCGAGGTGAGCCTTCGCCGCCGTGCGGAAAGCCTCGGGGGTAGCCTCTGTGAAGTCCGAACCCCCGCCACCGTGTACGTGCATCGCCACGAGGCCGGGGACGATATACATCCCTCGCGCATCGACTACGGTAGCTCCGATGACCGCCAAGTCGCTATTCGTGATTTCTAAAATCTTTCCGTCGCTAATCAAGACCGAGCCGTCTTTCATCCATCCCTGCGGCGTGAGGATATGTCCATTTATAATTTGTGTAAGCATAAGCGTTAGAATAATTTGTTTGTACCTTCGACTAATTTACCCATAGCCCAGACAGCCCGGACGTTCAAATCGCGGTCGAGAATCATGATGTCGGCATCCTTTCCGCGTTGGAGCGTCCCCTTGCGGTCGGCCACGCCCATAATCCGAGCAGGCGTCTCCGAGGCCATACGTACAGCATCCTCCAAAGGAATCTCAGCCTTCTGCACCATCGTGCGGATAAGTCTGTCCATCGTCGCGATGCTACCCGCAAGAGCCGAGCGGTCTGCCAGCTTGCAAACCCCATCCTCGATGATAACACGCGGGTCGAAAGCCACCTGGCTATCGCTTGCGGCACAAGCGAGCGCGTCTGTAATCAGGCAAGTTTTCTCAACGCCTTTAATCTTATGCACCAAGCGGAGGATAGTCGGGGGGACGTGGATGCCATCGGCTACGACCTCGACCGTCATGTCGTCCATCAGGTAGATGCTCTCTACCGTGCCCTCGTATTTATATTCGCGGCGTTTATGGAAGCCCGGCATGGCGTTGTAGAAATGCGTCGCGTGGGTATAGCCTGCCTCGTAAGCTGTGTAGATATCCTCGAACTCGGCCTGCGTATGCCCCACGGCCGCAAGGACACCTTTCGATGTGATATACTTGCCAAACTGCATGGCGCCGGGGAGTTCGGGGGCGGCATCCCATCGCTTGATGCAGTGTGTCTCCTCGAGCAGGGGGATATACTCTTCGGGGTCAGGGTTCTTGATGTTCTCAGGCATCTGTCCACCCGCCATCTTGAGATTGAAATAATGCCCTTCGAGGTGGAGACCCAAGACAGGGCTATCAGGTTCTGCCATCAACTTTTCTGTCGTTTCGGCTGCCGCACGAATCATAGGAATCGTCGAAGAAGAAAGTGTTGGGAAAATACTTGTCGTCCCATGCTGCATGTGAGCGGCAATCGCGGTTCGGAAAGCATCCTCAGAACCTTCCATGAAATCGCGTCCGCCACCTCCGTGGACATGTATTTCCACTCCGCCGGGAACGATATACATACCTTTGGCGTCGATAAGAGTCGCGCCGACAACCGCCAAGTCGCAGTTCGTAACTTCGAGGATTTTGTTGTCTCGAATGAGTACCGAACCATCTTTAAGCCATCCCTGTGGCGTCAGGATAAGGCCGTTGATAATCTGGAGTAACATACTTCGTAATTTAGGTTGAATTGCGTTTGCGCGATGACAAAATTAGAAACTTCTTAATAAAAATGAATGCGATTCCTTCGATTTTTTCTGCAGACACTTCAATTTTGTCGGTAAGGAATCAGATATATTATATAAGGTATATATCTATAAAAAGAAAGAGACAAGGCTATGCCTTATGAATAGAAGGCTATCAGTTATGCGGTTAGCATCGGAAAAATAACTCTTGTCTATTGCCCGATAAAATTTATTTATGGACGAATGCTTGTTTTTTGAATAAAAAAGTCCCACCTTTGTATTGCGATTATAAAACAACAAATTTAATTTTTTATAGTGATGAAAAAGAAATGGATATGTACAGTTTGCGGTTACGTTCATGAAGGAGACGAAGCTCCTGATTTCTGTCCGCAGTGCAAGGCTCCGAAGAGCAAGTTCAAAGAATTAGTAGAAGCTGAAGGCGCATTGACGTTTGTCGATGAACACGTTATCGGCGTAGCAAAAGGTTGCGACGATGAAATGATCAAAGACTTGAATGCTCACTTCAACGGCGAATGTTCCGAAGTCGGCATGTATTTGGCGATGAGCCGTCAGGCCGACCGCGAAGGTTATCCCGAAGTAGCTGAAGCCTTCAAGCGTTATGCTTGGGAAGAAGCTGAACACGCTGCCAAGTTCGCTGAACTCTTGGGCGACGTTGTTTGGGATACCAAGACAAACCTCGAAAAGCGTATGCACGCTGAGGCCGGCGCTTGCGAAGACAAGAAGCGTATCGCAACTCGTGCTAAGCAACTGAATCTGGATGCTATCCACGATACAGTTCACGAAATGGCTAAGGACGAGGCTCGCCACGGCAAAGGCTTCGAAGGTTTATACAACCGCTATTTCAAGAAGTAATCGGTAGTATTAGACAGTTAGGTTAGTGAATGTGCTAACAGGCGTTGGGGCTTGTTAGCACATTTTTTTGTGTCCGTACTTAAGTCTTATCGCAGTAAATCCGGCCTCAACCTTGCCGTCCTCTCCTGCGCCTGCTGCAGTCGCCACTCTTCTATCTTCCGTTGGTGGCCGGAGAGGAGGACGTCGGGGACTTTCCAACCCTTGTAATCCGCCG
The DNA here is from genome assembly GCA_944325345.1 of uncultured Parabacteroides sp. Lineage (GTDB taxonomy): Bacteria > Bacteroidota > Bacteroidia > Bacteroidales > Tannerellaceae > Parabacteroides. Next base: position 106,499 of record CALUZV010000008.1, read on the forward strand.
GGCGGGTATAGACGGGCGGAGCAAGGAGATTGTCTTGAAACGAATCGGAGAGTGCACTCTGCTCGTCGCCGATAGCTCCGGGGATGAGGCGCACCACAGCGTCGGCGATGATAGCCGCCGCCAGTTCGCCACCGGTGAGGACATAATCTCCGACGGAAATCTCGCGCGTAATCAGATGCTCGCGTATCCGATAGTCGATTCCCTTGTAATGTCCGCAAAGGATGATGATATTGTTGAGCAGAGACATACTGTTGGCTATCTGCTGGTTGAACGTCTCCCCATCGGGCGAGGTATAGATGACTTCGTCGTATTCGCGCTCGCTCTTCAGCGCGGAGATGGCGCGGTCGATGGGTTCGATTTGCATCACCATGCCCGCCTCGCCCCCGAAGGGGTAGTCGTCCACGCGCCGCCATTTGTTGGTCGTGTAGTCGCGCAGGTTGTGGAGATGGATTTCTACCAGGCCCTTGTCTTGTGCTCGCTTCAGGATGGAGCAATTCACCATTCCGTCGATCATTTCCGGAAGTACCGTCAGGATGTCTATTCTCATGTCTATGTGTAGGATAAGTTTATGCAAAAGATTTTCCCAGTTCGTAAGCCTTCGCGGGGAAGTCCGTCCGCTCGATATCCTCGCGATGGTAAACGCCGAAAGCGACGAGCGAGCCGCAGTTTTCCCATTTCAAATAGTTACATATACTTTGGAAATGCGCCTTCATCGCGTCGGCCACCGCTTCCGTATCATCGGCAGCCGAGACAAGCAGCAAAGCCTTCTTCGGTTTGGAACGGAGTTGTTCGTTGATGGCATAGAAGCGGTCGATGACCGTTTTGATTTGTGCCGACAACCCGAAATAGTAGGTCGGGGAAACGAAGACCACCGCCTCGGCCGCCAGCAGGTCGGGCTTCACAATCTCCATATCGTCGATAAAGACGCACTGCGAATCGTTGCTCCGGCAATATTCGCACCCCATGCAGGGCGAGATGCGCTTGTTCTGAGCCGCATCGAAACGCGACACCTGATGCCCCGCTTCCCGTGCGCCACGGATAAACTCGTCGGCGAGCAGGGCCGAAGTCCCTTGATGGTGCGGACTTCCGGTAATAACTAAGATATTCATATCGCTTTGTATTAAAAATCGCAGGGCAAATGTACGAAATAAAGCGGTACACTGGATAGAAAATTCTATGAAACGTGCTCGGTGCTGATTGACAAATGTTTGAAGATGGGTGTGGCCAGGGAAAATGATCGTTTTTTTTGGTCATCCATACTCCTAATTTTTATGTTTTACAACATAAATGCTAATTTTCTTATATAGAAATGCTTGCACATTTAATTTTTTGCCTACATTTGCCGTCGGAATCCTCAAAAACGTGGCCAATTTAATTGATGGATTATTCCGCCACCGCTTTTGAGATTCTTAGAAAACTGTTTGCCAGCGTTTTCGACTGGATTTGCAAGCGAAGAAAACAGTTTGCTGACATCAAAAATCGAGTTTCAAGTTCCGCAAAGTGTTTGCCGACGTGGAAAATTGGGTTTTGGTTCAAAGAAAACAGTTTAGCGGCATAAAAAAATTGAGTTTCAAACGAAGAAAACAGTTTGCTGAGGATGAAAATCGAGTAGAGGGTCCCGGCAAACAGTTTGCCAGCTTTGAAAATTGAGTTTTGAAGGTAGAAAACAGTTTGGCGAGGTAGTCAGAAGGTATTCCAACCCGAATGAAATGAGGGTTATAAATAGCCGTAGGTTTCAACCTACGGTGTCGGTGTTGGAATTCGATGCGCGGTGCTCGTTATACGATGCGCGGTGCGCGGTGCGTACCTACGGCTATTTATAACGCCGGCCGATGCCCGGCGTTGAGATACCTTTAGATAGACTTTATTTTTTAATTAACAATTTAAATAGTAGTGCGATATGAAAAAGATTTTTACTTTGATAGCTTTAATGCTGATGGCTCCTTGGATTGGATGGGGGCAAGAGAAAAGTGGTTTTACTATTGAGACAGGTCAGGGAGAATACGATGCGGGGAGAAAAGAATTAACGATCACCCAAAATGCAACCATAAGTAATTCAGAAGCGACAGAAGATGTACTTATTATTGACGGAGGAAGTGAAAATGTACCTCTTGAAATAACTTTAAATGGAATAAACATAAACCGAACGAATAAAAGCCCAAATGTTCCGGCAATCAAAATTGCCTCAGGGAGCTATGTAAAGTTTATATTGCAAAAAGAAAATAGCATAGCGACAAATACGGAACAAGGGACGGATGCAACGACAGGTGTCATAACTTTAGAGTATAAAGACAATCCTTCTTCATTAACTATTACTGGTCAAGGGACATTAAATATTACAGCTAATAGTGGTATAAACGCTATTGCAGGACAAGGTTCCGTGATTAATATAGAAAACGGAACGATAAAAGCCAATAGTGGAATAGGAGGATTAGAATCTACTGTTACTGTTTCCGGAGGAAATATTACTATTGATGATAAAAAAGGTTGTACTGCTTGTATAGGAAATGGCAAGTCTGTTTCTATTTCCGGAGAATCAACTAATATTACGCTGAAAAATCCACGTGTAGGAATAGATGCAGATGATATTGATATCGTAGAGAGTGAAATAAATATCACTTATGGTGCAGATTATACAAAAATCGGAACAGGTATCACCTATTCCAACAGTTTAGAAATGAGTGATTGTAAATATGTAATCACAGAAGAAAGAAGTGAAGTAAAAGCAACTGGTATATCAGCAAGTGCAGGAACATCTGAAATTTCTAATTGCAAAATGGATATGCTCGTTCGGAATGGCATAAGTATAGAAGGTAGCACTTTATCTATAGAAAAAACAGAAATCAATATAAATGCTCTTCAATATCCTATTGTCGCCACCTCTACTGAGGTATCAGTAAATAGTTATCTGTCTTTGAAGTCTACAAAAAAACAAGGGGGATATCCTGGAATCGGGGGAACGTTAAAAGTAGATGGAAGTAGTTATATTATTGCTGATTCTGATTCAGACTCCAGTACAAAAACAGAAACAAGTTGTGGCATCGAAGATAAGAAGCGTGGAAATTGGACAGGTATTGTTCTTGAGAGTACGAACATAGATGATTTTGTAAGCGGCTATGCCTATGGAAATGTTACCTTAGGTAGTGATTTTGAATTGAATGAGAATGATCAATTGATATATTGCGAACCTACTAATTTAGAATTTGGCCAATACAACATAATAAATAACGGCTCTGTATGTATTGCTAGTGAATATGAAGATAAAGGTATCGAAGAACGGATTGATAAAGGAAACGGAACGGGTACTTATTATTATGGAATATTCTTTGAAAATGATGGCTTAGAAATTCCATATAGCTTACAAGATAAGATGGATAGATATGGTCATACCATAGGAGATATTCTTATATCTATAGATGATAAATCAGATCTTGTGCATAGAAAAGTACATCCACAGAATTCTAATCAAGAAAATGGAAATATGGTATTTGGTTGCGAACAAAAAGATATTACATTAGCTATTAACAAAGATTGGATATGGCCAAATGACGGTAAACCAAAATATGATGGAGGCTATACTGTTAAAAGTTTCGATGTAAAAACTAAGAAGGATGGAAAAGTGATAGCTACAGGAGTTACTTCTTTTGAAATGCCAGCCGAAGCTGTGGTTATTTATAATTTGAAGATTGAAGGGTATAAATTGTCTTATGAATTAGCTGATGATTTAGTAGGCAAAACAGTAGATGTTATATTTAAAGATCAGAAACAAAATGTTATAGAATCTGCAGCTGAAGATGATTTGATTTGGATTTTTATAATGGCTCCAGGATATGAGTCCTTTGATATTACTGATATAAAAGCAGAATCTTCTGCCTATATAGGCTCGGGTGACCAACCTGCATTTCAAAGTAGCTATTCGAATGATAAATGCAAAGTATATGTTTTCCCTTCAATGCCCAAAGGCGATGTTACTTTTGTTATTACAGGAGATGCATCCAATCCAATACCTTTTAAGGTTTCAATTGATGAGAATATCCAAAATGGAGAAGTAACAGCTTCAAAAGAAGATGGAACTGATGCAACAGCTGAAACTACAACGATTTATTATAAAGATGAAATTGTCGTCAAAGCAACTCCAGAAGAAGGTTATGAGCTTAAATCACTCCAATATAAATATACTATTGATGGTAAAGAGACTGTAGTTGATATAACGGATTATGACCAGAAATCCGGTACATATAGTTTCTTAATGCCAGCAGCTAACGTAACCATCACCGCCACCTTCGAAAAGATAGAAACCGGCGGCGATGACGACAACGAAGGCAGCATCTCTACCAAATGCTACCAACTCTTCTTGGCCGACCAAGATTTCTACCTGAATGACGAATACGATGCCGAGGGCTTGGTGCTCTACTCGCTCCACGACAAGCGATATACGAAGGCTGGTAGCAGCTTCACCATCTGGTTCGAAAAGTACGGCGAAGTAAACGAGGGTGCCCGCGTCTTCATCAGCAACCGCGCGAACGGAGAATATAAGGAAGTAAAGCTGGATGAGGTCAGCGGTTATTACCAGATTCGCAATGTGCAGAGTAACATTTATGTGAAGCTCTATACGGAAGAGGGATTCCCGGTTGCGAATGAAAACATCGAAGCGACAGAAGCCCGCGCATACGCCCAAGCTAATAAGATTGTGGTGATTACTCCGGAGCCGACGGAGGTACAGATTATTTCGATGGCAGGCGCCGTAGTGGCAACTGCGCAGGTGGCCGGACAGCAAGAGTTCGCCAATCTGACGGAAGGCGTTTACATTGTCCGCATGGGCGAGAGCATCGTGAAGTTGCAAGTAAGAAATTGATACGTTCTGTATCAATATGATCGTTTATAATTTTTAAGTTTTGCACGGGAGGAACGGGCCGCGAGGTTCGTCCCTCTCTCATTTTGTACGGTGGGTAAAACAAAAAAGGAAGAAAACCTTTCGGCTTTCTTCCTTCTGATGTGTTGCGGAGGCTTGATTCGAACAAACGACCTTTGGGTTATGAGCCCAACGAGCTACCACTGCTCCACTCCGCGATGTCAGCAATCTTTCTCGATTGCGGGTGCAAAGGTACGCATTATTTTGGAAAATGCAAGGGAAAAGAAGAAAAATTGAAGAATGAAGAATCAGGGAGCTTTCGGAACTCATAATTCATACTTCATAACTCCCTAAAATTCTTCATTCTTCATTCCTCATTCTTCATTTCTCATAAATCCTCAGCCTGCTCCTCAAATGCCGTATCTCTTCCTGCATTTCCTCGATCCGTCCGAGCAAGTGATGGATGGCATCGATACCCTCCATGTTAATCGAGAGGTCGTAATACATACGGGTGTATTGTTCCAAGTCCCGCAGCTGGGAGGCGGGGAAATAACGCTCGCCTTCCACATCCTGCACGTCGAGCAAGCCGCCTTCCTCGAGCATGATGATGAACGACGGGTCTATATGGCATTTCTCGCAATATTCATTGATGATAATCCAATCGGTCTGCATAATGATTCGTTTTTTTAGTTATGAAAGACTTTGTATTTTGCGGAACAACTCCTTCTGTTCCTCGCTCAGGTGCGTCGGGATGTCGATGCTATAAGTTACAATCAGGTCGCCAAACGAACCTTCCTGTTTATAGACCGGGAATCCTTTCCCCTTCAGGCGCACCTTCGTATTGTTCTGCGTGCCGGGGGCGACTTTCAGTTTGACCTTCCCGTTCATCGTCTCGATAATCGTCTCGCCACCGAGGATAGCGGTGTAGAGGTCGAGGGGCGCGGTTACATAGAGGTCGTCTCCTTCGCGATGGAAACGTGCGTCGTCGTCGATGACAAAGGTGATGTAGAGGTCGCCTGCCGGTCCTCCGTTCATGCCCTCGCCACCTTGTCCGGCCAGTTTGATGGTTTGCCCGTTGGCCACACCAGCGGGGACGGTGATACGGAGCTTCTTGCCATTGACGGTGAGGATTTGCTTGTGCGTCTCGTAGGCATCCTGAAGGGTCAGATGCAATTCAGCCGTATAGTCTTGCCCCCGGTAGCCATAGCTCCGTTTGCGTTTGCCACGCGAACCGAACAACGATTCGAAGAAGTCCGAGAAGCCCTCCGTGTCGCCCGATGTGGACCACGAAGTATAAGTCGTGCCGTCGTTACTGAAATTTTGTCCGAAGTTCGTGCCATATTGTTGCTGCTGAGCATTAAATTCGTCAGCATGTTTCCAATTCTCGCCGTACTGATCGTATTTCTTCCGTTTCTCAGGGTCGCTCAGCACCTCGTTGGCCTCGTTTATCTCCTGGAACTTCCGCTGGGCGGTGGGGTCGTTCGGGTTCAGGTCGGGATGATATTTGCGGGCTAATTTTTTATACGCCTTTTTGATATCATCTTGCGAGGCGTCTTTGCTTACGCCCAAAATGTTGTAGTAATCAATATAAGCCATATATAATACTGTTTTTAATTTTCATGTCGGTCTATGCAATAAACATTCCAGCCAGCCGATTGGACGATTAATTATTCTTAAAAAAATTTACCCCTCAAGTAGGCTTCGTATCGGGGAAAAAGCTAACTTTGCGCTATTCATAACATTTAAAAAATCTAATAGACATGCAAAAACAACCTCTTCTTGCAACGCGCGAACACATCGTCTGGCTCGACGTCGTCCGTTTCGTCGCGATGTTCACCGTGGTATGCAGCCACAGTGCCGACCCGTTCAATTTCTATTCCGGCGAGCCACCGGCCAATCTCGACGACATCAAGTTCTGGGGCTCCATCTTCGCCGCAGCCGTCCGCCCGTGCGTCCCGCTCTTTGTGATGATAACCGGGACATTGCTCCTGCCCGTGCGGGGCGATACCGGCCGGTTTTACAAGAAGCGCATCTCGCGCGTGCTGTGGCCTTTCTTGATCTGGTCTGTATTTTATTGCGCCTTCCCCTGGCTGATGAAGTTGATAGGCTTCGGACCCGACGGCGTCTTGGTATTCTTCCCCTACTTTGGAGAAATTGCCGAGAAGCAAGCGTTTACCGATATCCTGAATTATATAGCCACGATACCGTTGTCCTACGCTCCGTATGATGTCCACATGTGGTATATCTACCTCCTCATCGGCCTGTACCTTTATATGCCCATCTTCTCCGCGTGGGTCGAGAAGGCATCGGAGCGCGCCAAACTCTGGTTCCTTATTGCGTGGGGCGTAACCCTCTTTGTTCCCTACATGCGCGTCTTCATCGGCGAGGAATTGTGGGGTGCCTGCGCATGGAACGAATTTTATATGCTGTATTACTTTGCGGGCTTCAACGGTTACCTCCTGTTGGGGCACTATCTGAGCCGCATCGACTGGTCGCTGTCGCGGACACTCGCCATCGGCATCCCGATGTTTGCCGTCGGCTATCTCGTAACCTACCTCGGATTCCGCCACATGACGACGCTGCCCGAATACACCACCGCCCAGCTCGAGCTGTTCATCTATTATTGCTCGCCGAACGTGGTGCTGATGACTATCCCCGTCTTCATGCTCTGCAAACACGCCAAAGTCCGTTCCGCCGGGATAAAGCGGTTGCTTGCCAACCTCACCGTCTGCGGCTTCGGCGTTTATATGATCCATTTCCTCTTCACCGGACCGGCCGTAACGCTGATGCGGACGCTCGATGTCCCCCTCGGGTTGCAAATCCCCTGCGCATCCATCATCGCCTTCAGCATATCGTGGATATTAGTCGTTTTGATACGCAAGGCGACGGGGGAGAAGGCGGCGAGGTATATAGTAGGGTAGGAGTCAGTATGTTTAGCCTGGCAATTATGTTTAGCCCGGCACTTCAGTGCCGGGCTAAACATCTATTGTTCACGAGCAACGCCTCCCGCCAGGCGTGAGCCCCCCGATTGTTCACGAGCAACGCCTCCCGCCAGGCGTGGGACCTCCAATTGTTTGTGAGCAATGCCTCCCGCCAGGGGTGCAACCCCCAATTGTTCACGAGCAATGCCTCCCGCCAGGTGTGAAACCCCCGATTGTTCACGAGCAACGCCTCCCGCCAGGGGTGCAACCCCCGATTGTTCGCGAGCAATGCCTCCCGCCAGGTGTGAAACCCCCGATTGTTCACGAGCAACGCCTCCCGCCAGGGGTGCAACCCCCGATTGTTCGCGAGCAATGCCTCCCGCCAGGCGTGAAACCATCTATTGTTCACGAGCAATGCCTCCCGCCGGACGTGCGACCTACCGTTGTTCACCGGAAAAATATTTTAGCTGGGAAATGATGGGGTAAAACCCCAGAAAATAGGAGGTTCGTTAATCCCGGCACTGAAGTGCCTGGCTATGCATAACACGGCGATTCATCGCCGTGTTATGCATCCCAGAACGGTGATTTATCGCCGATTATGTTTAGCCCGGCAATTTATTGCCGGGCTAAACATAAGGTGCATCCTGCAACGGTGATGAAGTGCCGGGCTAAACATGGTGGTTTAACTCAACCCTTCCACCTGTCCGTCCACAATATCGATTTTCGAGGCTTGCGGCACTTTGGGCAGGCCGGGCATACGCATGATTTCGCCCATGATGACGACAATCATCTCTGCGCCGTTGTTGATGATGATGTCGCGCACCTTCAACTCGAAGTCGCGGACTGCGCCGTAGGCTTTCGGGTCCGAACTGAAGGAATATTGCGTCTTGGCGATGCAGATGGGATAGTGCGCGATGCCGAGCGAGGCTATCTGCTTCAGCTTCTTTTCCGCTAAGGTCGTGTACGTTACCGAGGCGGCACCGTAGATGCGTTCCGTAACCTTGCGGATTTTCGTGCGTACGTCGTCGGTATCTTCGTAGGTGAAGCGGAGCGGCTCGGAGGGATGGTTCTCGATGGTATCGGCCACGAGGCGTGCCAGTTCGATGCCTCCGTTGCCGCCTTCGGCAAAGACACGGTTCTCGGCAAAACCGACACCCATCGTGCGGCAGTGGTCGGCGACGAGGGCGATTTCTTCGTCGGTATCCGTATCGAAGCGGTTGAAGGTTACGATGACCTGCTGTCCGAAACCGCGCATATTCTCAATGTGTTTGTCCAGATTGGCAAAGCCGCGTTTGATTCCCTCGATGTTCGGCAGTTTGATGTCCGACTCGGGGACACCGCCGTGGAGTTTCAGACTCTGCGCCGTCGCCACGATGACGGTAACCTTCGGCTGGAGTCCCGCCTTGCGGCATTTGATGTTGAAGAACTTTTCTGCGCCGAGGTCGGCACCGAAACCGGCTTCAGTGATGACGTAATCGGAATACGTGAGCGCCATCTTCGTCGCGATGATGGAGTTGCAACCGTGGGCGATGTTGGCGAACGGACCGCCGTGGATGAAAGCCGGCGTGTTCTCAGTCGTCTGCACGAGGTTGGGCAATAAGGCATCTTTCAACAAGACCGTGATGGCACCGGCGACACCCAGATCGTTTACCGTGAACGGCTTATCGTCGTAGGTGTAGCCCAAGAGGATATTCCCGATGCGACGCTTGAGGTCGTCGAGGTCCGAGGCGAGGCAAAGGATAGCCATGATTTCCGAAGCGGGAGTGATGTCGAAGCCCGTCTCAGTCGGGATGCCATTGACGGGACCGCCCAGGCCGGAGACGATGTTGCGCAGGCTGCGGTCGTTTACGTCCAGGACGCGTTTCCACTTGATTTCCTTCAGACCGAAACAAGTATGGCGATTCTGATAAAGATGGTTGTCGAGCAGCGCGGTAATCATGTTGTGCGCAGAGGTAACGGCGTGGAAATCGCCCGTGAAGTGGAGGTTGATGTTCTCCATTGGGAGGACTTGTGCGTATCCGCCTCCTGCTGCGCCACCCTTCATGCCGAAACAAGGGCCGAGTGAAGGTTCGCGAAGGACAGGGACCGCCTGCTTCCCGATTTTGTTCAGACCGAGGGCGAGACCGATGGAGACGGTTGTCTTACCGATGCCCGCCTTGGTGGGCGTAATGGCAGTAACCAGAATGAGGTTGTGCTGGCGGATGCGCTCCTCGTCGATGAGGTGGAGCGGGACTTTGGCGATGTAGCGGCCGTAGTTGAGGACTTCATCGCGGGGGATGCCGAGGCTTTCGGCGATGTTTTTGATTTTCTTCAGAGGGGTTTCTCTGGCAATTTCGATGTCAGTTTTCATGAGATTGTATTTTTTGACGCGGATGACACGGATGACACGGATAGTTTTGTTTCCCTATAATCCGTGTCATCTGTGTCATCCGCGTCTAAAATTATTTCTTAATGTTCGGTAATTCCAATCCGTAGCCTTTTTTCTTGTCTTCTTTCTTCAGCAAGATAGCGATGAAGAGGGCGAGGATGCCGAAGCCGGTGAAGATAGCCATTGGCAGGGTATAATCGTAGGCGGGGCCGCCGTTCGTGTTGTCGAGTTTGCAATACGTATCCAAAACCCAGCCGATGAGGGCGGGGACACCCATCAAGCCCCAGTTCTGTACCCAGAATATCAGGGCGTATGCCGTACCCAACTGTTTCTCCGGAATAATCTTCGGGACAGAAGGCCACATGGCCGAGGGAACCAACGAGAACGCAATACCCAAGACAATCATAATCAATGTGGCAAACCACCACTCATTCAGAATAGGCAGCGTGAAGAGGAAATGCACGCCAATCAGCATAATCGCACCGAGCATCATGATGGAAGCACCCTTGCCCTTGCGGTCGTAGAGATTCCCGAAGAACGGCGTGAGGAATAACGTGCCCAGAGGCAAGAGGCTCGGGATAAAGCCGGCCAGTTCCTCCTCGACATGATATTTGTTCACCATCAAGTCTGTTGCATATTTCAAGAAGGGGAATACGGCCGAGTAGAACAAGACGCAGAGGAGGGCGATAAGCCAGAACCCCTTGTTCGTAATAATCAATTTGATGTCGGAGAAACGGAACGGCTCTTCCTTTTCTTCTTCGACACCCACCATCGAAGCATCCAGCTTCTTATCCATGAACGTATAGATGAAGAACGAGATGAAACCGATGCAGAGCATGATGAGGCAGAGGAGGACGGGAGCCGAAACACTCTCGAAGTACTTCGCGTAGGGAACCGTGATGGCCATCGCAAGCATCGTACCGATACGCGCCGTTGCCATTTCCAATCCCATGGCGAGGGCGAGTTCCTTCCCCTTGAACCATTTCACAATAATCTTCGATACCGTGATACCCGCAATTTCCACACCGACGCCGAAGATGGCATAGCCCAACGAGGCCAGCGCAACTTGCGCCTTGATGCCGAGGAGCGTGCCTTCCTGTCCGATGAGTCCGGCAACGGCAGCATATTTGATGGCGCAACCGATTAACATCAGGAGGCAAGCCCCGAGGCCGGTGAAGCGCACACCCATCTTGTCCAAAATCATTCCGCCGAATATCAGCATCAGCAGGAAGACGTTGAACCAACCGTAGGCACTGGTGAATAAGCCGAAGTCCGTACTGGTCCAAGCCAGTTCTTCTTCGAGCATAGGTTTAAGAGGCGACATTACGTCTGTCAAGAAATAGCCGCAGAGCATCGTGAACGCGACGATGGCGAGGGCTGTCCAGCGAGCGGCTTTCGAGTCGCTCAGCTTCTTTTGGATTAATTCTGTCATGATTTAAGTTGTTATTGTTTTTGTTATTGATTTATTTGCTTAACGCATCAGCTACAACGAAAGTACTTCCGCCGATGAATAGCATATCCTCGGGCGAAGCATCAGCCAAAGCAGCTTGTAACGCGGCGCGGACGGTCGGGTAGGAAGTCCCTTGCAATCCGTGAGCCCGCGCTTTTTCAGCGAATGTCTCGGCAGGCAGGGCGCGCGGAATCGAGGCCTGCGTGAAATAGTAATCCGCCTCCTTGGGCATCAAGGCGAGGACACCGTCGATGTCTTTATCGTTTACCATGCCGACTATCATGCGCAGGCGGTGATATTTTTTTCGTTCGTTTTTTAATTGTTGGGAGAGGTATTGCCAGCCACCAGTGTTGTGCCCTGTGTCGCAAACCACGCGCGGAGATTGCTGCAAAGTCTGCCAACGCCCCATCAATCCCGTTAGTTCAACGACACGGGCGAATCCCTCGCGAACATTATCATCTTTAATCGTCAGTCCTAATTTGCGTAATTGGAGGACGGCGGTGAGGACAGTAGCTGCGTTGCGCACTTGGACGGCGCCGCCCAATTCGCCCCGAATCGTTCCGAAAGATGCTGTTTGGAAGGTCCAAAGACCATCTTTCTCCAAGGTAGAATCCATAATTGGAGAAGTCTGGACGGAGGAGGTGAGAGGCGCATTCATCTCCGAGGCTTTGCGGGTGAATACGTTGAGGATGGAGCTATCGGTAACGTCGCCGATGACTACCGGCGTTTGCTCCTTGATGATTCCCGCCTTCTCAGCCGCTATTTTTTCTAAGGTATCGCCGAGGAATTGCGTATGGTCGTAGCTGATATTGGTAATAATGCTTAGAATCGGATGGATAATGTTGGTGCTGTCCAAACGTCCGCCGAGGCCGGTCTCGATAACGGCTATATCCACTTTCTCGTCGCGGAAATAGGCAAAAGCCATCGTAGAGGTAAGTTCGAAGAAAGAAGGTTGGAGCGGTTCGAAGTCCGAGCGGTAGCGTTCGACGAAGCGGACAACGTAGTCTTGAGGGATTTTCTGGCCATTGACACGGATGCGCTCCCGGAAATCCACCAGATGCGGAGAGGTATAAAGTCCTACGCGATAACCCGCTTCCTGAAGAATGGCTGCCAATAAATGGCTGACTGAACCTTTTCCATTTGTCCCCGCAACGTGTATGGTGCGATAAGCTTGATGTGGGTGCGCCAGCAAGTCGTCGAGGGCAAGGCTGGTGCCCAACCCCGGTTTGTAAGCGGACGCACCGCTATGCTGGAACACAGGAATACTCGTATATAAATAATGTAATGTTTCGTCGTATGTCATCTTTTGGATAATTAAGCGGGAACAAATATAGGGAAATTTCATTTAAAAGTGCTACTTTTGCTGCCGCTAAAAGAAGACAAACGGTTTTTATATGGATAACATTGAAAAGAAAGAGGCGAAGGAAATTAATAAAATGTCCTTCTTGATAGTTGCGTTGATAGTCTTAGTCTTGGTCATTGCCGGAGCTGCTTATTATATTTTCCATCAACATAAGCAGATGGAAGCTATGACGGAAACCTTTGATTTGGAAAAGGAAATGCTGGCGGACGACTTCAACGAGTTGTCTTTGCAATACGAAGGATACAAGTTCAGTGTCAGCAACGATTCCCTGGTCGCCCTCTTATCGACCGAACAAGCCAAAGTGCAACGCCTGATGGAAGAACTCCGTACGGTGAAATCTACCAACACGAAGGAAATCGCCCGCCTCAAAAAGGAATTGGCCACAATGCGCAAAATCATGCGGAACTATGTTGTCCAAATCGATTCCCTGAACCGCGCCAACGAACAACTGACGGCAGAGAAGAATGAGGCCGTAAAGAAATACCAGCAAGCTACAAACACCGCCGTCTCTTTGCGGAAGGAAAAAGAAAAGCTGACCGAACGCGTAACGCTGGCCAGCCGTCTCGATGCAACGGGCATCACCGTAACTCCTGTCAATTCGCGCGGAAAGAAAACGAACCGTATCAAGCGGATGCAGCAATTCGTCATCGATTTCAAAATATCCAAGAATATCACAGCGCCGGTCGGAGAGAAAGAAATCTACCTCCGCATCATGAAACCCAACGATGATGTCTTAGTCAAGAGCCGTGCCAACGTCTTCCCCTTCGAAGGCAAAGAAATCTCTTATTCCATCAAGAAACTGATAGAATACGAAGGCGAAGAAATCCCCGTAACCGTCTATTGGGACATCGAAGAATATCTCTCCGAAGGCACCTACCGTGTAGATATCTTTGCCGATGGGAATTTGATTGGGCAGAAGAGGTTTGAGTTGTAAATGGGGAAAAGTTTAATCGTTGCTCTTACATAGGTGCCTGTTTCTGTCGAAAATAATAAACGTATTGCAAAAAACACGATATTTCTGTATGTTCGTATGCTTTTGCTTATGCTCGTGTCGTTATATACGTCTCGAGTTATATTAAAAGCATTAGGGGTTGAGGATTTCGGTATTTATAATGTAGTCGGAGGTGTCGTTACTTTATTAGGATTTTTGAATGGCTCTTTGAGTGGGGCAACTTCTCGTTTCATAACCTTTGAGTTAGGTTGCGGGACAGTTGAAAGTCTTCGTAAGGTCTTTCGCTGTGCTGTCAGTATCCATTATTTGTTGGCTTTGTTCATCCTTATCGTGGCAGAAACGGTAGGTTTGTGGTTCGTCTTGGAGAAAATGGTTATTCCTGCCGAGCGGATGACAGCGGCGTTGTGGGTTTACCAATGTTCGATAATAACCGTTCTAGTTTTTATCATCAGTGCTCCATATAATGCTTTGATCGTCGCCCATGAGCGGATGGGAGCGTTTGCTTATATCTCTATTTTTGAGGTTGTTGCTAAATTACTGGTTGTTCTACTCCTTACGTGGGTGAATTCGTTTGATAGACTGATATTATATGCCGTTTTGCTTGTCGTTGTCCAATTGTTTATCCGGTTCATTTATACATTTTATTGTTCCCGTCATTTCCCTGAAACCAGTGCCCGTTTCCTATGGAATAGAGACTTGTCTAGACGAATGTTTGCTTATACAGCTTGGACGCTGAATGGTAATTTAGCTATTGCCGGATATACGCAAGGACTGAATATTCTATTAAATATGTTTTTCGGCCCATCGGTTAATGCAGCAAGAGGAATTGCGGTTCAAGTACAAACTGCCGTCAATCAGTTCTTCTCCAGTTTCCTGACGGCAGTGCGTCCCCAGATCATAAAATCATACGCCCAGAATGATTTGGCTTATATGCATACCTTGGTTTTGCATAGCTCGCGGTTTTCGTTCTATCTGATGCTCTTGGTCAGTATGCCTATTTTGATAAATACCGAGTATATTTTATCTTTTTGGTTAGGCCAAGTTCCTGCCCACTCCGTAGCTTTCACACGTTTGATGTTGTTGGTTTGCATGAATTATTCGTTGAGCTATCCTACGATTATGGCGATTCATGCGACAGGAGATATTAAGAAGTTCCAGATAGTCGAAGGTTCTCTGCTCTTGACCGTTGTCCCGATTGCCTATGTGTTGCTGAAATTCTTTGCGATTTCTTCGGAGATGGTGTTTGTAGTTTATCTGATTATCGAAACTTTCGTCCAGTTTGTCCGTGTTTGGATAGTCTATCCTCGTATCCGTTTGTCGCGGAAGTTGTATTTCACGGAAGTCCTATGGCCTATCTTCCGGTTAGTTCTCGTTTTATTGGCTACCGGGTATGGGATTATGTTTTATCGCGTGGATTCTTTTTCATCCTTAGTCGTAAGCGTGTGTCTTTGCCTGCTTAGTTCTGTTGTTGCCATAGGACTTGTAGGGTTAAGAAAGAATGAACGTGCATTCATCCTTTCTAAATTGAAAACTTCCCGTGTTTCCTCTAAGAAGCCATAATAATCTCTTCTATATTTTGGGCTAATACTCCCATTGAGGGGAACAATAGGTTCGCCCCTGCCTCCCTCAGCACCCGGTCGGCCAGCGGCCCCGTATTCACGCCGATGGTAAATATCCCGGCGGCTACGCCAGCCTGTACCCCCAGCGGCGCGTTCTCCACAACGATGGCTTCGTTGGCTTCGACGCCGGCTTTTTGCAGCCCGATGAGGTAGGGCTCGGGATGGGGCTTGCCGTATTTGACGTCGAAGGCGGTAACCATCTTTTCGCGCTCGAAGATACCGGGATACGTGTGCTCCAGCTTGTCGATGAGGCTGCGTTGACCCGAGCCGGTTACGACGATGCGCTGCAAACCAGCGGCTTTGACCTTCGCCAAGACTTCGGCGGCTCCGGGCATAGCTTCCCCGTCGTTGTAGGCGCGGAAAAGGGCGGATTTTTCTTCGTACAGGCGATGGATTTCTTCCTCGGTCGCGTTTCGTCCGAACGTCTTTTGGTAGAGGATGTCGAGCGTGCTGGCTCCTGTCCGTCCTTCATAGAGGTAGAAGTCTGATTCTTCGGCTTTCAGGTGGTATTTATCGGCAACCTCCTTCCAAGCGCGGGCATGGAAGCGCATCGAGTCGTAGAGCACGCCGTCCATATCGAAAAGTACGGCTTTCGGTCGGAAAATACGCTGGTTTGTCTTCGCCAAATAGGTCTTTATTGCTTCGTCAATCTTCATGTCGCTTCGTTTTTTCGGCCGCAAAGGTACGAAAAAGGAATCAGATTCTTTCCAGGACGGTTTGAATCAGTCCGGCGAGCGAGTCTTGATAGCTGGTGTTCATGTCTTTGGCCACGCGGCCGGCGATGATGCAGCAGACCGTCATCGCCCGGTGTCCCATCAGGGCTGCCAGTCCGGCGAGCGCCGCGCTCTCCATCTCGAAGTTGGTGATTTTCCGTCCGTTCCACTCGAATGCCTCTATCTTCCGGTTCAAATCCGGGTCGGCCAGCGGCAGACGGAGTTTCCGCCCTTGCGGACCGTAGAATCCGTTGGCGGCTATCGTCGTGCCCCGCAGGATGTCGTCTCCGCAGATTTGCCGGAGGAGCGACGGGTCGGCCGCGACGACGTAGGGCTTCATCCCGTCTATCTTCCAGTCCAGCTGCCGGATAAGTTCCTGCTCCATCGCTGTATCACGTACTTTCTCACTGTCTGCGTAGAAATACAATACCCCGTCGAAGCCGATGGAATGCTCGGCGGCGACGTAGGTCCCGACCGGCGTGAAGGGTTGCAGCCCGCCGCTCGTGCCCAGGCGGACGAGGGTCAGCTGGCGGAACGCGGGTCGGACGGTGCGCGTCGCAAAGTCGATGTTTGCCAGCGCGTCCAGCTCCGTCAGCACGATGTCGATATTGTCGCCGCCGATGCCGTGCGAGACGATGCTGAGGCGTTTGCCCCGGAACGTGCCGGTTACGGTGTGAAATTCGCGGCTGCGGATGTCGCATTCCGTCGTGTCGAGATGAGTAGCGATGGTGGAGACGCGCTCCGGATCGCCGACGAGGAGGATACGGTTTGCCAACTGCTCCGGCTTGATATGGAGGTGGAATGCGCTACCGTCGGCGTTGATGATGAGTTCGGATGAGGGGATTGGGGAGTTCATGTCTGTCTGATTTTAGGTAAAAACTGTAGTAAAAAGGTCTTTGCAGGCTTGCATTTTGCCAAAAACTGCGGTAAAAGGTCTTTGCAGGCTTGCATTTTGCCAAAAACTGCGGTAAAAGGGTCTTTGCAACCTTGCATTTGCCAAAAACTGCGGTAAAAAGGTCTTTGCAGGCTTGCATTTTGCCAAAAACTGCGGTAAAAGGGTCTGTGCAGCCTTGTATTGGCCAAAAACTGCGGTAAATTTGCCTGTGCAGGGGTGCACGGACAAATTTACGCAAGTTTTTAACTCTTTCCGGGGATGTAAGCCTTACTTTATCGTCTTATTCGGCGTCGCCGTCGGCTTCGCGATGGCATCGCGCATGGACGTATCGGCCTCGATATTCTTCATGCGGTAATAATCCATCACGCCGAGGTTGCCCGTGCGGAAGGCTTCGGCCATGGCCTTGGGCACTTCGGCTTCGGCCTCGATCACTTTGGCGCGAGCCTCCTGCGCCTTGGCCTTCATCTCCTGTTCGAGGGCGACGGCCATCGCGCGGCGCTCTTCGGCCTTGGCCTGAGCGATGTTTTTGTCCGCTTCGGCCTGGTCCATCTGCAGGTAGGCGCCGATGTTCTTGCCTATATCAATATCAGCGATATCGATGGAGAGGATTTCGAAGGCAGTTCCGGCATCCAAGCCTTTGCGGAGGACGAGTTTGGAGATAGAATCCGGATTCTCGAGGACCGTCTTGTGGCTGTCCGACGAGCCGATGGACGAGACGATGCCCTCGCCGACGCGCGCCAGGATTGTTTCCTCGCCGGCACCGCCGACCAACTGCTTGATGTTGGCGCGAACCGTTACGCGAGCCTTGGCAATGAGCTGGATACCGTCTTTAGCCACGGCGGTAACCGGCGGCGTGTTGATGACCTTCGGGTTTACGGACATCTGCACAGCCTCGAAGACGTCGCGCCCCGCCAAGTCGATAGCCGTAGCCATCTGGAAGGAAAGGTCGATGTTTGCCTTTGAGGCAGAGACTAGCGCGTGGACGACCTTCTCGACGTGTCCGCCCGCCAGGTAGTGCGCCTCTAGTTCGTCGCGGGTGAGGGACTTCAGGCCCGCCTTGTGCGCCTCGATCATCGCCTGGGCAATCACGTAGGGGGGCACCTTACGGATACGCATCAGGAACAGTTGCAGGAGCGAGATGTTTACGCCCGAGACTTTGGCCGAAATCCACAGGAGGAATGGCACATAATAGAAAAATATCGCCAACAAAAGGACGACGGCTCCCAGCAAGATGAGTGGGAACATTGGAATGGTTGTCATTTCCATGGAATATAAAATTTAGGATTGATATTATACCTTATATTATATAGGGCCTCATTTGACCCAGATGTAATTGTCTTCGATGCGGGTAACGACGATGGGCTGATTCTCGTCGGTCCAGCCCGTTTCGGACTTGACCTCGACAATCTTCCCGTTGATATTCGCCTTGCCCACCGAGGCGAGGCGCGATACCGTAACCCCTTGGTCGCCGACCTGGATACCTTGCTCCAAGTTCGAGACAACCTTCGAGCTGACATCTGCCTTCAGCTCCATCTTCCGGAACGAACGCGAGCGGAGGAAGGCGAAGAACACGACGGCGAAGCCCGCGAGCGAGGCCAACACCGTGATATGCCCCGTCATCGCGCTAACTTGGTAAGCGTACCAGATGCCCCCGATGGCGGCAGCGGCTCCACCCAGTCCGGCGAGCGTGATGCCCGGAATGAAGAAAATCTCGGTAATCAGCAAGACGATGGCGACTACCATACAGATGGCGATAATGGCTATTTCGGAAAACATAAGCGATTCGTTTTTAATGGTTACGTAAATGCGGAGCCTCGGCGTTGCGGGCTTGCTTCTCTAATTCGGCAGGCTGGGCGGAAAGTTCGAGGAGGTTGCCCTCGGCCTGCACGATGTTGGCAGCAAGTTGTTCCTTGCGGGCGGCACTGGCCGAAGCGTAGTCCTTGCGCATCGATTCGAGTTGCTTTTCCAGCTTGTCAATCCGGTCGTGAAGAGCCAAAGCCTGCTTGTATAAAGCCTTCGCCTGGGGAGAACGGAATTCGTCCCACGTATAATAGACCTTGGTCGGGCTGACGGGGAACTCGAAGTCCACTTTCTTCTCCTGCTTGCCGTAGGGAATTTCCTCGTGGGCGAGGGCAATCTGCTGGGAATAGTCCGCGCCCTCTTTCCACGTCGTACGGATAGGCATCAGCGAGGCCCAGGCACGTTTTAGCTCGATATCTTCCGATTCCACCCGTTGATGCGTCTCGTCGGGGATGAAAAGATAGACGCAAACCTTGCCCTCCGGCTGGAAACGGTCGGAGGCAAACCAGCCCAGCCCTTTCACCTCGTCGATAACCATCATATAATCGTTGTAAGGCGAGTTGAAAGGCATACCGAGCTGCTCCGGAGCCAGATACGTATCCGATTCCGTATTATAGCGCGTAACGAAGAGGTCGTACCCTCCCAGCGAGCCATTCCCTTTCGAGGCATAGTAAATCGTAACCCCGTCGGAAAGGACAAACGGGTAGTTGTCATCGTCTTCGCTATTCACATTCATCGGGAGTTGCTTCTCGTCGCCCCAATGGTCGAGGAGCCACGATTGCGAGAAGAGGTAATAATGCTGGTCGTCCCCCCGCCGAGCATAGAAAACCTTGTCGCCCTTCTGGTTCTTATAGACGACGGAGGTGTCGGCCTGCTCGGGGAAGAAGTCGCGGAGGGGAGTCAGCGAGCCGCTCTCCTCGCTCAGGGTATAAGCCGAGAGAAAATCGCCTTTGTCGATGACGACACTGTCGATGACCTGCACCGCCTCCACTTTGTCGAGCATCCGGGCGGCATCCTCCAATTCCTCCAAGCGAAGCTCGGCGGCCTCGGTGTCGCGCTTCTTTTGTGTCTGATATTTGATGTACTGCTCATACATCTCGACCGCCTGCTCGAAGCGGAACGTCTTGCAATACAGTTCGCCCATGTAGCGGAACCCGTCGATGACGCGGCGGCGGACGGCGACGTTGAGGTATTTTTCGGCCTGAACCAAATCCCCGGTCTCGTAGCAGCAAGCGCCATACCAAAGATTATAGGAAGCATTGCCAGGCGACTGCTTGACAAAGCGTTCGAAGGCGGGTTTTGCCTCGGCAAACTTCCCTTCATTATAAAGTTGCTTGGCTTCATTCAGCGTCTGCCCTTGGGCGGCATAGCAACCGAAGGCGGCGCAAGCGCAAGTCAATATCCAATGTCTTGATAGATAGTTCATAGTCGTTTAAACTGAATTAACTTTGCCAAAAGTAGGGATTTTCTGCGGAATAATCGGGCATTGCGGCGGAATATTTTTCATAATTTTGCCGCCTCACTCATTTAACCCTGATAGAAAGATGGCAAAACTGACAGAAGAAGAGTTGCTTTTCCGCAAAGTGGAAGAGAAAGTGCGGAAGGCAATCCGTGATTATGAACTTATTGGTGATGGCGACCGCATCCTCGTCGGTCTCTCGGGCGGGAAGGACTCGCTTGCGCTGGTCGATTTCCTGGGGCGGAGGTCGAAGATTTTCAGTCCCCGCTTCGAGGTTGTGGTGGCGCACGTCGTGATGCGTAATATCCCTTATCACTCCGACCTCGATTATTTACGCGGCTGCGCCGAGGAACACGGCCTGCCCTTTATTGTCCGCGAGACCGAATTCGACCCCTCGACCGACCGCCGCAAATCCCCCTGCTTCCTCTGCTCGTGGACGCGCCGCAAGGCTCTTTTTGCCATAGCCAAAGAAGAAGGCTGCAACAAGATAGCCCTCGGACACCATCAGGACGACATCCTCGAGACGCTCCTGATGAATCTCACCTTCCAAGGCGCCTTCGGGACAATGCCGCCCCGTCTGAAGATGTCGAAGTTCACGATGGAAATCATCCGCCCGCTTTGTCTCGTCTCCGAGGCCGAACTGACGCGCGTCGCCGAGTGGCGCGGCTATCGGAAGCAACTCAAGACCTGCCCCTACGAAACCGATTCGAACCGCACGGACATGAAGGAGCTGCTTGCCCGGTTGGAGGCGCTGAATCCCGAAGCCCGCTATAGCCTTTGGGCGAGCATGACGAATGTACAAACGGATTATCTTCCCCATCCAAGGACAAAATCATCGTTTTTTTAGACTATTTCGCAAGTTTTGGGAATTGCTCCAAAAAAATTTTATACCCGCTCCAGACTTGGAAAGCGGGTTCAAAAAAATTTTAAGCCGGTTTCCAAACTTGGAAAATGGGTTCAAAAAAATTTTATCCCGGTTTCAGAGTTGGAAAGTGGTTTCAAAAAAATTTTATGCCTGTTCCGAATTTGGAAAGTAGGTTTAAAGAAATGTTAAGCAGAAGGTAGATTTCAAAGGCAGGTTCCCGCAGAATTTTCAGCCTGCTTGGGGAGCCGGGGAGGGACATCGCGTACCTTTTTAGGCACATCCCTGGCGCCGGGAGCAGCAGCCTGACGATATTTGTTAATGATATTTATCGGGGCGGGAAGAAGGGAAAAAGTTTAGGGCAGTAACCGTCCGAACCGATTTTATCCGTATCTTTGCCGTCGGAATAAAAAAACAACTCATACTTAGTTATGCTGACGTTAAAGTTAATTACAGAAGAAACCGACCGCGTAATAGCCGGTTTGGAAAAGAAGCACTTCCAGAACGCGAAGGAAACTATCGCCCAAGTGCTCGAATTGAATAATAAAAGACGTGCGACGCAGAACCTGTTAGATAAGAACCTCGCGGAGGTGAACTCCCTGTCGAAATCCATCGGTATGCTGATGAAGGAAGGCAAGAAAGAGGAAGCCGAAGCTACGAAGAAGCACGTATCCGAGATAAAAGAAACCAGCAAGACGCTGCAAGCCGAGATGGACAAGGCTGCCGAAGACATGCAAGCGTTGCTCTATACCATCCCCAACATCCCTTACGAAGAAGTGCCGGAGGGCGCAACTGCCGCAGACAATGTGGTGGAAAAGATGGGCGGCATGGAGACTGAGCTGCCGAAGGATGCCCTGCCTCACTGGGAGTTGGCTAAGAAATACGACTTGATAGACTTCGACTTGGGTGTGAAGATAACGGGCGCAGGCTTCCCAGTTTACAAAGGATGGGGTGCCCGCCTGCAGCGCGCGCTGATTAACTTCTTCCTCGACGAGGCACGCAATGCCGGCTATACGGAAATCATGCCGCCGACGGTGGTGAACGCCGCTTCGGGCTATGGCACCGGTCAGCTCCCCGACAAGGAAGGGCAGATGTATCATTGCGAAGTCGATGATTTATATCTGATACCGACGGCCGAAGTCCCGGTAACCAATATCTACCGCGACGTCATCCTCGACGAGAAACAACTCCCGATAAAGAACTGCGCCTACACGCAATGCTTCCGTCGCGAAGCCGGCTCCTACGGGAAAGACGTGCGTGGCCTGAATCGCCTGCACGAGTTCTCGAAGGTCGAGCTGGTACGCATCGATACGCCGGAACATTCGAAGCAATCCCACCAGGAGATGCTGGACCACGTGGAAGGCTTGCTGAAGAAGCTGGAGCTGCCGTACCGCATCTTGCGTCTCTGCGGCGGAGACATGAGCTTTACCTCGTCTATCTGCTTCGACTTCGAGGTTTATTCCGAAGCCCAGAAGCGCTGGTTGGAAGTCAGCTCCGTATCCAACTTCGATACCTATCAGGCCAACCGCCTGAAGTGCCGCTATCGCGATGCCGACAAGAAGATACATCTCTGCCATACGCTGAATGGTAGTGCATTGGCGTTGCCGCGTATCGTTGCCGCGCTGCTGGAAAACAACCAGACGCCGGAAGGCATCCGTATTCCGAAGGCGTTGGTACCTTACATGGGTTGCGATATGATTAAATAAAGGAAGGAAAATAAAGCCAGCCGGCTATTTCGATTCCGAAATAAATAGGTTATATTTGCATCGCATTCAAAACAAGACAATTTAGTAACTTCAAAATAATTCGATTAAGACATGGTAAAAAGTGCATTACAAATTGCCAGAGCGGCTTATCAGCCGAAGCTCCCGAAAGCGTTGTTAGGCGCTGTTAAAGTAAAGGAAGGCGAACCGACTCAGTCTGTTGCCGACCAGGAAGCTATCAAAAATCTGTTCCCGAACACCTACGGTATGCCGTTGATTCAGTTTGAAGAAGGTGGCGAAGCCGTTAATTTCCCGGCTATCAACGTCGGCGTTATTTTGTCGGGTGGCCAGGCTCCCGGCGGACACAACGTTATCTCCGGTTTGTTCGATGGTATCAAGAAATTGAACAAGGACAGCAAGCTCTATGGCTTCATCCTGGGTCCTGGTGGTTTGGTGGACCACAAATATATGGAACTGACTCCGGAAATCATCGACGAATACCGCAACACGGGTGGTTTCGATATCATCGGTTCCGGTCGTACGAAGTTGGAAAAGGTTGAACAGTTCGAGAAGGGCTTGGAAATCATCCGCGAATTGGGCATCAAGGCGTTGGTTATCATCGGTGGCGACGACTCGAATACGAATGCTTGCGTATTGGCAGAATACTATGCTGCTAAGAACTACGGCGTTCAGGTTATCGGCTGCCCGAAGACTATCGACGGCGACTTGAAGAACGAGATGATTGAGACTTCTTTCGGTTTCGATACGGCTTGCAAGACTTACTCAGAAGTTATCGGCAATATCGAACGCGACTGTAACTCGGCTCGCAAATACTGGCACTTTATCAAGCTGATGGGTCGCTCCGCTTCTCATATCGCTTTGGAATGTGCTTTGCAGACTCAGCCGAACGTATGTATCGTATCTGAGGAAGTAGAAGCTAAGGATATGTCTCTGGATGATGTAGTTACTTACATCGCTCAGGTAGTGGCCGACCGTGCTGCCGCTGGCAACAACTTCGGTACTGTCCTGATTCCGGAAGGTCTGATTGAATTTATCCCGGCCATGAAACGCCTGATTGCTGAGTTGAACGACTTCCTCGCTGCCAACGGCGACGAATTCAACCAAGTAGAACGCAGCAAGCAGCGCGAATATATCATCAGCAAGCTGACTCCGGAAAACGCAGCTATCTACGCTTCGCTTCCTGAGGGTGTTGCTCGCCAGTTGTCTCTCGACCGCGACCCGCACGGAAATGTCCAGGTTTCTTTGATCGAGACAGAAAAGCTGCTTTCTGAAATGGTTGCCACGAAGTTGGCCGCTTGGAAGAAGGAAGGCAAATACGTCGGCAAGTTCGCTCCGCAGCACCACTTCTTCGGCTATGAAGGCCGTTGCGCTGCTCCGTCAAACTTCGACGCTGACTATTGCTACGCCTTGGGTTACACGGCATCTGTCCTGATTGCCAACGGCAAGACCGGCTATATGTCTTCTGTCCGCAACTTGACGGCTCCGGCTGCTGAATGGATCGCCGGTGGTGTGCCTATCACGATGATGATGAACATGGAACGTCGCCACGGCGAGATGAAGCCTGTTATCCAGAAGGCTTTGGTTAAGCTCGACGGTGCTCCTTTCCAGAAGTTCGCTGCCAACCGCGAGGCTTGGGCCAAGGAAACAGCTTACGTTTATCCGGGTCCGATCCAGTACTTCGGCCCGACGGAAGTCTGCGACGAACCGACCAAGACATTGCAGTTGGAACAAGCGAAGTAATATATACCTCCATACTCAATAGATTATACAAAGAAACTCCCGCCTCATCCCTCGAAAGGAAGTGAGCGGGAGTTTCCATTTCCGCGAAATCCGTTGGCTTAGTTCAAGCGCGGGTCTCTCGGAAATTGATTCCAATTCTTGTAAGAATGCCCCAGACGGTTTACGGAATATTTCCAGAAGGCATCCCCATTTGCCGAGAAAAGATGCTCGTCGTCGGCATTGCCGACGGCCCATGAGTCTCCGTTGATTTCCTGGGCAAGCTGCCCTTCGCTCCAGCCGGAATAACCTAAAAAGAATTTCACCTTGCCGCTGATGGGATGGCCAGCGATAATGTAATCCTTCAACGCCTCAAAGTCTCCATCGAAGTACAAGTTGTTGGCAATGGGAAACGCGTCGGGGATGATGATATTTCCTAACGTGTGGACAAAGAACAGGCGATTGGCACTTACAGGGCCGCCCACAAAGATGGGCAAGTCCTCATACGCTTGCAATTCCGGGAAGAAGCTATTGACGGTCAAGTCTGTCTTCTTGTTCAGAATGAACCCCATGCTTCCCGACTCGGAATGCTCGACAAGCAGGACGACCGACCGCTGGAAGTACGCATCCCTTAGCAGCGGCTCCGAGATGAGGAGCCTGCCCTGTTCCGGCAGCAAGTCGTTATGCTTGATGTTAAAGATATTTCCTTCTATCGCCATGATAAAAAAGATATTTTGATTGCGAGGGGCAAGTTAGGAATAAAAATTAGAAAAATCAATGAAATGTATTGTTAAAAATACAGAACGGCATCGTTTTTCTTCTTTATTCTTGATTCTTCGCGCTTCTTCTCACTTCACTCTCCCTCCGCAAATCCATGTCCGCTCGTAATACGGTTCGCTCAAACTGCTCACCATCACGCCCCGCGAGGTGCTGGTATGGATGAACCTCCCGTTTTTCAGGTAAATGCCGACGTGGTTTGGCTCGCGCTTTCGTCCGCGCCCGGTCCGGAAAAAGACGAGGTCGCCCTCGCGCAGTTTTCCCCTTCGTACCCGCTTGCAGTTATGCTTCAGCATGTCGGCAGCCGAACGCGCGAGCTGCTTGCCATAGACTTCCCGGTAAATAATCGTTACAAAGCCGGAGCAATCCACCCCGCGTTTCGTCAGTCCGCCCATCCGATGCGGGACGCCAAGCCAGTGTGCGCCTGCATTGTAGAGGTAGATGTTGTCGTCCGGCGTCAGTCGCACGCCGTAAAGTCGCGAGAGTTCCTTGGGCCCCTTGAAATCGGCCGGAAGGATTACTTTTTCTTGCCGGCGCGAACCGCAAGAGCTGAAAACGCCTGCCACCAGGACGGCGAGCAGCAGTAGGAGGGGAAATTTTGTCAGTCTTCTCATCGGTAGAATGTTTATTTTCCCAAAAGTAGGCATTTTTCGGATGGGGAGAAGCAAGATTTCGGAAAATCTTCTTAGCCGACGGTTGTCGGGAAGCAAGAATTTCTGAATTCTTCCTTCCCGACGCTCCGGGACCTGCAAGAATGGCAGATTCCGCTTTGCCGACAGTCCAGGACCTGCAAGAGTGGCACGATCCGCTTAGCCGTCGGCCGTCGGCAAGCAAGAATGGCGCGATCCTGGCTCTCCTGGACCGTGGGCTAAAAAGATCGCGCCTCGCCGCTCTCTCCTGGACCGTGGACAAAGCGGCGCGCGGCTCGCCGTTCTCTCCTGGAGCGCGGACAAAGCGGAGAGCGGCTCTCCGCCTTCGTCTGGAGTGTGGGCTGAGCGGCGAGCGTGCGCGCTGGGCTCTCCAGAGTCGGCAGTTAAACCTTCAACCCCTTAATTTCTTGCTGCAGATTGTCCAGGAACCGCGCGGCGTGCGCCCCGTCCATCTGCGTATGGTGGAATTGGAAAGAAACGGTCAGCATTTGTTTCCACAGATGCCGTTTGTATTTGCCCCAAATCAGAAACGGGTTGTTGAACACGCCGCTGTACATGCCGACTGCCCCATCTATCTCATACCCGGCAAGGGCTGAGGTGCCGATGACCATACTTTCCGTCAGGTCGTGGTTCTGGCAACTCTCGGCAACTTGCTTCGTCAAGCGCAGGTAGTCGGCGTTAAACTGTTGTAAGCTATCTGAAAAGGGAATGTCGCAGGAGCTTACCTCGCCCTCCCGATTGGCAACGATGGTGCACACGGCGAGGCTGTCGTATTGCATCAGTTTTTTGCCGACGGGAAGCAGGTAGAACTCTTTGACGCTGCTTGCAGCTCGTCCGATGCACCAGCACATCAACATATTGAACTTCAGCCCTTGCCGGCTTATCCGGACAAGGCGGGATACGTCCAAAGTCTTGAAGAAGGTAACCATGGGCATCGGCGCGCCCATCCACATCTCGAAGGCGTATGCGCGGGTTGTGTCTTTGGGGTCTATTTCTTTCATTTTGTTTATGGAAATGTATGAATAGTTTTGAGGCGGCAAAGATAGTGCTCTTTTTGAGATTTAGAAATATAGCTATGGTTATGTAAGGATTATCGTGTCTTTTTGGGAAAAGCCGTTGCAGATATACAACGGCTTTGGCTATACCTTTAAACTATTCATAAAACTTAGTAGATGTGATGAAGTACTCTAATTTCGAGTTGGGTAAAATGAAAGATAGGAAATTGCCAAAGTAAATATTGGGGCAACCAGTTTCTCCTTTGATTTGCGCCAAACCAAATGCCTGCATTTTATGTGCAAATGTAGAAGCACCAGAGTAAGTTTTGCCATTGACAAGAATAGTGATATTGCCTCGATACAAATTAGCTTCAGTTTTATTCTCTTTGATAGGCATTTCATTTATGGTAAACAAATCTCCATCAGGAAGGCTGCAGAGCTGGGCATATAATTCTTTATGTCTTTTTCGATTGTATTCCTTAGAATCGGAGCTTATCTTTATTTGGCTTTTGGAATAAAGCGTATAATCGGGATGCGGGAAATAAGAAATAAACTTTTCAACACACTGACTTGAGCCACCGCTGTTATTACGCACGTCAATGGTTAGTTCGGATATTTGTTTGTCATTTATATCTTTAAATACAGAATCGCAGAATTGTTCTAAGGCTGACTCTTGATAAAAATTGGGGATGAGGGTCGCTTTCGTGCAATCAGAAGAAAGCTCGTATGTGAAATCTGTAGGTTGGGAGCTCGTTTGTTTCGTTTTGATAATGCTTAAAGCCTTGCTTTGTGATATTCCATTTAATTTCTCCTCCCAGATTTTGTTTCCTCTCTTCGCTTTGAACGTATAAGATTCGCCCCATTGATATAAATACCAAAACAGAGGGGACAGGTAAGATTGTACGGTATTTTCTTTAATAGCATTTCCTTTCTCGGAGGCAAACAAACTGTACATCCTATTAAGAATGTCCTTTGAGCTAATGCCGTTTATGCTGAGGATTGTATCTCCGGTAGCTATTTGCGTGTTCACCATAGGATAATCTACAATAAACACATTTTCTGTTACTTTGATTCGTAATGGCATGGTATTGCCATCATTTTGTACATAGGCGATGAGTTCTTCTGTCATCGGAGGTAGCATCATGCTATGTCCATCTTTAATGTTTGCTATAAAGGGAGCAACCTTAAGATAGAAATCAGCTATTTTCGTGGAATCGGTAAAAGACGCTCTTATTTGAGATTTTTTAGCGTTGTATTCGTCTTTAGTTTGGTATAGGAACAAATCCGGATGGACGTGTTCTAATTTCTCACATAATGTGTCAAAGTCAGCATATTGCTGTTCTTTATTTAATCTCTGCCCAAAGGCGGGGAAAAATATAGAGGTAAGGAATAGAAATAAGATTAGAGATTTCATATTGTAGGCTTTATGAATTGGGATACTGGGTTCTTTTATAAATTTAGGCTATTTGAATTTTCGCCGCACTCCAGTTTTTCAATAACTGAAATGCGGCGAGATTTTTTATGAAAACTTAGAAGGAAAATGCAAGAACGAATGAATTCTTCATTCCTCATTTATTTGTATTCGTTCCAGCTCTTAATCTGAATATCGTCCATCGTCAGCGTGCAGAACGCTTTGATGAAGGCGCTGGCGAGGCGGGCATTCGTGATGAGCGGGATGTTGAGGTCGATGGCGGCGCGGCGAATCTTGTAGCCGTTGGTCAATTCGCCGGCCGAGAGGTCGCGCGGGATATTGACTACCATGTCGATTTTACGCTCGTGCAACATCTTGAGTGCCTGCGGTTCCATGCCCTCTTCGCTGGGCCAGTAAACCAAGGTGCTGGGGATGCCGTTTTCTTGCAGGAAGCGGTGCGTGCCGCCCGTGGCGTAGAGGTTGTAGCCCTTGTCGGCCAGCAAGCGGGCCGCGTCGAGCATCGCCACCTTCTGTTTGGCGGAACCTGTCGAAAGCAGGATGTTTTTCTCCGGGATGCGCAGGCCCACGGAGAGCATACTCTTTAGGATGGCTTCGGAAACGTCGTCGCCGATGCAGCCGACTTCGCCGGTCGAGGTCATATCGACGCCCAGCACCGGGTCCGCCTTTTGCAAGCGGTTGAAGGAGAACTGCGAGGCCTTGATGCCCACGTAGTCGAGGTCGAACTCGTTCTTGTGCGGCTTCTCGACGGGGAGGCCGAGCATGATGCGGGTCGCCAACTCGATAAAGTTAATCTTCAGCACCTTCGAGACGAAGGGGAAGCTGCGTGACGCGCGGAGGTTGCACTCGATGACCTTGATTTCGTTGCCCTTCGCGAGATACTGGATGTTGAAGGGGCCGGAGATGTTCAATTCCTTGGCAATCTGCCGGCTGATGCGCTTGATGCGGCGTACGGTCTCGACGTAGAGCTTCTGGGCGGGGAACTGAATCGTGGCGTCGCCCGAGTGGACACCGGCAAATTCGATGTGCTCGCTGATGGCGTACATGATGATTTCGCCCTTGTCGGCCACGGCATCCATCTCGACTTCCTTGGAGTGTTCGATGAACTGGCTGACAACCACCGGATGTTTCTTCGAGACGTTGGCGGCGAGGCGGAGGAACCGCTCCAGCTCTTCCTGGTTCGAGCAGACGTTCATCGCGGCTCCGCTCAGCACGTAGCTGGGGCGCACAAGTACCGGGAAGCCAACCTCCTGCACAAACTCGTTGATGTCTTCCATCGACGACAGCTCCTTCCAGCGGGGCTGGTCCACGCCGATGCGGTCCAGCATGGCAGAGAACTTCTCGCGGTCTTCGGCGTTGTCGATGCTTTTAGCCGTGGTACCGAGGATATTGACGTGCTGCTCGTCGAGGCGCATGGCGAGGTTGTTGGGAATCTGTCCGCCGGTCGAGACGATGACGCCGTGCGGGTTCTCAAGCTCGAGGATATCCATGACGCGTTCGAAGGTAAGCTCGTCGAAGTAGAGGCGGTCGCACATGTCGTAGTCCGTCGATACCGTCTCCGGATTGTAGTTGATCATCACCGAGCGCCAGCCCTCCTTGCGAATCGTGTTCAGCGCCTGCACGCCGCACCAGTCGAACTCCACAGAGCTTCCGATGCGATAGGCACCCGAGCCGAGGACGACGATGGAGCGGTGGTCGCCCAAGTAGGTAACGTCGTTTTCCGTTCCGCTGTAAGTCAGGTAGAGGTAGTTCGTCTGGGCAGGATATTCTGCGGCGAGCGTATCTATCTGCTTGACGACAGGCGTGATGCCCCGGTATTTTCTGTCCTGGCGAACCTGCAGCGAGGCGCGTTCGGCGTCTTCCATCTTCTCTTTGTAAATGGCACGGGCGATTTGGAAGTCGGAGAAACCCTGCACCTTGGCGCGGCGCATCAGTTCGTCGGAAATCTCCTGAATCTTCGAGCAGGCTTCCAGCTCGTTGGCCGTGTTGATGATATTGTAGAGCTTCTGGAGGAACCAGCGGTCGATTTTCGTCAGTTCGTGAATCTGGTCGATGGTGTAGCCCGCGCGGAACGCCTTCGAGATGACGAAGATGCGGCGGTCGGTCGGCTCGCGCAGGGCCTTGTCGATGTCGGGGATAACCAGTTCTTTGTTCTCCACGAATCCGTGCATCCCTTGCCCAATCATACGCAAGCCCTTCTGGATAGCTTCCTCGAAGGTGCGGCCGATAGCCATGACCTCGCCCACAGACTTCATGCTTGAGCCCAGCTCTCTATCTACCCCGTGGAATTTACCCAAGTCCCAGCGCGGGATTTTGCAAACCACATAGTCAAGGGCAGGCTCGAAGAACGCGCTTGTCGTCTTCGTTACCGAGTTCTTCAAGTCGAAGAGGCCGTAGCCCAAGCCCAGCTTGGCAGCGACAAACGCCAGCGGGTAGCCCGTCGCCTTCGAAGCCAAAGCCGAAGAGCGGGAGAGGCGGGCGTTCACCTCGATGACACGATAGTCCTCCGACTCCGGGTCGTAGGCATACTGCACGTTGCATTCGCCCACGATGCCGATGTGGCGGATGATGCGGATGGCCAGCTCGCGGAGCTTGTGGTAGTCGGTGTTGGAGAGGGTCTGCGACGGCGCAATCACGATACTCTCGCCGGTATGGATGCCCAGCGGGTCGAAGTTCTCCATGTTGCAGACCGTGATGCAGTTGTCGAAGCGGTCGCGCACCACCTCGTATTCCACTTCCTTCCAGCCCTTCAGACTCTTCTCGACCAAGACCTGTGGGGAGAAGGAGAAGGCTTTTTCCGCCAGCACGTTCAACTCTTCTTCGTTGTCGCAGAAGCCGGAACCCAAGCCACCGAGAGCATACGCCGCGCGGATAATCACCGGATAGCCCAGTTCGGCAGCAGCCCGGCGCGCATCGGCAATATTCTCGACCGCCTCGCTTTTAATCGTCTTCACCTGTATCTCGTCGAGCTTCTTGACAAACAGCTCGCGGTCTTCCGTATCCATGATGGCCTGCACCGGTGTGCCCAGTACCCGGACGTTGTATTTCTCCAAGACACCGCTCTGGTAGAGTGCCACGCCGCAGTTCAACGCCGTCTGCCCACCGAACGCCAATAGGATACCGTCGGGACGTTCCTTGGCGATTACTTTTTCCACGAAGAAAGGGGTAACGGGCAGGAAGTAAACCGTATCCGCCACACCTTCGGAGGTCTGCACGGTCGCGATGTTCGGGTTGATAAGGACCGTCTGGATGCCTTCTTCCCGAATCGCCTTCAACGCTTGCGAGCCGGAGTAGTCGAACTCGCCGGCCTCGCCTATCTTTAATGCGCCTGAACCTAATATCAGGACTTTCTTTATCTCATCTTTCATTGCTATTCGTATTTATTTTGACTTGTAATGTTAGCGGAACCTCGCCGCCCACTCGGGCGGCTCACCTCCGCCTTCTCGGGCG
Organism: uncultured Parabacteroides sp.; assembly: GCA_944325345.1. Taxonomy (GTDB): domain Bacteria; phylum Bacteroidota; class Bacteroidia; order Bacteroidales; family Tannerellaceae; genus Parabacteroides. The sequence goes on from CALUZV010000008.1 coordinate 138,494, forward strand.
GCACTGTCCCGCCCACTCGGGCGGCTCTTACAATAATTTGGCAAAGCGATCGAACATGAAGTCCGTATCCGTCGGTCCGCTGCACGCCTCGGGGTGGAACTGCGACGAGAAGAAAGGCTTCGTCTTGTGCCGGATGCCCTCGTTTGTCCCGTCGTTCATATTGATGAAGAGCGGTTCCCAGTCGGCGCCGAGCGTCTCGCTGTCCACGGCATAGCCATGATTCTGGGATGTGATGAAGCAATGCTCCGAACCGACCATGCGCACTGGCTGATTGTGGCTCCGGTGTCCGTACTTCAGTTTGTAGATGGAGGCACCGCCAGCCTTTGCCAAAAGCTGGTTGCCCATGCAGATGCCGCAGATAGGACGGTCGCCGGCAAGCGCTTTGCGGATGTTTTGTACGGCAGCGTCGCAGGTATCGGGGTCGCCCGGACCGTTGCTGAGGAAGAGACCGTCGTAGTCCAAGTGGTTGAAGTCGTAGTTCCAAGGCACGCGGACGACCATGAGGTTCCGCTTCAGAAGGCTGCGGATGATGTTGTGCTTGACGCCGCAGTCGAGGAGCACAACCTTTTTCTTCAATTGACAATTGAGAATTGACAATTGAGAATTGAGAGTTTCTGCCGGAGTATCGATGCCGAAGGAATGGCTTTCTTCGCCGGAATATACCAAGATATCCTTGCATGACACCTTATCTACATAATTAACTTCTCCATAATTGTCCATTGTCAATTCTCCATTGTCCATTCCCTCGATTTCGATTCTTCCCATCATCACCCCATGCTCGCGGAGTTTCTTCGTCAGCGCGCGGGTATCGATGCCATAGATGCCGGGGATATGTTCCTCTTTGAGCCAGTCGCCGAGGCTGCACTGCGCGTTCCAGTGGCTATATTCGCGGCTATAATCGCTGATGATGATAGCTTCGGCATGAATCTTCTCGCTTTCCATGAAGGTAGAGAGGCCGTTCGGCTGGAAGGTGCGCGGCGGGACACCGTAGTTGCCAATCAAAGGGTAAGTCAAGACCATCAACTGTCCGGCGTAGGAAGGGTCGGTCAAGCTCTCCGGATAGCCCGTCATTGCGGTATTGAAAACCACTTCGCCGGCCACCGGCTTCTCATAACCGAAAGAATACCCTCGGAACGTCGTCCCGTCGTCGAGGATTAAAGTAGCGATTCTGTCTGTTTGCATATTGTTCGTGTATTAATATTCCTCATCCATATAATTTATAAATGCTTGATTGACCAGCCGCACGCCGCCCGGCGTCGGATAGTCGCCCGAGAAGTACCAGTCGCCCGGGTGATTGGGGCAAGAGGCGTGCAGTCCTTCGAGCGTCTGATAGACAATCTCGATTTGGGCACACGTCCCCTCGGGCGTCAGCAGTTCGGCCATCTTCCGGGATATCTCCGCGTCGGAGAAGGGAGCGTAGATAGCCTTCACGCAATTCTCTTCCGACGAGCGGTGCTCCTCTTGCAATCTCTTTATCTTCTGGTAAGTATCCGTCAGCACGTGTTCCATTCCCCGCTCTTTCAGCAAGGCTACGGCGGCTTTGAAGGCGATGAACTCATTCATCCGCGACATATCGATGCCGTAGTAATCCGGATAGCGGACCTGCGGCGACGACGAAAGGATGACAATCTTCTTCGGGTGCAGGCGGTCGAGTATCCCGATGATGCTCTGCCGCAAGGTCGTCCCGCGCACGATGCTGTCATCGATGACTACCAGATTGTCGGTATAGGGATTGATGCTGCCGTAGGTGATGTCGTAAACGTGGGCAGCCAAGTCGTTGCGGCTATTCCCCTCGGCGATGAAGGTGCGCAACTTGATGTCTTTGATGGCGACCTTCTCCGTCCGGACGCGCATGGAAAGTATCTGCTCCAGCTCGTCTTCCGAGATGCGGTGGCTATGGTCGGCTATCCACGACTTCTTCAGGCCGTTCAGATAGTAGTTCAAGCCTTCCTGCAAGCCGAAGTAGGCGACTTCCGCCGTATTCGGGATGAAGGAAAAGACCGTATGGTTCAAATCGTTGTCGATGGCGCGGAGTACCGCCGGCACCAGCCTTTCCCCCAACTGCTTCCGCTCGCGGTAAATATCCATGTCGCTGCCCCGCGAGAAATAGATGCGCTCGAACGAGCACGCCTTGTTCTCTTTCGGCTCCACGATTTGGCTCGTATGCCATTCGCCCCGCTTATTGACCAAGAGGGCTTCTCCCCGGTTCAGTTCCTTGATGTCCCACGCATGGACGTTCATCACGGTCTGGATGACCGGGCGTTCGGAGGCGACCACCACGATTTCCTCATCGGCGTAATAGAAGGCCGGACGGATGCCCCACGGGTCGCGCACGGTAAACATCTCGCCGCTCCCGGTCAGTCCGCAGATGACAAAGCCGCCGTCCCACGTCGGCACGCAGCGCGTCAGCACCTTCGACAAGTCGATTCTATCCTCAATAGCCTTCGTAATCTCAATACCTTGCAAGCCCTCGGCTTCGCTGGCGGCGTAGAGCTTCTCCACTTCGCGGTCGAGGCGGTGCCCCACCTGCTCGAGCATGATATAGGTGTCGGCATATTTGCGCGGATGCTGTCCCATCGCCGTGATGTCGCGGAAAAGTTCGTCCACGTTTGTCAGATTGAAATTCCCGCAAAGGGCTAAGTTTTTGACGCGCCAGTTGTTGCGCCGCAAGAAAGGATGAATATAGGAAAGCCCGGATTTCCCGGTCGTGCTGTATCGGAGATGTCCCATATATAACTCTCCGGCAAAAGGAAGGTTGGCTTTGGCAAAGAAGGGATCGTTTAACTGCTCGGGAGACAAGTCCTTGTAATGGGAGTGGACGGTCGAGAATATCTCGGTTATCGCCCCGGCCCCTTGCGCCCGTTCACGAAACATATATTCCTCACCGGCATTCGCCTGTAGCTTTACGCAAGCCAGTCCGGCGCCTTCCTGCCCACGGTTATGTTGCTTTTCCATCAGGAGATAGAGCTTGTTCAGCCCGTACATCCACGTGCCGTATTTCTCGTGGTAGTACTCCAGCGGTTTCAGCAAGCGCACCATGGCAACGCCACATTCGTGCTTTAATATTTCCATATTGTCAAGTTTAATTGGGCGCAAAGATACGAGGATTCGGACTATCGGAATATCCCCGCTTTCGAAAATATTATTTATTTAACACCCGGGAAATACTTTTAAACGAAACGCCCGGAAATGCTTTCATATTTCTCGGAAAACGCCCGGATTACTTCCAGAAACTCATCCGGCAGGCGATGAAGTGTCTCCCTCCCGATTCCCTCCGGCACGCCCCGGTAGTAGGCTTCCGCTATCCCGCCGCCGATGGCCGCCAGCGTGTCCGAGTCGCCGCCGAGCGAGACGGCCAGTCGGACGCACTCCTCGTAGTCCCGGCTCTCGAGGAAACAGATGATAGCCTCCGGCACAGAGCCTTGGCAGCTGCTGTCGAAGCGATACGTCGGGCGGATTTCGTCGCACTTCCGCCGCAGGTCGTAGCCGAACGTGTTCTCGACGTATTCCCGCATCTCGTCTTTCGTCTTCCCGTTGCGGGCCAGGAAGATACAAGCGGCCACGGCCTCGGCTCCCCGGATGCCTTCCGGGTGATTGTGGGTTACTTCGGCGCTCGCCCGTGCCGCCGCGAGGGTCTCGTCCAGCGTGCCGAACGCCCAGCCCACGGGACTGACGCGCATCGCCGAGCCGTTGCCCCAACTGTTGTAGGGCAGGGAGTTATCGGCATACATCCAGCCTTTGAATTGTTTCCCGAAACCGGCATCGGGGTATTTCCGGGCATATTTTTTGTAGAATGCGGCGTAATCCTTGCCCCCGTGCAGGAGGCAATCCATCGTCGCCACCGTCAGCACCGTGTCGTCGGTGAAGCGGGAGAAGCGTTGGAACAGCGGGAACTCCGTCGTCTTGATGCGCCAACGGCGCGATTCGTAGGGCGAGCCGATCATGTCTCCGGCGATAGCGCCCAAAAGGTATGTTTTCATTTTATCATCGTTTTATCAAGTCGTGCATTTTTGACTTAGCTTTTTGGAGAAAAAATACTATGCTGCATTTTGCCACATAGTTTTTTAGGTCTAGAAAACTATGCTGCATTTTACGACATAGTTTTTTGGGTCTGAAAAACTATGCTGCATTTTACGACATAGTTTTTTGGG
>CALUZV010000009.1 GCA_944325345.1 uncultured Parabacteroides sp.
TTTTATAGGTCTTGCGTCCGAGTTACAAATACGGTACAAAAATGAGCTGAAAAAGACCTTCCAACGATGAATATCGCCGAATGGGCAAAAAATAAAAGGCGCTCAAAATGAACGCCTTACTAATCAATGATGATTGATGTTAATCGTTTGTAAGTATATATTATTTGCCGATGCAAAAATGCTTAAAGATATTCCCAAGCACCTCATCCGTTGTAACTTCCCCTACGATGTCGCTCAAGTGGAAGATGCACTCGCGGAGGTCTTGCGAGATAAAGTCTCCGGACAAGCCGATGGCGAGTCCTTCTTGCACACGATGGATAGCTTCGAGGGCGCGGCTGAGGGCTTCGTAGTGGCGCACGTTGGTAACGATGATGTCGCTGGACGATAGCGCAGGAAGATGGGCGGCTTCAATCAAGAGGGATTGGAGTTGGTCAATGCCTTCTTTGCATTTGGCTGAGAGGGAAATAATTTGAGTGCCTTCGGGGAAGCCAAGGAATCCGATAGAAGTAGAAGATGCGTTCAGGTCGCTCTTGTTGAGGACGAGGATGAGTTGCTTGCCTTTGCATAGGGGAATTACTTTATCAGAGAGAGAGGCAACTTGCTTTTCCGCTTCGGTTTGGTCGATGACCCAGAGCACGATGTCTGCCCGCTCGATGGCGCGGAAACTTCGTTCGATGCCGAGGGCTTCGATGGTGTCATTGGTTTCGCGGATGCCGGCGGTGTCGATGAAGCGGAACAGGATGCCTTGGATGTTGACCGTATCTTCTATGACATCGCGGGTAGTGCCGTGGATATCGCTTACGATAGCTTTCTCTTCATTCAGTAGGAGATTGAGCAGTGTGGATTTGCCCGCATTCGTCTCTCCGACAATTGCGACCGGTATTCCATTTTTTATTGCATTGCCTGCTTTAAAAGAATGAGCTAATTTAGATATAGTTTGCTCTATCTGGGCTGCTATGTCCTTTAGTTCTTTCCGGTCGGCAAATTCCAGCTCTTCGTGGTCTGCGAAATCGAGTTCCAATTCCATCAGGGAGGTGATGTGTACTAATTTCTCACGTAAGGCTTTTAGTTCCTGGCTGAACCCGCCCCGCATCTGGTTCATGGCCAAACGGTGTTGCCCTGCCGAGGTGGAGGCTATCAAGTCGGCCACGGCTTCGGCCTGGCTCAAGTCCATCTTGCCATTCAGAAAGGCGCGCTGGGTGAATTCGCCGGGCTGGGCCATCTCGCAGCCAGCCGCAATGAGGGCTTGGAGGATACGTTGCTGGATATAGACCGAGCCATGACAAGATATTTCCACGGTGTCTTCTCCCGTGAAAGAGTGGGGGGCGCGGAATACTGCCGCCATCACTTCGTCGATATCTTCGTTTTCCTGTCGGATAGTCCCATATAATAAGGTATAGGCTTTTTGGGTACTCAACGTCTTTCCTTCAGTCTTTGCCTTGAATATCTTGTCGCAGATGGCAAATGCTTGTGCTCCGGATACTCGGATGACGGCAATACCTCCCGTCCCCGGGGCGGTCGAGATAGCGCAAATGGTGCTCATTTTTAGAAATTATAAATGATGAATTATGAATGATGAATTGTACAAGGATATCAAGCACTCATAATTCATCATTCATAATTCGTAATTATTAAACGGTTATCAACTCATACTCTTGTGTCCCCAGCCCAATCTTCTCGGCATGAACCAGCCCTGCTTGCCAGTTCGTGTCCGGATGGATAAGGTGGAACTTGTCTTCGCCTTCCAGATGCTCGTGCGGATGCTTTTCAGACAGACAGTTGTTTGTCTGCAGCAACGGCGCGTTGCACACCATGTCGGCGCAAGCCTTGTCGAGGGCTACGGGGTCGAACGAGGCCGCTATGCCCAAGTCGGGTACGATGGCGGCATCGTTGTGGTTCCAGCAGTCGCATTCCGGCGATACATTCATGATGAAGTTGATATGGAAGTTCGGTTTGCCCAGCAAGACTGCCTTGGTGTATTCTGCTATCTTACAATTCAGATTCTCCGACGTATCCCATTCGCCCAATACCGCACCTTCGTACTGGCAGAGTGCCACGCACTGCCCGCAACCTACGCATTTGTCGTAGTCGATAACGGCTTTATGTTCCCCGTCAAGATGGAGAGCCGAGTGTGCACAGTGGGTAACGCAGATGTTGCATCCCCGGCAATGTTCCCGGTCAATGCGCGGCTGCGACGAAGCGTGCAGTTCCATCTTCCCGGCCACACTGGCTGCTCCCATGCCAAGGTTCTTCAGTGTGCCACCGAAGCCTGCCTGCTCGTGTCCCTTGAAGTGGGTCATCGAGATGATGATGTCCGCATCGGCCACGGCTGAGCCGATTTTCGGAGCCTTGCAGTATTCGCCATTGATTTCAATCTCGCGGCATTCCGTCCCCTTCAGACCGTCGGCAATGATGACATCACATTTGGCGGAAATCGGGTTGAAGCCGTTCTCCATCGCGCTCCGGAGGTGGTCCACCGCGTTCGAGCGCCCGCCGGAATAGAGTGTGTTACAATCCGTCAGGAAGGGCTTGCCACCCAGCTCGCGAATCAGGGTAGCCATCCGAGCCGCATAGTTGGGGCGGATGTACGCCAAGTTGCCCGGTTCGCCGAAGTGAATCTTGATGGCAACGAATTGGTCTTTGAAGTTGATGTTTGTGATACCCGCACGTTTGACTAACCGTTCCATCTTGTCGAGGAGGTTGCTCTTCGGGTTTGTTCGCAGATTAGTAAAGTAAACTTTAGATGATTCCATGATGCTTTTATTGGTTTAATGCGACAAAAGTACATATTATCCGGCGAAAATCTATTTTCCCGGGGAAAAATAGTTTCCTGCATTTTGCAGGACGCTTGCGACGCCGTCGCGAGCGTCCTTACATTTGCAGAGTAACTTGCGACGGCGTCGCAAAGCCCAAAACATTTGCAGAGTTGCTTGCGACGGCGTCGCAAGCGTCTTGCTTTTTGCAGAGTTATTTGCGACGGCGTCGCAAGCGTCTTGTTTTTTGCAGAGTGCTTTGCGACGGCGTCGCAAGCTACTCTGCAAATGTCGTCGGCCTTTCTGAGGGGGAATATATGTTTATGGAAAATGATGCGGAGTTAGCTCTGCTTACAGTCGGATTTCTGAGTTTTTGCGGGCTCCGGAACGCCCCGGAGTCAATAGGAAGGTATATAAAAAAGAAAAGGTTGTCTCACGACAACCAATCTCCATTGTTAACCTTAAATCTAATACCATGAAAAACACAGTGCAAAAGTAGAGGTTTTATGTTATACAACACAAGAATTTGTTTGGAAAATTCAAACCTTTAAACTGATTTAACGAAAACATGTTTTACAGCATATTTTATAAACAGATTTTTACTTGGAACGGAGGTCTGCACCCCACATCAGCTTCTCCCGAAGGGTCTGGTAGAAGGTGTGGGTATAACGCTTGGCGACCTTGGTTGTGTAGTCGGCCTTGCCGATTTTCAGACGGATTCCGGCGGGGAAAACTTCCGAACGGCCGTCGAGGGAGACCAGGAAGGTCTTGTTGCGGCTTTCCACGTGCAAATCAATTTGGCAAGTGTTGGGGATGACCAGCGGGCGGACGTTCAGCGAATGAGGGGCGACCGGACTTAAGACCAAGCTGTTGTTCTGCGGGACGATGATAGGGCCGTTCACGCTCATGGAGTAGGCCGTCGAGCCGGTTGGCGTGGCGATGACCAGGCCGTCTGCTTGGTAGGAAGTCAGGTATTCACCGTCGAGCGAGGTGTGGATGGTAATCATCGACGAGGTGTCGCGTTTCAGGACAGCCACTTCGTTCAGGGCGTAGTTGTATCCCTTGTATTGCCGTTCTTCGGTCTTCAGGTAGAGCAAGGTACGTTCCTCGATGCGATATTGGTTTTTGCAAATTTCTTCGAGCGTCTCTTCCAGTTCGAGGCTGCTGACGTCGGCCAGGAAACCCAGCCGTCCCGTGTTAATGCCAAGGATAGGCGTCCCCTTTCGGCCGATAGAAGCGGCGGTACGGAGGAAAGTGCCGTCGCCTCCGATGCTCAGCGCCATATCGATAGGTTCGGGAGAGGCATCGAGTAGGCCCGCGATAGGGGGACTATAATTCAGTGATTCGCCGAGGTATTTGTAAAAAGAGGAATCGACATAGACGCGAGCCTCCAGCGCTTCCAGCTTGACAAAGACCCGGCGTATGACGGTTTGCTTTTCCAGTTGATATTTGCTGCCAAATACACCAATGTTCATCATCTTGTTCAGGAGTTAGATATTCATATAAAAGAAGAGTTCGTTTACCCGTTGCTGCAACATGTCGTCTATCATGCCTTGCTTCATGAAATAATATAATACGGTATAGTTGAAGCGTTCGAAGCTGCGGATGACAGGCGAAGCATCTTCGAGGTCTATCTTCAGCAGCAACAGGATTTTCCCCGTTTCGCTCTGGGGCTTAGTAAGCATCGACAGTAGATGGGCTTGGTTGGATTCGAGGATACGGACGATATCGGAGAGCGCATAATCTGTAGCCCTGAGCTCGAGGACGATGGCGCTTCCTGCCGTTTCCGCTCCGCAAAGCTCGGACAGTTCTTTGCTCAAAGTCTCCAGAGTGATGACACCCAGATATTCCCCTTTGGTATTGCTTACAGGCAGAAGGCTAACTTGTTGCCTGACAATATGGGCCAAAGCATCCAATACGGATTGGTCGGGAAAAAGAAATGGAGCATTCTCCCGCTTGGGAACCAGGTTCTGCAAAGGGACGAACGGATTGTCAAGCGCGAGCAAATCTTTCTCCGAAATTAAAGCCTTATATACAGAACCTTCAACTAAGGGCAGTTGCTTTTGCTTGAAGTCGTCCATCAAGGTCAAAGCATAATCCCCAGTATCAAAACTTTTTAACACGGGGATTTCTTTTGTTATGAAATCTTTCACTAACATTTCTCTGTATATTTTCTAAAATCCTACTACTTTTGCACGATACTTTGTACAAAAGTAATGTAAAGAAACAGAATAGCAATAAACAATGACGAATTTAAGTGTAAACATTAACAAAGTGGCAACCATCCGCAATGCTCGGGGTGGGAATATGCCAGACGTGTTAAAAGTAGCACAAGACGCCGAAGCATTCGGTGCTCAGGGTATTACGGTTCATCCCCGGCCAGACGAAAGACATATCCGTTATAGCGACGTCTATGCTTTGAAGCCGTTGGTCAAAACAGAATTTAATATCGAAGGTTATCCCTGTGAGAAGTTTATCGATTTGGTCTTGAAGGTTCGTCCTACGCAGGTTACCTTGGTGCCTGATGCTCCTGATGCCATAACCTCCAATGCGGGCTGGGATGTGAAGGGAAATTACTCTTTCCTTTCCGATTTGGTAGAATGTTTTACTTCCAATGGTATCCGGACATCCATCTTTGTAGGTACAGATTTGGCTAATATCGAAGAGGCTGCCAAGACGGGGACGGATCGGATAGAACTCTATACGGAACCATACGCGACTCTTTATCCTACGAATAGGGAAGAATCTGTGGCTCCCTTTGTCGAAGCTGCTAAGTTGGCCAAAAACTTAGGCATCGGTGTTAATGCCGGGCACGATCTGAACTTGGAGAACCTGGCTTTCTTCCATCAGCAGATTCCTTGGTTAGAGGAGGTCTCTATCGGTCATGCCTTGATTTGCGATGCGCTTTATTTGGGCTTGAAGGAGACGATTCGTCAGTACCGGGCTTGTCTGGAGCAATAAACAAAAGCAAGCGAGCGGATGTTATATCCGAGGTGTTATATAAATGTATATAGTATTATCCTTAATGTAGAATAAAAATGAGTATCTTACTTTCTATGCTTTCGGCAGCGCAGCAGGTAACTGAGCAGATGCCGGATTTAACTTCAGTAACAACAACTGTTCCCGCAGAGGCAGAGATTAACATCCTCGACCTCGCCGTCAAAGGCGGTTGGATCATGATAGTCCTTTTGCTTCTCTCTCTCATGGCTATCTATGTCTTCATTCAGCGCTTTATGGTGATACGCCGTGCCGGGAAGGAAGACGAGAACTTTATGAACCGTATCAAAGATTATATCCATGAAGGAAAGGTCGATGCCGCATTGAATCTCTGTCGCAGCACCAACACTCCCTCGGCTCGTATGATTGAAAAGGGTATCACGCGCCTGGGTCGTCCTATGAACGATGTCTTGGTAGCTATCGAAAATGTCGGGAATCTGGAAGTCGCCAAATTAGAGAAAGGCTTTCCCTTGATTGCCACGACTGCCGCCGGTGCCCCGATGTTGGGTTTCCTCGGTACGGTTACGGGTATGGTGCGCGCCTTCTTTGATATGGCTAACGCCGGGACGAACGTCGATGTATCCCTCTTGTCGGGTGGTATCTATGAAGCTCTCGTTACGACTGTGGGTGGACTCGTGGTTGGTATTATCGCTTTGTTTGCTTACAACTACCTCGTTTCGCAAGTAGATAACGTCGTGAATAAGATGGAAGCCCGCACGATGGAATTCATGGATTTGTTAAATGAACCGGCCAACTAATCCCGAACTACTATGGCTCTGAAACGTAGAACTAAGGTCAATGAGGTTTTTAGTATGGCCTCGATGACCGACGTCATTTTTCTCCTTCTCATCTTCTTCATGGTAACTTCGACCGTGGTGGTGCCCAACGCCATCAAGGTTATGCTCCCCCAGGCCAAGCAGCAGACTGCCGCTAAACCTCTTACTCGGGTTACCATAGATGCCGCCCTGAACTATTACGTGGCCTTTGGAAACCAGCGCGAGGTTCAGGTGTCGTTCGACGAGATTGCCCCTTTCTTGCAGTCTTGTTATGAGAAAGAGCCGGAGATGTTCGTTGCCTTATATGCCGACGAGTCGGTGCCGTATAAGGAAATAGTCAAGATTCTGAATATCGCCAACGAGAACAAATATAAGATGGTTTTGGCTACGAGACCACAACGAAATTAATATGAGGATAAATAAAGACGACATATACGCATTCTTGGGCTCTTTGGCTTTCCACCTCGTGTTCCTCTTCGTCCTATGGTACTCCGTGCTGCGGACGGAAATCCCCGAAGACCAAGGCGGTGTCTTAGTGAACTTCGGCAATGTCGATGCCGCAGCCGGCACCTTCGAGCCTCGCTACACGGGTCAGCAGCCGCCTCAGGAATCTACCTCCGTCCCCCCGCCTCCCGAGCCTGTCAATCCTGCCGAAGATGACCTTTTGACGCAGGACTTGGAGGAATCGGTCGCGCTTGAGGATGAGAAGAAAAAAGAAGAAGACCGCAAGCGCAAGGAGGATGAACAGCGTCGCCTTGAGGAAGAGCGTGAGAAAAAACGCCAGCAGGAACTGGAGGCCGAGCGTCGTCGCAAGGCCGAGGAGCAACGCAAGCAGGCGCAAGCTATAAAGGACAAGGTGGCTGGTGCTTTTGGTATTGGCTCTGCCGAGGGGAATAGCCAAGGTTCTGCCGCCGAGGGTACAGGCAATCAGGGCAGCCCATTCGGTAATTCCGACCATGGCAAGGATGACGGTGTCGGCGGCATGGGTACGTTCGACCTCAACGGCCGCTCAATCGGTGCCGGGGGACTGCCTACCCCGGTCTATACCTCTCAGGTAGAGGGCAAGATTGTAATAGACATTACGGTTAGCCCCAAGGGCGACGTCATTTACGCTGATATCGGCCGGGGTACGAATATCGAGAATGCTTCCATGCGCCGAAGTGCCCTCCAGGCCGCGAAGAAAGCCAAGTTCAATTCGATATCCGGCACAAACAATCAAAGCGGAACAATTACTTACGTATATAAATTAAGATAACATGAAGAAGGTATTCGTATTATTAGCCGACGGCTTCGAGGAGATGGAAGCCCTTGGCACAGTGGATATCCTGCGTCGGGCTGGAATCGATGCAGTTACAGTTTCAATCACCTCGGATCCGATGGTCGCCGGTGCGCACAAGGTGCCTGTCCGGGCCGACCTCACGTTCGGGGAGGCCGATTTCACGGGCGCCGATGCCCTTGTCCTCCCCGGTGGTATGCCCGGAGCTAAAAACCTCAACGACAGCGAGCCGGTCAAGGAGGCCCTCCTCCAGCAATACCGCGAGGGGCGTATCGTGGCTGCCATCTGCGCGGCTCCGATGGTGCTCGGCGGACTGGGCTTGCTCAAGGGGCGTCGGGCTACGTGCTATCCGGGCTTCGAACAGACCCTGATTGGGGCAACGCCGACGGGCGAGGCTGTCGAAGTCGATGGACCGGTCATCACGGGCAAGGGTCCGGGCTTGGTATTCAACTTCGGCTTGGCGCTTGTGGCTGCAATCAAGAATGAGGCCGTCGCCGAGGAAGTGGCGGCAGGTTTGCTTCTGTAATTCTTTGAATTTTTGCGCCCGGGCGGGTAGCTTCCATTACCCGCCCGGGCAGTTTTTATTACCCGGGCGGGTAAGTTTGGCTACCCGGGCGGGCAGTTTCAGCTACCCAGGCGGGTATTTTCCCGCATTTGCCTTTTATGAAACAAAAAAACAATCCTTGAACTTGAATTTTCTAACACTTTTTCATCATGCAGGCATATAAATCGAGGTTTTTATCTAATTTTGCCGCGAGAAATAAATAATCTAAATCATAACCAGATATGCTGAAACAACTCTTTTCATTCACGCTGGCGGGACTCGCACTCGTGTCGTGCCAGCCAAAGGGCGACGGCGATACGGGTGTCTCGCTGGGCAACCCTATTGCCGAAGTTTCCTTCACCGATGTCCATCTGACGGACAAGTTTTGGGCGCCACGCATCGAGGTTAATCGTACGGTGTCCATCCCTTCTGCCTTTAAACAGTGCGAGTTGAACGGAAGGTTTGATAACTTTGCGCTCGCTGGCGGCTTAATCAAGGGCGAACACCAGGGAGATTTTCCCTTCGACGACACAGACCCGTATAAAATCATCGAGGGAGCTTCTTACTCGTTGGCCGTGCACTACGACCCGAAGCTCGACGCCTACTTAGACAGCGTCATCACCCTCATCGGGGCAGCCCAGGAGCCTGACGGCTACTTGACAACCTGCGTAACGAACAAGGCCAAGCGGCTCGAGCGTTGGTGGGGCACGCATCGCTGGGAGAAGCTGAATAGCCACGAGCTTTACAACAGCGGGCACCTCTACGAAGCTGCCGTAGCCCACTATCAGGCAACGGGTAAGCGTACGCTTTTGGACATCGCTATCAAGAACGCTGACCTGGTATGCAAGGACTTTGGACCGAATGAGGGGCAGAAGCATGTTCCCTCGGGTCATCCGATTATCGAGATGGGGTTGGCTAAATTATATAAGGTAACGGGAGATAAAAAGTACCTGGATATGGCCCGCTACTTCGTCGAGGAAACAGGGCGGGGGACCGACGGACATAAGCTGAACCCCTATAGTCAAGACCACATGCCAATCCTCCAGCAAGAGGAAATCGTCGGTCATGCGGTTCGTGCCGGCTACCTCTATTCCGGAGTGGCGGACGTAGCTTCCTTGACGCATGATACGGCTTATTTCAACGCCCTCTGCCGTATATGGAATAATCTGGCGACCCAGAAGCTCTATATCACAGGGGGAATGGGCTCGCGGGCACAGGGCGAAGGCTTCGGTCCCGGCTATGAGTTGCCGAATCATAACGCCTACTGCGAGACATGTGCCTCGATTGCGAATGTATATTGGAACCAGCGTATGTTCCAGGCCACGGGGGATGCGAAGTATATCGACGTGCTTGAAAGGGCATTATACAACGGAGTGATGTCCGGCGTCTCTCTTTCCGGAGACAAGTTCTTCTATGATAATCCTCTGGAGTCGATGGGGCAGCACGAGCGTGCGCCTTGGTTCGGATGTGCCTGCTGCCCGGGCAACGTAACCCGCTTTGTCGCCTCCGTCCCGAAATACATTTACGCTACGCTCGACGACAACTTATACGTGAACCTATATGTCCAGAGCAACAGCCGGATTGCCCTTCTGGGGGATAGCGTGAGCATCACACAAGAAACCGAATATCCTTGGAATGGCCAGGTGAAGCTGACCGTAACGCCGGGCAAGGCCGAGGCTTTCGCCTTGCAAGTCCGCATCCCGAGCTGGCTGAGCGACCGCCCCGTGCCGGGTAGCGACCTCTATACCTTTGCCGATGCCCAAAAGGAAGCATACACTATCTCGGTGAATGGTAAGAAGGTAAGCACGAAACCTTCGCACGGCTATGTGGAGATTGAGCGGACGTGGAATCCGGGCGACGTAGTTGAGTTGAACTTCCCGATGGAGGTTCGTCGCATTCAGGCGAACGCGAAGGTGGGAGCGGACGAAGGTCTGATGGCTATTGAACGCGGTCCGATTATGTACTGTCTGGAGGGCATCGATACGGAAGATAAACATGTCTTCAATAAATATATACCTCAGGATGCGGCATTCTCCGGGGAATATAAGGCTGATGTCCTGAATGGCATCTACGAACTCTCGACTACTGCCAAGCAGCTCAACGACAACGGGGAGACTGACCAGGCTGTAGCTCTCATCCCATATTCTACATGGAACAACCGGGGCAACGCGGAAATGGCAGTCTGGATTCCGGCCTCAGCTGCCTACGCCCGTCCTACACCGAAGCCGACCATCGCCTCCAGAGCGCATTCCTATACGGTTGTGAGCGCGCCTATCCAGAAGGACGGATTGGAGATTGAGCGCCGCGACTATTGCTACGGCGTGAACGACCAGTGGGATCCGAAGAACTCGGCCGACCTTACCAAGCCGTATTGGTACTTCTGGCTCAAGGAAGGGACGGAGGAGAACATCGAATATGTCTTTGATAAGCCCGAGACTGTCCAGAGCTGTAGCGTTTACTGGCTCCAGTTCGACCACTACGACGGCGATTATCGCGTCCCGGCTTCATGGAAGATACAATATAAGACGCCCGCAGGCACTTGGCAGGAGGTGGAAGATGCCGATGCCTACGAATGCAAGGCGGATACCTACAATACCGTTCACTTCAAGCCGGTGAAGACCTCCGGCCTCCGCTTGGTGGTTCAGCTGCAAGAAGGGGAATCCGGTGGTGTCATCGAATGGAAGGTGGACTAAGCCGCGACCTCTCTCCAATAGCTGTTCTATCTGAGTAAGGCAGCAAACAAAAGCCCCTCATCCCGACTGTTCTTCGTCGTTGGGATGAGGGGCTTTCTTTGTTGGTCTTATACCTTATATAATTAGAGCGTGTTCAGGAGGCGGGATAGTTCGTGTATCATCTCCGCCGGGTCTTGCTGCGTACGGCTGATGCCTTCGGGCGTGAATTTGGCGACACATTCATTCAGCTTGCGGAGTTTGCCCGTAGCGCCTTTGCCCTCCAGTTCCTCGCGGAGGATGCGAATCTTCTCGGCATCCTGAATGCCTTCCACAAGGCGTTCGAAGCGGATGCTACTGCGGGGACCGGGATAAATGCTGTAGGTATCCCCTGCCGCCCACGTGCGGAAACGGGAATCGTGCAGCGGGTCGAGTACCCAACTATTCACCGCCCAACGGAGATACCCATCGTAGCCTCCGGCAATGGCGTGAATGGTCGTCCAAGCTGCTTCTGCCGGTTCCGAGAAGGTAAACGTATTCGGCCAGGCTTCAGCACAGCAGGTGTAGAGCGTACTGATTTGTCCGCGCCGCTCGCGTTCCGCCTTCACGTCCTCGGGGAACTGGTGGCCGTAGGGGATGCTGAGGTAATAGAGGTCTGCCTGGATCTCCTCGTGGTAGTTGCCGGCCAACGTGATTTTGAAGTCCGGGTCAGCGGCCTTGATGACCTTGATAGCTTCGCGCATTGCCTCCATCGGACGCTCATCCATTGAGATAGCGGTCTTTTCGAACCATCCTTTCTCACGAAGATGCTTCGCAAAGTCTTTCAAGAAGACACCCCAGTATTCGGCGTAGGCTTTCTCGCCCGGTTTGGTATTGAGGAACTGTACGCGGTTGGTCGCCTCGTCGTAGTAGTCGAACGTCAGTGCCCAAGGTATCATCGTGTAGCAACTGATTTGCTGGTCGATGCCTATTCCCAGCATAAATTCCACCCAGCGGTCGAACACCGCATAATCATACCGCCAAGTCCCGTCTATCTTCTTGATGCGGGTAACCATGCTGTCGAAATGGTCTTCAGTCTGTCCCGCCCAAGGCTTGTGCATGATGCTGGTGGTGATGGATTTTTGTCCGGCATCGGCCAGCATCTGCATAATCGGGCGCATCAGTTCGAAATGTTCCTCACTCCAGAGCGGTACGTCGTAGTAACGAGCCACTGCATACGGATTCTGCCATAGATCGAGGTGGAACTTCCAGTCTCGGGGAGCCGGGAGCGTCCGGTTCACCACTTGCACCTGCACTTGCAGCTGCTGGGGCTGCATCCCTTCGGCCGTCAGCGTCAAAGTTCCCTTATATTTCCCGGCAGGTGTCTCGGCAGGAATCTGAACTTTCAGCCAAACCGGTTGGACACTGCAAGCGGCAATATCTCTTACCTTAATAATATCTATCGCGTCGGCCACCAGCGATGAATCCCATTGCGATTTGTCGGGTCTTTCGCCGCAACCGCTCTTTCCGTCTTTGTTCAGCTCGTCTGTCATCACGTAGCGAACAAAACCCGGTGTCAGCGCCGAAGCCGGTATCACATCTTTTCCCTTTCTCAGGTCCGATACCTCCAGCCGGGCTTGTTTGACATCCGCATCCGCGTAAAAGAGCGCCTGGGCATGGATGCGTTCCCCTTTCCAACCTGTCCCGCTCCACGTTTTCTCCGTGCGGACATCCGGAACGGTATGCTTCGGATAGCGGACATCGATGGAAGCCCAGGTAAAATGGTTCCCTTTCACCTTTGCTCGCCAAGTTTCCGGCGTATCGCCCGGCTTCGGGTCGGGTAGTTCGGTGTAGTCTTCTGCGGGATTGACTGTTCCCTGTTGTGCAGACAAAGGCAATGCGATTCCTACGGTCAGCATCGCCAGCATGATGAGTTGATTTCGTATTTTCATGAATATTTTCTATTTAAGATTTCCGAATAGATGACAGCTTTCTTCATGTCGTCCAAGTCGAGCGCGAGGTTGATCCCCTCCGGCTCCTTCTCCGGCTGGAGATTCGTCTCCACCTTCTGCTTCTCCTTCAGTTGGCTGCTGTGGTGCGGCGGCGTGTGCGGCGGAGTAGGGGCGACGACCTTGGCCGCAGCCTTCCGCTTGCTCTTCCGGGGTACGGCGACCGGCGGGACGGGCTGCGGGACCGGCTCCACCTCAGTCATCGGCTCCATTTCTTCGGCCGGGAGCTCCTCTGCGTCTGTTTGGGGCTTGTTCATTTTCTGCGCCTCGGCTTTTTGTGCTTTGGAGGTCAAGTAACTACCAATGGCGAACATCACGAGGAGGGCAATGAAGAATAAATTTCCGAAGTAATCCATAACTTTTTCGTATTTTTGCAGCCAAATTTAGAGGATATTCAGGTATTATACAAAGATATGCAGCAAATATTTCAAGAAATAATCAATCAGGGAAGAAGACGAGGGGATATAAAACTAATAGGAGGTAACTTCACAGCCACCTCCTACTATTATTAACCAAAACCTTAACTATGAAAAAATTTACGTTTTTTTTGTTCGATGCAAAGGTGCACCATTTATTTGGACTGACCAAATATTTTCGAGAAAAAAATTAGATATTCGTTTATTTTTAACTTTTATTCAAGATTATGACAGAAAAACAGGCCGCAGCGGACTTAAAATCCACTGCCAAGAGTGATGAAAAGAAATTGTACATCGAAACCTACGGCTGCCAGATGAACGTCGCCGACAGCGAAGTCGTCGCCTCCATCATGAAGATGGCCGGCTACGAAATGACGGACGTCATCGCCGATGCCGACGCCATCTTCGTCAACACTTGCTCCGTCCGCGACAACGCCGAGCAGAAAATCTACAGCCGCCTCCAGTATTTCCATTCCTTGAGGAAGCACAAGAAGGACCTCATCGTCGGCGTCCTCGGCTGCATGGCCGAGCGCGTCAAGGAGAAGCTCCTCGACGAGCACCACGTGAACCTCGTCGCCGGCCCGGATTCCTACATGGACCTTCCCAACCTCATCGCCGCAGCCGAGCAGGGCGAGAAGGCCATCAACGTCGAGCTTTCCACGACCGAGACTTACCGCGAGGTCTTGCCCCTCAAGCTCCCTGGCGTCCACATCTCCGGCTTCGTCTCCATCATGCGCGGGTGCAACAACTTCTGCACCTACTGCATCGTGCCCTACACGCGCGGCAGGGAGCGCAGCCGCGATGTCTATAGTATATTAAAGGAAATACGCGACATGCGCGACAAGGGCTTCCGCGAGGTTACGCTCCTCGGGCAGAATGTGAACTCCTATTTCTTCGAGAGCGACGGCGGCGACCGGGTGGATTTCCCCGAACTCCTGAAGCGCGTCGCCGAGGCCGTCCCCGAGATGCGCGTCCGCTTCGTAACCTCCCACCCGAAGGATATGAGCGACGACACCCTCCGCGTCATGGCCTCGCACCCCAACCTCTGCCGCTACATCCACCTCCCGGCGCAGTCCGGCAGCTCACGTATCCTCCGGATTATGAACCGCAAGTACACCCGCGAGTGGTATCTCGACCGCATCGCCGCCATCCGGCGCATCCTCCCGGACTGTGCCATCTCGACCGACCTCTTCTGCGGCTTCCACTCCGAGACGGAGGAGGATTTTGAAGAAACGTTGTCGCTCATGCGCGAGGTGGGCTACGACAGCGCCTACATGTTCAAGTACTCCGAGCGCCCAGGGACGTACGCGGCCAAGAACCTGCCCGACGACGTGCCCGAGGAGGTGAAAATCCAGCGCCTCCAGCGGATGATCGACCTCCAGAACCAGCTTTCGGAGGAGAGCAACCTGCGCGACGTCGGCAAGGAGTTCGAGGTCTTGGTCGAGGGCTTCTCCAAACGCTCGCGCGAGCAGCTCTTCGGGCGGACGAGCCAGAACAAAGTGGTTATTTTCGACAAGAAGGACTTCCATATCGGGCAGTTCATCCGCGTGCGCATCGTCCGGGCAAGCTCGGCGACGCTCTTCGGGGAGCCGGTGTGAGAGTTTGATGCTGCGAAGGAGGGGGACGCGGATGACACGGATGACGCGGATTCAATGCTGTTCGGCTCCGGGGGCTTCGCGCCCTTCTTCGAAGCGTGAAAGTCTTCCTTTTAATATGAAAAATACCACTTTCATCGTTACAAGTGGTAATTTTCGTATGAAATTTATCACTTTGCTCGAAGAAAGTGGTAATTTTCTTTCGAAATTTATCACTTTACTTGAAACAAGTGGTAATTTTCATGTGAAATTTATCACTTCTCTCAAAACAAGTGGTAAATTTGGTAGCAAATTGAGTACTTCTCCGTGTGGAAGTAGAGAAATTGGTTCCAATTTTACAACTTCTTCATGTAAAAGTGGTCAAGTTGGAAGCTATGTGATGATTTTCACATCATCAAGTGATTAATTATAAGGTTTATTCAGAAAAAACGATAAAGATGTACAACACGAAAGAGATAAGAATCGAAGAATACGACTACCCACTGCCCGACGAGCGGATAGCCAAGTTCCCGCTCCCGAAGCGAGACGAGTCCAAGCTGCTGGTTTACCGGCAGGGAGCCATCGAAGAGAGCCAGTTTAAGCACGTCGGCGAATATCTGCCGCAGGATGCGCTGCTGGTATATAACAACACGCGGGTTATCCAAGCGCGCCTCCTCTTCCAGAAGCCGACCGGTGCCCGCATCGAGGTCTTTTGCCTCGAACCGCACCTGCCGCGCGACTATGCGCAGATTTTCCAGCAAACCAAGGGCTGTAGCTGGATTTGCCTCGTCGGAAACCTGAAAAAATGGAAGGAGGGCATGCTGGAGAAGACCGTCGAGGTGCAGGGCACACCCGTCGTCCTCCGCGCCGAGCGGAAGGAGAGCCACGGCGACAGCCACCGCATCGACTTCACGTGGGACGACGAGCGATTCACCTTCGCGGACCTGCTCGACGCCGCCGGTGTCTTGCCCATCCCGCCCTACCTGCACCGCGAGACCGAGAAGAGCGACCTGACGACCTACCAGACGGTCTATTCGAAGATAAAAGGTTCGGTCGCCGCACCCACGGCGGGTCTGCACTTCACGCCCGAAGTTCTGGCCGACATCGACCGGCGCGGCATCCGGCGCGAGGAGGTAACGCTCCACGTCGGGGCAGGGACCTTCAAGCCCGTGAAGAGCGAGACCATCGAGGGGCACGAGATGCATACGGAATATATCTCGGTGAAACGGAGCACGATAGCGAACATCCAGCAGAAGTTGGGGCACATCATTGCCGTCGGGACGACCTCCGTCCGCACGCTGGAGAGCCTGTACTACATGGGCGTCATCCTCGCGGACAACAAAGACGCCTCAAGCGACGAGCTGGTGGTGAAACAGTGGTATCCCTACGACGCGGGGCATAATCAGCTCTCCGCCCACGATGCGCTGCAAAACATTTTGGATTATCTGGACAGGCACGGGCTGGAGGCGCTGGTCAGCGCGACGCAGATCATCATCGCCCCGGGCTATGACTTCCACATCGTGCGGGGGATGATCACGAATTTCCATCAACCGAAGAGCACCTTGTTGCTGCTGATATCGGCGTTTGTGAAAGGGGATTGGCGGAGCATCTATGATTATGCCTTGGCGAACGGGTTTCGGTTTTTGAGCTATGGGGACAGCTCGCTGTTGATGTAAAAAATTGACAATTGAGAATTGACAATGGACAATTAGGCATAACACAGTAATTTATTGTAGGAAACCGCGAAACCTCATGTTTAGCCCGGCAATTTATTGCCGGGTTCAATGCGCCCCTCCCTCTCCCGTTGCGGGGTTTAAACCCCGCAACGGGTTGTCTTTTGAGGCTGATAATCCCGGCGTTGAAACGCCGGGTTATGCATAATGAGTTATGCATGGCCTGACAATAAATTGCCGACTTATGCCCATCAACCTAATTGTCCATTGTCAATTCTCAATTGTCAATTAAAAAGATTTATCTCGCCGAAACTCTGATTTCCCTCTTCGGCTTAATCCTGTCATAATCGACAACCTGATGCGTCTTCGCCCACTCGAAATATTGGGCAGAGAGGCGATTGACGATGTCGGGATGGTCGGCGGAGACGTCGCGGGTCTCGCCACGGTCGGCTTCGAGGTCGTAGAGTTCCCATTTCAGGCTCGGGTAGGAGGAAACCAGTTTCCATTTGCCGGAGCGGACGGCCCGGTTGCCGGCACGTTCCCAGAAGAGTGGCTCGTCGCGAGAGACCGTCTCGGCTTTCCCGTTGAGGACAGGCCAGAGCGAGCGGCCGGGGAGGGCTTGGATGTCGTGGCCTTTATATTCTTTGGGATAGCGAGCATCAGCCAGCTCGTAAAGTGTCGGGGCAATGTCTATGATGTGCCCGGTCCCCTGGACAAGTTTCCCCTGCGGGATACGCTTCGGATACCACGCGATGAAAGAGGTGCAGAAGCCCCCTTCATGGAAATCATCCTTGTACTGACGGAGCGGCGTAACCGATAGATAGGCCCATGGCTGTTCCTGATAGTCCCACGAGCCGGCAGAACCGATAGGTCCCGCGTTGCGCGGACGCTTTTGGAACATGGAATGGTAGCCGCCCTCGGCGCCATTGTCCGACAGGAAGAGGATGAGGGTGTTGTCGTACTCGCCAGCCTCCTTCAGCTTCTCGATGAGTCGCCCGACGCTGTAGTCCATGCGGCTGACCATCGCGGCATAGACTTCCATCTTGCGTTGCCACAATTCCTTTTGCTCGTACGTCAGATTCTCCCAGAGCGGAACCTTCTCGTCGCGCTCGGCGATGGTTTGTTCCGGGAGGACAATCCCCAGTTCGCGCTGGCGGGCGATACGCTCCTCGCGAAGGACATCCCAACCCTTCGCATACCGACCCTTATACTTCGCAATCTCCTCGGCAGGCGCCTGGAGCGGCCAATGCGGAGCGTTGAAAGCCAGGTAGAGGAAGAAAGGACGCTTGTCGTCGCGCTGGTCGATGAATTCGAGGGCATTGTCCGTGATAGCGTCCGTGAGGTAACGCCCCAGTTCGAGCTGCGTCCGCTGATTATCCTTGACGAGCGGGACCCTATCGCCAAAGTTCGCGGCATTCTCCGAGGCATATTCCCCGGCATCGTAATAATTGCTCGCTCCGTCGATGAAACCATACGAACGGTCGAAGCCACGCTGGGCAGGCCAGCAGATACTATCGTTGCCCACGTGCCATTTCCCGCTGAGGAAGGTGCTGTAACCCGCTTCGCGCAGCACCTCGCCGAAAGTCAGCGATTCGCGATTCAGGAAACCCTGATAGCCCGGTTGTCCGAGATTGACATTGAAGTAACCGATGCCTGCGCAGTGGGAATATTGGCCAGTAATCAGCGAGGCACGGGTCGGGGCACTGATGGAGTTGTTGTAAAATTCGCGGAAACGGATGCCTTCCTGGGCGAGGCGGTCGAGGTTCGGCGTCTCAATCTCCGAGCCGTAGATACCCAAGTCGGAATAACCCATATCGTCCACGAGGATGAGGATAATGTTCGGTCGTTCCTCCGCATTCGCCGCCTGGAGGAGCGAAGGGCAAGCTCCCGCTGCGGCGACAAGGCCCAGGGGGAGCAGATGTCGTTGTAAAATCATAGGATAATGTGATTAAAGGGTTAAATGAATGGTTTATTTCTGATATTTAGCCTTGATGCCCGGTAGTTCCTTCTCGATATCGGCAATACGAGTCGCATCGCTCGGGTGTGTACTCATGAATTCCGGGACAGAACCACCGCTGCCCGCCGACATTTTTTGCCAGAAGCCCACGGCAACGTCCGGATTGTATCCCGCCATCGTCATAAATACCAGACCCATGTAGTCCGCCTCCGATTCGTGCTTGCGGGAGAACGGAAGCATCACCCCGTATTGCGCACCGATGCCGTAAACCGTCTCGGCAGCCTTCTGGACCGCCGCACTTTTGTCGCTGACTACTGCACCAAGGATAGCGGCCCCGTATTGCGCCATGACTTGTTGGCTCATGCGCTCGTTGCTATGCTTGGCGACCGCGTGGGCAACTTCATGACCGATGACGACCGCCAGTTCGTCGTCGGAGGAAACCAGTTTCATCAGTCCCTCATAGACCACAATCTTGCCGCCAGGCATACAGAACGCATTGACCTGGGCATCCTGCACGAGGTTGAACTCCCAGGCGAAGTTTTTGATTTCCGACGACATACCGTTAGCCTTCAAGTAGGCTTCCGTGGCAGCTGCGATCTTTTTTCCGACACGCACGACCATAGCCGTCTGTGTTGTATTCGTCGATTTCTTCGCCGTCTTGATATAATCGTTGTATTGCGTCAGGCTGGAAGACAAAACTTCGCTATCCGACACCAAAAGAACTTGTTTCCGCCCCGTCAGCGGAACACTTGAACAGCCCGCCAAGAGAAAAAGGGCGAGCAGGAGGGTTGTTAATTTAAAACGTTTCATGGTAAAAAAGTTTTTGCGACAAAGGTACGACATAAAAAGGATTAACTGGTTAAAGAATCGTAAAAAGGATGCGTTCCGCAGGATTTATTTGTTTCTTTGCACCAAAATTGGGCTAAATCCGTTCCAAAAAGAGGGAGCCCGAAGGAGAAATTGTTAATTAGAAAACGTCAGATGGCTGAAAAATATAAAGTTAGGTCGGTTACCTTTTTCCATTCGCGGCTCACCTCGGTCATCAGCATCGCGCTGGTGCTTTTCTTGTTGGGCTTGATTTGCCTGATGGGATTGCTGGGCAACAAGCTCTCCGTTTATGTCAAGGAAAACATTACCTTCTCTATCGTCTTAAAAGACAACCAGCGGGAGGCGGACATCAAGAAGATGCAGAAGAAACTCGATGCGCTCCCCTTTATCAAATCCACCGAATACATTTCAAAGGAACAAGCCGTGAAGGAACTGGAAGAAGAATTGGGCGAGAATCCGGAAACCTTCCTCGGCTTTAATCCGCTGAAAGCCTCCATCGAAGTCCGCCTGCGTTCGGACTATGCCAATCCGGACAGCCTGCCGAAGATAGAGCATTACATCAAACAATATACCTCCGTTTCCGACTTGCTTTACCGGAAAGATATGATGGAGATGGTTCACAACAACATGCAGCGCATCGGATTGATATTGCTTGTCCTGGCCGCCATGCTGATGGCGATATCCTTTGTTTTGATAGGCAATACGATTCGTTTGCTGATATACTCCAAGCGTTTTCTTATCCATACGATGAAGCTGGTGGGGGCGACACCGGGCTTTATCCGACGGCCGTTTGTCTATTATAATATGGTAAGCGGGGTGATTGCCTCTTTATTGGCCATCGGGATGTTGAGCGGCTTCCTGTATTATTTGCAATCGGAGCTGACGGGCTTCATCCAAATCTTGGATATGAAGACATTGCTTGTCGTCTTTGTCCTGGTCTTGATTCTCGGCATCTTACTTTCAGCCGTGGCGACTATCATAGCCGTGAACAAATACTTACGGATGAACATTGATCGATTATATTACATTTAACGAAACAAATAGAAACAAAAGATGAGTAACAGAGATTTTGCATTCGGGAAAGATAACTTCCTTTGGATAGCTGTTTCGGTGGTATTGATTATCATCGGCTTCTCGTTGATGAGCGGAGGAGGTTCGAGCGACGGCGTATCGTTCAATCCCGCTATTTTCGACACGCAACGCATCGTGGTCGCACCGGTAATCACCGTGATTGGTTTTATCCTGATGATTGTGGGTATTTTAAAGAAAAACAAAGATAAAGAAGCATAACGCATGAATACGATTGAAGCTATCCTGATAGCGATTGTGGAGGGATTAACAGAGTTTTTGCCCGTATCTTCGACGGGACACATGATTATTACACAGAATCTGCTGGGGGTAGAGAGTACGGACTTCGTAAAAGCCTTCACGGTGATTATCCAGTTCGGTGCTATCCTCTCTGTGGTTTGTTTGTATTGGAAACGCTTTTTCCGCTTGAATCCAGGGAAGGTAACGGACTTGAAAAGTTTCCTGTATAAGTTTGATTTTTATTGGAAACTGTTGGTCGCTTTCATCCCGGCGGCAATCTTCGGCCTTTTATTTAGCGATTTGATTGATTCCATGCTGGAGAGTGTTTGGATTGTAGCCATCATGCTGGTAATCGGCGGTATCTTCATGTTGTTTGTCGATAAGATATTTAATCATCCCGATCCTCAAGACCGGATGACTGAGAAACGCGCTTTCATCATTGGTCTCTTCCAGTGTATTGCAATGATTCCGGGCGTATCTCGTTCGATGGCAACCATCGTGGGCGGTATGGCGCAGCGTTTGTCGAGAAAAGCGGCGGCAGAGTTCTCCTTCTTCCTTGCGGTACCGACTATGTTTGCTGCCACGGCTTATAAAATGCTAAAACTATTCCTTGAACCAAACGGGACGGAAGTTTTGCGTGAGAATATCGGCGTGTTGATTATCGGAAACGTGGTTGCCTTCATCGTGGCGTTATTGGCTATCAAGTTTTTCATTGGCTTCGTTACGAAGTACGGTTTCAAGGCTTTCGGATATTACCGCATCATTGTGGGCGGAATCATCTTGGTGATGTTATTGTTAGGCTATAATTTGCAAATCGTCTGATGGATTTTTTAGCAGGAGAAGTCATTTATTTCAATAAACCGCTTGGCTGGACATCATTCGATTTGGTGAACAAGTTCCGCTACAAATTGTCCCGCCGTTTGGGTGTGAAGAAGATAAAAGTGGGGCACGCTGGTACTTTAGACCCCCTCGCCACGGGGGTCATGATTCTCTGTACCGGTCGGGCTACCAAACGAATTGATGAATTCCAGTATCAGACGAAAGAATACGTCGCCACGCTCAAACTTGGCGAAACAACTCCTTCTTTTGACTTGGAAAAAGAGGTTGATGCAACTTATCCTACCGAGCATATTACCCGCGAACTGGTCGAGCAGGTCTTGCCTACATTCATAGGTGAGATTCAGCAAGTGCCGCCAGTTTTTTCGGCCTGCAAGATTGAAGGGAAGCGGGCCTACGAACTGGCGCGGCAGGGAAAGGATGTTCCACTCAAGTCAAAGACGTTGATTATTGATGAGTTGGAGTTGCTTGACTGCTCCCTACCAATTCTGAAAATCCGGGTAGTTTGCAGCAAAGGAACCTATATTCGTGCGCTGGCTCGCGACATAGGTCAGGCACTCAATTCGGGAGCTCACCTTATCGCCTTAGAACGCACGCGGATAGGCGATATTACCTTAGATAAATGTATGACGCCGGAAGAAATCGATGCTTTCCTCGACCGAGAAATTCCGTGCGACGCGAAAGAGATTAGGATAAATGAGGAAAAATAAAAGTATATAAGAAACAAAGGAGGTCGTGTAATTATGAAATTATCAAAATTCAAATTTAATCTGCCTAAAGAACAAATTGCGTTGTATCCAGCCAAAAATCGCGATGAATCTCGTATGTTGGTGGTCAATCGGAAGACCGGAACATTCGAACACCACGTTTTCAAAGACATCTTGAACTATTTTGGCAAGGACGACGTGTTCATCTTCAACAATACCCGCGTCTTTCCCGCTCGCCTCTACGGTAACAAGGAGAAGACAGGTGCCCGCATCGAGGTTTTTCTTCTTCGCGAGCTAAATCCCGACCTGCGTCTTTGGGATGTCCTTGTCGATCCGGCACGGAAAATCCGTATTGGCAATAAGTTGTATTTTGGAGAAGATGATTCGATGGTCGCTGAGGTGATTGACAATACTACGTCGCGTGGGCGAACCTTACGTTTCCTGTATGATGGGAATCATGATGATTTCAAACGCTCGCTTTATGCCTTGGGAGAAACTCCGCTGCCGAAATACATTGACCGACCTGCCGAGCCGGACGATGTGGAACGTTATCAGAATATCTTCGCCTCGGAGGAAGGGGCTGTTGTTGCACCGGCTGCCGGTTTCCACTTTAGCCGCGAATTAATGAAGCGTTTGGAAATCAAAGATTGCCGCTTTGCCTTCTTGACGTTGCATTGTGGGCTCGGAAATTTCCGCGAAATCGATGTTGAGGATTTGACTAAGCATAAAATGGACTCGGAACAGATGTTCGTTGACACTGAAATGGTCAATACCGTGAATCGCGCCAAGGACGAAGGCAATCAGGTTTGTGCGGTGGGTACTTCTGTCATGCGTGCCATTGAAACTGCGGTCAGCACCGATGGACACTTGAAGGAATATGAGGGCTGGACTAATAAATTTATCTTCCCGCCCTATGATTTCACGGTAGCAACCAGCATGGTAACTAACTTTCACCTCCCGCTTTCTACGTTATTGATGATGACTGCGTCTTTTGGCGGTTACGAACTAACGATGGAAGCCTATGAAGTTGCACTGAAAGAAGGTTATAAATTCGGGGCATACGGAGATGCTATGCTTATCATCTAAAGGAAACGTATGCAGGTCTATATTGCATTAGGGTCCAACCTCGGTAACAAACGTCGGAATCTCGTTACCGCTGCCGCCCTGCTTGCGGAGCGAGCTGGTGAAGTTGGTGCAATTTCTTCGTTTTATGAGACTGAACCTTGGGGTTTCGAGTCGGAACATTCGTTTCTTAATGCGGCCTTGATGCTTGAGACAACGCTCGCTCCCCTCGACTTGCTCCGCCTCACTCAAGAGGTGGAGTGTGAATTGGGGCGAACGGCGAAGACTGACAGCGTTTATCACGACCGGCTGATAGATATTGACCTCCTGCTCTATGGAGAGGAGGTCATCGACCAGCCCGGCCTACAAATTCCCCATCCGCTGATGCATCGTCGCGCGTTTGTGATGACCCCAATGGCTGAAATTGCCCCGGAGGTAGTTCACCCTGTGTTGGGAAAAACAATGAAGGCCCTCTCAGACCTGCTTGAGAGCGAAAATGCTGGTTGACGAAAACTTCTGTTTATGATTTTCCCACTCCGATATGTCTAATAATATTAAGGTATAAAATATGAATGAGTTGGAACGTATCCTGACCGGTGGTGGCCAGGTATTCAAGAAAAAAGCCAAAGAAGAGACTGGCGAGCGCCGTCCGAAGTTGTCCGATTTCCTTCGAGGAACACACGGTTCAGGTTCGGCAAAACACAAGGCCGGTTTCAAATTGAAAAAAGCTTTGCGCAACACAAAAAAGAAAAAATAAGCACTTCGGTATGCCGCCGAGTGTTATTTCTTTTTATCTTTGCGCCCGAAATGAAAGCGTGGATAGATTTGTATTGCTTGCAACCACGGGAAAAAATGCTAAAAACATCCTCTTTCTCATCGTGAGCCTTGCCGGGCAAGCTGTTTATCCCTTTCTGTTTAAGTTTTTACATATTAATTATTAATTCATCGAAATGAGTTATTTATTTACCTCCGAATCGGTGTCGGAAGGACACCCCGATAAAGTAGCCGACCAAATATCGGATGCTTTGCTTGACGAGTTTCTGGCTTACGATCCAGACTCGAAAGTAGCTTGCGAAACCCTTGTTACGACCGGACAGGTCGTCTTGGCTGGAGAAGTTAAGTCGCGGGCTTACGTCGATGTGCAAGACGTTGCCCGTCGTGTGATTGAAGAAATTGGTTATACGAAAAGTGAGTATCAGTTCGAGGCGAAGTCCTGCGGCGTTTTCTCATCTATCCACGAACAGAGCGGAGACATCAACCGAGGTGTCGAACGCGAGAATCCCTATGACCAGGGAGCAGGAGATCAAGGCATGATGTTCGGTTATGCCACGAATGAGACGGCAAATTATATGCCTCTTGCTCTCGACCTTGCTCATTCACTTCTTTATGAGTTGGCTCATATTCGCAAGAGTGAGCCGGATATTATGCCATACCTCCGTCCTGATGCGAAGAGTCAGGTAACTATTGAATACGATGATAACGGTCGTCCACTCCGCATTGATACCATTGTTGTTTCAACGCAACATGACGAATTCATTCTTCCTAAGGGTATTTCTCAAGAAGAAGCGGACGAGGCAATGCAGAAACGTATCCTTGCCGATGTACAGAACATTCTTGTCCCCCGGGTTAAGGCTCAGTATCCTGAGCATGTCCAGGAATTATTCGATAATAAGGTAAAATATTATGTGAACCCGACGGGTAAGTTCGTCATTGGTGGTCCCCACGGAGATACAGGTCTTACGGGACGCAAGATAATCGTTGATACATACGGAGGAAAAGGTGCTCATGGTGGTGGTGCTTTCTCCGGCAAAGACCCCTCGAAAGTGGACCGTTCCGCAGCTTATGCCGCACGCCATATCGCGAAGAATTTGGTAGCTGCCGGTGTCGCAGATGAGGTCTTGGTGCAAGTATCCTACGCTATTGGAGTTGCCGAACCGGTGAACATCTTCGTCAATACCTTCGGAAAGTCGCACGTTCCCATGAGCGATGGCGAGATTGCTGATAAGGTGCGCCATCTCTTTGATATGCGTCCGAAAGCTATTGAGGAACGTCTCAAACTTCGCAATCCTATCTATTTCGAGACTGCTTCTTACGGACACATGGGGCGTCAACCTGAGATGAAGCGTAAGGTTTTTACCTCTCGCTACAATCCATCGCCTGTGGTTTGCGACGTGGAGCTTTTCACATGGGAGAAGCTCGACTATGTGGATAAGGTAAAGGAAGCTTTCTTTAAATAAAGCTGATAGCTCCCTTCCCGTAGATTCAATATCTATTCGGGAAGGGAGTTTTGAATAAGAAAAACAGACCAATGATAGACCAGCCAACGATAGACCGTATTCTTGATGCGGCAAACATAGTCGATGTGGTGTCGGAGTTCGTAACCCTGCGCCGGCGCGGGGTGAACTATGTGGGGCTATGTCCTTTTCACGCCGACAAGACACCCTCATTTTATGTCTCGCCAGCAAAGAACATCTGCAAGTGCTTTGCTTGTGGGGAAGGGGGAACGGCGGTGCATTTCATCATGAAGCACGAACAGTTGAGCTATTTTGATGCCCTTCGCTGGTTGGCAAAGAAATATCATATCGAGATACACGAGCGGGAGCTGACCGAGCGAGAGAAGCAGGCGCGTAATGACCGCGAAAGTATGCTCATCGTTAATACGTGGGCGGGAGAATATTTCTCTTCGCTACTCCAGAACCACATTGAGGGACGGACTGTCGGCTTGCGTTACTTTGCCGAGCGTGGTTTCCGGGAAGACATCATCCGCAAGTTCCAGTTGGGATATAGCCTGAATGAGCGTGATGCGTTGTATAAAGAAGCTATGCGCAAAGGTTATAAGCGAGAATATCTGGAGAAGACCGGTTTGGTGATAGCTTACGACGATGGGCGCGTAACGGATCGCTTCCGAGGCCGTGTCATGTTCCCCGTCCATTCGCTCAGTGGAAAGATTGTTGCTTTCGGCGGACGTGTACTGAAGAAAGAAAAGGATGCGAAGGTCGCGAAGTACGTCAATTCGCCCGAGAGCGAGATTTATCACAAGAGTAATGAACTGTATGGCTTATATTTTGCGAAGCAGGCGATAGTCCGTGCCGACCGTTGCTATCTGGTGGAAGGTTATACGGACGTAATCTCCATGCATCAAGCAGGGGTGGAAAATGTCGTCGCTTCTTCCGGCACAGCATTAACCCAAGGGCAGATACGCTTAATCCATAGGTTTACGAACAACATTACGGTACTTTACGATGGCGATGCCGCAGGTATCAAGGCTGCCATCCGAGGTATCGACCTCCTGCTGGAGGAAGGAATGAACGTGAAAGTCCTTCTCCTCCCGGACGGAGAAGACCCTGACTCTTTTGCCCGAAGCCATAGCGCGACGGAGTTCGGGGAGTATATCAAAGCCAACGAAACAGACTTCATCCGCTTCAAGACCAAACTTTTGATGGAAGAAGCGGGCAGCGACCCTATCCGCCGCTCGCAATTAATCAATGACATTGTATCAACTATCTCTGTTATCCCTGACACCATAGCTCGCTCGGTCTATATCCGGGAATGTAGCAGTACGATGGAGATTGACGAGCAGGTCTTGTTGAATGCCGTGAACAAGATACGTCTCTCGAAGCGGGAAACGAAGCGCGAACAATCGCAGAGCCAACCTCCGAGGCCGAATATCCCGGCATTCGCTGACGATGCGGTGAATAATTATGTTTATCCTCCGGAACTGGCTTCGCAGGAGATTGCCGACGTTCCTGAACCTCCTTCCGACTTCCCGACGCCGCCTCCCGCCTCAGACGAAGTGCCTCAGGAGAGTGGACCGCAGGATGTGCCACCTCCAGAACCCGAACCGGAGCAGCGTCCGACTTCGCAACCCCGTATCCAACGTTCGCCTTTCGAAGCGTACGAAATCAACCTCTTACGTTATATCATTCGCTATGGGGAACAACTCCTTTATGACTATGTGGATGAAGAAAGCGGTGAACCAGTACGTTGGAAGGTGGCGGAATACATCAAGTCGGATTTGGAACAAGACAATCTGACGTTTTATAATCCGCTTTTCAAGCAGATACTCGACGAGGCGGCGGAGCATTGTCAAGACGAAGGCTTCGTAGCTCACCGCTATTTCCTTGCGCATCCCGACCCATTGGTCAGCCAGCTTGCTGCGAACCTGATAAGCGAGAAGTACCAGTTGAGCAAGTATCATTCGAAGTTCCACGAGTTAGAGGATGAAAAGGATATGCTCGACCAGCTTGTCATCCGCGATATCTTTGCGTTGAAAGACGCTTACATTATCCGTCAAATCAAAGAAACGTTAGGAAAGATGAAAGAAGCGCAGGCTGCAGGAAATTGGGAGCAAGCGATGGAGTTGATGAAGGAACTGACCCGTCTCAACGACATCAAGGCCGTTCTCTCTAAGGAGTTGGGTGAACGAATCGTTTTAAAGATGTAAGCTTCTATGTTAGAAGTAAGAAATGTAACCAAGAGGTATAGCGCCCACCTTGCCTTAGACCGAGTTTCCCTCCGTGTCCCCAAGGGTCAAATCTTTGGCTTGCTCGGTCCGAACGGTGCGGGGAAGACAACGCTCATCCGTATCATCAACCGCATTACGGCTCCCGATAGCGGCGAGGTCTTTTTCGACGGCCATCTCTCGCGTCCCGAGGATGTCGCCCGTATCGGTTATCTTCCCGAGGAACGAGGACTGTACAAGAAGATGAAAGTAGGGGACGAAGCCCTCTATCTGGCGCAACTCAAGGGCCTTTCGGCTCACGAGGCGCGGACAAGATTGCAGGAATGGTTCGAGCGCTTTGACATTTTGTCGTGGTGGAACCGTCGCGTTGAGGAATTATCCAAGGGAATGCAGCAAAAGCTCCAGTTCATCATTACGGTGGTTCACCGACCGGACTTACTCATCTTCGACGAGCCTTTCAGTGGTTTCGACCCGGTGAATGCTGAATTATTGAAGCAGGAAATATTGGCCCTCAAGGAGCAAGGCCATACGATTATCTTCTCGACGCACAACATGGCTTCGGTAGAGGAACTCTGCGACCATATCGCCCTTATCAACCACGCCCAAGTCGTTTTGAGCGGCAGTGTCCGCGATGTGCGCGAGCAGTTTAAGGACAATCGCTACCGGGTGGCGATACAACGGCCTGCGGAAGAGGTCTCCCCGATAAATACACTTTTTCAGGTAGAGGAACAAGTTGTAGAGGGTGATGTCTGTCGTCTGGTTTTACAGAAGAATCCTTCGGTGCGCAATGCCGAATTGCTTTCCGCGTTGGCCTCGCACTACGAAATCCTCTCTTTCGAGGAGATTATACCATCGATGCACGAAATTTTTATCCGGACAGTCTCGTCTGAACATAAACCTCAGCGTTATGCATAAAATCGGACTCATCATCAAGCGTGAATATACATTCCGCATCTGCAAGAAATCATTTATTTTGCTGACACTTTTGACTCCCTTCCTCTTCGCCGCCTTGGTCTTTGTCCCGATGTGGCTTGCCTCTCTGGGAGAGGAAGAAAATAGCGTTGTGGCCATCATTGACGATACCGGAAAGTATGCCCCGTTCTTCCAAAGTACGGAGGCTTACACCTTTTTGCCCGTCGAAGGCTCGATGGCCATGTATCGCGAGCGCGAAAACAAGGAAATCTACGCTTTTCTGCATATTGCCGACGATTTGGCCCGGAATTCCGGTGCCGCAGTCCTCTATTCCTCCCGCCAAGTCCCTCGTTCGCTGGTCGAACAAATTGACCGCACCCTGACGGATGCTGTTCGCGACGAGCGATTGAAGATGTTCGAGGTGCCGCATATCGACCGTGTGATTCAAGTCGTCCGCTCGGAGTTTCATGTCCGGACCGTGAAGTGGGGAGATGAGGGCGAGGCCACTACGACACATTCCTTCGAGGTCGCTTCTGTCTTGGGCCTACTGGCTACCTTATTAATATATATGTTTATTACGATGTACGGCTCGATGGTGATGCAGGGTGTGATGGAAGAGAAGACGAACCGCATCATCGAGGTGATGGTCTCGTCGGTAAAGCCTTTCGACCTGATGATGGGAAAGATTATCGGTATCGGTTTGGTCGGCCTGACCCAAGTTTTGCTTTGGGGAATCCTGACTGTAGTGATTGTGGCCTTCGGACAGTTGTTTATAGGAAATACAGATGTCATGCTGGATACGGGAGCCTTGTCTTCCGGTGTAACTTTGGCCTCCGAATCGCAAGTCCGGATGGCTTTCGAGCAACTTTTGGCCTTGCCGTGGCTGAAAATCATCATCAGCTTCCTGCTTTATTTCGTGGGCGGGTATGTTTTATATGCCGCATTGTTCGCAGCCATCGGGAGCGCCCTGAGTCAGCCCGAAGACAGCCAACAATTCATCACCCCCATCATGATACTCATGCTTTTCAGCCTCTATGCCGGGATTTACGGCATCGAAAACCCCGACGGGCCGCTGGCTTTTTGGGCTTCACTCGTGCCATTCAGTTCGCCGATGGTGATGATGATGCGCCTCGCCTTCGATGTCCCTCTCTGGCAGCTCCTTGTTTCCCTTTTGCTTCTTGCACTGACTTCGGTAGCGGCGGTATGGCTCTCGGCGAAGATTTACCGGGTCGGGATATTGATGTATGGGAAAAAACCGACCCTGCGGGAGCTTTGGCGATGGACGAAAATCCGTTCGTAGGCAACGGATTGAAAATTTTCTTGCAAAAAAAATGATTTTTTCTTTGGTGAATTGGAAGAAGTACCTATCTTTGCAGTCGCAAACAAGAGAGTTTGA
Source organism: uncultured Parabacteroides sp. (assembly GCA_944325345.1). GTDB lineage: Bacteria > Bacteroidota > Bacteroidia > Bacteroidales > Tannerellaceae > Parabacteroides. The sequence continues at coordinate 30,136 of CALUZV010000009.1, forward strand.
CACTGGACATTGTTCTATGGTGTAATGGTAGCACAACAGATTCTGGTCCTGTTAGTCCTGGTTCGAATCCAGGTAGAACAACAAAATTTCCTTTTACTGTTTTCTTGATTTTCCATAATTCTGTTCTATGGTGTAATGGCAGCACAACAGATTCTGGTCCTGTTTGTCTTGGTTCGAATCCAGGTAGAACAACGAAAAGCCGTCTCCAACGTCCGCTGGAGCGGCTTTTCTGTTTTTATGCCCTTCGGAAAATAGCGGTGAACGGAAGTTTCTCTTTTTCGAGGGGTCGAAAACGCCGAACCTCGTCAGGTTTTTCATTTTCTATATGTAGAAAAAGATAAACTTGGCGAGGTTTTTTATTTTATAGATCTCGAAAATGAGAAATCTGATGTGGTTTTAACTTTTATAGGATTAGAATTTAAGAACCCTGAACAGATTCTTTTCTTTCTAGTAGTAGAAAATGAAAAACCTAGTGGGAAATGTTATTTTCTAAAGCTCGAAATTAGGAAAGCTGAACAAGTTTTTGCTTTTCTAGCCTTCGAAAGATGAAAAACGCTGGTAGGTCGGGCTTTCCAGAGTGTGGAAACGATTTTGGAGCGTTCCGCCGCGTGTTTTCGTTAATCTATGCATTTCTTTCGGTATTTCCACGGATTTCCTCTATATTTGCGCTTTAAAAATACACTTAAAAGATAGATGGAAGAAACAAAAGCATTAGTTCAAGCAATTGTTGAAGGCCTTCAGGAGAAGAAAGGCTCTAATATTGTGATTGTTGATATGACCCAGCTCTCGGGAGCGATAAGCCAATACATGGTGATAGGCGAGGGGAACTCGCCTTCGCAGGTTTCGGCGCTCTCGGATTCCGTTTGGGATTTTGCCCACCGCAAAGCCAGCGAGAAGCCGCTTTCGATAGACGGGACGCAAGGGGCGACTTGGATTGGAATGGATTATGGCACAGTTCTTGTACATATATTCATGCCCGAAAAGCGAAAGTTTTATAATTTGGAAAACCTTTGGGCGGATGCCGAGGTAACGGAGGTTCCGAATTTGGATTAGCTTTCCGGTTTTTGAATTGTTCTTAAATACTCTCTATGGATAACAAAGATTTGTTCAATCGGCAGCAGCCGAAGGATAACAATAGCAACAACAACGGGAATAAGCCCAACAAGATGTTCAGGTTCAATCTTTATTGGATGTACGGGCTTATCTTTGCCATGCTGATTGCGCTTTACATGAGCAACGGCTCGACAACGACAAAAGAGTTGGGATGGACGGAGTTCCAGCGCTTGGCAAAGGAAAATGTCTTTGAAAAGATGGTCGTGTATAACCAGAAAAACACGGTCGAGGCGACGGTGAAGCCGGCAAGGGCCACGGAAGTTTTCCGCAGCCGCCAGGAGATGCCGGGACCGGGACAGGCGCTGAATGTCTATGTGAAGATTCCGTCGGCCGACAAGTTCTCTGATTTTTACGACAAGTTGGTTTCGGAAAGCCAGATAGATGCGGAAGTAAGTTTTGAGGAAGGCGACAGTACGTTCCTGAATCTGATTATTTCCCTCGGTCCGCTTATCCTCTTGGTGCTGGTTTGGGTATATTTGATGCGCCGGATGTCCGGTGGACCGGGCATGGGGCCGGGCAATGTCTTTACGGTTGGCCGCTCAAAGGCGCAATTGTTTGATAAGGATAACGATCAGAAGGTTACCTTCAAAGATGTGGCAGGTTTGGCCGGTGCAAAGCAGGAAGTGGAAGAGATTGTTGCCTTCCTGAAGAACCCGAACAAATATACCGAATTGGGAGGTAAGATTCCGAAGGGAGCTTTGCTTGTAGGGCCTCCGGGAACCGGTAAAACACTCTTGGCTAAGGCCGTGGCGGGTGAGGCAGATGTGCCTTTCTTCTCGCTTTCCGGTTCGGACTTCGTGGAAATGTTTGTCGGAGTCGGTGCTTCCCGTGTCCGCGACCTTTTCCGTCAGGCGAAAGAGAAGGCGCCGTGTATCGTCTTCATCGACGAGATTGATGCTGTCGGACGAGCCCGTGGACGGAACGTGAATGTCAATAGCAACGATGAACGGGAGAATACCTTGAACCAGTTGCTGACGGAGATGGATGGCTTCGGTTCGAACAGTGGCGTCATCATCCTTGCGGCCACGAACCGGGCGGATATCTTGGACAAGGCGTTACTTCGTGCCGGACGATTTGACCGTCAGATACATGTGGAACTGCCGGACTTGAATGAGCGAAAGGCTATCTTTGCCGTGCACCTTCGTCCGATTAAGATAGATGATACGGTGGATACCGAATTGTTGGCTCGCCAGACTCCGGGATTCTCCGGAGCCGACATCGCGAATGTTTGCAACGAAGCAGCCTTGATTGCAGCCCGCAATAACAAACAGTTCGTCCAGAAAGACGACTTTATGAATGCCGTGGACCGTATCGTCGGAGGTTTGGAACGCCGGACAAAGATAACGACGGCAGAAGAGCGCCGGAGCATTGCTATCCACGAGGCTGGACACGCTACCTTGAGCTGGTTCTTGGAACATGCGAATCCGTTGGTGAAAGTTACCATCGTTCCGCGTGGAAAAGCCTTGGGCGCAGCTTGGTATTTGCCGGAAGAAAGACAGATTACGACGCGCGAACAGTTGCTCGACGAGATGTGTGCCTTGTTAGGCGGACGTGCAGCGGAAGAATTGTTCCTCGGACGTATTTCTACGGGGGCGTCGAACGATTTGGAGCGCGTTACGAAGCAGGCTTACGCTATGGTGGTTTATTTCGGTATGAGCGATAAGTTGCCTAACCTGAATTATTACGACTCGACGGGTCAGGACTGGGGTTTCACCAAACCGTATAGCGAAGAGACGGCTCGGATGATAGACCAGGAAGTCCAGCGCATCATCAATACGCAATATAGCCGTGCCAAACAGTTGCTGACCGAACATTCGGCCGGACACAATAAGTTGGCTGAGGTCTTGCTGGAGCGTGAAGTCATTTATTCGGAAGATGTGGAAATCATTTTCGGCAAACGTCCGTGGGTTTCCCGTTCGGAAGAAATCTTGGAGGAAGAAAATCAAGCAGGCTCCAAGGATGATAGCGGCGAAAAGCCAACCGACGAGAACGGACAAACAAAAGAAGAATCCAAAGAATAACACACGAGGGGCGGGCTTGCCTGCCCCTTTTTTATTTTATAGACGAGGTGAACAATTTCATTCAACGAACCCTGACGGGGATAATCTATGTGGCGGTATTGTTGGGCGCAATCTTTTATAGCTCGCAGACCTTTGCCCTCTTGTTTTGTGTGATAGTCGGACTTTCCCTGTGGGAGTTCTACGGCTTGTTGAAACATTTTGAAGATACGGCCTTGCGAAGGGTTGTGAGTACGGGGGCGGGGATGTATCTGTTCGTCGCGTCGTATCTCTGTGCCTCGGGCTTCGGAACCTTGTTTTTCCTTCCCTATCTATTATATATAATGTATGCATTCATTAGCGAGCTTTATACGAAAGCACCGAACCCCATTGAAAACTGGGCCTATATGTTGCTGGGGCAAATCTATTGCGCCGGTTCATTCTCGTTGCTGAACTTTATCGCTATCCGTCCGGGGTTGGCAACTCATGCGCCGGAATATAACCTGCTGTTCGTGCTTGCCCTCTTCGTTTTTATTTGGTTGAATGATACGGGGGCCTTCCTTGTCGGTTCGATGATCGGAAAGCACCGCCTCTTTGAACGCATCTCGCCTAAGAAATCGTGGGAAGGCTTCTTCGGGGGAATGGTCTTTGCAATGCTGGCTTCTCAAGTGTTTGCGTACATTGATAGCGAAATAGCATGGTACAATTGGTTAGGTCTTTCCGTCGTAATTGTTATCTTCGGGACGTGGGGCGATTTGGTGGAGTCGCTCTTGAAACGCACCTTGGGTGTGAAAGATTCCGGGAAAATATTACCCGGGCACGGCGGAATGCTTGACCGCTTCGATAGCGTGATGCTGGCTATCCCTGCTGCTTATATGTATATCCGTCTGTTTATTCAAAATTGAAGGTAAGGACAATCATCCGCGACGTGGCTTTCGAGAGCGCGTCGGAATATTTGATGGTCTCCTGCCCCGAAATATCTCCACGGTCTTTCTCCAATACGTCAAGCAAGCCGAAGCAAAACTTCAGTTCCGGGCAGAGCTTGAAGAACGGCAGATAGATATTACATCCGATACCGACTTCCAGTCCGACGTCTGTTCCTTTCAGCAGCAACGGGTTCCCTCGCTTGCGTCCTAAGTCGAAAGCTCCATAAACCCCGGCGAGCAGGTAAGGGCGGAAGTTGTTCAGCCGGAAAGAGCTGTATTTGACATCCACCGGAATCATCAGGTAGTTGGAACGGATATTCGTCTCGAATTCCTCGCCCGTGCTTTCTTCGCGGAATACGAATTTTTTGTCTCCGAAATGGATGGACGGCGTGATGCGGAGGTTGAAGTAGGGATTCAGATACATATCCCCGATAACCCCCACGCTGAAGCCCGGAGAATAGGAGGGAATCTCGGCAAACCACGTCTGCCCGTTCGACACCACCCCGGAATGGGTCAATAGCAAATCCTGCGTATGCAATCCGACGAAGAATCCCAGATGGAACAACTTATTATCTACATACGGCAGATTCTTTACCTTCTCCTTTTGTGCCATCGCCATCGACGAGACAAAACAAATCAAATACAATATAATAGCAATCCGTTTCAAAACTTATCTTTTTAGGTTAATAACGCAAGCGGCGCAAAGATATTGCAAAAAAAGGAATATTCGGAGAAAATATTTTGCTTGAAGACTTTTTTAAATACAAAGAAAGCCCTACTTTTGTGCCAACTAATAGTTGAACATTTAAACGTTTATTAAAATGGCTTACGTAATTAGCGACGATTGTATTGCATGTGGTACATGTATCGATGAATGCCCGGTAGGTGCAATTTCAGAAGGTGATAAGTACAGCATCAACCCTGATATGTGCACAGAGTGTGGAACTTGCGCAGACGCTTGTCCGACTGGCGCTATCCATCCGGGTGAATAATCCCAGCCACTGCAATTAAGTAAGCCCTTGCGAGGCAAGCGGCTTATAAAAAAGTAACGAGTTGCCTCTCTCCTTTCGGAAGAGCAACTCGTTATTCTTTTGTAGTCCTTGCGGATGTTTGGCCCGCCAGTCAGTCGTCGGTGTCCGGCCTGACGGCACCCGAAGTGTCGTCCTCGCCTTCTCCCGGAAAACAGCCATTGTGCTCCTTAATATAGTTCATCACATCCGCCATCCCCTCCATGAACTTTTCGAAATCTTCTTTGTAGAGGAAGATTTTGTGTTTCTCGAAAGAGATGTGCCCATCATCTTTAGCCTGGATTTTCTTGCTTTCGGTCAGCGCCAGGAAAAGGTCGTTCTTCAAATTCCGTTTGACATCCAGGTAATAAATCCTTTTCCCGGCTTTAATGGCTTTAGAATAAATGATTTCCTTATCGCCACTCTCAACTTGTGTCCTTTTCTTTTTAGATTCTTCCATGACAGTACATGTTGGTTAGAAATCTGTTTTTATCATTTTTCAAGCCCAAATATAGGCAATTTCTTTAATATTCAAACTTTTTAACCCGATTATTTCTTCTTTTTTTTCAAAATGTCCCGGAAATACTTCCTTGGCTCGGGAGGAATACTTCTTTTCCTGCCGGGAAATTCTTAAAACTAAGATTCAGTTTTTAAAAACTAAACTTTGGTTTTTGAAAACTAAGTCTGCGTTTTCAAAAACTAAGTCTTTGTTTTAACTTTTCGTCCAAGGCAATGATTTTTTCTTCGGATGAAACGACTTTTTCCCGGCATTTTGATTACTTTTGTTAGGTTTTGCGGGGGCAGCTATGTCCCGCTTAGTTTTTAATTAAAATCTATCGAAGTGAATACAAAAGTTAGACTTAAGGTACAAGGGCTGACGAGCAGCAGCCGGATGCATTCCGGAGCTTACGCGCTGGTACTTGCCGAGGTGAACGGTTGCCGCCGCATCCCGGTCGTTGTGGGTACTCCGGAGGCGCAGTCGATTGCGATTGCCTTGGAGCATATCGTGGCTCCCCGGCCTCTGACGCACGATTTGTTTGTTTCGTTTTGCCAGGCTTTTGGGGTAGTCTTGAAGGAAGTGTACATTTATAAATATATGGACGGGGTGTTTTATTCCGAGCTTCGGATGGAAGGCAACGGGCAGGAGGTGCAGTTGGATTCGCGCACGTCGGATGCCATTGCCTTGGCTTTGCGCTTGGATTGCCCTATCTATACGTCGGAGGACATCATGCAAGAATGTAGTGTCGCGCTCGAACAAACTGACAATGAGGAAGACACTTCTCTTCAGGATTTGGAGCCGGAACAGATTCACGACGAGGAAACAATGAAGAAGTGGCTGGCTTCGCTCACCCGCGAGGACTTGGAGGACCGACTGGAAGAGGCGGTCGAAGACGAGAACTACGAGTATGCGAAGCTTTATCAGGATGAATTGAAACGGCGCGACAAATGATTGCATTGGATATTCTCAGAGGGATCATCGGGATGGCTGTCGTTATCGGCGTGGCCTATCTTTTTAGTTCCGACCGCCGACGGATAGATTGGACGCTGATAGGCGGCGGCCTTTTTTTGCAAGTGCTCTTTGCCTTGGCGGTGTTGTACATCCCGTTTGTCAGTTCGTTCTTCCAGCTTTTAGGGAAGGTCTTTATTAAGTTGATGGATTTTACCGGGGCGGGTCTGGCATTCCTCCTTGGACCGTATGCCTCGAAAGCTAATGGGTTCAGCTTCTTGCTCCATTCTCTGCCAATAGTAATCTTCTTCTCTGCATTAGTCTCTATTTGTTATCATTGGGGGATTATCCAGCGGGTCGTAGGAGCTATGGCTTGGTTGTTGCGCAAGTTCATGCGGAATATTTCCGGGGCAGAGGGACTGGTGGTCTCGGGGAATATCTTTCTTGGGATGACGGAATCGCCAGTCTTGATTAAGAATTATCTACCGACGATGAACCGCTCGGAGATATTCCTGGTCATGGTAGCAGGAATGGCGACTATCGCCGGCTCGGTGATGGGTACATACGTCAGCCTGCTTGGTAACGGCGACCCGGAAGCTCAGTTGCTCTTTGCCACCCATTTGCTTTCGGCTTCAGTCATGGCTGTGCCGGGTTCGATAGTCGTGGCTAAAGTGATGTGCCCACAGACGGAGCCGGTGCACGATGCCGAGGGAGGCGAGGAAGCCCACTCGGATTCGCGGAATGTCCTAAGTGTGATAGCATCTGGTACGCAGACTGGTGTCAAACTGATGGTTAATATCGCGGCAATGCTCTTGGTCTTCATCGCTCTGGTAGCCTTGCTGAATTATATACTGAGCGACCTCATCGGGCATTATACGGGATTGAATGACCTTATCACCCAATGGACTGGAGGCAAGGCGACGGGGCTGACTTTCCAGTTTCTCCTTGGTTTAGTTACAGCTCCGCTTATGTGGCTTATCGGAGTCCCGAGCGGAGACATGATGATAGTCGGTTCCCTTTTGGGGCAGAAGACTATTCTCAATGAGTTTGTGGCCTATATGCAGATGCAGCAATGGCGCGAGGCAGGGATGTTTATGTCGGAGAAGTCCGTCATTATGTCCACCTATCTCTTGTGCGGCTTTGCCAACATCTCCTCGATAGGCATCTTGCTGGGAGGGTTGGGAGTCTTGGCTCCTACGAAGAAGGATATCGTTAGTCGTCTGGGCTTTCGCTCGATGATTGGCGGAATGTTAGTGGCCATCCTATCGGCAACCATTGTCGGAATGATGATTAGATAGAAAAGAAGAATTACCTTTAGTTATCTATATTTTTTTACTATGCAGATATTTTATACTCCTCAAATTGCGACTTCCTGCGAATTACCAGACGAGGAAGCTGCCCACTGTGTCCGTGTCTTGCGCCTTACCGAAGGGGCTGAAGTCTTGCTGACTGATGGCCAAGGCTCTTTCTATCGCGCCGTTTTGACGCAGGCCCATCCCAAGCACTGCACGTTTGAAATTGTCGAACAATGGCAGCCCGCGCCTCTTTGGAACTTCCATCTCCACATAGCTATCGCACCAACCAAGAACATCGACCGTACAGAGTGGTTTGTCGAGAAGGCGACGGAGATTGGCATCGATGCCATCACCTGTCTCAACTGCCGTTTCTCTGAACGCAAAGAGGTTAAGCCAGCCCGTCTGGAGAAAATCCTGATAAGTGCCATGAAGCAATCGCAAAAGGCAACCCTCCCGCAACTGGAGGGCATGGTTGGTTTCGCTGAATTCGTACGTCGCCCCTTTGAGGGTCGCAAGTTCATCGCCCATTGCGAGGAGGGAGAGAAGCTGCTTCTGCAACATGCTTGTCGTCCGGGGGAGAATGCGTTAGTTCTTATCGGACCTGAAGGCGACTTCAGTCCTGAGGAAATCCGCTTAGCCCAAGCCTGCGGATTCGAACCCATCTCGCTCGGACCGAGTCGCCTTCGTACCGAGACAGCCGCTCTGGTGGCATGCCATACGATACATATTATAAATAGCTGATATATGAAAACATTTATTCTAACAATTCTCTTCTTTTGCGCCTCCTTTGGGATGAAGGCCGCGCGTGTTGATACCCTTCAAGTCGAAAGTCCCTCGATGAAAAAGCGCATCGAAGTTATCGTTATTTCGCCGGATCAGGCGGAGCAGAAGCCTTGTCCGGTTGTTTATCTCCTGCATGGGCATGGAGGAAATGCACGGACTTGGTTGGGTATAAAAACAAATCTCCCGGAAATAGCTGATGAGAAAGGTTTTATTTTCGTATGCCCATACGGGGAGAACTCGTGGTATTGGGATAGTCCGCTTAACAAGGATGTCCGTTTCGAAACCTTTATTTCGTCAGAATTAGTTGCATTTATCGATGCGAATTACCGCACGATAGCCGACCGCAAAGGGCGAGCCATCACCGGTCTAAGTATGGGCGGACACGGGGCTATGTGGAATGCTATCCGCCATTCAGATGTATTTTCGGCAGCCGGAAGTACGAGTGGGGGCGTGGATATCCGTCCTTTTCCAAAGAATTGGAACATGAGTGATCAATTGGGGGACCAAGAAACGCACCGCGAGAATTGGGAAACGCATACGGTCATTAATTTAGTCCCCACGATGAAACCCGGTGTTTTGTCCCTGATATTCGACTGCGGCGAATCGGATTTCTTCCACGAAGTAAACGTCAATTTCCATCGCGCACTGTTGGAGCAAGGCATTGAGCACGACTTTATTACACGGCCAGGGAATCATGATTCGTTTTATTGGAACAACTCCATAGACTACCAGTTGCTCTTTTTTCAAAAACATTTTGATAGGCAAGCGAACTAAGAGATGATATTTTCGCTATATTTGCCGCGTATTTATTGCTAATTATAATAGACTTTAGACCATGAACAAAAAGAATCTGATGAAAGTAGCTCTTGCTTCAGTGGCTTGCGCTGCATGTGTATGTGCAAATGCACAAGAAAAAAAGGAGTTTGTAATGCCCAAGGGATATGCTGGTATTACGCACGAAATGTCTGAGTTTTACGAACCCGTTCCGCCAGTTGTTACCCCGGGCGCAGTCCTTCCCGACGGTGGATTTACCGCTCCCTCGGATGCTATCATCCTCTTCGACGGCAAAGACCTTTCGCAATGGGAAAGCGTGAAGGGTGGACCGGCTGAGTGGGACGTACACGACGGCGTTTTCACCGTAAACAAACCGAAGGGCGATATTCAGACGAAGCAGAAGTTTGAAAACTTCCAGCTTCACATCGAATGGCAAGTTCCGGAGAACATTACAGGTGAATCGCAGTTGCGTGGCAATAGCGGCGTCTTCCTGCAAGGTATGTATGAGGTGCAGGTATTGGATTGCTACAACAATCCGACTTATGTGAATGGTATGACAGGTAGTATCTACAAGCAATCCATTCCTTTAGCTAACGCGATGCGTAAACCGGGTGAATGGAATGTTTACGACATCATTTACAACGCACCGACGTTTAAGGAAGATGGTTCGTATCGGACACATCCTACGGTAACAGTCATACATAATGGTGTTGTCCTTCAAAATAATACAACCATTCTCGGAACGACAGAGTGGATCGGATTCCCGCAGGTTAAGGCGCACGGAGCAGGACCTATAATCCTCCAGAGCCACGGAGACCCGAGCGAACCCATAAGTTTCCGAAATATTTGGATACGTAAAATGTAAAACCAATCGTAATATAAGCAGAGATGAAAGAATGGCGCGGACTTTTCGGAGTTCGCGCCTTATTTTTTGTAGATTTTTTTGGGATTTTGAATTCTCTATAAAATCTACTTCTACTTTTGTGATGTAATTAATAATTAAAGGAGGAATAAAGATGGAAAAGAAAGTGTTGAAATGGAAAGAGTATTGGACAAACCTGACATGGAAGTCAGTCATTGTCCGCCTGGTGCCGTTAATGTTGCTGGCTCTCGTGCTGGGTACTTCGCCGATTTGGGCAGATTATAGCAAACCTATATCAGTAAAGGAATTGCCAACGACGGCTCAGGAGATGCTGAAGGAATGGTTCCCGGATTCCCGGATAGCGTTTGTGGAGAAGGAAATCGAGTATTTCAGCAAGACGTATAAGGTAATCTTGGCAGATGGGATGAAATTAGAGTTCGACAGAAAGGGGGAATGGACCACGGTGGATGCTAAGTTTCATTCCGTGCCAAGTGAGTTGGTTCCGCAGCCTATCCTCGATTATGTCCGGGAGTACTATCCGGGGGTGAAGATTGTTTCTATCGAGAAGAAGAAGCGCGAGTATGAGATTGACCTCAGCAATTCGTTGGAATTGAAGTTTGATAACAAACATTTTTATCTGACGGATTTGGATGACTGATTGAAATTGAGAATGAAAAATGAAGCATGTAGAATTATTTAAAATGACAAGAGATATGAAAAAGTTTGGATTATTTTTATTAGCGGCTGCCAGCCTGAATGCTTTTGCAAGTTGTGATGACGACGACCGTCATGAAAGCAATCCGCAACGAAATGGCGTTTCTGAATTGGTTGTGAAGACCTTCAACGAGATGTATCCCGATGCTAAAAACATCGAGTGGGAAGTAAAAAATGAGTATGCCATCGCTGAATTCTATTCTCCCTCCGGTGCGCAAGGCGACGATGAGAACACCAAGGCGTGGTTTGATAATACGTTGGGCGACTGGGCTATGACCGAGTGTGATATTGCTTCGAGTGCGATTCCGCAGGCTGTCCTCACGGCTTTCGGAGCTTCGGAATATGCTGATTGGCGCATTGATGATATCGATATGGTTTTGCGAAACGGCATGGAACTGGTTTATGTCCTCGAAGTGGAGCAGGGCGAGCGTGATATCGACCTCTATTATTCCGAAGACGGTGTCTTGGTGAAATCCATCTCCGGCTTGGGTGATAACTACGACTATTCCGATTTTATCCCGAAGCAGCCGACAGGTAGCGTAACGGATTGGATTTCCTCGAACTATCCTGATGCCCGGATTGTCGATATCGATACGGATGACGGACGGACGGAAATCGAAATCATCGACGACGGCCAGCTTCGCGAAGTCCTCTTCAATACTTCCGGCTCTTGGCTTTATACGAAGACCGAAGTGCGTTGGAGCCGCCTCCCGTCGGCCATCTCGCAGGCTTTCCAGGCTTCGGAATACCGCGATTACCATATCGACGATATTGATTTCTACCAGACTGAATCTGGAGAATTTTATCGTTTCGACCTCGAATCGCGCGACGGGGATGTCAAGATTGATATTGCTACTGACGGACAGATTACCCCGGCCTCTCCCGTCATCGGGACTACAGACCCGAATCCGAATATCCCCGAAACGCCTGGCGTGGTAGGCTCGGACTATCGGACGTTCATCGAATCAACTTATCCGGGTGCCCGCATCTTGGAACGGGACTACGACGATGGTTATCTGGAAATTGAAATCTGGCACGACGGCCGCGAGAAAAATGTTTACTTCGACGGCTCTGAAAATTGGGTGTTTACGAAATCAGACTGCCGCTTCCGCGATTTGCCGGAGGTTGTTATAAATTCGATTAATTCCCAATATGCGCACTACGAGGTGGATGATATTGAATTGATAGAATCGCCTTCAGGCACATGGTATGCCATCGAATTGGAACGTGGCGACCGTGATATCAACATCCGTATCGACGCCAACGGTACTATATTATAAAAGGTAGGTCAGGCTTTCAGCTTGACGATAAAGACTACGACATTCGCACTTTCTGCCTGACCGGGAAAAGCCTTCCGAACGGCCTCACCCGACTGGCAGAAAGTGTATGTTTTATTCTCTGCATCCATCGGGGCAAGGCGGGCGATTTTTCCCGTCGCATAGAAGTCGTCCTCGAACCCGTCTTTCAAGTTCCAGGCTTCGTTGCGTATGGAGTCGAAGCAAAACGTATAATTTTCACCCGGCGAAAATGGGTCGGGGCACGAGGCTATCCAATAGCGGCTTCCCATCCTCAGGGGGTAGGCCAAAACCGTCTCCGCATTGTTCTCCATCGTTTCTTCCGTATGATTTACAAGATAAAGGCTGTCGCGCAGGAGCAAATCGGGCCGCGCGGTCGGCGCGTAGGCGTAGAGCCGTCCGCTGTCGGGATGGATGCCGAGCCTGAGGCCGTAGCTCGGAGGCAAAAGTCTTTCCCGTCCGGTTTCGGCAGCGACGAGCCGGCGTTCGCCGGTCTGTGTAAACTCCAGGTCATATTCGGCGACATGGTTGCTCAGTATCGTCTTCCCTTGCTTCTTGTCTTGGCGCGTTTCCTGCTCCGTGGTGAAGATTTTGCCGTTGTAGAGGAGGGCGGACATCACCTTTCGCCTTTCCCCGACCTCGGACTTCAACTTCTTTTTCTTCAAAAGTTTCCCTTCGTAGGTATAATAATGGATATCATTCTCGTTGCCGAGGACGATGACCTGTCGCCGGAGCGCATCAATCACGTAGCCCGCCACCTGGATGTCTTCCGGCCGCGTAACCTGTGAGATAAACTTCCCTTGCCGGTCGAAATGGTAGAGCGTATTGCGGCTAATGAGGAAAAGGTCGTTGCCGTCTTTGCGGATGTCGCGTGCGGTGGTAATCGGAGCCGCGCCCGCCGGTTGCTGGAGCGGAATGGCGACAACCTCCTCGGCGATGTCCGAGAGCGAGCCCGTCAGGTGTTCAGCGGTCTGCTGCTCCTTCTGCCAGCGTTCGTAGCCGTGCCAACCCGAGATGGCGAGGACGAAAAACAATAAAACGAGGAATCCTTTTTTCATAAAATGACAGAATTTTATATCTCACGCTTTTTATAACGCTGCGGACGGGGGAATATTGCAGCGTTGCCGCATTTTTGTAGGTATGAACCGGTGGGGAAAGCTCCGTTGCTGTGGCAACGGGGTTATGAACGGCGTTCATAGTGTCATTGCCGTGGCAACAGGGTTATGAACGGCGTTCATGGCATCATTGCCGTGGCAACGGAGTTATGAACGGCGTTCATAGTAGCGTTGCCGTGGCAACGGAGTTCTTGATGCCGTCGTTGAGGCGTTTTAGTCCTTTATCAAAACAATTCCGCCTTCGGGCTGGATGGTTACGCTCGTTTCGGCTGGCTTTTGAATCGTTTTCTGCTCCAACTGCGGCTCACGGCTTTTCGTATCCGAATAGAAAGCCACGCAGTCGCCTTCCCGGAGCATCGGCAGGGCGAGTTTCAGTTTCAACGGCTCTTTTTGGGCATTGATGCCGGCGATATACCAACGGTCGCCGTGCCGACGGGCCAGGACGCAATATTTTCCGGGATAACCGTCGAGGAACACTGTTTCGTCCCATGTAGTAGGCACCTCTTTCAGGAAATCGAGGGCCAGGCGGGGCGCGTCGGTCAGGTTGTTAGGCGTGATGGCGAAATTCTGAATCGGGTTTTGGAACAAAACGGCCGTGGCGAGCTGGAAGACGTCGGTCGTCCGGCGCGTCGTCCCGCCATCGTTTGTGCGGTTGTAGCGTTTGTTCAGGAATGTGCCGCCGAACTCCATGCACCCCACGGCGTTGCGTATGAAGGGATGGAGGCAGGCGTTGAAAGCCTCGAGGTCGTCGAAATGCTGGTCGAACACGAGGTTTTCGGAGGCGAGCACCGCTTCGCTGCCGACATAGTTGGGGTACATCCGCTCCCAGCCGCGCGGGATGGTGCAACCGTGGAAGATAACCATCAGGCCGTAGTCGTCGGCATCGCTGAGGATGGCTTCGTAGAGGCGCATAGTCTCCTGTTTGTCTCCGCCGAAGAAATCCACCTTGATGCCCTTGACGCCGATTTTTTTCAGCCATTTCATTTCTTGTTTACGCACGATGGGATTGTCCATGCGGTTCGTCGGGCCCTGTACGATGTCGTTCCAATAGCCGCTGGAGCTGTACCAGAGGAAGACATCGACGTTTTTCGCGTGAGCATAATCCACCAGTTGCTCCATCCGTTCGTGGCCGATATTCGTATCCCACCAGTTGTCAATCAAGACATATTGGAAATCCATCGCAGCCGCCAGGTCGATGTAGCGCACCTGGTCGTCGTAGTTGATGCTCGCGTCTTGCCAGACAATCCAGCTCCACGTTCCTTTGCCATATTTATAGGTATGCTCGGTGGAAAAACGGGGCGTTACGACATCCCAGGGGACGGTCGTCTCTACAATCGGCTTCAGATTGTCCCCGACGGTGATGGTACGCCACGGAGTCGCGCCCGGCAAGGCGAAACCCGGGGCGACCGTCCCGTTGCCGTTGTTTTCCTCCGGCATAGGGAAGGCGATGGTGAAAAGGCCATCCGCCGTGGCATCGCTCAAGCGCGAGGCGCAGTAGCGGGAATCCACACCGGTCTCGCTGACCAAAGCCCAGCCGTCGTCGCCGATTCGGAATAAGCACGGGAAGGTGAAACCATGGCCGAACTGCGAACGCTGGGTCAGCGGCGCATCAGCAGCATATTCCTCTTCGTAACTGGGCTTTGTACGCTTCCAGCCGACCATCGGGTCGCTTTGCGGAGCTAAAAACGTGGTGGTATAGGAAGGGAAATCGAAGCCGGTAGCCTCGCGACGGATGACGATGCTACCCGTATCGCCGTAGCGGGGCAGTTCGTAGCGGAAAGCGAGGTCGTTGTTGCTGACGCGGAAGGTTACGTCCATCGGCTGGCGGTCGGCGTTTTGGAACGTAACGGTCAGCTCGTTGGCGTGGTAGTTTACGGTCGATTTTTTGATGCGGTCCAAGGTGTAAGTCTCCTCAATCGTCCGTTTTTTCTGTTCGACATACGTCATGCCCTGGCTGAAATCGCCGATGTTGGCGACGAAGCCGAGGGGAGAAGGCTCCAGGATGGTTTTGCCCTTGTACGTTACCGAGTAGAGCGGCGCACCGTTTTCCACGGAGACGTTTACCCTCAGTTGCTGGTCCGGACCGGACACCGAAGCCTCTTGCGCCCAGAGGGGAGAAGCACCCAAGGCGAGGAGGAATAAAAATGCTTGTTTTTTCATATCGAATACGTGTTTCTATACATTAAATATAAAGCGGGTGGCAAGTTATCAATAAATTTCGGATGATAACCCAATTATCCCGAAAAAACTATTACCTTTGCAGCCTAAAATTAAAACAAGAAGTTCTTTCTAACGATGATCAACAGAAATTTAATCCGTATTAAAGTCTTGCAGATAGTTTATTCATACTATCAAAACGGAAATGGAGACCTGAAGACAACCGAAAAGGAGTTGATGTTCAGTCTCCAGAAGTCGTACGAATTGTATAACGCCCTTCTCCTCCTAATCGTCGAAGTAACTAATCTCCACCGCCGCAATCTGGATGTGCGCAAACATAGATATATGCCGACGGCAGAAGATTTGAATCCCAACACACGTTTGATTGACAATCGCTTTACCGCACAGCTTGCCGAGAATGAAATGCTGAACAAATACATCTCGGAATATGGCTTGTCGTGGAGCAATGACGAAGATTTTGTCAAATGGGTACTCGATTTGATACTCTCGTCGGATGTTTATGCTGAATACTTGGCAAACCAGGACGATAGTTATGCAACAGACCGCGAATTTTGGCGTCTCGTTTTCAAACGTGTGATTTGCGGCAATGAAGACTTCGTGGAGCATTTGGAAGACCGGAGTATCTATTGGAACGACGATATTGATATCGTAGAAACCTTTACGCTGAAGACGATCAAGAAGTTCGACGAAACAGCAGGCGCAA
Organism: uncultured Parabacteroides sp.; assembly: GCA_944325345.1. Taxonomy (GTDB): domain Bacteria; phylum Bacteroidota; class Bacteroidia; order Bacteroidales; family Tannerellaceae; genus Parabacteroides. Next base: position 46,345 of record CALUZV010000009.1, read on the forward strand.
AGCAGCCCCTTCTCCCGATGTTCAAAGATGATGAAGACCGAGTCTTTGCGGTACAGCTTTTCCGCCAGTCGTTATTGAAGGGCAAGGAACTCCGCGAGCGCATCAACCGCCATATCAAGAACTGGGAGGCCGACCGCATCGCCAATATGGATATGATAATCATGCAAGTGGCTTTGACTGAAATCCTGACCTTCCCGACAATCCCGCTCAATGTTACCTTCAATGAATACATCGACGCGGCGAAATATTATAGCACGCCGAAGAGCGGAATCTTCATCAATGGCATCCTCGATTCGATTGTCGGCGAATTAAAAGCTGAAAAACTTTTGTTTAAAGATTAAATGTCTTACATTTGTCGCGTCGCACGAAGCGACAAGGATAATTTAATGTAAAAAGAAACACAAATGGAATTATTAAGCATTTTACTTCAAGCCGCAGGCGGCGGCGATCAGTGGTCGGGTATCATCATGATGGTCGTAATCGTAGCCATCTTCTATTTCTTCATGATTCGCCCGCAGCAAAAGAGACAAAAAGAAATCCAGAAGGCTCGCGAAGCCCTGAAAGTAGGCGACAAGGTGATTACAGCCGGCGGCATCTACGGAAAGATTAAGGAAATAGGCGATGTTTACATGATGATTGAAATCGCCAACGGCGTGAATATCCAGATAGACAAGACTTCGGTCTTTGCCTCTTCGGAAGACGCCAAACAGAAATAATGGCAGCGTGTAACCCCTGACGGATATGTCCCGGCTTGAAACATCCAAGCAAACATTCAAGGCTGCGGTTACGGAAATTAAAGCTTTTTTGTGTCGGCAGCGATGGAAAGAAGCTTTAATTTTTTCTGCTTTTATTCTTCTCTCTTTCGGCTTCTGGGTATTGCTCAGCTTGCAGGAAGAATATGAGACGACGCTCTCCATCCCCGTAACCTACCAGAATGTGCCTCCCTCCATCTCTTTTTCGGAAGAGCGGCCGGAGCAGGTCATTGTGCGTGTCAAGGATAAGGGGAGTGCGTTGTTGAACTATACATTCAAGCGTAATTTTCAGCCGGTGATGGTCGATATGAAAGATATCACGGCGAAGGAAGGCATTTATTCCGTCTCGCGGGAACAAATTGCCAGTACTATTTCCAAGCAACTGCTCGCGACGACTGCGATGCTTGGCTTTTTACCTCAAGAAATCAATCTCCCTTACAGTGCCATCTATCAAAAGGAAGTGCCGGTGCATTTCGATGGCAAAGTTCGTACGCTTCCGGGATTTTTGCCGACTGGCGAGACTATCATTACGCCTTCGCATATCACCATCTATGCAACGAAAGAGGTGTTGGATACGATTCAGGAAGTAAAGACGGTCTATACCGAACTATTGGATTGCGACAAAACGCTTCCTCGCAATATCAAACTGCAATCGATACCGGGTGTGAATATGGAGACTGGGCGCGTCTCGGTCATCATCCCCATCGAAGAATATACCGAGAAGACGCTGGTTATCCCGGTCGTCTGCGAACATATCCCGCCTCATTATACCATCCGTATCTTCCCTCCGGAGATTCGTGTAACCTGCCATTTGCCTATGTCGCGTTTCAAAGACTTGACCGAAGAGGATTTGGCTATCCACATCACGTATGAGGAGTTGGAGCAGGGCGGCAACGAACCCTTATCCATCGACCTGACCCAAAAGCCGGATTGGATTCATACCTACGCCCTCGATCCAGGGAAGATTGAATACATTTTGGAGAAAAAAACATACTGACAATATGATTAAAATAGGAATTACTGGAGGAATCGGCAGTGGCAAGTCCGTCGTTTCCCGTCTCCTTTCGCTTTTCGGCGTGCCTGTTTATATTGCAGACGAGGAGAGCAAGCGGCTGACCGATACGTCGCCCGTTATCCGCAGAGGACTTATCCAGCTTTTTGGTAACGAGATTTATCAGTCGGGGGGAGGTTTGAACCGCCAGCTTTTGGCTTCGCATATCTTCGGATGCAAGGAAAATTTGCTCCGGGTGAACCAACTCATCCATCCGGAGGTAAATAAAGATTTCCTCGGATGGGCTGGGAGGCAGGCAAGCTCTGCGTGCGGTATTGAGTCGGCTATTTTATTCGAGTCGGGTTTTGACCGCATTGTGGATATTCGATTGATGGTCTATGCACCGCTGTCTGTCCGGATTCAGAGAGCTGCCGAACGCGATGGAGTTTGTGCCGAAGCCATCGAACGCCGCATACGCAGCCAAATGCCTGACGAAGAGAAGAAGGATAAGTCCGACTACGTGATTGAGAACGATGGTTGCCATGCGTTAATCCCCCAAGTCGAAAAGTTTTTGGCGGAGTATGGCTTGTTTATTCCCAAGTTGTACTAAATTTGCAGCTCATTTTAAAGTTTAACTCGAAGAAAGAAATAGCAATTATGTTGAAATCTATCTTATCCATCACGGGGAAACCGGGATTGTTCAGATTAGTTTCCCGAGGAAAGAACATGTTAATTGTAGAATCTCTGGCCGACAAGCGCAAGGTGCCGGCTTATCCTCATGATAAAGTTATCTCGTTGGGCGACATCGCTATCTATACGACAGAAGGCGAAGCTCCTTTGCACGAGGTACTGACCAATATCAAGAACAAGGAGAACGGCGAGAAGGCTTCCTTCAACCCTTCAGCAGCTAAACCCGCTGAATTGCATGCTTACATGGCGGAAGTCCTGCCCGATTTCGACCGCGACCGTGTTCACCCGGGCGATATCCGTAAGCTGATTAGCTGGTACAATATCCTCGTCGCTGCGGGCATCACGGATTTCACCCCCGAAGAAGAAAAACAGGCGGAGGGCGAAACGGAAGAAGCTCCGAAAGCAGAGTAAATTCTTAGCGATAACAAAAACAAAGGTGCGAAGGTTAATCCTCGCGCCTTTGCCGTCTATAAATGGTTTGAAAGAGCAGACATGGACAATTACATCGTATCGGCACGAAAATACCGTCCCTCGACATTCCGCGATGTCGTAGGACAAAAGGCTTTGACTACTACGCTAAAGCACGCTATCCAGAATAATAAATTAGCGCACGCCTATTTGTTTTGTGGTCCGCGCGGCGTGGGTAAGACTTCGTGTGCCCGTATTTTTGCCAAGACGATTAATTGTTTGAACCCGACTGCTGAGGGTGAGGCTTGCAACGAATGCGAATCGTGCCAGGCTTTCAACGAACAGCGGTCGTACAATATCCACGAGTTGGATGCGGCTTCGAATAACTCGGTCGATGATATCCGCTCGCTGATTGACCAAGTGCGCATCCCGCCTCCCATCGGAAAATATAAGGTTTTTATTATAGACGAGGTGCACATGTTGAGTTCCGCCGCCTTCAATGCTTTCTTGAAGACGCTGGAGGAGCCGCCACACCATGCTTTGTTCATTTTGGCAACGACGGAGAAACATAAGGTGTTACCTACGATTTTGTCTCGTTGCCAGATTTATGATTTCTCGCGCATCACGATAGCGGATATTGTCGAGCATTTGCAATATGTGGCTTCGTGCGAACATATCCAGACGGAACCGGAGGCTTTGAACGTCATTGCCCAGAAAGCCGACGGCGGTATGCGCGACGCCCTCTCGATATTCGACCAGGCTGCGAGCTTTACGAATGGAAACATCACGTATCAGGCTGTTATCGATAATCTCAATGTCCTTGACTACGATTATTATTTCCGTCTGACCGATTGCATCCTTTCGGGAAACATCCGCGCGGCTCTGCTGCTTTTCAACGAAATCCTGAACAAAGGCTTTGACGGGCAAAACATCGTAACCGGACTGGCAAGCCACTTCCGCGACCTGTTAGTCTGCAAGGATGAATCAACTTTACCTCTTTTCGAGGTCGGAGCATCCATCCGCGAACGCTACAAGGATATGGCCAAGCGTTGTCCCGACGCACTTCTTTTCCGCGCCATCGATTTGGCGAATACCTGCGACTTGAATTATCGTGCAAGCCGGAACAAACGCCTGTTGGTTGAACTGCTCCTTATCCAGCTCTGCCAGTTGAACGGTGGAACGGGCGATGCGGATAAAAAAAAAGCCGTCCTTGAACCCATAGCGACTCCGCAACAAGCCGCACAGCCAGTTCAAACCTCCCAACCGACTTCTGCAAAGGTCATCACGACCCAGATGCCGAATAATATCCCGCCAACACCTTCGACTCCGGTGCCGCAAGCTCCCCCGACGACGGCTCCGAAACGCACGGCACGTCCTCCGATGAAGACTTCGCTCCGGGATATTGCCGCGCAGAAGCAGGAGGCGCAAGCACAAAGCCCGACGGTTCAAGCGGCGCAAGTAGCCCAAGCCGCCTCGTTTTCCCAAGAGGAATTGACGGCACTATGGGATGAGTTTGCCAACCGTCTGGAGAAAAAAGTCTATTTGAAAAATACCATGCTGAATTGCAAGCCGGTCTTGGCGGATGATTTTACCTTCGAAGTGGCCGTCCATAATCCGGGGCAACAAGATGAACTGGCCAATGCCGCCATCGACATCCTCTCTTTCCTCCGTGCGCAATTGCACAACGGGAAAATACAGATGCGCGTCCGTATTTTGGTTACCAACGAAAAGCATTTGGCTTATACCGCCAGCGAGAAATACGAATATCTGATGAGCATCAACCCGAATCTCCAGAAATTAAAGGATGCTTTCGATTTACGACTGGATTAAGCAGCATGTAAAATGGTGCATCCCGTCGCCAAAAGAATAATCGAGCCGAAACCCATATTGCCGGCAGACGGATTCGCATATCGAAAGCCCCAGTCCCGACGATTGCGGCGTCGCGGCCGAATGGTAGAAGCGTTGGAATATCCGCTCGGCATCCAGCGCGTCTTTCCCCGTATTCGAGAAAACCACCGTATCTTCCGATAACTTCACGCGAATCTCCCCACCCGTCGGCGTATGCAGCCAGGCATTGCGGAAAAGGTTGCCCAAGAGGAGGTCTGCGAGCGTAGGATTCATCTTGACGGATAATTCCGTATTTCCCTCGACTAAACACCGTATTTCTTTATGCGAAAATATATCTTCGAAATCTTCCTGCATGGCTCTCAGGAGGGGATAGACCTTTATCTCCTCGCAATCGGTATAGGCTCCGTTGTGGATGCGGGATAGCTGGAGCATATCGCGATGCAGACGATTCAGTCGGCGCAGCGGTTGCCTTACTCTGTCGATGTCCGCCAGCTGTTCTTCGTTCAAGTCGCTCCGCTGCTGCAATTCTTCCAGGCGGTTGAGGCATACGGCAAGCGGTGTCTGCATCTCGTGAGCTGCGTTATCCACGAAGCGGCGTTGCTGGTCGTATAATTCCTGCACGCGGACTACGAGGCGGTTGGCGGCATCTATCAACCGGCGGAATTCGGTCGTGTTCGTCTCGATATGCATCGGCTGGTTGTTGTATTTCAAATCGAAGCTGTCGAGCCAGCGGAGCATCGCATAGAGGGGCTTCATGCTCGACTGGATTACGCCCCAGTTGATTGACAGGACAAGAGAAAGCAGGATGGCATACAAGACGATGCTCCAAATCAGAATCGCAAGCTGTAGCTCATCTTGGTCGAACGTCGGCGTAGAGATTTCGAGCAGCATCGGACGGTTCTCGTTGTCGCGGAATATCATCCGGAGGATTCGTGCCGGCTCCGTCTCGTGCCGTTGCGGGACCCAGATGTCTTTGCTCTCAAACGACATTGGCGGATAGGTGGCGGCATAGTCTTCGGTTACGGGGATGATGGCGTAGGAATTGTTCGTCCCCATCTCTCGCGGCGGAATTTCCTCGCCCGCCAGGTAGCGAATCATCAGCATCTCTGCCTGTAGCTCCAGCGAATCTTCCACTTCGTCTATCATTTCCCGTTGGATGGCATAGTAGAACAGCAGGCACCACGCCAAGAGCGTTGCCATCAGCACCACCGTCATCCGGTTCATTATCTTTCCTATCAGTCTCATCGTCTTCCGTCAGTTTTCTGTCAGTTTATAGCCGAAACCATAGACCGCCTGTATCTGGATAGTCGCCCCGGCGTCGCGCAGCTTCCGTTTCAGATTGGCTACCTGTTGATACACATAGTTGAAGTTGTCCGACTGGTCAGCGTGGTCGCCCCAGACCGCCTCCGCCAGCGATTGCTTGTCCACCACGCGGCCCGGGCGCGTCAGGAAGTAATACAAGATGTGATATTCCTTGTGTAAAAGATTCAGCGTGCGTCCGGCCACCGTTGCGCTCCGGTCGTCGGGGTTCAGGCTCACGTTTCCCACCTCGATAGTCTTCGCGCCCTTGTTTCCGCGCCGGACGAGGCTGCGTACCCGTGCCACCAGCTCGGAGAGGTGGAACGGCTTGGGCAGATAATCGTCTGCTCCCAGATCCAACCCTTTCACCTTGTCTTCGACCGAGCCTTTGGCCGATGTGATGATAACACGTTCCGCCCGTCCCAATTCGGAGAGGCGGCGGAGCAACGTGAACCCGTCGCCATCGGGGAGCATCAGGTCGAGCAGCACGCAATCATATTCGTACAAGTCGATTTTCTCTTCCGCCTCTGCACAGGTCCGTGCCGTCTCGACCACAAACCCGGCCTCTTGCAACGCCCGCTGCATCATCTGGCTCAGCGAGGCTTCGTCTTCGATAATCAAAAGTTTCATCCTAACCTCCTTCCGTTCTTTACCTTTATAATATTGTTTTTGCTATCCACGCACATGCCTCGGCGTCGGCCAGTGCGTGGTGATGCGCCTTGAGGTCGTAGCCGCAGCGCGCCGCCACCGTCTGAAGCTGATGGTTGGGCAATTCCCGGCCGAAGACCCGGCGCGAGGCGCGACACGTACAGTAAAATTCGTAATCGGGATAATCCATCTGATACGTCCGGAAAACGGCGCGCAGGCAGCCCTCGTCGAACGGACTGTTGTGCGCCACCAGCGGGAGACCTTCGATGCGGGGCGCTACCTTGGCCCACACCTCGGGAAACAAGGGTGCGCGGGCGGTATCTTCCAGCGTCAGCCCGTGAACCCTTGTATTCCAATAGAAATAATACTCCGGCTCGGGGCGGATTAGCGAGTAAAACTTATCACAGATTTCCCCAGCACGAACAACCACGATGCCGACGCTACAGACGCTCGACGGCTCGCGGTTGGCAGTCTCAAAATCAATAGCAGCAAAATTCTCCATCATTATAGTTTTGAAAAATTCGGGCGCAAGATACTTATTTCCCGTCGGAAAGACAAGCGTGGCGGCGCATTCCTTTTGCGCGGGCGAAAAGAAATCGTGCAAGCTGCAACGCTTCTCGCAACACTGTTGCAGATAACTCTGCAAGTTGCAACGGCTCTCGCAACACTGTAGCGAATAACTCTGCAAGCTGCAACGGCTCTCGCAACACTGTAGCGAATAACTCTGCAAGTTGCAACGGCTCTCGCAACAGTGTTGCAGATAACTCTGCAAGTTGCAATGCTCCTCGCAACAGTGTTGCGAATAACTCTGCAGCTTGCAACGCAATAATTTTTCCCTCACTTCGCCAACAAAACGATTGCAAAGCTATCAAATGTTCGTAACTTTGCGGGGAAGAAAATGAAGGAGGAAATCAAATGGACGCAACAATTTCATTAGACCGCAGCAATCTATGGCAAATGATACAGGCTTTGTCGCTTAACGCCGACAATAAGCTCTGGCTCGGCCAAAAATTAATTGAAGAGGCGGAAAAGGAGAAATCCCAATCGGTTTCGGCCAGTAAATTTTATGGCGTGTGGGAAGATGGCGACTCGCCGGATGCAGATGAGTTGGCACGGGAGATTAAGGCAAGCAGAAGATTCAAAGACGACATAATCGCTTTCTAAAATGGATAAGTATTTGCTTGATACAAATATTTGCGTATTCCTGTTAAGAGGAAAATATGGCATTGACCGAAAAATAGATATTGTCGGCCTTGAAAATTGCTATATCTCGGAAATTACGGAGGCAGAACTCAAATATGGCGCAGAGTTGGGGCGCAAACAGGGATTAACGAAGCGTATCCAGAAATTGGACGAATTGCTTGCTTCTTTACAAGTTTTGCCTATCCGCAAAGCGATTGATTTGTATGCCTCGGAGAAAGCGAGACTGCGTTTTGCGGGCACACCGGCGGATGATGATTTCGATTTACTGATAGGTTGTACCTCCATTGTTTATGGAATGGTCATGGTAACAGAAAACTTGAAGGATTTTAAAAATCTGGCAGGCATACGAATAGAAAATTGGGTAACAAGAACACATAATTGATTTCAAATAAATTCATCACCCTATGCAAAAACTAAAAGACTTATACAACAAATATCTTGGGCATCTCAATAAATATTGGGTGGTCGGCATCGTCTTCGTAATCCTGACGTTTACGGCCGGCGACAGCAGCCTCTACAAACGTTATACTTACGACGAGAAAATACGGAGCCTCGAAAACGAAATCGAGCATTACCGCAAAGAGATTGAAATTAATAGCAAGAAACTAAAGGATTTGCACACAGACAAAGAGGGGCTGGAGCGTTTTGCCCGCGAAGAATACCTGATGAAGCGGGAGAACGAGGATATTTTTATTATCAAGGGGGAATAAACAAGTTTCCCCCTCGTGTCCAGCCGTGATGCGTAAAGATTTTTAGTTCATGGAGCCTCCAACAATATCCAACAGCTCGTTGGTGATAACTTGCTGGCGGCTCTTGTTGTATTGCAGGGTAAGCTCTTGCGCAAGGTCGTTGGCGTTGTCGTCGGCGACTTGCATAGCCATCATTCGTGCACCGTGTTCGGCCGTCAGCGTGTCGAGCAATGTCGTGTAGATAGTCAGGTTCAAGAGTTTGGGGAGCAAGATGCCTTGCAGCTGTTCGATAGAAGGTTCGTAGATGAAATCCTCTACCGTCGTCTTCCCGCCATTGTCGGGTTGGAGGGAGAGAGGCAAGTAGGTTTTATCCGTCATTACTTGCACCGCCGTATTCTTGAAATGATGATACAGCAGCTCTACCTTATCCACTTCTTTCGAGGCGAAGAGGCGCATCAGTTCGGCCGCCAATTCGCTAGCCTTGGCGTAGGTCAGTTTCTCGGCCGTCTGGATGAAACGCTTGTCGAAATCGTAACCCGCGCGCCGCAAGTCGTCGGCAATCTTCTTACCAACCGGGAAGAGGCGGACGTTGATATGCTCAGCCTCGTAGTGTTGAATCATCTCGGACAATTTTTTCCAGACGTTGGAGTTGTAGGCTCCACACAAGCCACTGTTGGAGGCAAAAGCTACGATGGCGACAGTCCGAACCGGACGTTGAGCGATAAAAGGCGAACTAATATCATCGCCCGCCGCCAGCAAGCCGTTGAGGATTCCTTCCAGCTCGGAGGCATAGCGCAAGGAGTTCTCCGTCAAAGTCTGCGTGCGGTGCAGTTTGGCAGAAGATACCATCTTCATCGCAGCCGTAATCTTCTGGGTACTCCGGACGGAAGAGATACGACCTTTTATTTCTTTTAAAGAAGCCATAAATCAATCATGAATTAGGTTAAAGGAAGCATGTAGGATGAAGAATGAAGAATCAAAAGGGGGAATAAATTCTTCATTCTTCATTTTCCACGCTTCATTTTGAAAGTTGTTTAGCCGTTTCTTCGATAATCTTCGTAATCTCGTCGTTGATGATGCCTTTGCCCAGTGGCTCGAGGACATCTTTCTGGTGCGACGTACGCATAGATTGGAGGAAGGCGGTTTCAAATTCGCTTACCTTCTCTACGGGGATATCTTTCAGCAAGCCCTTGGTGCCGCAATAGAGAATGGCGATTTGCTCGGCCACCGGCATAGGACTGTATTGCGGTTGTATCAAGAGGCGCGTGTTCTTTTGCCCTTTGTCGATGGTGAAAGCGGTAACCGGGTCCATATCGCCACCGAACTTCGAGAAGGATTCCAGTTCGCGGTATTGAGCTTGGTCAATTTTCAGTGTGCCGGCCACTTTCTTCATGGCCTTTAACTGCGCGTTACCACCGACACGGGAAACAGAGATACCGACATTGATAGCCGGACGGTTTCCTTGGTTGAACAAATCGGTTTCCAAGAATATCTGACCGTCGGTGATGGAGATGACGTTTGTCGGGATGTAGGCAGATACGTCGCCGGCCTGCGTCTCGATGATCGGTAAGGCCGTCAAGGAACCACCGCCTCTGACTTTGCCCTTCAAGCTATCCGGCAGGTCGTTCATCTGCTCCGCTACTTCTTGCTGGCTAATAATCTTGGCAGCACGTTCGAGCAAACGGGAGTGGAGGTAGAAGATATCACCCGGATAGGCTTCACGACCTGAAGGACGGCGAAGAATCAATGATACCTCGCGGTAGGCAACAGCCTGCTTCGACAAGTCATCGTAAACCACCAAGGCATGGCGGCCCGTGTCGCGGAAATATTCTCCGATGGCGGCTCCGGCAAACGGGGCGAAATATTGCATGGCTGCCGGGTCGGCTGCTGTAGCACTGACGACAATCGTATAGTCCATCGCGCCTTTTTCTTCTAAAGTGCTGACCAACGTAGCTACGGTTGATGCCTTCTGCCCAATAGCTACATAGATACAATAGACCGGGTCGCCGGCTTCGTAACAACTACGTTGGTTAATAATCGTATCAATGGCGATGGCCGTCTTACCCGTCTGGCGGTCGCCGATAATCAGCTCGCGCTGTCCACGGCCGATAGGAATCATGGCATCTACCGCCTTGATACCCGTTTGCAACGGCTCGTTCACAGGCTGGCGGTAGATAACACCCGGAGCTTTACGCTCGAGCGGCATCTCGCACGTCTCGCCGACGATTTCGCCTTTCCCGTCAAGCGGATTGCCCAGTGGGTCGATGACGCGGCCAATCATGCCTTCGCTCACTCGGATGGAAGCGATACGGCCCGTGCGTCTCACGGTGTCGCCTTCTTCGATTTGGTCGGTCGGTCCCAGGAGGACGGCACCCACGTTATCGACTTCCAAGTTCATTACGATAGCTTCCATGCCATTGTCGAAGCGCAGCAACTCGCTTGCCTCAGCATTATCCAAACCATAGATGCGGGCTACGCCGTCGCTCACTTGGAGCACGGTGCCTACTTCCTCCAGTTTGGCATCCGTGCTGATACCCTCCAACTCTTTGCGCAGGATGGCGGAAACTTCACTTACATTTATTTGATCTGTCATACTTCTCTTTCATTAATTGTTAGCCATAATTTTTACCTCTATGCCGATGTAAACTTCGCTCTTTGGGACGCGAGGAATTTCCTCCGTTATCGGTTCAGTAACTGGTTTCGGATATTGCGCAACTGCGAAGCGTAGCTGGTATCCAGCCGGTAGTTCCCAATCTGTAGCTGGAAGCCACCGATGAGGTCGGGATTCACACGCCCGGAGAACTCGATGGTGTAGCCCGTTTCCTTGCGGAGCTTCTTCTTCAGGTGCTCTTCGATAGGCTTGTCCGTCGGTACGGCAGTCGTAAAGAGTACACGGGTTATCTTCTTCTCCTTTCGATAAAGGTCGATAAACGACCGCGCAAAGAAAAGCAGATAACTTTCGCGTTTATGCTCGAGTACCAAACGGATGAAGCGAACATACAAATCACACACTTTGATGCCTCCGGCCGTAACCAGGAGCTTTTCTTTCGCAGCCGTGGACACGAGCGGATTCACGAGCGCCTCTTGCAGCGAACGTTCCCGGAGGAAACAGTCGGATAACATTTTCATGTTTTCATAAACCTGCTCTTCCAACCCTTTGTCCTTCGCCAGCGAAAAGAGGGCTTTTGCGTACCGAAAAGAAAGTGTTCCAATATCCATATTTATGATTTACTAAACGATACTTCGTCCAACAACTTATCGATGACTTGCTTTTGTTTGTCGTCGTTGTTGAGGGATTCCTTCATTACTTTTTCGGCGATGGCAACCGAAAGGTCGGTAATCTCGGCGCGTACCTCGCGGATAGCTTTTTCCTTCTCTTCGCGGATACGGCGGGTCGCCTCTTCCAGTTGCTTGCGCGTTTCGTCGGCAGCCTTTTGCCTTGCTTCGGCAATAATCTGCTCTTTCGTCATCATCGCTTCCTTGAGGATGGCATTCTGCTGTTCCTTAGCTTGGGCGATAATCGTTTCGCCTTCAGCCTTCAGGTTAGCCAGTTGCTCGTTGGCTTTCCGTGCCGAGTCCAGAGCCCCCTCGATGTAGGCTTTCCGCTGCTCAACAGCCTTGATGATAACCGGAAAACCGTATTTAGAGAGGACCACCAGCACGATACCGAACGATAGAATCATCCAGAAGAGAAGTCCCGAATCTGGTGTTAGTAGAGACATAAGTCGTTATTTTATTGCTGGAACAAGCCCAAGAAACAAACCACGATAGCGAACAAAGCAACACCTTCGACCAAGGCGGCCATAATCAACATGGACGTACGGATATCGCCTGCGGCAGACGGCTGGCGACCGATGGCTTCAACCGCACCTTTACCAATTAAACCGATACCAATACCTGCACCGATAGCAGCTAATCCTGCGCCCATTGTGGCACCCATCTTCGCAAATCCCATTCCTGCTGCTTGTAATAAAACTGTTGATAACATAACGCTTAAATTTTAATGATAATTCGACTATTGTTTAATTTTTACTTAATTTACTTTTAATCCTTCACTTTCGCCAGTCCGATATAATTGGCCGACAACAAGGTGAAGATATATGCTTGCAGACAAGCCACGAACAACTCCAGGCAATTCATGAAGATGCAGAATAGGACAGAGACAATCGTCATTCCGCTATTCACGATGACACCCATAGAAGCTGTGATGAATATCAGGCATGTCAGCGCCAAGATAATCGTATGCCCCGCCATAATGTTGGCAAACAAACGAATCATCAAGGCAAACGGTTTGGTGAATACCCCGAAGAACTCCACGAACGGCATAATAGGTATCGGAAGTTTCAGGAAGATAGGCACCCTCGGCCAGAAGATGTCTCTCCAATAAGCCTTCGTACCAAACAGGTTCGTCGCAATGAACGTGCAGACTGCCAATACGAACGTAACGGCGATGTTCCCCGTTACATTGGCTCCGCCCGGGAAAATAGGGATAACGCCTAATAAGTTATTGATAAGGATAAAGAAGAAGACCGCCTGCAAGTAGGACGAGAACTTCCGATAGTCTTCACCGATGGACTTAGCGATAACTTCTTCCTCAATATACATGACCGTAGCTTCAATCATTCCGACGAATCCGCCCGGAGCTTTGCCCGGATGCTTCTTGTACCACGAAGCCGTTTTCAGGATAATACCTAAGAGCAGGGCTGTCGCTAAAAGTAACGCGCAAACATCTTTCGTCAGCGACAAATCGACCGGACGGACCCATTCGCCCTTGGCATTTTGCGTAACGATCTTGCCTGCGTAATCACATTCTTCTGCGATTTGGTAGCCGTGATAGGTTTGTCCTTCGTGTAACTGCGAGGACAGAAAGATGTCCAAACCTTTGTCTTCACTCCAAACGATGACCGGCAGCGGGATAGCTATTTCCGTCTCGCCCCACTCGGTAATATGCCACGTATAAGAATCTTGGATATGCGAGAAGACAATGTTTTGTACATCCACTTCCTCGGATGATGCAGCTTTGGCTCCGTTGAAAGAGAAGAAACCCATCAACATCGCTAATAACCATGCGCCATATTTATTTCTGAATCTGTTCATTTTGTTCATTCTTCTCTCTTTTCATTCTCTTTTTCTCAAATAAATAGATGGAATACGTTTCCATGGCAAGATAGATGAAGTAGAAAAGCATCAACGTGAAACCGAATGCTTTCAGCCTTTCGCCTACCATGACAGCATAAAGCCACAAGAAAACAACCGCCAATGCAAATTTGCAAAAGCGAACAACCATAAATGTCGTTACTGTTACGTCGCCCTGCTTCCGCTTCACGCTGTCGAGGAAATATGTCATCGCCATGGCTGTGAACCAATAGAAGAGCGGGATGGAGGGATACCAACAGAAATAATGCTCCGGCCAGATTGTGTAGAGCAATCCACCCAATGTTACGCCGACGATTACATTGACAAACGTAATCAAGGCCATTAACTTCATTCGTAATCTACCACTCATCTTATTTCAATTTAATTGTGTTGTTCATTCTATGCAAACGGAAAGCGTATCGTTTTTTACTTCCACGAAACCGCTCTCGACCGGCTGCTCTGTAGTTTTCCCTTCCTTCTCGAACCGGATAACTCCTTTTTGCAAAGCAGCTATCAAGGGAGCGTGATGGGGGAGGACATCGAACGAACCGCCTAAGCCGGGGAAAGAAGCACGTTCTGTTTCTCCTTGGTAAACGATACCTTCTGGGGATATAATTTCCAGTTTCATGTCGTTAGTTTGCTTGTTCTGCCAATCGCTTGCCTTTCTCGATGACTTCTTCGATGGTACCCACGTTCAAGAACGCTTGTTCCGGAATATGGTCGGTCTCGCCATCCATGATCATCTTGAAACCTCGGATAGTATCTTCGATAGAAACCATCACACCGGGAACTCCCGTGAACTGCTCGGCTACCGAGAACGGTTGAGACAAGAAACGTTGTACACGGCGAGCGCGGTTTACGGTAATCTTGTCTTCTTCAGAAAGTTCTTCCATGCCGAGGATAGAGATAATATCTTGCAGTTCCTTGTTGCGTTGCAAGATTTGTTTTACCCGTTGTGCTGTTTCATAATGTTCTTTTCCCACGATGAGCGGGTCAAGGATACGGGATGTTGATTCCAGCGGATCCACTGCCGGATAGATGCCCAATTCGGCAATCTTTCGACTCAAGACGGTTGTTGCATCCAAGTGGGTGAAAGTAGTTGCCGGAGCTGGGTCTGTCAAGTCGTCGGCGGGAACATAAACTGCCTGTACTGAGGTAATGGAACCTTTCTTCGTTGAAGTAATACGTTCCTGCATAGCACCCATCTCGGTAGCCAATGTCGGTTGATAACCTACGGCCGAAGGCATACGTCCCAGTAAGGCTGATACTTCTGAACCTGCTTGGGTGAAACGGAAGATATTGTCAATGAAGAACAGAATGTCTTTAGTTTCTCCTTCAGCAGCCATATCGCGGAACGACTCGGCAATGGTCAATCCTGAAAGTGCTACGGAAGAACGTGCTCCCGGCGGTTCGTTCATCTGTCCGAACACCATAGCTACCTGCGATTTCTTTACTTCCTCGAAATCTACTTTCGACAAGTCCCACTTGCCTTCTTCCATGCTTTTGAGAAATTCATTACCGTAGCGAATAACTCCGGATTCAATCATTTCGCGCAGCAAATCGTTCCCTTCGCGAGTACGTTCACCGACGCCAGCAAATACAGAGAACCCATTGTGCTTCTTCGCGATGTTATTGATAAGCTCTTTGATAAGGACTGTCTTTCCTACACCTGCACCACCGAACAAACCAATCTTACCTCCTTTCAGGTAAGGCTCAAGCAGGTCGATGACTTTGATGCCGGTAAACAATACCTCTTTACTAGTCTTCAGGTCTTCGAACTTCGGAGGTTCGCGATGTATCGGGAAAGCTCCCGTACGATCCAACTCGTTCATGCCGTCGATAACTTGCCCAGTAACGTTCATCAAACGTCCTTTTACTTGGTCGCCTACCGGCATGGTAATAGGCGCTCCGTGTGAAATGGCTTCCATTCCTCTTCTCAACCCGTCGGTGCTATCCATCGCAACGGTGCGGACGGTGTTCTCACCGATGTGTTGTTGCACTTCTACTACCAGAATCTTTCCATTCGGACGGGTTATTTCCATCGCATCATGGATACGAGGTAGAACGATTGTCTGTCCGTCTTGTTTATCCTCGAAATGGATATCTACAACCGGACCGATCACTTGTGAAATATAACCTCTTATCACTTCCATATTAATAGCCTTTTCTTTTTTCAGCACTGCAATATTACACACTTTTGGGCATGATTCGACGGAAATATTACTTTTTGCATCTTTTTAGTGATAGTTAAACATCGAACTAATTTGGCTTTTTTTCTTGCTGACCACTTGTGTTTACAAATAGACAAATATGTTTTCTCCCTTCGTTTGTTTAAGCAGAAGATACAGAAAGGTATAAAGAGTTATCTCGAATGGAGGGGTTAAAATCCCTCTCCCCGTCTCTTTCTTGTTAAGATTTCTTGTCCATGTCAGGAATAGGGAAAATGGAGCGAAAGAAAAAGGCACAAGCTCCGGAGAACTTGTGCCTAAGTTATGAGAAAAAAGTATTTTAAAGTAAAAGTATTACTTCACGTAATCTGCCTTATTCAAGAAGTCGTAGCTCTGCTGTACGCTTTCCAACGGATTGTTATTCGTATATTGTTCTACTTCTACATACCAATCTTTGATGTTGTTAGCATACATTTGGTCAAAGATAGGCTTGAAGTTCATCGTACCGCTGGCACCGATTTCCTTTTCGTCTTTGATATGGATTGCCTTGAACTGTGAGGGGCGATTCTTCAGATAGGCTACGGGGTCGCCTCCACCATGCTGTACCCAATATACATCCATTTCGAAGAATACATGATTTGGACTTACGTTGTCGAGCAAGAAGTCGTAAATCAACTGGTCGCCAATCTTGCGGAACTCGAAGTCGTGGTTGTGATAACCGAACGAAATGCTGGCGGCTGCTGTCTTGTAACCTACGGTGTTGAAGTAGTCGCAATACATCTTCAGGTCGTCGAGTGTCGTCTTGTCGTTCACCGGCATCCAAGGCTGTACCATGTATTTTACGCCTAATTCGTTGTGAGCTTCGATAGCTTTGTCCCACCAAGCCATTACTTCGGCTTCTTTTTCCTTCGTGAAGGCTTGTCCGAGGTGGGCACTTGTACATTTCATACCCAAGTCGTTGACCATCTTCTTGAACTCAGCGGGAGCCAAGCCATATATTTTACCGTTGTCGTAGCTGGCCGTTTCGAGGTTCTTATAACCCATCTTGGCAGCTGCTTCCAATACTTTTTGGATACCATCTTCCTTCACCATGTCGCGAAGAGAATAGAGTTGCAATCCGATGTATTTGCCACCTTCCTTGGCTGCTGCGGTAGCTGCTTCGCCGGCAGCAGAAGATGCGGATTTACCTCCGCAAGAAGATAATAACTGTGGAGCAACAATTCCTCCGGCAAGTAAAAGGGAGGCTTTCTTTAAGAAATCACGTCTGTTTTGCATAGCATCAATATTAGTTGAACAATGAATTTGCTGCAAAAGTAGGATTATCTTTTGTTTTTTGCCTCGTATATATGTTAAATTTTAATATTATGACGCATCTTTTTTAGTGCCCAATACCTTTGTACTATCAGTTTGCGGCAGCGAATGATTTGGTAACGATAAACCAAACAGGCTGTTATGAAGTATCCTCCGGCTTGTACCCAGAGTATCCGATATTCGGGGGCTACTTCGTTCAGTGTCGCTCCCGTCGTATTGATGCGCACGAATCCTTGGATGCCTGCCGTCGAGGGGAAGATATATCCCAGCCACCGCCAGAACTCCGGGATGGCTTCTTTCGGCCATGAAATGCCGGAGATGAACAGCAGGATGAGCGAGGTAAAGACGAACACCATCATCGGGGCTTCGCGGGTCTGCATGAATCCGGACATCGTCATGGCAAAGAAGATTGCAGCCAACAAATAGGGCAGCATGAACAGGACTACATCAGCCGGTTGCCCGACTTGCGGCAGCGAGAACAGGCGTGGCACGATAACTAATACCCAAAGGCAAACCAAGACATAAAGTACGAGATAGGTCAATGATTTCCCCATCACGATGCGTAGTGTCCCGTTGAAGTGTTTGCTGATGGGTACCAAACTATTGAACCGATTGCTTTCCCGTGCCGTCCCACCCAGCATTCCGATGCCTAACAACAGAGTTTGCTGGAGTACGAGTACGAGGATGGCTGGTACCAAAAAGCTGGCGAATCCGTTCTGTGTATTAAACATGGTGATGGCTTCCGACGGAATGGGGTGTATCTGGATAAGCTCCGCCTGGTCGGTTGATGCCGGAGCTCGGGATGCGGCTATCTCGGCTCCCATATCCAAGGACACTTCCGTGGCTGTCAGCAAGAAGGCTTTATAGAAGAGAAGGGCGCTCATGTCGCTATAAAGCGAGACGGTCGTCTGCCGCCCTTGGTGCAAATCTTTGCTGAAATCCGATGGTATCCAGAGGATTCCGTACGCTTCCTTGCTGTCCATCGCTTCCTTGGCTGCCGTCATATCGGGATAGACATGGACTACTTTCACGTCGGCCGAGGCATCCACGCGGCGGATAAACTCGCGGCTGTAGGCCGTTTGGCTATCATCGACGACTACCATCTTTGCCTCATGCACGACTTCATTATTATATATAAAGGAATAGAGCACCGGATAGACCAGCGGGACGAGGAAGAAGAAAATCATCACTCCTTCGTCGCGGAAGACATTCTTCCACTCTTCTTTCCAGATGTAGAACATATCCTGTATGCCATCGCGGATGATGTAACGCAATCGGTATTCTCTTTTCATTTGCTCGTTTCTCTTTATAAATTCTTGTCTTTGTCCTAAAGAAAACTTTCCGTCCTCCTTAGGAAAACTTCTTTTCCATTGGACTTAAACTTAAAACTGAGCTTGCGAATATGTGTTCGCAGGCTGCGGATACATATTCGCAGGTTGCAAATATAGAAACGCAAGCTCCGTTTTAAGTTTACATCCCGTCTTTTCTAAGTTTATATCCTTAGTTTTGTCCTTTTTCATGGGATGTATTTGAAGTATAATAAGGCTTTCTTCAGTTGTCTCCCGATAAGGAAGGGCAGGAAGAGGAAGCCCAGCAGCCAAATATATTCGCCCCAACTGTAAATCAGGTCGCGCCCGTTTAGTGCCTGGTCCACATAGATTAAGAAATAGTGGCGCAGCGGGAATAGGGTGCTCAGGGCTTGTAGCGTCGGATCCATAGCCAGAACGGGGAAGGAGAAGCCTACGATGGAGAAGGCTATCATCCCGAAGAGGCAGGCGAAACTCAACCCCAGCCTGAGCGTCGGCAGTACTCCAATCATAAACACGCCTGTGGCTTGCGACGCAATCACCAGCAGGAACGAGGCCGCCAGCATGGGTCCCCACCCACTGTTCAGCGGGAATGCGTTATATCCATAGAGCGTGGCCATCAGTGTCCAAGCAACCAGCGTGAAGAGCAGGGTATAGGGGAGGAGTTTTCCAATGAGGCCCACCGTGAGTGAGTTGCCTCCTTTCTGTATCCACTCCCTCGAGGTACCTTGCTTGATTTCTGTCCCGATGCTGAAAACAGTTACAGAGAATATCAGCAGTTGCAGGATGCCCGGCAAGAGGGTATTGTTTAGATAAACAGAATAGTTGAGCCACGGATTGCCAATGACGTGGGTGTCGATGACGATGGGCTGCAGTTGCCCCATGATTTGGTCGTTGGTCAGTCCCTTGGCCGTGCCGGTCTGTAATCCGACGGAGGCATTCGCCAGGACGGAGATGGTCTTCATGTCGCGAAACAGGAGCGATGCGGCAATCAGGTACGTCGAGTTCGTATAGTAGGACAGCTTCGGCTGTTTCCCCGAAGTAGCCTCAACGGTGAAATCTTCCGGAATATAGAAAATGCCATAGACCTCCCCTCGTTGCATCGCTTCCCGCGCTTCGCTGAATGAGCCGGTGCGGATATAGACGCTCGTCTGCTCGAAGGCATCCAACTGGCGTACCAAGTTGCGCGACGTCTCTGTATTGTCCAAATCGACTACGGCGATGGGCAAGTCCTTCGGCAAGCCTTCACGCATCAGCGAGAGGAAAAACGTCATGCTAATCAACGGCGCTACCAGGATGCAAAAGAAATAGAGCGGCGTCGATACCATGCGGTGCATTTCCCTCCGGACGACAGTGTTGATATGTCCGATAGCTTCTCTGCAAGTCATATTCGTCTTCCCTTTTTCTATCGCTTTAAAATCACCGACATCCCGGGACGCAGGCCGTCAACCGGCTCTGTCGGACGGGCACGGACTTCAAATGTCTTGGCATCGAACTGTCCGGTAGTCTTTGTTGCCTTCCAAGCTGCATAGGTGCCCATATCCTTCAAGTAATATACCTGTAGGGTAACGGAGTGGTTCTCGAGCGCTGGAATGAAGGCTTCTATCTGGTTTCCCACTTTCAGGTCCTTCAGCAAATCTTCGCGGACGCTGAACGTAACCCACATGTCATGCAAGTCGGCAATATTCATAATCGGAGCGCCGGTACCTACCAGCTCGCCCCTTTCCGGGAACCGTTCCGTAACTTCCCCGTCGATAGGCGAGAGCAGGACGCTCTCCTCGATATACGATTCCACCTCGGCAATGGCTCCGTCGGCGCGTTGAACCAGAGCCTCGGCAGCGGCCTTGTCTTCCTTGCGTGCCCCTTCTTTGGCCATCTCATATTGCGAGCGGGCAGCTTTTTCTGTGGCTACCATCGCGTTATAGTTCGCCTCGGCTTCGTCTTTCTTCTGAGCTGACATCACCCCCTTCTCGTAGAGGTTGCGGACACGGTCGTAAGATTTCCGGGCAATCTCCAGACCGGCCTTGGCTTTCTGCCATAACTCGTAGGCTGCGGTGATTTCCTGTGCTCGTGCTCCGTTCAAAGCCTTTGTATGTTGGGCTTCGGCGGCGGCTCGGGCAGCTTCGGCCTGGCGCATTTTGGCTAAAACTTCGGGGGTATCCAGGAAGACGAGGGTATCTCCTTTCTTCACTTGGTCGCCTTCGCCAAAACGATATTCAGCGATACGTCCCGGAACTTTGCCCGAGATGCGGACAGTCGTAGCTTCTGCCTGTCCCATGATGGTTTCCTCCGGCGGGGTCAGCAGGAAGAATCCGGCTAAGGCGACGACCAGTACGACGGCTATCAAAGCAATGAAAGCCAGCATCATGTTGCTCTTCGTAAACTTCTTATTCATGTTCATAACGGTATCTTTCTTATATATTATATAATGTGTTTACTTCTCTAATGTCCCCAAAGCCTTCTTCAGATAGACCTCGGTGAGTTTGACTTCGATTTGCGAATCGATGAGGCTCGAGCGCGCTGCCACCCAAGCCGTCTGTGCCTCCATCAGGTTCAGCGCCGGGATGACTCCCTCCTCGAAACCTAGGTTGGCGTGCCGCAGGTTCTCCTCCGCGCTCTCCATATTGCGGGTGGAGGCTATCAGCTTCTTGTTCGCCTCATTTACCTTATAGACGGACTGGTTCACCTGCAGTTCGATTTTCTCCCGGGCATCCTCCCACTGGAGCTGTTGGATGACCGTCTCTGCCCGCGCTGCATGGCGTTTATACGTGCCTTCCCACCAACCTGAAATCGGCACCTTGACCATCACGCCGATGTTGAACATCCCCGCGAACTCGTTCTTGTAGCCATTCATCAGGTTGGGATTCGTTACGAAATAGTTGGCGGCAAAGGCGACCGACGGCAACAAGTCCGCCAGCACAATGCGTTCCTTCTTCTTGTAAATCCGGGTAGCCAGGTCGAGGCTCCGCAGCTCCAGCCGGTTGGCAAAGGCTTCGTTGATATCCGCCCGGGCATCGGACGCTTGGACGGCGACCTCGTCCAGCGCTTCGTCGGCCAATGTGATGGGCTCGTCCAAGGGCAGCCCGCAAATCTGGGCCAATAACATCCGCGAGAGCGCCAGCCCGTTATCCACCTTGGTCTGTGCCATCTCAGCCTCGTTCAGCTTCACTTTGACCGAGAGGCCGTCGGCTTCCGTGGCCACGCCTTCGGCAATCATCTGGGTCATATCGGAATCCATCTGCCGGAGCAGGCCGACGTACGAATCCGCCAGCTTCTTCTTGTTTACCAGCGAGACGACTTGCCAATACGTCTCGTCTGTCTTGTAAATCAAATCCTGGAGCTTCAGGTCGTTCATCGATTCCGCCAGCTCCCGTGCATAGCGGGTAATCTGATTGTAGGTTACAATCTTTCCCCCCATGAAGACCGGCTGCACCAGCGACACGCTGCCGACCCATACGTTCTGGATATCCAGATGTTGCATCTCACCGAGTCCGCCCACCGCCTGCTGGATAGCCGGCAACTCGGCCAGCCCGCCGAGCGACGACGCCAGCGACGTCTGCAACGCCCCCATGTCGAGCAAGTTCAAATCCTTCTGGTTCCATAGGTAGGCACCCGAGGCCGAGAGTTGCGGGAAGTACTTCGTCAGAGCTGCCTTCTGCTCGTACCCAGCTTTTTTCACCTGCTGTGCCGCAATCTGCAGCTCCTTGTTGTTTTGTATGGCCAGCTCCCTGCACTCCTGCAACGTCCGCGTTTGCTGCGCCGGGAGGAGTTGGGCAGAGGCCCACAAGAAAGTTAATACGATAAGTCGTTTCATCTCTGTTCTAATCTGAATCATGTCTAAATAACAAGTGAAGTCGGTGGTTGTTTAAGGAAAGGCGGAAAAGGCTGCAATTTTCTCGAGAAGGATAGTTTTGGAGCCGGATGGGATAGCGAATCCCCAGCCCGCGACGGCGGAGGCGGAGAGGCCCGTCCCCCTGTCCCGGGTGCTCTTTTGTAAAATGCTGATATTTACCTTGCTGCTATATAACAGCGACCCAAATCCGCGCTTCTCCGGCCTGCTGTTATATAACGGCAAGCAAAATCCGCGCGTTTCCGGCTTGCCGTTATACCGCAGCGGGCAAAATCCGTGCTTCTCCGGCTTGCTGTTATATAGCGGCAAGCAAAATCCGCGCTCTTCCGGCTCGCCGTTATATAACATTATGAAAAAAAAGCGCCTCTGCCTATTGCCGTTCTATATATTTGTCGTAATTTTACGGCTGAGCAAGGAAACGAGCTTTTTTGAGATAACAAACAGGATGTCTAACAATAAAATGTAAAAGAAGATGGTTGCACAGATTCGTACATTTGGGATGACGAAGATGACCGTAGGCTCTTGCAGCAACTTCCACAAAGACGTGCTGGCGTGTATCGAGACGGCGACGCCGGCCGCGCTCCACGTGGAATCGCAGGTCGGGGCCTACCAGGAGGCATCGGGCCTGCTGGCATCGGTCGTCAATCGTGATCGGGCTTTCGTGGCTACCAAGTCCATGGAAAGCGCAGACCGGGAGCGCGATAACGCTGCCGGAGTGGTTATCAACGTTACGTATGATTTCTTGTCTTCTCCCGTGGAGGCGAAACGCACGGCGGCGGAGCTCCTCTACCCGAAGCTGTCCCCCTACAAGGGCATCGGGCGGCACGAATACACGAAGGAGACGGCTGAAATCGATGGTATGCTGAAGGTTTTTGATGACGAGGCATGTGCGTCGGCGGCAGAAACCATGGGAATAGATCTGGATGTAGAGGCCTTGCGCTTGGCAAACGAAGCGTTTAAAAAGGCGTTTAAGGAAAAGACGCTGGAAGCGAGCGAATATGAGGATATTAGCGAGCTCGACAGCAAGAAATTGATGAATGACGCGAACGAGATCTACGAGGAGATAGTCCGCACGGTCAATGCTTATGCTATCGTGCAGACCTCTGACGAAATCGAGCAGTTTATTAAGGAAGTGAACGGGTTAGTCGCTACTTATTCAGATATCGCCGGCTCTGAGACCAGTACCGATGCTCCCGAACCGACTCCCGGCACTCCGGAAACACCGGACGAGACACCGGACGACGACAGCGACCGGCCGACGGTGGACGACGGGGATGACGGGGAGGAAAACCTTCCGCCAGTCCAGTAGAACGGGGAAAAGAGGGACGCGCTGGGGCGCGCCCCTTTTTTTGTGCTATCTCGGAACATGGAAAGAGGTAATTCCGATACTTTTTGTACTTTTGCCCGTCTTTTTTAAACACATAATAATATGATTATAGGTATAGACGTGGGTGGAAGCACTACCAAGATTGTGGGCATCGACAAGGGATGCGTCAAATATCCGCTGTTTGTCAAGGCAAACGACCCGGTAACATCGCTCTTCGGAGCATTCGGCAAATATCTTTACGACAACTCTATCCCGCTCTCGGACGTCGAGCAGGTGGTGATGACGGGCGTGGGCAGCTCCTACGTGAAGCAGCCCCTCTACGGACTGCCGACAGCGTGCACCGACGAGTTCATGGCCAACGGCCTCGGGGCGCAATACGTAACCGACCTCGACCGGCTGATTGTCGTCAGCATGGGGACGGGCACCTCGTTCGTGCAGGTGGAAGGGGAGAGCATCCGGCACATAGGCGGTATCGGCCTGGGCGGGGGAACGCTCATCGGTCTTTCGCGCCTCTTGCTCCAGTCGAACGACATCCTGTGGGTATCGGAGTTGGCGCGCAAGGGCGACTTGGGCAATGTGGACCTCCAGATCCAAGACATCTGCAAGACCTCGCTCCCCGGACTGCCGCTCGACGCGACCGCCTCGCTCTTCGGCAAGGTGGACAACAATGCGCGGCCGGAAGATGTGGCGCGCGGCCTGATACACATGGTGCTGCAGTCGATAGGGCAGGCGGCTATCCTTTCCGCGCTGAACAGTTCGATACGCGACTTCGTGCTGATTGGCAATCTGACGCAGCTGCCGGAGTGCAGGCTGGTGTTCGAGACCATCGGGGCGATGTACGGCGTCCGCTTCCTGATCCCCGAATATGCAGAGTACCGCACGGCCATCGGCGCGGCGCTGACGCATATCAAGCAGGTGGCGATACACCCGATCGTGGGGTAAGATTTCTTTGTTCGTAATTACAATAATATAGTAGATATGGAAATATTGGATTTATTGGCTCCCTTGTTGTTTGTTGTGATAGGTTTGGTTGCGGGAGCCGTGCTGAAATCGTTGTTGAAGCATTCGAGCCTGCCCTATACGGTGTGCTTGTTCTGCTTGGGAGTCGTGTTCGGGTTGCTGAGCCGCTTCAATGTGCTGCCCGATGTAGGGGTGTTGAGGTCGGCCGTGGATGCCGTGGCGAATATGGACCCGGACTTGATACTCTATGTATTCCTACCTCTGTTGATATTCGACGGAGCGTACGAGATGGACTTGCATGTCTTCCGTAAGTCATTGTTCAACTCTACCTTGCTGGCCGGTCCGGGGATGGTGATAGCCATGTTCCTGACGGCCGCCTTGATTATGGGGATAGCCGCGTTCGTCCCGCAATGCAGCGGGTGGAACTGGAACTACGCCCTGATGTTCGGAGCTTTGATTAGCGCGACCGACCCGGTAGCCGTCGTCGCCCTCTTGCGGGAGTTGGGGACAAGCAAGCGGTTCTCCACGCTGGTGGATGCCGAGTCGATGCTTAACGATGGGACTGGCATCGTCCTCTTCATGTTGTTCTATGGAGCCTATACAGCGGCGGGCGCACCCTCGTCGCCGGTGTTGGATTGCCTGTTTGTGGTCGCCGTAGGAGCGTTGTTGGGCTGGTTGCTGGCGCGGCTGACGATATGGTCGCTGGGGCAGGTCGGCGGAGATGCGGCGGTACAGAATAGCGCCATTATCGTAGGGGCCTACATTACCTTTATTGCGGCGCAGGCCTTTATGAATGTATCCGGGGTGATAGCCTTGGTAGCTTTCGGCCTGACAATATCTTACGTGGGACGCCCGCATTTGAAGCCGGAGGTGCATAAGTTCATGCAGTCATTCTGGGAGTTGGCTTCCTATATTGCGAATACGTTAATATTTATCATCGTAGGTATCGTGATAGCCGCTAAGGTGGATATTACCTGGCAGAGCATTGTGATACTCTTCGCGGTCTATATCGGCATCAACCTGGTACGTGCGGCGATGGTTTTGATACTCTATCCGATTATGAAGAAGTGTGGCTATGGCTTGACGCTCCGTGAATCGGTCATCCTCGTCTGGGGCGGTTTGCGCGGAGCCTTGGGATTGACGCTGGCTTTGATGGTATCCTATACGCTGGAAATCCCCGAGGATATACGCCGCCAGATACTGCTCTTCACTGCGGGCATTGTAACGCTGACATTGACTATCAACGCGACGACAATCCGCTGGCTATTGCTTAAGCTGGGCTTGACTAAGATACCGTCGGCCAAGATGCTCCTCGACTTCAGCATCCGCCAGCAGATAGCCGATAGCAGCGACAAGTATCTCGAGAAGTTGAAGAACCGCGAGGCTTTGGTTGACTCGGACTGGAAGCTGGTAGAGACATTCAAGCACGAGCCGGAACCGGCTCCGGAGGTGAAGTTCCACCCGGACGACCTCTTGGCAGACCTTCGCCTTCGCATCCTCAACAAGGAGCGCGCCTTGTGTTGGAATATGTACGACGAGGGTATTATCTCATTCGTTACCCTGCGGTGTCTTACGGCTTCGCTCGACGAGCAATATGATCAGAGCGGGCGTATCCCCCTGTCGAGTCGCAAGCGCGTCTTTAACTTCTACAACAACTCCTTCTATACCCGCTGGCTGAAGAACTTCCCGCTGGTGCGCAAGTGGTCGGATGTCTATTTCCATGATAAGATAGTGAATGGCTATGACCTGGCTCGCGGTTTCTTCATTACCCAGAAGAAGTCCTTGGAGCTGATAGACGAGTTCGCTCATTCGAAGGTGCTCACTCCGAACGAGACGGCGCAGATGGATATCCTCCGGGGGGAAATCGGGGAGAATATCGAGCATATTACCGCTGTCATGGAGGAGATGGCTTACGATTATCCGGTGTCTTACCGTTGTGGCGTAACGCGTAAGTCTATTCGTATGCTCCTCGCTAACGAGCGGCGACAGATCGAGCAGTTCCGGAGCGAAGGCATCCTCTCGGCATCCGAGGCCGGCTCCATGTTTGATGATATCGACGAGCGCCATGCTTCAATCGGTAGCCTGACCAAGACTTGGAAGCGCAACCGGAAGCTCAATGATGCCAGTCGCGGATTATAAACATAGTCTTTGCCTGGGAGAAATACCCTCTTTCCCCGGGCAAAGGCATACCTTTCCCCTACCCGGCGCGGGATGCAATACAAGACAGAGCGTGTTAAAAAGTATAGTGTCTGCCGCGTGGCATATCGGGATATGGAAATAAATCATTACTTTTGTGCCTCTAAAACTAACCATATAATTCAGATTAAGATGACAGCAACTAAACGGATTAAGCGTGCATTGGTTTCCGTGTACCATAAAGACGGATTAGATGAGATCCTGAAAAAGCTCCATAGTGAAGGCGTATCATTCGTATCTACGGGTGGTACACAGACGTTTATAGAGTCGCTCGGTATCCCTTGTGATAAAGTGGAAGACTTGACGGGCTATCCCTCCATCCTCGGTGGCCGTGTGAAGACACTCCATCCGAAGGTATTCGGGGGCATCCTGACTCGTCGTGATAATGAGGGCGACGCTTCCCAAATCGCCCAGTATGAAATCCCGGAGATAGACCTCGTTATCGTGGACCTCTATCCCTTCGAGGAGACTGTAGCCTCTGGTGCGGACGAACAAGACATCATCGAGAAGATCGACATAGGCGGTATCTCCCTGATCCGCGCTGCGGCCAAGAACTTCAAGGATGTCGTTATCGTCGCTTCGAAGCATCAATATGCTCCGCTCATGGAGCTGTTGAACCTCAAGGGGGCGGAGACAACACTGGAGGAACGCAAGTGGTTCGCCAAGGAAGCATTCGCGGTCTCTTCCGGCTATGATTCGGCGATCTTTAATTACTTCGACCATCGCGAGGGCTCTTACTTCCGTGCTGCGGTCGATACGCCGATGCATCTCCGCTACGGGGAGAACCCGCATCAGTCGGCCAAGTTCTATGGCAACTTCAGCGATATGTTCGAACAGTTGCATGGCAAGGAGATATCCTATAACAACCTACTCGATATCGATGCTGCGGTGAACCTTATCGACGAGTTCGACGAACTGACCTTCGCCATCCTCAAACATAACAACGCCTGCGGTATCGCTTCCCGCTCTACCCTCATCGAGGCTTGGAAGGATGCCTTGGCTGGCGACCCGGTATCCGCCTTCGGGGGTATCCTGATTACTAACGCTGCGATAGACAAGGCTACCGCCGAAGAGATCAACAAGATATTCTTCGAGGTTATCATTGCCCCGGCTTACGATGCCGATGCCCTCGCAGTCCTGGAACAGAAGAAGAACCGCATCATCCTCGTCCGCAAGGAGTGCAAGACCTGCCCGATGCAGTTCCGCTCTCTCCTCAACGGCGTATTGATGCAGCAGAAGGACCTCAGTATCCAGCACGAAGAAGACCTTGTCCCCATGACCGACAAGCAGCCTAACGAGCCGGAGATCGAAGACCTCCTCTTCGCGAACAAGGTAGTGAAGAACAGCAAGTCTAACGCCATCACCCTTGTCAAGAACAAGCAACTGTGCGCAAGCGGCATCGGCCAGACGTCCCGTGTGGACTCCCTCAAGCAGGCTATTGAGAAGGCCCGCTCCTTCGGCTTCGACCTCAACGGCGCCGTGATGGCTTCGGATGCCTTCTTCCCCTTCGCTGATTGCGTCGAGATTGCTGACAAGGCGGGCATCACTGCCGTTATCCAGCCGGGCGGCTCCATCCGCGACGAGGAGTCTGTCGCCTACTGCAACGAGCATGGCATCGCTATGGTAAAGACTGGGGTGCGCCACTTTAAGCATTAATCATACATTAAGATAAGTATTACAGGGATGTGTCCGGGGCAGTGCTGCGGGCACATCCTATCACGTTTTAATAAGCAGATTAGAATGGGTTTATTTTCTTTCACTCAGGAAGTAGCAATGGACTTGGGTACTGCCAACACCATTGTGGTATGCAACGGCAAGATGGTTGTCGATGAGCCCTCCATGGTAGCTCTCGACCGCCGCACCGACAAGGTCCTTGCAATCGGCCAAAAGGCCCGTGAGATGCACGGGAAAGCACACGACAACATACGCACCGTCCGCCCCCTTCGCGAGGGCGTGATTGCCGACTTCAACGCTGCCGAGCAGATGATGCGAGGCTTTATCAAGATGGCCAGCTCCCGCAGCCGCTGGTTCACCCCTTCGCTCCGCATGGTGATCGGTATCCCGTCCGGTAGCACGGAGGTGGAGATCCGCGCAGTGCGCGACTCGGCCGAACACGCCGGGGGCAGGGATGTCTATCTCATCTTCGAACCGATGGCCGCCGCCCTCGGTATCGGCATCGATGTCTTGCGCCCCGAGGGAAATATGATTGTGGATATAGGCGGGGGTACGACGGAAATCGCCGTCATCTCCTTGGGAGGCATCGTCTCCAACAAGTCTATCCGCATCGCCGGCGACGACCTCACGGCGGATATCCAGGAGTATATGCGCCGGCAGCACAATGTGAAGGTGGGCGAGCGTACCGCCGAGCAGATTAAGATAAACGTCGGCTCTGCCCTCACCACGCTCGACAATCCCCCCGAGGACTTCATCGTCCACGGCCCCAACCAGATGACCGCCCTGCCTATGGAGGTCCCGGTCTCCTACCAGGAGATTGCCCACTGCATCGACCGTACCATCTCGAAGATGGAGGCTGCCATCCTCAGCGCGCTCGAACAGACGCCGCCTGAGCTCTACGCCGACATCGTCCGCAACGGCATCTACCTCACGGGTGGGGGTGCGCTCATGCGTGGTCTCGACCGCCGGCTCGAGGACAAGATCAACATCGCGTTCCACGTATCGGAAGACCCGCTGCACGCCGTCGCTCGCGGTACGGGCGTCGCCCTGAAGAATGTCGAACGGTTTAACTTCCTTATCCGCTAAAGGGGCGGCATGATGGCAAACAGGGTATAGGGCTCCGGATGGTTTGCCCCGTATGGGGCGCCGCTCTGCTCTGTGTCCGCTGATGGATATATATGCGTAAGTTGCTCGATTTCATCGTTGGTAAGCGCCACTGGTTCCTCTTCCTCCTCCTGGAGGTGATCGCCTTCGCGCTCGTCTATAGGAACAATGCTTACCAGCGCAACGTGATGCTCAGCTCGGCCAACGTCGTTACCGGCCATCTGTCGTCCCTCTCGGGGTCGGTGATGGCTTACCTCAACCTCCGCGAGCTGAACCACGAACTGACCGAACGCAACGGCGCCCTCGAGATGGAGGTCCTGCGCCTCCAAGACCAGCTCGAGGTACTCGCCGCCGACACCGCTGCCTTCCACGGCTATATCCCCGACACCGCACACCTCTCCGCTTTCCCATACAGCTTCATCTCTGCCGAGGTGGTGAGCAACAGCGTCAGCCGCCTTTCCAACTACATCACCCTCAACCGGGGCGCGCTTGACGGCGTGGCCCAGGACATGGGCGTAGTCTCCGACCGGGGGGTAGTCGGCATCGTCTCCACCGTCTCGGACCACTATGCGGTCGTCATCCCGCTCCTCAATCCTAAGTCGCGCCTGAGCTGCAAGCTCCTCCGTTCGCGCTTCTTCGGGACATTGGCATGGGACGGCCGGGATGTACGCTTCGCCTCGCTCGAGGAACTGCCCCGCCACGTGGAGTTCGCCGAGGGCGATACGGTAGTTACCAGCGGCTATTCCGCCGTCTTCCCCGCCGGACTGATGGTGGGCACCGTCGAACGCCTGGGCAAGCAGGACGACAACAACTTCTATGCGCTGGACATCCGCCTAGCTACCGACTTCGCCACCCTCAGTAATGTCCGCGTCATCCGCAACTATACCCAAGCTGAACACCGATTAATACAACAGGAGGCCTCCGAGAATGATTAACAATGTCTTACGGGTAGCTATATACTGCCTCGTCTTCCTCTCCATCCAGGTACTGGTGCTGAACAACATCCACTTCCTGCGCCTGGCCACGCCTTTCCTCTACGTCTATATCCTGCTGAAGATGCCCGTCGGCACCCAGCCCGTCCGCCTGCTCCTCCTCGCTTTCTTCACGGGGCTGGTAGTCGATAGCTTCACCAACACCGCCGGGATGCACGCCGCCGCATGCTGCCTCGCCGCCTTTGCCCGCAACCCGCTTATCAACCTATTGGCAGGCAAGGATATACCAGCAGAGGGCATCCCCTCGGCCGCACTCTTCGGGAAGGGCGCCTTCCTGCGTTATACGCTCGGCTTCGTGATGTTGCACCACATCGCCCTCTTCCTCATCGAGTCGCTCACCCTCTTCGACCCGCTCTACCTCGTCTTCCGCATCCTGGGCAGCATCTGCCTGACTACCCTCTTGATATACCTCGCTGAGGCATTTAACCTACATATCCCCACATCCAATGAGTCGTAAACATGAGATATTGGAGAACCGCCGCTTCGTGCTTGTCGGCGCCGTTCTCGTCATCGTCGCTATCTTCATAGCCCGCCTGTTCTACCTTCAGGTCTTGGAGAGCGACTACAAGGCTTGGGCGGACAGCAACGCCTTCCTCAAGCGCACCATCTACCCCGCCCGCGGCATCATCTACGACCGCGAGGGCCGCGTGGTTGTCTATAACCAGCCAGCCTACGACGTAACAGTCATCATGCGCGAGGTCAAGGACTTGGACACGCTCGACTTCTGCCGCATCACCGGCATCTCGCTCGACCACTTCCGCCGCCGCATGACCGAGGTCAAAGACCGCCGCCGCAACCCCGGCTACTCCAGCTATACCCCGCAAGTCTTTCTCCCCCAGCTCTCGGCGGAGGAGGCGGGCGTGCTCCAGGAGAAGCTCTACAAGTACCCCGGCTTCTATATCCAGAACCGCACCATCCGCCAGTATGCCTACCCCAACGGGGCCCTTCTCCTGGGCGACCTAGGGGAGGTGAGCCCGGCGGACATGAAGGCCGACCCGTACTATGCCCGTGGCGATTACTCCGGCCGCTCCGGTATCGAGAAGTCGTACGAGACAGTGCTCCGGGGCGAGAAGGGTGTCGAAATCCTGCTCCGCGACGCTCACGGCCGCATCAAAGGACGCTACGAAGGGGGCATACACGACGAGGCCCCGGTATCCGGCAAGAACCTCACCCTCAGCATCGACATGGAGCTGCAAGCCTACGGTGAGCGCCTGATGCAGAATAAGCTGGGCGGCATCGTGATGATCGAGCCTTCCACCGGCGAGGTACTCTGCATGGTCTCATCCCCGACGTTCGACCCCTCCCTCCTCGTCGGCCGTCTGCGTGGCGAGCACCACCGCGAGCTGGAACGCGACCCGCTCAAGCCCCTTTTCAACCGCCCGCTCATGGCCCAATACCCGCCCGGCTCGACCTTCAAACCCACGCAGGGTCTGATATTCCTCCAGGAAGGCGTCATCACCCCCGAAACGCGCTTCACCTGCGCCCACGGCTACACCTACCGGGGGGGCAAACCGGCCTGCCACGGCCACCCCTCGCCGCTGCCCGTTACGGGCGCCCTATCGACCTCGTGCAACTCCTTCTTCCCGTGGGGGCTACACTATATGCTCGACGACCGCTCGCGCTATCCCACCGTGCAGCAGGCCTTCGACCGCTGGAAGGACTACATGGTGTCGTTCGGCTACGGCTACCGCCTCGGCATCGACCTCCCCGGCGAAAAACGGGGCTATATCCCTAATAGTAAGGTATATGACAAGATATACCGGGGGCACTGGAATTCCAGCACCATAATTTCTATAGCAATTGGGCAGGGCGAAGTCTTGGCTACTCCACTCCAAATTTGTAACTTAGCGGCGACTATCGCAAACGGCGGCTTCTACATCGCCCCCCACGTCGTCAAGCGCATCGAAGGCCAGCCCCTCGACACGCTCTACACCCGGCGGCATTATACGATGGCCGACCCGAAGTGGTACCCGCTCATCGCCGAGGGTATGCGCGGAGCCGTCGCCGGTTCACCCTACGGAGCCACGTGCCGGGGCACGAATCTGCCTGACATCGAGGTCTGTGGCAAGACGGGCACGGCCGAGAACCCGCATGGGAAGGACCATAGCATATTCATGGGCTTCGCACCCTACCGTGAGCCTCGCGTCGCGATAGCCGTCTTCGTCGAGAATGCGGGCTTCGGTGCGACCTACGCCGTCCCCATCGGCCGCCTCATGCTCGAGAAGTATCTCCGGGGCGAACTGCTGGAGGAGAGCAAACCGATTGAAGAATACATCCTGAACGCGGTGATTATGCCGGGGGAGGGATACAAATAAATATTATGTTTAATTTCAAACCCGATGTACTATGAACAGCGGAACAATTTTCAACAAGACGCTCAGCTTCATTGCGTACGAAGTGAGCATGTCAACGATGCCTGGGGACTACTACCTCAAGGTAAAAACTCAGCCTGTAACTCTGACTAACAACGAGTTCTCACAGGAAGTTGCTATCCGGATGAACATCAGCCAGCATTTGGCGTTAGGGGTCATCCGCACTTATGCGGATGTCGTTAAGGACGCCATAATAAGCGGCTACGGTGTGAATACCGAATTCTGCTATGGTGGTCCCACCGGAGAGGGGACTTTGGATAAAGCCGACCTTGGGAAGGCTTTGGATAATTCACGTATCAAGGCTAATGCGGTCTTCCACCCCACCAAGTCATTGCGTGAGGCGCTCGCCAGCTGCCCGAAGGAGCTCTTCAAGCAGCCAGCTGTCGTAGGCCCGTGGCTGACTGATGCTTATGCCTTAACTTATGATGAGGAAGGGAATCAGGTACGCACATATCCTAAGGCCGGCAATAACATCATTCTGACGGGTAACAACCTGAAGGTAGGCGGCAACGACTCCTCTATCGGAGTTGCATTCACCTCCATCGAGACGCCTTCGACCTCCATCAAGGTTTCCCTCTCGGATATCACCATCAACCAACCGCAGAAGCTGGTGTTCGTACTGCCCACAGGCGTATCAGACGGGCTGTGGGATGTTACGGTAACAACACAGTTAGGCTCTGGTTCAAAGCCTATTAAGACCGTCCGCTCATCCTCTCTTCCCGACCCGCTACAGGTGGGCGAACCGGAAGAAGACGATGATGAACAAGACGGTCCGGTGGTACAATAAACTACCGGGTTTGTCGGACTTCTTAGAGCGCAACCCCTCTAACCCCTTAGAGCAGTACCTATCAGGTGGCATGGAGCTATACCGCTACCATACCATAGAGCGGTACCCCTCTAGGGGGCAGGGTGAAGAGATGTTAATATCCCCGGGCTGAAACCCGGGGATATTTATAAATAGGAATGCCTATACATTATTATATATATACAGATACAATAGAATGAACACATACACCCCCAAACCCCTCTACCAATCCGTCGATTGGTTCACCAT
The DNA here is from genome assembly GCA_944325345.1 of uncultured Parabacteroides sp. GTDB lineage: Bacteria > Bacteroidota > Bacteroidia > Bacteroidales > Tannerellaceae > Parabacteroides. The sequence continues at coordinate 80,324 of CALUZV010000009.1, forward strand.
CCTGCTCTACGCCATCATGGTCGTTGCCGGCTGGTTCAGCATCTGTGGGGCGAGCTACGACTTCGGGACGGGGACGCTCCTCGCTGCCGACAGTCGCCCGCTGACGCAGTTGCAATGGATAGGTATATCGCTGGTACTCATCTTCGTAGTGATGATGCTGGAGGAGGAGCTATTCGAGATGTTTGCCTATCCGCTCTATGTCGCAGTCATCGGACTGCTGGTGCTCACGATATTCATCGCGCCCGACATCAAAGGGTCGCACTCGTGGCTCGTGCTGGGGCCTATCCGGTTGCAACCCGCTGAGTTAGCCAAGTTTAGCACGGCACTCGCCGTCGCCCGGCTCATGAACACCTACGGCTTCCGGCTCAGTGACCCGCGACAGTTTGTGAAAGTGCTGGCACTCATATTCCTACCCATGATATGCATCCTGATGCAGCGAGAGACCGGGTCGGCGCTCGTCTATCTGGCCTTCTTCCTGATGCTCTATCGCGAAGGGATGTCGGGCTACGTCCTGCTGGCAGGCGTAAGCGCAGTCGTATTCTTTGTCGTAGGCATGAAATATGCCGGGGTGATGGCCGGGGAGACACCGATGGGGCAGTTCCTCGTCGCCCTTATGGTGCTGGTTATATCGCAGATACTCATCTATATAGAGAAGAAGGACCTGCGGACGGTGAAGTGGATGGCTATCGGGAGTGCGGTGGCATTTGGCATCGCCTATGTGGTCTCCCTATTTGTCGCGGTAAACTTCGCATGGATAGGATTCGGACTGATTGGGGTGATGGTCATCGTGCTGGTCGTAATGTCCGTGCGGCAGTGGGTATGGAACTATGCGCTGATTGCCTTCTTTGCAGTAGCCTCGCTCGGCTTCCTATACTCTGTGGACTACGTATTTAACAATATATTGGAGCCGCACCAACAGATACGTATCAAGGTCTCCCTCGGACTGGAGGACGACCCCAGCGGGGCAGGCTATAACGTAAACCAGTCGAAGATAGCCATCGGCTCGGGTGGCTTCCTGGGGAAGGGCTTCCTGAATGGGACACAGACTAAACTGAAGTACGTGCCCGAGCAGGAGACGGACTTCATCTTCTGCACGGTAGGGGAGGAGCAAGGGTTCGTCGGCGCGACGGCAGTGCTGGTGCTGTTCGCCGCCTTCATCATACGCCTGTTCGCCCTCGCGGAGCGGCAGGACAACGCATTCGGGAGGGTATATGGCTACTCCGTTGCCTCTATCTTCCTGTTCCACTTGGTGATAAACATAGGGATGGTAACAGGACTGACGCCTGTGATCGGCATCCCGTTACCATTCTTTAGCTACGGAGGGTCATCGCTGCTGGGCTTCACCCTCCTCCTGTTTATATTCCTTCGAATTGATGCATCCCGCCGCGAGCGGTAGAGGGCGAGACGATTAGGCCAATCTCCTGGATGCCGACCAGCGCAGAGTCGCGCATCCCCTGGCGGACGGTGATGGCGTATTGCCCCCGGGTGGGGAAGGTATATCCTTGGCGGATAGGTATTTCGGATTCGTATAGCGAGATGCCATGCCCCAGCCACTTGCCATAATCATCGGCGAGGAGGCACTCGATGGTGTCGCGGAACACCGGCCCAATGGGGCGTTCCTCGAGCACAAATAACCATAAGTTTTGATACGGATAACGGTTGTTGTTGCGCAACCGGAGGGAGATATCGACGGGGACGGATGGGCTATCCACCTGGAAGATAAAGTAATACTCCTTGTCTTGAGGCCAGACGGTCTGCTCGACCGCCTGGTATTGCTCATAGATGGGCGGCTCGGCGCAGGAGCAGAGGAGCGCCACGCCTGCGAGCCAAGCCATCGCCCGACGACTATGCATCGGGCTTGGCCTCCTTATCATTAGCCTGCTTGCCCCGGGGACGCTGGCGGGAGCGGTTCGGACGCTGGCGGTTGGACTGGGGCTGCTGGGACTTGTCGGCCTGAGACTCGCCTTGCGGCTTGGGCTGCTGCTGTTTAGGCTTGTTCTCCTGAGGCTGCTTAGGCTTGTCGCCCTGCTGCTGTTTGGGCTTGTCGCCCTGCTGCTGTTTAGGCTTATCCCCTTGCGCTTGTTTGGGTTTCTCACCCTGAGGCTGCTTTGGCTTATCACCCTGTTGCTGTTTAGGTTTATCCCCCTGAGGCTGTTGGCCTTGCTGAGCCTGAGCCTGCTGGTTACCCTTCTTGCGGCGACGCTTGCCCTTACCATCGAAACGGGAGACATTCTCTTGCGCAGCCACATCCTTGGAGTTGGCGGCCTTGTCCCTTGGTAATACATTCTGCTCCAGCGAGTCGGGCTTCTCCCCACGCTTGTTCATATTGATAATCTCGAACACCCGGCGGGCAGGGATGGTAACCGCGTTGATAGGCATTTGCTTGTCCGTCGAATAGGTAATCATGCCGCTCAGGATATCCGTCTTGAAGTGGAAGTACGTATGGTCCTTGGTCTCGAGCGGTACCTCACGCGATGGGAGCTTCTTGGATGCCTCTACGTAAGCATCTATCTCATAGTTAATACAGCACTTCAGCTTGGCACACTGTCCCGCCAGCTTCTGGGGGTTCATGGAGACATCCTGGTAGCGCGCCGCGCTCGTGGCGACGGAGACGAAGCTCGTCATCCAGCTCGAGCAACACAGTTCGCGACCGCATGGGCCGATGCCACCTATCCGTCCGGCCTCCTGACGAGCGCCTATCTGCTTCATCTCTATCCGGACACGGAACGCCTCTGCCAACACCTTTATGAGCTGGCGGAAGTCCACGCGCTCGTCCGCTATGTAGTAGAAGATCGCCTTATTGCCATCGCCCTGGTACTCAACGTCGCCAATCTTCATGTCCAGGCCAAGGGAGGCGGCTATCTGGCGGGCGCGGATCATGGTGGCATGCTCCTTGGCCTTAGCCTCCTCGTACTTCTCGAGGTCATTGGGGCGCGCCTTACGATAGACCTTTTTGGGCTCCTGGTCATAGCGGTAGTTGTTCTTGCGCATCTGGAGGAGAACCAGCTTGCCGGTGAGGGTAACGGTGCCGATATCGTGGCCGGGGGCAGCCTCGACAGCGACGACATCACCCTTCTGAAGCGGGAGGTGGGAGTTGTTCAGGTAATATCCCTTACGCGTGTTCTTGAACTGTACCTCAACGTAGTCCGTTGCGCTCTCGGCATCGGGGACGCCTGCGAGCCAGTCGTATGTATTGAGCTTGGTATTTTGTATCTTGCTGCAGCCCTTAGCGCTCATGCTCGAGCTGCCGTTCTCTAGTTTGAAATCCATGCGAGTATAATGTATGTGATGTGAGTATGCAAAGATAAGGAAAGATAGCGAAGTATGGTATAGTTGGGGCGAATAAAGCTTGCACCCCGCCGGGGAATCCACGTCCCCTATAAAAGCAGAAGAGCGAAAGACGGGCTGCCGGCAGGCGGCTGATGGGCCCAGAGTCCTTCGCTCTTCCTTATATAGATTAGCCTTGAATGATATGATGCTTCTTGAATACCTTCTGGATAGTTTCGAGGGCGTAGTCCAGTTGCGCCTTGGTATGCGTTGCCATGAGGGAGAAGCGGATCAGCGTATCCTCCGGAGCGACGGCCGGCGATACGACCGGGTTGACGAATATCCCGGCGTCAAATAACTCCTTCACCACCAGGAATGTCAAGTCGTTGTTGCGGATGAACAGGGGGATGATCGGGGTAGAGGTATGTCCTATCTCGCATCCCATGTTGCGGAAGCCATCCAGTGCGTAGTGCGTGAGCTCCCAGAGGTGCTCGATGCGCTCAGGCTCGTTCAGCATGATGTCGAGGGCGGCGCCTGCGGCGGCTGTCGCGGCTGGGGTATTGCTGGCACTGAAGATATAGGAGCGGGAGTTGTGCCGCAGATAGTTGATGGTCTCCTTATCCGATGCGATAAACCCACCGATGGAGGCAAGGGATTTGCTGAACGTACCCATGATAAGATCGACATCGTTCGTTACGCCGAAGTGGTTGCACGTTCCGCGTCCGTGATCGCCCAGCACACCAATGCCGTGCGCTTCATCTACCATGATGCTGGCATTGTACTGCTTGGCGAGGCGCACGATCTCCGGCAGGTTGGCGATATCACCCTCCATACTGAAGACGCCATCTATGACGATTAACTTGATCTTGTCTGGTGCACATTTCTGGAGCTGCTTCTCCAGCGATTCCATGTCGTTGTGCTTATACTTCAGCTTGGTAGAGAAAGACAGCCGGTGCCCTTCGATGATGGAGGCATGGTCTAACTCGTCCCACAGAATGTAGTCTTCACGCCCGGTGATGCAAGAGACAACACCCAAATTTACTTGGAAACCGGTAGAGTACACGATGGCTTCTTCCTTTCCCACGAACTCAGCCAATCGTTTTTCCAACTGGATATGCAAATCCAGCGTACCATTCAGGAATCGGGAGCCTGCACACCCTGTTCCGTATTTCTTTATCGCCTCGATAGCGGCTTCTTTCACTTTCGGGTGGTTAGTTAATCCCAGATAAGCATTTGAGCCGAACATCAAGACTTTCTTCCCGTTTATAATCACTTCCGTGTCTTGGTCGCTTTGGATTACACGGAAGTATGGATAAATCCCCGCAGCCATGAACCGCTGTGGAGTATCATACTTTGCTAATTTCTCTTGTAGGAGTTTCATATTATATTAAGAGAATAAATTACTTCTTGTTATTTCTTTGGTATAAAGAACGCTGATTGCCGATTGGTTTCTCGCTTTTCCGGCAAATCCGGCGCAAAAGTAAGTAAAAAATGATTTATGAGGATTGATTTCGCTTTAAAAGTTTCATAAAAGCATTATTTTTGCCTGCTCAAATGAAAAATGAAAGATATAATAACCCGTAAGTAGTGCAGAAAAATGAGAGTGCAGGCTATTATCAACCCGATTTCGGGTGTTGGCTCGAAACGTAAGATTCCCAAATTGATAGAACAAATGTGCAAGGAGAACAACGACGATGTCGCCATTTCCTTCACCGAATATATTGGCCATGCCAGCATCTTGACGAAAGAGGCTCTTTCCTCTGGCGCAGAGTGTATTCTGGCGGTCGGCGGCGACGGTACGGTGAACGAAATCGCCCGCGCCATGCTTCACACCGAAGCTGTCCTGGGTATCATCCCTAAGGGCTCGGGCAACGGCTTGGCCCGCGAACTGCATATTCCGATGGAGGTCCGCCGCGCTTTGGCCGTCATCCGCGAGCGGAATATCACAACTATCGATTGTTGCCGAGCCAACGACCGCGTTTTCTTTTGTACCTGCGGAGTAGGTTTCGATGCAGCTGTGAGTCAGAAATTTGCCCATGAGAAACGGCGCGGCTCACTCACCTATCTCAAGAATACCATCGAGGAATATCTGAGTTATCATCCCGAGCAATACGAGCTGATAATCGATGGACAGCAAATCCGCGAAAAGGCTTTCCTCGTCGCATGCGCCAATGCCTCGCAGTATGGCAATAATGCCTACATTGCGCCGCACGCCAACATCCAGGACGGCGAGATGGATATCACAATTCTTTCCCCCTTCTTGCCAATCGACATCGCGCCGCTTGCAATTCAGCTCTTTGCCCGTCAAATAGACCGCAATAGCAAAATCAAGACAATGAAAGCAAAGCAGGTCTCCATCATCCGTCGTAAACCGGGCGTGATGCATCTCGACGGAGAGCCGGTGATGGCAGACAGCCGCATTGATGTTTCCGTCATCCCCCGCGTCTTGAAAGTTTATACCCCGACCGAAATCTCGCTCCGCCGCGAGGTGCGCTACTTGTTCGACGAGGTAACGCATTTCTTCGATCGGCGTTTGCCATACATTTTCCGCTAAAAGCCGCCCAGCAACTGGGGAAGGATTCCGGAAGCTGGAAACGTTCCCCAGCAGCTGGGGAAGAAATCCCGGCGCTGGAAATGTTCTCCAGCTGCTGGGGAAAGAATCCAGCAGCTGGAATTGCTCCCCAGCGACTGGGGAAGACTTCCAGACGCTGGAAATGTTGCCCAGCTGCTGGGGAAGTTTTCCAGCTCACGTTTCATAATTTGAGATAAAAATCTTGAGCAAGCTTTCGGAATTCGTCGGTAAACTGATGGTCAGCGCGTTCAATGGTCAGCGTGTCGGAGAGGGGAGCTGGAGACGTTTCCAGCGCAAAATCGGCCAAGATTCGCTTCGGCGCGGCGTTGGGTGTGGAATAAACGGCTGTTTCCCGATGGAGGAAAAAAGCATGGAGATGTGCGGTCGCGAACAGCATCTCGCGTTGGTCGTATGGCAAAATCAAGGCGAAATGTCCGTGCGGAGTAAGGAGTTTACGGCATCCCTCGAAGAGTTCGTCAAGCGGAAGCGTATCCGTATGTCTCGCGGTATTCCTTTGCTTGTCGGGACATTTTAATGAGCTTACAAAATAGGGCGGATTAGAAACGATAAGATCATAAGCCCCAGCGCGTTCGGCTTGCCCTGAGAATTGTTGTAATGGCTCATGCCAGGCTCGGATTCGTCCAGCGAAAGGAGAATTGGCTATATTTATGCGGGTTTGAGCGACTGCATCCGCGTCGATATCAATCGCGTCGATGGACGCCTCGCTGCGTTGTGCAAGCATCAAAGCTACGAGGCCGCTCCCGCAACCCACATCGAGAATTGTCTGACACCCGCGCAGTTCAGTCCATGCGCCCAGCAAGGTGCCATCCGTGCCCACTTTCATGGCGCAACGGTCGTGCCAGACAGTAAATTGTTTGAAACGGAAATAAGGATTCGACATATTTTTATCTATTTGCGCGGGACAAAAGTAGAGAGATTTAAGCGAATTTTCGTACCTTTGGCGCGTTTTATTGCACGCGTAAATCAAAAAATGAAACTTAGGAAAAGCTTATTACCCCCTGAAACATTAGTAGATGAAGATTCAATCAGCGTAGTCATGCCGATTGTGGCCGACTGCGATGTGGATGAGGATTTCTCCTCTGGCATAGAGAAACTCGGCGATGAAATCCCCATTCTTCCCTTACGAAATATGGTTCTCTTCCCCGGTGTCGCCATGCCGGTCATCGTAGGACGTCCCAAATCCATGCGATTAATCAAAGACGCTGTTCAAGCCAAGCAACTGATTGGCGTTGTTTGTCAGAAAGAAATGGATACAGACGAACCGGGCGAGGACGACCTTTTCACGACGGGAGTTATCGCCGACATCCTGCGAATCTTGGAAATGCCCGATGGATCTACCACCGTCATCCTGCAAGGCAAAAAGCGTTTCGCTCTTGACGAACTGACCGAGAAGGAGCCTTATCTGAAGGGGCATATCACGCTCTTGGATGATACTCGCCCCAAAAAACCGGACAGGGAGTTCGACGCGCTCCTTTCCAACGTCAAGGATTTGACAATTAAAATGCTGCGAGCGGGAAACGAGCCAATCATGCAGGAATTGATCTTCTCCATCCGCAATAACCGGAATGCGCTCTACTTGATCAATTTCTCGTGCGCGAATCTCATGACGAGTGCGGCTGAAAAGCAACAGCTCTTGCTGATCAACGATTTAAAGGAGCGTGCTTTCCGTCTCCTCTCGATTTTGAACCGCGAATATCAATTGATGGAATTAAAGGCTTCCATCCAGATGAAAACTCAGGAAGACCTCGATAAGCAGCAGAAGGAATATTTCCTCCAGCAGCAAATCAAGACTATCCAAGAGGAATTGGGTGGAAACATCAATGAACAAGAGGTCGAGGAGTTGCGGGAGCGTGCCAAAAAGAAAAAATGGCCGTCCGCAGTCGCGGATACCTTCGAGAAAGAGTTGAAAAAGCTCGAGCGCCTGCATCCGCAGTCTCCCGACTATTCAGTTCAAATGCAGTACGTGCAGACTATCATAAGTTTGCCGTGGGATACCTATAGCAAGGATAATTTCAATCTCGCCCATGCGCAAAAGGTGCTCGACCGCGACCATTACGGCCTCGAAAAAGTCAAGGAGCGAATCATCGAGCATCTTGCCGTCCTGAAGCTGAAAGGAGACATGAAGTCCCCGATTATCTGTCTCTACGGCCCGCCGGGTGTCGGCAAGACATCGTTGGGGCGTTCTGTCGCCAGCGCGTTGGGACGCAAGTATGTGCGTATGTCTCTGGGAGGTTTACATGACGAAGCCGAGATACGCGGCCACCGTCGCACGTATATAGGAGCCATGTGCGGCCGTATTCTCCAAAATCTGCAGAAAGCCGGCACTTCTAACCCGGTTTTTATCTTAGACGAGATTGATAAGGTCTCCAGCGAGTTCCGGGGAGACCCTGCGGCTGCATTATTGGAAGTCCTCGACCCGGAGCAGAATAATACGTTCCATGATAACTATCTCGACATTGATTACGATTTGAGCAAGGTCATGTTCATAGCCACAGCCAATAATCTCAATACGATTTCGCAACCACTCCTCGACCGCATGGAGTTAATCGAAGTAAGCGGGTATATTCAAGAGGAAAAGGTTGAGATTGCTTCTCGCCACCTCGTGCCGAAACAACTCGATGCGCACGGCCTTCCGAAGAAGTCTGTTAAGTTTTCAAAGAAGGCATTGGATGCTGTTATCGAATCGTACACGCGCGAGAGCGGGGTTCGCGAATTGGACAAGAAAATTGCCAAAATCGTCCGCAAGATTGCCCGCGACGTCGCGTCGGAACGTGTCTCCGGCTCGGTTTCGGTAAAGCCCGAAAACTTGAAGGAGTACCTCGGCGCTATCGAGTATTCGCGCGACAAATATCAAGGTAATCAGTACGCTGGCGTCGTAACCGGCCTGGCATGGACCGCCGTCGGTGGCGAAATCCTCTTTGTCGAATCCAGCATCAGCAAAGGCAAGGAGGGAAAGCTTACGCTGACGGGAAACCTCGGCGACGTGATGAAGGAATCCGCCATCCTCGCGCTCGAATACGTCCGCGCCCACGCTTCGCTCTTCAACATCGACGAGGAGCTCTTCCGCAACTGGAACGTCCATATCCACGTGCCAGAAGGCGCTATCCCCAAGGATGGCCCAAGCGCCGGCATCACGATGGTAACCTCGCTCGTTTCTTCCTTCACGCAGCGGAAAATTAAGCCTAACCTCGCGATGACGGGCGAAATCACGCTCCGGGGGAAAGTCCTCCCCGTGGGTGGCATTCGCGAAAAGATTTTAGCCGCCAAGCGTGCGGGAATCACCGAAATCATCCTGTGCAAGGAGAACAAGCGTGATATCGACGAAATCAAGCCGGATTATTTGAAAGGACTGACGTTCTTCTTCGTTGACGACATTCAAGAGGTCGTTCGTGAGGCGCTTTTGGAGGAAAAAGTTGATAATCCGCTCTTTTAGAGTTATGGGGTATGAGTTATGAGTTCCGATTCAGGAATACGCCTGCGGAACTCATGACTCTCTCCTCTAACTCATATCTTCCCCCGATAATTTATACTTCATAATTCATAATTCCCTTCCCGTGTTATTTTTCTTCTCTTCCACCGGAAATTCTTCCGCCATCGCCCGTCGTCTCTCTACTGTTTTGGGCGAAAAATTATTCTCGATGGCAGAGGCTTTAAAAAATTCAGATGCTGATATCCCCGTCTCGTTGGCAGGGGAGGAGCGGCTGATTTTCGTCTTCCCCATCCACGCCTGGGGTCCGGCCTTGTCAATTTCTCAATTTCTGAACCGCTGGCGTCCTGCGGGTTATAATGGGCAACCAGCATATGCGGTTTGTACCTGCGGCGACGATTGTGGGCGTACCGACCTGCTTTTCGGCCGAATGCTGAGGGAACAAGGGATTCCCCTCCGCGCCTGCTTTTCTGTCCAGATGCCGAACACATACATCCTCCTTCCCGGCTTTGATACGGATGCGAATGAGGTAGTCCGCAAGAAGTTGGCAGCCAGCCATCCGCGTGTGGAGGAAATCGCCTCGGCCATCCTCCATTCCGACTTCTCGAAGCCGCTCTACGTCGCCGGTTCCTTCGCCCGTCTGAAAACCTCGCTCGTCTATCCGCTCTTCGCCCGCTGGTGGTCGCATCGGGTAAAGTTCCATGCGACAGCGGCTTGCGTGGGCTGCAATCTCTGTGCCTCGGTCTGTCCTTCGCGCGCTATACATTTAATAAATAAAAGACCGGTGTGGACGGCCTCTAAATGCGTGCAATGTCTCGCCTGCATCCACCGTTGCCCGAAACGGGCTATCGAATACGGAAACGCGACCGCCGGCAAGGGCCGATACGTTTTAAATGAAGAATGATGCCTGTGGAGTAAAAATTTCAGCGGAATTGTTTGTATTTTTGCCTGCAAATTTTCAAACAATTCATTATGAAACAGATTCTCATGCTGCTGGCAGCATCCGCCGTCCTCTGGAGCTGCCAATCGAAGCCGAATGGCTTCACGATTGAGGGAACTATCGATTCGCCTGCACAGGGCAAGATTTACCTCAAATCTTTCCGAAACAAGATGTTTTTCACCGAGGATTCTGCCGAAATCCGCGACGGACGCTTCCAGTTCTCCGGTCGCGTCGAGCAACCTCTGCTCTACGGCCTGCAGACGGAGGAAATGGACTACCCGGCCCAATTCTTCCTCGAGAATGTCTCCATGCAGGTTGCCATTAAGGATGAAGGCTCGGTCATCGACATCCAAAATTCGCCAGAAAATGTTATCTTCCAAGGAAATGCCGAACGCGCTGTCGCCGATGGATTCAACATCGACAGTCTCATCACGAAGTTCCCAACTTCACCTTCAGCCGCCTATTTCCTTTACCGCTATTTCACGTATCAATTACCGCTCGACGACCTGAAGGCGGTGCGTGCAAAACTCGACCCCGCGCTCGATTCTTGCCCTTACGTCCATGAATTAGACGAGATTGTCCGCAAATTGGAGAATGTCCAGCTCGGAAAAGTCGCCCCCGACTTCACACTCCCGGATACCGCCGGCGTTTCCGTCTCCCTCTCCGATTTCCGGGGAAAATTCGTGTTAATCGACTTCTGGGCATCGTGGTGCCCTCCGTGCCGGCGTGAAAATCCAAATGTCGTAGCGGCTTTCGAGAAATATCGCGACAAGAACTTCACCGTCCTCGGTGTTTCGCTCGATCGCGACAAAAAACGCTGGCTCAAGGCGATAGCGGATGATAAACTGACGTGGACTCACGTCTCCGACCTGAAATACTGGGATTCCGAAGTACCGGCCCTATACGGCGTGCGGGGCATCCCAAGCAACGTGCTAATTGACCCCGACGGGGTGATTATCGGCCGAAACCTCCGCGAGCAGGAACTCCACGACGCGCTCGAGAAATTCCTCAAGTGATATAACAAAAAACCGGCGACAGCAAATGTCCTTTCCAAGCATTTTGCTGTCGCCGGTCGTTTTTCGCCTTATTGGACTACCGGGCGGTCGTCCGGCTGCGTCGTTTCCGACCCGCTGTCGTCAGGTTTCTGACTATCATCGGGATTGCTCGGTTTCGACGTATTGCCAGCGTCCGTCGAAGGCGTTTTGTCGGTTTTCTTCCGAGGCCCGCGTTTGTTGCGCGAGCTCCGAGCTTTCTTGAAGATAAATACCGCATTCTTAATGAAATTCGTAGCTTCCTCGCTGGGGAAGAGAACTGCGGCCGCGTTTACCGTGTCGCAGAGGTCATCCATCAGATCTTGTGCCTCGTCTTGTAAATCCGCAACTTTAGCAGCATTCTGCCGTGCAGTGAAGAAAGCATTCCGTTGTTGTTCGAGTTTCGCGTATTGATTGTTCCATTTTTCAATCTCAAGCAGGCAACTCTCGAGCCCCATCGTCGTAATATAAGCAGAATATTCCGTCTTCCGTGCGTCTTCGAGTAATCCGTTGATTACTTCCGTACGCTCGTCGATCGGTCGCCGGTAGAAATTTTTATATGGCTTAATCTCGGCGTTCATCTTCAATGCAGCCTTTCTTTCTTCCTCGAACGGATTTTTTTTGTAATCCAATATCTTACGGACGAAGAAATTGGCCGCGCGGCATCTCTCGCTGTCGATATTTGCCATTTCCGGCGATAGGTTACTGGCGTTTGATTGCAAAGTGGCAGAACGTAGCAGCGCATAGACTGCCCGCAATTTTCCAACCAATTCCGCCGACACATGAAGAACTTCCACTCCATCATTGAAATCTACCATCTGGACTTGTGGACGGTCTTCCTCAACCGGCTCTTCCAGCTCGCCTTCGGCGATTTTTGCCAGAAGATTTACTATGAGGGTGATGACATGAGCTGTTTCGCCTCCCCTCAAGTTCCTCATCGATGAGGAACGAATTAATTTGAACGATCCCATATATTTTTCATATTTTAGGATTATTAAAAATGATAAAATAGCCATCCGCGTCCGTTAGTTACCATCTGTAGCCTGCAAAATCCGTTTCGCGCTCGCGATTTTCAATCCGTGGCTCGCAAATAGAGATTCGCGCCTGCAATTTCCATTTTGCCCGCCGCAAAATAAAACTCTCGGTCGCGATTTTCATTTTGCTGCTTTCAGATGATAATTCACTTCCGTGGACGGGGAAAGGATTTCGGGGACAAAGTTACGAATTTCGCTTAATATATTCTCGCTTTGTCCCCAAGAAAATGATGGTTAATTTATCCTAATTGTTGTTTTCTTCAAATCTTTCGTTGCCGATGACTTCCCGTAATAGATTTCATATTGTCCCGCGCGCACTTCCATCTCTTGTGTATCGTCGTTGAAAGAATAAAACGCGCTTGCCGGCAATTCGAAGCTAACGGTCTCTGATTCACCTGCGCGAATATGAACTCGCTTGAATCCTGCCAGCGATTTCAGCGGTGCCAGCTTATCATTCAGATTTTTCACGTAAACCTGAGCGACTTCGTCTCCATCCCGTTTTCCGGTGTTCGTTATCGGGAAAGAAATCATAATTGACTCTCCCGCCGTGATTTCCTCGGCCGACAGCGTCGGTTTCCCATATTCGAAAGTCGAATAGCTGAGGCCGTAGCCAAATGGATAGAGAGGCTCACCCGTGAAGTAGCGATAGGTTCTACCTTTCATATTATAATCCTCAAAATCGGGGAGTTGTGAGGCCGATTTGTAGAAAGTAACCGGCAAGCGGCCGCCGGGATTATAATCCCCGAAGAGAATGTCGGCCACAGCCTGTCCTCCCTCTTGTCCACCATACCAAGCGTTCAAAATCGCGTCGAGATGGTCATTTTCCCACGTCAGAGCCAGCGCACTACCCGTGCACACGACGTAGATGACCGGCTTGCCCGTCGCCTCGAGCGCCTTCACCATTTCGCGCTGTACGGCAGGGATTTCGATGTCGAGACGGTCTCCTTTCTTGAAGCCGGGGGCATCCACAGGCATTTCTTCGCCCTCGAGACGCGGGGAAATGCCTCCAACATAGATGATTACATCACAATCCTTGACTTTGGCCGCTGTCGCCGCAAAATCGACATTTGTGCGCTGCCCGACGGAAAAATTCAGGTCGGCGCTACCAATTTTCTGCATATATTCAATCCGCAGGGGGTATTTCTTTCCAGCCTCTGCTTTAAGGACATACGTCTGCGCGCCTCCATATTCGTTGTCCCAAATCTCGGCCACTTTCTCGTCGCCGACAAAAAGCCGGAAGCCGTCGTTGCCCGAGATGCTGAATTCGATATCCCCGCTGACGGGCGACGTAAATTCACCGCTGTAGCGAGCCGTAAAGTTTGTTAAATTCACATTCGGGGCGAATTGCGTATTCCCGCCCGTCGTATAGTGCAGCTCCTTCGCGATGCCCGTATAGACCGGCTCGCCGGAGAATTCCGTGTTGTTAAAGTATTCTGCCTTTAGTCCTTGGCCCATCTCGGAGGAGATATTTCCGCTTAAATCCGTCATGACGAAATCCGCGGTGTGGTTGCAGCCCAATTCATAGACAACCTCTGCGCCCGGCACCTTGTTGCGAATTCCCTCGAGGATAGTCGTCGTCCGCGTCGGGAACCCGTTATAATTGGCCCACAGCATGGTAGAGTCAGCCGCATTGGGACCCACGACGGCGATTTTCTTCAAATCCTTACTGAGCGGGAGAATATTGTTTTGATTTTTTAACAGCACCATACTCTGACGCGCCATTTCCAAAGCCTGCTGACGATGCTCATCGCTCGAGACCACGCTGTACGGGATTTTGGAGAACGGCACCCGCTCATCTGGATCGAACATTCCCAGTTGCATACGCGCGCGGAAGAGGCGCTTCAAGGAGACGTCGAGGTCAGATTCCTTGATTTTGCCTTCATTTATCGCTTGGATTAGAGACCTGTACGAGCCACCACACTCAGTATCCGTCCCGCTGAGGACAGCCGCAGCCGAGGCCGAGGCCGCGTCGGGATGCGTTTCGTGGCGCGGGGTGCGTTCGTCTTTTTGCCAGAAATCATCAATCGCTCCGCAGTCGCTGGTGATAATTCCTTGGAAATTCCAGTCGTTCCGCAAGATGTCGATGAGTAATTTATGGCTGCCGCAACACGGCTCGCCCTCGTAACGGTTATATGCGCACATCACTTCCTGGACGTTACCTTCTTTTACTAACGCCTCGAAAGCAGGGAGATACGTCGTCCAGAGATCGCGAGGTGTAACGGAGACATCAAACGAATGCCTGTTCCATTCAGGTCCACTGTGCACCGCATAGTGCTTCGCGCACGCGTGCGTCTTAAAATACGTGGAGTCGTCCCCCTGCAGGCCGCGGACGACAGCGAGACCCATGCGGGTAGTCAAAAATGGATCTTCTCCGTAAGTTTCCATTCCCCGGCCCCATCTGGGATCGCGGAATATGTTTATATTCGGAGTCCAGAAGGTCAAGCCCTTGTAACGGTCATATTCCTGCTTCTTTTGGTAATCGTGGTACTTGGCGCGCGCCTCGTCGCTGACCATCTCGAATGTACGGTGCACCTCGGCATCATTAAACGTGGCGGCGAGGGCGATCGCCTGCGGGAAGACAGTTGCGTTTCCCGCGCGGGCAACGCCGTGCAAAGCCTCGTTCCACCAGTCGTAAGGAGGAATTCCGAGGCGCGGGATGGCAGGAGTCTGGTTCATCATCTGACCAACCTTCTCTTCCGGCGTCAAGCGGCCGAGCAAGTCGGCGACACGTTCGTCGATAGGCAAATCCGGATTGCGGAATGGAAAATCCGGCTGTTTTTCTCCGCAAGACGAAGCCGCAAAGAGGGCCACGGCGGAGATGGTGAGAATTTTTGCTTTCATTGTCAATAATTTTACGTGAATATGTAGTAGATAAAAAATTATTGAACAAATGTAGCGAAAAGGAGAAAAAAATAAGCGAAAAGAGGGAAAAATATTGGTTATTTGGAAAGAAATTGTTGCAAATCGGCAACCGAGTCCGCGATGAAGTCGGCACCGGCGTCGGAAAGCTCATCGCGGCTGCCGTAACCATATAGAACGCCGAGAGAGGAAATCCCATTCGCGCGGGCGCCGATGACGTCGTATTTGCGGTCGCCCACCATGAGGATATGTTCTTGCGACACGCCCGGCATATTCTGCAACGCATATTGGATAACAGCCGCCTTCGTCGGACGATCCCCGTCGAGAGAACTCCCCGCGACGAAGTCGAAGAACGAATCCAACCCGAAGTGCGCTAAAATACGGCGGGCGAGGACATCCGGCTTCGAAGTTGCCAGAATGAGCCTTTTGCCGAGCGATTTCTGAGCGCGGAGGAGGGCCGGAATGCCGGGGTAGGGGATATTCTCCGCCCATCCCTTCTCGAAATAGTATTCGCGGTAGAAGCGGACGGCGTTGTCGATTTCCTCCTCGCTGAATCCGTAATGCGAGCGGAAGGAATCACGCAACGGCGGGCCGATGAAATCGTAGAGCGAGCGGCGCTCCTTGACCTCGATGCCGAAACGTTTTAAGGCGTAGATGAGAGCGTTGGTGATGCCCAAAGCAGGGTCTGTCAGCGTTCCGTCTAAATCGAAAAGAATATCTTGATATGCAGTCATGATGCAGAAAATGAAAAAAAAGTGGCAAAATCTGCGAGGAGACTTTGCCACTATAATGCTTCATCGAAATGTCTAATTCTGTTCTTTCAAGATTACGTCGTGCGCGCCGCCCTCGACGATGCTGGTAGATGAAACGAGCGTGATTTTGGCATTTTCCTGCAGCTCCTTGATAGTAATTGTGCCGCAACTACACATGGTAGCCTTGATTTTGCCTAATGTCGTAGCTAAATTGTCTTTCATCTTGCCGGCATAGGGGACATAGCTGTCCACGCCCTCTTCGAACTTGAGAGATTCGCTTCCGCCCATGTCGTAACGCTGCCAGTTCTTTGCACGGTTAGAACCCTCGCCCCAATACTCTTTCACGAAGCTGTTTCCGATTTTGAGTTTTTTCGTAGGCGATTCATCGAAGCGGGCGAAATAACGACCCATCATTAAGAAATCCGCACCCATGGCTAACGCCAAAACCATGTGATAATCGTGAACCAGACCGCCGTCGCTACAAATTGGAATGTATTCTCCGGTCTTGCGGAAATGTTCATCACGAGCCTGAGCGACATCGATCAAAGCAGTCGCTTGTCCTCTTCCGATACCTTTTTGTTCGCGTGTGATACAGATAGAACCTCCACCGATACCAACTTTAACGAAATCTGCACCGGCTGCGACTAAATAATCGAAGCCTTCTTTATCCACCACGTTGCCAGCGCCAACTAAAACTTTATCACCGTAAGTCTCCTTAATCCAGTGCAAAGTGTCAGATTGCCATTCGGAATAACCATCAGAAGAGTCGATACAAACGACATCAACACCGGCCTCTACCAGAGCAGGGACACGTTCCTTGAAATCGCGCGTATTAATACCTGCGCCGACTAATAAAGTCTTGTCTTTCCCTGAAAGCTCGTATGGATTCTGTCGATGACTATCGTAATCTTTGCGGAAAACGAAGTATTGTAAATTCTGATTGTTGTCGATAATAGGAAGCGTATTTAGTTTGTGCTCCCAGATAATTTGGTTGGCCTCGGAAAGTGTGATGCCTAATTCACCGACTATAAGCTTGGAGAACGGTGTCATAAACTCTTTCACCTTTGTATCTGGAGCATCTTTCTCTACTCGATAGTCTCGGCTTGTTACCATACCGAGTAATTTGCCGTTTGGAGTTCCATCTTCTGTGATACCAATGGTCGAGTGCCCTGTCTTCCGGACAAGTGCTACTACATCAGCCAATGTATTCTCCGGAGTCAGGTTGGAGTCGCTAATCACGAATCCTGCTTTGAACTTCTTTACTTTACGCACCATCTCTGCCTGGCTTGCGATAGGTTGCGAGCCGAAGATGAAAGAAAGGCCTCCATTACGTGCCAACTCGATAGCCAGCTCCGGGCCAGAAACGGATTGCATGATTGCTGAAACGAACGGAATGTTCAGCTCTATCCGTGCCTTCTCGCCGCTTTTGTGCTTAACCAGGGGAGTTTTGAGTGATACATTACCCGGTTGGCAGGCTTTTGTCGTCAAGCCGGGGATAAGCAAGTATTCACCAAAAGTTCTTGATACATCGTTTAAGTAAATTGCCATAAGATTCTATTTAAATTTAATGTGCAAAGGTACAAAAAATCCGGTATTATCAGTATTCTCTGTCGCAATAATAGTCAATCATCCGCAGAATCGCCCGCTGGCAGACCGGACAGAATGCTTTCAAATCGTTCATCATGCAGCTCTGCTTCGGACGATAGATACCTTTTGCCACGTATCCGCCGCCTTCATAGACACCGAGTTTCTCCGCGTTCTCCGGTGTGGAGGGTGTGGGTACAGGCGTACCTTCCTCCAGCATATCCTCCCATTTACTTGAGAAGTCCTTTAGGGTGGTGATATTCGGTTCCCACGGCTCAAAGTTCATGTTATAGAAGTCTGAATAAGCTACCTCCGAGCTATAGTACTCATCTCCTAAGCCGGCAAAACTATGTCCGAACTCATGGGTGAAGACTTCCGGTGTCTTCGGATGTCCCGCCGTCCCGCAAGCATAGAAATTATACATTCCACCGCCTCCGTAGGTGTCGGCATTTATAAGGAGGAATATCGCGTCAGTAGGAACATTCCACACGGCATCCCGTATAGGCTTCATATCCTGCGTCGTCAGGTAGCGATCTACTCCAAAGGTATAATAGCCTGTATTCAATGCCGTATTCTTGTAGATTCCCTTACCGGAGTAGTCTGTCCCGGACTCTTCAGAATCCACCGCCACTGCCCATACATTGAAGTCATCCCTACGCTGGTCGTACGGTGCAGTCTTGAAAAGGGCTTCCATGAACCGCTTTGCGTCCTCGATAAACTTATCTTCCTCGGCTGCCGTATAGCCTTCAGCGACGAAGACTAAATCGACTTTCTCCTTCGGATCTCCGCTCTTTTGTATCTCTACTACCCGGTTATCCTTCAGCTTCCCCCGGTCTATGAAGATGCTTGTCGGGTCCACTTCAGTCTTCATCAGCGTATGAAACTTCATGTCGCTCCGGTCTCTGGCGGTTATCTCGACTATCACTTTCGACTTGGGGAATGGGATAGAAGCGCTATTGTTCCACGACTGTGCCTCGTGCTTAGCCTGCTCCGTCGTCCTCCATTCCTCGAACAAAGTGTTGAATCCGCGCGAGTATATCAGCTTGTTACTCGCTTTGTCATATACATTTATATAATAGCCTCCGTACTCGAAACGGTCAATCAAGTTCCGTCGTGGACCCGCCCATACCGGCTCCTCGCGTAGTTGCTGGATGGCTGCTGCCTGCGTCTTCGCGTCCCCGCTCAAGGCAAAGTCCACACGCAGGCTCTTCGTTGTAAAATACTGGTCGAATGTCTCTGTCTGTGCCGTAGCCCCTAAGGAGAGCAGAGCTGCAGCGGCTGTAAGAAGTAATGTCTTTTTCATGTATCAATTTGTTTAATTATACTTTTATGCTTGCAAAGATAGGTTTTTCCGCATGATTATATCTACTAAAGTTGTATTTTCGCGCCATATTTTTAAATGACTTCAAATATGAAACCTACTTTCTACATTGCCGCCGCCGCCTTGCTCCTCGCTATGCCGGCGTGTGTTTCCAAGAAGAAATACTTGCTCGCCGAAAGCGGGCGACTGGCTGCCCTCGAGCGTGAAGCCGACCTGAAGGAACGGCTCATCGCCTCCGAAGACGAGAATGCATCCCTCTCTTCCCGCCTCTCTGCCTTGTTGCGCGATACCGCCGACCTGGGTCGTCAGATACGGAATTACCAGACGATGCTCTCTACCAACCTCACGGAACAGGATAAACTTAACGCCCTCCTCCAAGAGAAGATGCAGGAGCTCGACGAGCGTGCACAGACCATCTCCCAGCTACAGGACATGATCAACGAACAGCGTGAACAAGTCCAGTCCATCCTCGCCAGCGTCCGCGATGCCTTGCTTGGATTCAGCAGCGACGAGCTGTCTATCCGCGAGGAAAACGGGAAGATTTATGTTGCTCTCTCCGACAAACTCCTCTTCCGCTCCGGCAGTGCCCAGGTGGATAAGCGTGGGAAGGAGGCGCTTGCCAAGCTCGCAGAGGTCTTGAACAAGCAGTCGGCCGTGGACGTTTCCATAGAGGGGCATACGGATACAAAGCCGATACACACCGCCCGCTTCGAGGATAACTGGGACCTGAGCGTAATCCGCGCCACCTCTGTAGTCCGTATCTTGACCAAGGAATACGGCGTGAACCCGCTTCAAATAGTGCCTTCAGGACGTGGCGAGTTCCTGCCTGTCGCCGACAATGACACCGAGGAGGGACGCAGTAAGAACCGTCGGACGGAGATTATCATCGCACCTAAGCTCGACAAACTGTATCATATAATTGACAATTGAGAATGGACAATTGACAATTAAGAATGAATGCATTATCTGCTTGTATCTAATCTAATTGTCAATTGTCAATTATCCATTGTCAATTTATACTATAATGTACCATCCAACTACATTATAATGTAGCATGTCGTTACATTATAATGTAGCATGTCGTTACATTATAATGTAGTGAGGTGTTACATTATAATGTAGTTACTTGCTACATTATAATGTACCTGGATGCTCCTCTATACTGTACGCCGGCGCTTCATGCAACGTATTGAGAAATAGAGTATGTAGGCAAAACAAAGGAGGGGTATAATGAAGCCTGCGGCCATATCCTCTTCGCCAATCCACCCCATTAGCATCGGGCTGAATGCTCCACCGGCTACACTCATCACCAAGAACGACGATGCGCGCTTCGTATGTACCCCCATCCCCTCAAGTCCAAGGGCGAAAATCGTCGGGAACATTATCGACATGAAGAAGAAACAGAGGTAGAGGGCATACAGCGAAATAGACCCAAGGCTTGCCATCACGAGGAGCATACAGGCGACAGATATGCCCGAATACGTCGCCAGGAGCCGGGCAGGACGCACGCGCCGCATAGTGAAGCTCCCCGTCAGACGTCCTATCATGAACAAAGCCATACCCCCAAAAGCCAAGATACGCGAGGCCTGGACGTTGCTTATCTCCGGCTGCAACTCCGTAACATAGTTGATGAAGAAACTGAATATGCCCGTCTGCGCGGCACAGTAGCAGCACTGCGCGACGACGGCGCGTACGAATTGGCGGTTGCGCCAGATGGAGAGTGTCGGGGTCATCTCCCGGACGGAGGAGGCTTCATCCGGGAATGTATCTTCCATCTCCTCTTCTTTTATTTCGGGCAAACGTATGAACGTAAAGACGATGGCGACTAAGAGCACCACGATGCCGACGAGGATATAGGGACGCACCAGGGCGAACGTATCTCCCTCTTCGCTCCCGAATATCAACGCGCCACCGACGAGGGGACCGAGTATCCAACCCAGTCCGTTGAACGACTGCGATAGGTTCAAACGCTCGGCTGCCGACTCGGGAGGACCCAGCACGGTCGAGTACGGATTGGCGGCAGTCTCTAAGATACATAGTCCGCAGGCTATGACAAAGAGGGCGATGAGGTAGGGCACGGCACTCGCTTCATACGCCGCAGGAATAAACGAGAAAGCACCCAAGGCAAACAAACCGAGGCCGAACAATATCCCCCGCTTATAGCCGAAGCGCTTCATCAACGCCCCGGCGGGGAGGGCTACAAGGAAGTAAGCGATGTAGGTGACAAACTGTACCAGCCCGCTCTCCGCCTTCGACATGGTGAATGCCCCCTGGAAATGCTTGTTCAACACGTCGAGCATCCCGTGGGCAAACCCCCAGAGGAGGAACAAAAGAGTAACCAGAGCGAAGGGCAAGAGATAAGACACCCCATCACGAGAGCGGACCAACGAAGGACGTTCACACTTCATGGCCGTCGGCTTTAGGGAGTTTGAAGATGCAATCCATCAGCTGCCACTTCTCGTTAGAGGGCGCGCCGGGCTCCGCTCCCTGGAACCGACCGACGAAGTCCTCCCACTCCGCTTGGCGGTCGAGCGTAGCGAGGCGGGCGAAAGCACTGTCCCAATCGAAGTTGTCGGGCGTCTCGACAATCATAAAAAGGAGGGTACCGAGACGATAAATCTCCATGTTAAGAATACCCACCTCGCGGATGCCGGCGGGAATTTCAGGCCAGATATGCTCTGGCGAGTGCCAATAGCAGTATTGCTCTATAAGCTTTGCATCGTCCTTGAGCGT
Source organism: uncultured Parabacteroides sp. (assembly GCA_944325345.1). Lineage (GTDB taxonomy): Bacteria > Bacteroidota > Bacteroidia > Bacteroidales > Tannerellaceae > Parabacteroides. Next base: position 101,865 of record CALUZV010000009.1, read on the forward strand.
TAGGGTTTGACAGAAACGTTTCATGTGTGTATTAATTAGATACTATAGATATTGTGCACTGACGTGATTATTGCTGATGTGGCGGATAAGGTAAACGGCTTCATCATCTACTTTATACTTTGTGAAGAAGACATACCACTGTGTAGCCTTGTTCTTCCGAAAAGCTACATAGCGCATACCCTTACCATACCTATCAAAATGAGTGGGGGCAGGCTTGCTCGGTCGTAGAGGTAGCGTCTCCCTGATGTCGTCCAACAGGGATTCTACATAGTCGTAAGCATACTCCTCGAAGCTGAAGTACTGCTTCTCGTATAAGATAGTAACCAGCTCATTGAAATAGTCAATGACCTCGGGAAGGAAGACTATTCGCATGACTTCTTAGGGTTGTATAAACTCTTTACATGCTGGAGGGCCTGCCTCTTGAACTCGTCGAAGGAGACAGCTCTGTTCAGGTCTGCATCCGGGGCAAGGTAGTTGTCTTTGGTCAAAACAAAGGTCTCATTCTGTCCCCGCTGTATGAGTATCGTCTCGGTGGTTGCCAAGTCGAAATACAAGTCCATATTATTTCGTAACTCAGATGTGTCTATTATTCTCATGATGTTTATTGTTTGTAACGGACAAAGATACGTATTATAATGATTCGTTCGGTTATTATTCACCTTCCAGATATATCCCCGGCTTCGTATAGGTAATCCGGTATCTGCCATCCTCCCGGATTAGGTTCATATAGTCCAAGAAGATAGCCGAGGAATCCATTTCTATAAGAAGCATCTGGTTGAAGTCCCGTATCCGGATCGTGTCTCCGGGCGAGAGACCCACCTTCTGCATCTGCGACAGCAAGAGGTTCGGCAGGCTGTTGCCATATAGTAGGGTAGAGTCGCGATAGACGTGGAGGCTATCATGCTCCACCGTATATTCTCTGATGAAAGTCATTCTGTTATAACGGCTGAGGTCGATAGGTCTTGCTGTAGGATGGATGGAGAGGTAGTCTTTCGTCTCCTCCTTCCCGGTCTGTTCCCTTCCTGCCTGCGACCACAGCTCTATCTCCTCTACGTTGATGCCGGGCATATAAGAGAATATACCGAATGACAAGAGGGCGAAGAGCACCACCGTCCGATAGCGTCCATAGCGCCGGAAGAGGAAGAGTACGGCCATGAACGTGAGCGTGCAGAGTGCTACTACGAGATAGACCCGCATCACCGTCCACCCGTATTCCCCGATGCGATACATCGTACCCCACCAGGCTAATGCTAACGTAGGCAACGCTATCCAAGACGCCCGGCAGTAATACCACCGGTAGTATGTCTTAGCCAGAAACCCTTGGAGCGACCGCAGGATGAAGAGGAGGGAGACAAACCCCATCACCATCGCCGCCACCCCGCCCTTCGGCAGCGAGGCGCTCACTGCAATCTTTGCCATGTAGAGGTATAATATAAAGGTATAGGCGAGTAGGGCGGGCGAAAGGATGTAGTTCAGCAGATAGTGTGCCACCTTCCCATCCCCACGGAGCATCTCCTTCTGTCTATCGAAGACGAGGAACAGGAGCGGCATCGCCAGTCCGTACCCCGTAGCTGCGGATACCTCTATAAAGCGTGCATAAACCGACGACTGTAGCTCGAAGATATAATAAACCGAGGACGTAATCAGCAGCAACGCGATACACACCACCGTCCCCAGCGCGAAGCTAACCGCCATCGCCTCTACATAGTGCACAGCCGTCCGAGTAAACGCGCGGTTCTCTTTCTCCCCTATGCACCAGAGGTATAGAAGCTGGACGAGCAGCAATGTTATCCCTATCCTGCCGGGGCAGTCGTCATGTATGAAGCAGACCGCTACAGCCAGGAGAGGTGAGAGGTAATAGCCGACTTTCGCCCTCGTCCGCTCCTTCATCTTATGCAACAGATAGGTCAGGACGAACAGTCCCACGCCGTATCGCAGGACGTTAAACAGGTCCCACGCCCTGCCTTGCGGCACCCATTCCGCGCAGCAGCCTATGAGGAAGAAGGCCGCTGCCAGCAGCATCTCCATCGGATGACCTACGATGGCCGTCCCTATTTCTCGGTATATCTTTCGGTAGTCCATGCTTCTTCTTTAATGTATAAGTACCTTGTAGAGGGCTTTTCCCCAGAATTGTCCCAGGGTCTCGGCCCCGTCGCGGTTGGGGTGCAGGTAGAAGGTACCGCTGTTCCCTGCCTCGGCCTGGAAAGCCTCTTGGTAGTGTTTGCGGAAGTAGTCGAAGCCTTCTGTATCCCCAAGGAATACGCGGCCCGGGCGTGTCTTCTCATATTCTTCTATCATCGCTTGTAGTACAGGGTAATAACTCTCCAACCGCTCCAGTCCCGCCTTCAGATAGACGGAGCCGTTGTGTGTCGTCGGACTATACCACAGCGGGCGGTGAACCACGACGATGCTCCCCGTGTATCTATCAAGCAGCGAGTCGATAATCGTCTGCATATTCCGCCGATACTGTTCGGGAGATACGGGCGACCCGTTCGGCCCCTTCTCCGCGCTGTCGTTTGTGCCCAGCATGATGGAGAAGACGAGCGTCGCCCAGTCCTCGTCGGCAAATTGGTCGGCCGCAGCCACCACCTTCGGATAGAGTAAGTCCTTCTCCGGCAGGAAGTCCACCGTCGTACTCCCGCTCACCCCTTGGTTCGAGTAGCGCACCGTCCCGATGAACGGTTGCTTGCCCAGATAGATGGCCGTCCGTACCGGCGGAGCCTCGCGCACCGGGTTCTCAAGTCCCGCGCCGTAGGTAATGCTATTGCCGATAAACACCAGATTCACTTGCTTGTTTTCCTGTGCATTAGCCCGCCACAGACCGAGGCAGGCAAGCAGCATCATGCCCGTTAGAAGAATCGTTTTCATACGCCTTTCATTTTATTTGCAAAGGAACGAAATATTTGCTGAAAACGATCAGCGGAAGGGAAAAAACTGCGTCCTCACCACCCCCTGCTTCCCTCAGCCACTCGCTAATCTTTGTCCTCGCCACTAACTGCTTCTATGCCAAGTCATCCTATCATGCGGAGCTTAATATTCTTATAAGAATAAATTTAATATTCTTGTAAGAATAAAATATATATCCTTATAAGAATATAGATAATATCTTAGTAAGAATATGAATTATATCCTTATAAGAATATGAAGCCTCGCCCGATAGGATGGTGAAGGGGAGGATGGGAGGGTGGAGGAGGGATGCAAGGAGGGATGAGGAAGGCTGTATAGCGGCTGTGGAGGCGCGAAAAGTGTCCAATTTTTTGACACTACTGTCCAATTATTTGACACTTATGAGACCTCGTTTGAAAGCTCTTATCCCGATGCCGGGCGGCTCTATCGCGTCTATTCGGTGGAGAAACAGTCGGGGAAGGTGAATGAGCGCGTGCCCGGACTGTTGAGCGAGGAGCTGCGGAAGGAATTCCCTGGGATAGAAGCCTCGGCGGACTTCCTCTCGGAGCAGTTGGACTATACGACGGAGGCGAAGGAGTATCTTTCCCTCAAGACTTTGTGTGTGGACAGTGCTTTCCTCCAGGTCTTTCCCCAAAGGGCGGTGGCCGGAGATTTGGCGCAAGCCCTGCAACGGGCGGGCAGCATGGTGCTGACGGAGAGTGCCGCTATCCGCTTGTGTGGCGACGCGGAGAAGGCGCTGGGACAGAAGCTGAGAATGAGTTGTCCCGGATATTCGGGCCTTGCACGGTAACGGCTGTCGTCCAGGACCCGCCGACGGATACGAACCTGCCGTTCGATGCCGTGCTGAACTTCCCGGCCATCCAAGATGCCTCGATGATTATGCCGGTGGCGGAGCAGTGGAAGTATTATAATAATGAACTGTATGTGAAGCTTCATGCTGAGGCGAAGCCCGAAGTGCTGGCGGGACAGCTGGCAGACTTCACGACGCGGGTGGGCGGCAATGCAGACATCGAGTTGCGGATGCTGCCGATAAGCGAGGTGAGGCATCAGTTGGATACGGGGGTGCCTTGTACGCTGTCGTTCATTCGGTTGCTGGTGGCGGCCGGAGTGCTCTTGATGTTTAGCTCGCTCTTCAACTTCCTGAACCTGCATCTTGCCTTGTTTCGTCAGCGGAGCCACGAGTTTCGCTTGCGGATGATACAAGGGGCGGGCGGAAGGCAACTTGTCGGGCAGATGCTCTTCGAGTTGGGTTGCTCCGTGCTGTTGGCGTTGGTGGTAGGCGGATGGTTGCTGTTTACGGCATACCCCTGGCTCTCCGAGCTTTTGGGGATGGTGATGCCGGTGATGCTTCTGCTTCGTTTCTTTGGGATATGTAGTATCGGGATGACGGGAGTGATACTGCTTGTCAGCCTGATACCCTGCTGGCGAATAGTGCGGTCGATAGCGGAGAGCCTGACGGAGCGGAAGATGCTCCGGCAACCGGTGTTGCAGCGGATGGCGGTGTCTTTGCAGTTGGCCGTCAGCGTTGTCTTTATCATAGCCGCCTCGGTGATTATGTTGCAGATGCACTTTGTCAGCGGGAAGGACTTAGGCTTTGAGCGGGACGGCATCATCCAGCTGTATAGTCCGGATGTGATGAAGTTGGGTATCCACCGCGAGGCACTGATGCAACACCTCCGGGACATCCCGCAGATACAGAGCATCTCGACCACCCTCTTCGAGCCGACACAAGACACGGATGCGCAATCTATGACCTCCGAGGTGGAATGGCCGGGGAAGCCACTGGGAGAAAGCCCCGTCTTCCAAGGTATCTTTGCGGATGAGAACTTTGCAGAGACCTTCGGCTTGAGACTATTGGCAGGCAGATGGTGGAGCGAAGGAGAGAAGAACATGAAGAAGGTCGTGCTGAATGAAGAAGCCGTCCGCGTGATGGGACTGAGCAATCCCGTAGGAACAGTTATCCGCATAAACCCTAATCTGATAAGCAGCGATGGCGTAGCTCCGATGGAAGAGTATGAAGTCGTGGGTGTGGTGAATGACTTCCATTCCTTGTCGCTCCGGAGCCGCATCTATCCCGCCATCTTCCGTCAGCCCATCGACGAGGGGAACAGTTGGTATCTCCGTGTCGTCCCCGGCGAGGAGCAAGACGTGATGCAGCGAATCATTCGGCTTTTGCCGGAGCGGTAGCCATGCCCCTTGCCTACACACTCATGCAACACTGGCTGCAAGGCTATGCCTACCGGACGGATATTCCTTGGTGGCTGTGGGGCATTGTCCTTGGAGGGATTATAGCCGTTGTGCTGCTTACCGTTTGGGTACAAGTGCTAAGGGCAGCCAATAGTAATCCTTCGGAAGTGGTGAAGAGCGGAGGGTAAGTGCTTGTTCGGTTTTAGATATAGTAGAAGAGGTTGTCTTGGGATGCTGAGACAACCTTTTTCTATGTCTTTTCGGAGAGTTTATTGATATGCAGGAGTGGGGGAGGACTAAAGCGGGTCCACATCATAGTGTAAGATGATTTGTCTGAATGCCGGATTTAGTTTCATCTCTTGTTCTACTTGTTCCAACAGGGAGCGGATAGGGGCAATAGCAGCGGTGATTTCTAATTTCAGGATGATTTTTCGGATGAATAAGGTTTGCATGTAAGTAATAGGTGGGGTTACAGGTCCGAGTACGCGTTCCCCCAACTGCTTTCGCAATCGTTCGGCGTGATCACGGCTAAGATTTTGCAGGAGTTGCTCGTTGCGTGAACGCAAGACAAGAACGATGAGACGGTAATAAGGGGGATAGTGGAACATACTCCGTTCCGAGAGTTGCCAATCGACCATTTCCTTGTAGGAGAACCGTTGCACCATCTGAATCAGCGGATGCTCGGGCTGCGAAGTCTGAAGGATAACCAGTCCCCGCTTGTCGCGCCGTCCAGCACGTCCGCTGACTTGCACCATAAGCTGATAAGCCCGCTCATGAGCCCTAAAATCCGGGATATTCATCAAGCTATCCGCGTTCAGGATGCCTACGACAGAAACATTTCCAAAGTCCAGCCCCTTGGAGACCATTTGCGTTCCTATTAATATCTGTGTGCGGCCACGCTCGAAGTCGTGCAGGATACGTTCGTAGGCTTTGCGGGTCTTAGCCGAGTCAAAGTCAAGCCGCTCCACACGTGTGTTGGGGAACAATTTGGCAATTTCTTCTTCGACTTTCTCCGTCCCGAAGCCCATCATGCGGAAATCTGTCCCGTGGCACGAGGGGCACACCTCCGGCAAGCGAATCGTATAACCGCAATAGTGGCATGTCAAGTGATGTAAGTGCTTATGATAAGTCAGACTGACGTCGCAATGCGCACAACGTGGCACCCAGCCGCAAGCACGGCACTCCATCATCGGCGCGAAGCCTCGTCTGTTCTGGAACAAGATGATTTGTTCGCCAGCCGCCAACGCTTTCCGCATCTGTTCAACGAGAAGCGGCGAAAAGAGCGTATCTTTCATCTGCTTTTTCCGCCGTAGTTCGCTGACATTCACGGTTTGAATTTCGGGTAATAATCCTTCGTTATAGCGGACGGTCAATTCCACCAGCCCGTATTTCCCTGTCAAGGCATTGAAATACGAATCGATGGACGGCGTTGCCGATCCGAGCAGCGCTTTTCCCCCGTGCATATTGGCCAAAACCAAGGCAGCGTTGCGCGCATTGTATCTCGGTGCCGGTTCTTGCTGTTTGTAGTTAATCTCGTGCTCTTCATCGACAATGATTAAGCCCAAATCCCGGAAGGGAAGGAATATGGAAGAACGTACACCAAGCACCACGCACGGTCCGTTTTCTTTCAACAACCTGTTCCATATCTCCACGCGCTCATTATCTGAGAATCGGGAATGGTAAACCAACAACTTGTCCCCGAAAAGCCTTGCCAACCGCTCGGTAATCTGTGTCGTAATCGCAATCTCCGGCAAAAGGTAAAGCACTTGCCGCCCTTGTTCCAGTATATCGCGTATTAAATGGATGTAAATCTCTGTCTTCCCGCTGGAGGTTACGCCATAAAGCAGGCAAATATCTTTCTGTTTATATACATCCAGGATTTGCCGGTACGCTTTTTCCTGTGCGTCGCTCAGCGGAGACAATTCCTGCGGTTTGCAGACATGGATTTGCAGGCGACTGACTTCTTTTGCATAACTTTCCAAGATACCCCGGCGGAGCAAACCGGATAATGACGTTATTTTACAACCGCTCCGCTCCAGCAGCTCTTTCCTGGAAACTTCCGTACGCCTCTCCGGGGTAAGGGCATGGGACAAGTCGAGGTAGGCTAAAAGCAGTCGCTCCTGGTTCTTCGCATGTTTCAGCGCAGCAAAAGCTTCCTGCAATTCCTCCTCGCTCTCCCACGACTCTGCGAGGCGTATATACACCTCCGTCTTTGGGGAAAATCCTTTTCGCAATTCTTCGCTTAGATCGACGGCCCCCTTTTCCACAAGGGACGATATTACCGGTACTACGTTCCTTAGCCCTGTCCGTTTTTCCAATACCGATATCGTCAGCTCCTTGTCATTTCCAAAAGCATCCAAGACCGATGCCTCTGCCGGCTTGAGCTGTGTCTCCGCCACGAAATCCGGATTGAGGGACACGACGGTCTCGCTCTCCAATTTCAAGCCTGACGGTATCGCCGCCTTATATACTTCCCCAAGTTTGCAAAGGTAATACGTGCTGATCCATTCCCAAAACCTCAGCTGCGGACGCCTCAGTATCGGCGTAGCATCCAATAGCGAATAAATTTCTTTGATATCGCACCCTACTTCCGGCTCCCGCTCACTCACATTGATTACGATTCCGGTGTAAAAGCGTTTTTTCCCGAAATGCACAATCACGCGACTGCCTCGGACGACCTCTGTCTCGATGTCCGAAGGTATTCGATAGGTGTAGGTGTTCTCTAAAGGTAGAGGAAGAATGACTTCAGCGTACTTCATACACGTCTTAGAACAAAATCGCAGCCGTTATCGACCATCCGCGATTCTTTCCCAAATCCACTTTGTTTACACTATAGTTCTCGGTGAGTCCTAACCCGTAGTTAAAGCCTACTTGCAGGTGTTTGATAAGCTCTACACCGGCTCCGAAATTCAGTCCGGCACCGAACGACTTCGCTTCCCACTGCTCGCCGATGACGTTCCATATCTTATCTCCCCCTAATTTGAAACTGACGTAGGGTCCTGCTGCCAGATAAACCTTTATAGACGGCAAGCCAAACTTCCATTTCAAGTTCACGGGGATATCCAGATAATTGCTACGAAGGGTCTCGTCGCCTATTTCCACTCCTTTCGAGTTGAAAAGGGCTGCCGCGTCCACTCCGACGCCTACTACCGGCGCGACAAACTCAATCATCGGACCGATATTATATCCTGTGATATTGGATTTACTGAGGATTTCCTGGCTGAAATGTACTGACGAAATATTCACGCCACCTTTCACACCAATCTTGAATTCTGCCCGTGCCGGCAAAGCTATCAGTGCGAGCACGGCGATGATTATCATGCTGATTCTTGTTTTCATACGTCCTTCATTTTTCTGTTTACGAGTTGCAAAAATAAGTCTTTTTATATAATTAGCCAAATAAGTCTGTTGAAAGATACCTTTCGCCCGTATCGGGGAGGATTACGACGATGCGTTTCCCCTTATTTTCAGGTCGGCGGGCGATTTCCCCGGCTGCGAAGGCTGCTGCCCCGCCCGAAATACCGATTAGCAATCCTTCCTCGCGTGCCAGTTGCCGCGCAGTCTCGTATGCCGCTTCGTCGGAGACGGTCAGTACTTCATCGACGACGCTTCCATCATATATTTTAGGGATAAAACCGGCGCCGATGCCCTGTATCTTATGCGCCCCAGCCTTTCCGCCGGACAACACGGGCGATTTCGCCGGTTCGACGGCTATGGTTTTCACCTCCGGATTATGCTTTTTCAGTCCGCGAGAGGTCCCTGTCAGCGTCCCGCCCGTCCCGACGGTAGCGACAAAGATGTCCACGCACCCATCCGTATCTTTCCAGATTTCCTCCGCAGTGCTCTGCTCGTGCGCAAGGGGATTTGCCTCGTTTTCGAACTGCTGCAGGATGACCGCGCCGGCTATTTCCCCGCGCAGTTGTTCGGCTTTGCGGATAGCGCCGGACATTCCCTCGGCTCCGGGAGTGAGTACGATGTCGGCTCCGTAGGCTTTCAAAAGGAGCTGACGCTCTCTGCTCATCGTCTCGGGCATCGTGAATATCGTGCGATAGCCTTTGACGGCCGCAATCCAGGCTAACCCGACGCCCGTATTCCCGCTGGTCGGCTCGATGATGGTTCCGCCGGGTTGGAGAATGCCTTCGCGCTCGGCCGCCTCTATCATGGCGAGGGCGGGACGGTCTTTGACGCTCCCCCCGGGGTTGTTGCGTTCGATTTTTACGATGATTTCGGCCCCCGCCGCCTTCGCCGTTTGCCAGCGAGAGAGTTTGAGCAGCGGCGTATGCCCTATGAGTTCGGTTAAATGCTGTTTGATGTTTGCCATACTCTTTCCTTTTATAATATATATGCTCTATAAACAGCCGAAACATGGATTTAGTTCGTGCCGAATGTTGGAAATACCGCCAAAAGTGTTTTACTTTGCCGTGTAAATCTATTTTTTGAAGGACACAATCATTTTTAATCTTATAAATTCTATGCGAAAACTATTTTTATCAACTCTTGCATTCTTCTGTATGGCTTTGGCTATGCTCCAAGCCCAAAATCCCCAAGTGAAAACGTCCGACGGCATCCTCGAAGGTCTCGACCGTTCCGGCGTCAAGGTTTTTAAAGGCGTCCCCTTCGCCGCCCCGCCCGTCGGAGACCTTCGGTGGAAGGCTCCGCAGCCTGTCCAGAAATGGGAAGGCGTCCGGCTGGCGCACGAATACGGTCCCAATCCCATGCAGGAGGCTGTGTTCGGCGACATGAACTTCGGCACGAAGGAAATGAGCGAAGATTGCCTCTACCTGAACATTTGGACGCCCGCCAAAACCATGTCCGAGAAGCTCCCCGTCCTGATTTATTTCAACGGAGGCGGTCTGATGGCCGGCAGCGGCAGCGAACCGCGCTACGCAGGCTGGTCGATGGCGCGCAAAGGCATCATCTCCATCACGGCAAACTACCGCGAGGGCATCTTCGGCTTTTTCGCGCATCCGGAATTATCCCGCGAGGCTGCGTATAAGGGCTCGGGAAATTATGGATTCCTCGACCAGGTGGCTGCCATCGCTTGGGTGAAAAAAAATATCGCTGCGTTCGGTGGCGATCCTTCCCGCATCACGATTGTAGGCGAGTCTGCTGGCTCCATATCCGTTAGTTTGTTGATGGCATCCCCCCTCTGCCAGGGTCTGTTCGCTCAGGCAATGGGTTCAAGCGGTGCCGTGCATGGTTTTGGGAATATTCCGACGCTGAAAGAGGCCGAGGCGCAGGGCGAAGCCAAGATGAAGGAACTGAATTGCCGCTCCGTCGCCGACCTCCGTGCCATCCCCGCCGAGGAATTGATGAAAAAGGCTGCGGTAAAGTCCATGCCATCTTGTAATCTCGACAATTACTTCATGCCCGAGCAGCCGCTCAAGATTTATTCCGAGGGCAAGCAGGCGCAAGTCCCCTTGCTCGTCGGTGGAAACTCTTGCGAGATGGTTCCGATGGCTATTCTCGCCGGCAAACCTGCCACCATCGAGAATCTGAAGGCTGGTGCACGCGCGACATTCGGCGACGCAGTGGATAAAGTATTTGAATTATATGGTTTAAATACCGATGCCGACGTACTAAGCCAGAAAGGTGTCGATTTAGCCTCCGACCTCTTCCTCGCCTACGGTACTTGGAAATGGGGAAATATGCACAAGCTGACGGGAAACAGCCCTGTCTATCGTTATTTCTATTCCCACCCGCGTCCGGACATGATTGACAAATCGAAAGTAGCCGGTCTCGCCGGCGGCGTGCAGGATAAAAAAGCGGGCGAAGAGTCTCGTCCCGCACCGAAGATCTCTGGCGCCGTCCATTCAGCCGATATTGAGTACGCGATGGGTACTTTATCGACGAATTTAGTCTTCGACTGGCAGCCGGAGGACTTCTGGGTCTCTGAAATATTCCAGAATTACTACGCGAACTTTGTCAAGACGGGCAATCCCAACGGTCTGGGCCTCCCCGAATGGACTCCGACCACCGGCCAAGCCGTCCCGCCGGTCCTCCACCTCGATGTCGAAACTTTCCAAACCGCCGACAAGCAGCTCGAAGAGCGTTACCAGTTCATCGACTCTATCTTGTCGCCGAAAAATTAAATGACGCGGATGACGCGGATGACGCTGTGCCCAATCCGTGTCATCCGTGTCATCCGCGTCCAATATTTCCGCCTCAGCGTCCCCTGTAAAAGCAGACGCGATAGCACTCCGAGCGAGCGCTACCGCGTCTTTTTCTATCTGAAAGCAATTTTGCACTATTGCACAACCGGTCTGTCGTCCGGTTCTTCTTCCCCGCCGCCCGTCTGACTGTCGTCCGGGTTCTGCGTATCATCTTCGCCCGTGTCCGGCGTGTCGTCGGGATTCGGCTGAGTGCCCTCGTCCGGGTTCTGGGTGTCGTCGGGGTTCGTCGTCGTGCCCTCGTCCGGCGTTTCGTCCTCGTCCGGTTCGGGTTGAGGCTTCTCGTCGGTGGACGGCTTGCCTTCGCCCTTCGTGCGCCGGCGGTTGTAGTCGGCGATGGTCGTTTCAATCAGCCGGTTCAGGTCTTTGATGAACTGCGAAGTCGTTTCCGTCTCGTGGAGAAGGTTTGCTGCGAAGGCACGCTCGGCAATTTCCTGATAGAGCGCGCCCGCCTGCTTGCGGATGTCGTCGGTTTTCACCTCCGAGGGAGCCGTCTCGTCGGAGCGCGTCTTGGTTTTCTCGGCGTAGAGATCGTTGATGCGCTTGAGTTCGGCGGCATACGGCGAGAGACCCATCGTCTCGACGTGCGGCGCGAGCGTTTCCTTTTCCATATCCATCAACATACCACGGACTTCGACCGTTTCCTGCTTTTGCGGCAGGCGCATGATGTTGGCATAGACCTTCAGCGCGTTATACAAAATACGCCCGGCCTCGCGCTGCGTGGCGAGCGGCAGTTTCGCAGCCTTTTCGAGGGCGGCAAAGATATAATCCAGCAGCGCGTCGCGGTCCTTGTCGAGCTGCGCGAGGTCTTCCGTCTGGACGCTTGCCCGCGATTCGCGCGTCATATCCGTCAGCAAATCGATGCAAGCCTGCAATTCGTCGAGCAAATCCTGGTCGATATACAGCTCCTCGATGCCGTCCGTCGCGCTCTGCACTTCCGGCAAATCCGATTCGCCCCCGCTGCCCGCCGCGTCCTTGATGGCGAGCAACAAATCCATGACGCTGGAGAGGAAGCCGAGGAATTCGGCTTTGTTCAAACGGGCCAAATTGATTTCGCTTACATGTAAAATAGTTTTTCTCATGTGGACTAAGATTTAAAATTAGTATCCGCAAATGTACGATATTCTTTTCTGGAATCAAAGCATATTCTGCGAAGAAGAGAAAATTTTTACGCCGGTAAAACCCATTTTTCAAAAATGCAGAGCCATTTTTACCCGCGTAAAACCCCCTTTACAAATCTGAAAAATGCCTTTTACCGGCGTAAACCTCCTTTTTCAGACCTGCAAAACCCCTTTTACCGGCGTAAAAGTCATTTTTCAAATTTGCAAAATGATTTTTACCGGCGTAAAAATGGCTATGCAGTTTTGTAGAATGATTTTTACGCCGGTAAAAATGGTTTGGGAGGTCTGTTATGTTTATCCCGGCGTTTCAACGCCGGGATTGCCGGTTCCAAAAACCATCCCATCCCCCCGCGACGTTTTTCCCCTTCTCCTTCTTGCCTTTCTCCTCTTTTTTCCTTTCCTTTGCAAGCAAATACAAATGTAAACACACAGAAAATGTCATTGAACAAAGTTATTTTAATCGGTAATGTGGGGCGCGACCCGGAGGTCAGGTATTTTGATAATAATGTCGCCGTGGCGAATTTCCCCTTGGCTACCTCGGAAAGGGGCTACACGCTCGCAAATGGGACTGTGATTCCCGAGCGGACTGAGTGGCACAACATCGTTGTGCGTCGTGATTTGGTGCAATTCGTGGAAAAGTGGGTGAAAAAAGGCTCTGGACTTTATGTGGAAGGGAAAATCCGCACGCGGACGTATGACGACGCGCAGGGAATCAAGCGCTACGTTACGGAAATCTATGCCGACCGCGTGGAATTCTACAGCACGGGCTCGCGACCGGCTGATTCCACCCAGCAATCGCAACAGCAACCCGCCGCGACGACCTATGCCCAGCCTGCTAAACCGGCTGCGCCGGCGGCGAGCGAACCTGACGAACCGGATGACCTCCCGTTCTGATATTGTCGAACTTAATTCTTGACCCTTGGACTCAGATTATTTTATACAAAGCTTTGTAGATACTGTGAATCAGGTGCCCGATTGGGGACAAGTGGCTGCGCTGGTCGTGGCAGGTGTGTTTCTGGTGCTATCGGGACTGGTGTCGGCTTCGGAAGCCGCGTTTTTCTCCCTGCTGCCTTCCGATGTGCAAGTGTTGAAGGAGAGTGCGCGGCAGCGAGACCGTATGCTGGTTTCGCTACTCGGCCGCTCGGACCGTATGCTGACTTCGCTGCAAATCGCAGATGTGTTTCTCAATGTAGGATTCGTTGCGCTCTGCGCGTATGGGCTGGATGCTTGGATAGACGGGGCTTCGTCGCCGGCGTGGTGGCTCGTCGTGGAGGTCGTGGGGCTTACGCTGCTTTTGGTAAACCTCGGCGAGATACTGCCGAAGGTCTTGGCGCGGCGGAATGCACTCGCCGGCGTGCGACGGATGGCCGTGGTGCTGGTGGTAACCTATCGCGTGGTGGCTCCATTTACTAATATTGTCGTGCGATATACCGCTGCGGTGAACCGAAGGATGGAGCGGAAGAAGAAAGAGCTGTCTGTCGATGATTTATCGCAGGCGCTGGAAATGACAGCCCCCGAAGTGAAGGAGGAAAAGGAGATGCTGTCCGAGATAATCAAGTTTTACAACAAGACGGCGGATGAAATCATGACGCCGAGGATGGATATTTACGGACTGGATATTTCGACAAATTATCGAGAGGTGGTCGAGCACGTCGTGAAGTCCGGTTATTCGCGGATACCTGTCTTCGAGCGGTCGGAAGACCATATCAAAGGAATTTTATATGCCAAAGACCTCTTTCCGCACCTCAATGAGGCGGAGGATTATGCCTGGCAGGCACTGCTGAGGCCTGCTTATTTTGTGCCGGAGACGAAAAAGATCGACGATTTGCTCGATGAATTCCGGGCAAATAAGGTCCACATGGCAATAGTGGTCGATGAATTCGGGGCAACCTCCGGCATCGTAACGCTGGAGGATATTCTGGAAGAGATAGTCGGGGATATCGCCGACGAATACGACGACGACGAGCAGCAATATATCCGCCTGGCCAACGGAAGCTATATTTTCGAGGCGAAAATCCCCTTGACGGACTTCTTCAGGGTTACGGAACTTCAGCCGGAATACTTTGACGGCCTCGCCGAGGAGCCGGAGACGCTGGCAGGGCTGTTGCTCGAAATCAAAGACGACTTCCCGGAACGGCGGGAGGTCATCGAGTACAAGGATTGCCGCTTCCAAATCCTCGAAGTCGATAACCGGCGTATCCGGAAGGTGAAATACAGCCGGAAAGAATCCCCCGAAGAAGCATGAAACCCCTATACCTATATATAATAAGCCTCCTGCTGACGCTCGGATGCACGGAATACACGCCGAAACCGCGCGGGTATTTCCGCATAGAGCCTTTGCAGGCGAAATATGAGGTGTATGAGGCGAGCGGGATGCCTTGCGCGTTCTGGGTTTCCAATCAGGCGAAGGTAGAAGAGACGCGCGGAGGTCTGCAAATCGCCTATCCCGCCCTCCAAGCCACGCTCTACTGCACGTATATCCCGACGCGGGCGGACAAACTGGCGGACGACATCCGCGAGAGCCGCTCGCTGGTGGCAAGGCAGGCGGAGCGGGCGGAGAAAATCAGCGAGCGGGCGTACGAGAATCCGGAGGCTGGGGTTTACGGACTCCTGTTCCTCATCGAAGGGGAGACGGCGGCGCCCGTGCAGTTTGCGCTGACCGACAGCGTGGGGCGGTTTTTTCGCGGAGCCTTGTATTACGGGTGCGAAATCAATCCTGACTCCCTGCAACCCGTAACCGACTACCTGCGAAAGGATGTGGAAGCGATGATAGAGAGCTTCCGCTGGAAGTGAATCCCTATACCTTATATAATATGTTACTCTATAAACAAGACAAACCCCTTCTCGCCGTCTGGAAAATGACGGAGAGCAACGACGAACTGCTGGCGATGCTGGGCAATGCCCGTTCGTATCCCGACATCGAGGCTGTGGCCCATTCGGAAATCCGCCTGCGCGAGCGGTTGACGGCTTTGGTGCTGGTGAAAACCCTCTTGGGGCGCGAGGTAGAGATAAGACACGCGGAGAATGGGGCGCCCTACCTCGTCGGAGAGCCTTGGCATATCAGCATCAGTCATACGAAAGGCTACGCGGCCGTTCAGCTGGATGGCGAAAGGGCGGCGGGCATCGACATCGAGTATCGGTCGGACCGGGTGAAGCGTATCCGCAGCCGTTTCCTCGCTCCCGAAGAAGAACAAAACATCGATACGGCACACGAAGAGGAACATCTGCTTGTCTATTGGTGCGCGAAGGAGGCACTATATAAGCTGGCAGGGCAGGAAGAGGTGGATTTTCGCGAACAACTCCATATTTCGCCTTTCCCATACCGTCCGGAAGGCCGCTTGGAGGCTTGGGAAAGCCGGAGCGAGCGGAGGCAAACAGCCACGCTTGCCTACCGCGTCGAGCCGGAATATGTCTTAGTCTGGTCTATTTGAAAACAAAATATACCGCAAGGATCAGGAAGATGAACGCGACGAAATGATTCCAGTGCAAAGCCTCTCCCTTGAAGAACACGGTGGTAAAAACCGTGAAGATAATGAGGGTGATGACCTCCTGGATGACTTTCAGCTGCATCAAAGTGAAGGGACCGCCGTTATCGACGAATCCGATGCGGTTGGCAGGTATCTGGCAGGAGTATTCGAAGAATGCGATAGCCCAGCTAAAGGCTATGACGCCAATCAGAGGGAGCGAGGCAAACCAGCTGAACTCTTGTTTCAGCTTCAAATGGCCGTACCACGCGAAAGTCATGAAGATGTTTGAGATGATTAAGAGACCAATTGTGTAAAAAGCTTTCATTCTTATGTTTGTTTTTAGATTAAACGTCATTTAAAGCGCCGGATGAAGGGGAGAACCAGGAATAACGGAATGCAACAGACCATCACCCAGACGAAAAAGAGCTTGTAGCCGATGAGTTCCTGTATCCAGCCCGAACACATGCCCGGCAACATCATGCCAAGCGCCATGAAGCCGGTGCAGAGGGCATAATGCGAAGTTTTATATTCTCCCTCCGAGAAAAGCATCAGATACATCGTGTAGCCAGTAAAGCCGAAGCCGTAACCTAACTGCTCTACAGCTACGCAAGCATTGACGATGAGGGAACTATCCGGCATCGCATAAGCCAAATAGAGGTAAACGGCATTGGGAAGGGAGATTGCCAGGGCCATCCACCATATCCAGCGCCGTAATCCTCCTTTCGAAATGGCGATACCGCCTAATATTCCCCCGACAAGCAAGGCTACCACGCCGACAGTCCCGTAGGTGAAGCCTACTTGCGTGGTTGATAATCCCAAACCGCCAGCTTCTTTCCCGTCGAGCAGGAAAGGCGAGGCGAGTTTGACCAGTTGCGACTCGCCCAAGCGGTATGTCAGCATGAATAAGAGTGCCGGCACGATGCCTTTCTTCTGGAAAAAGCTGACGAAGGTCTTTCCGAAGGCAGTCCCGATGTTTCGCCACGAGACATCCGTCCTTTGGCGGTCGCTGGCAGGCTTTGGCAAAATGTAACGATGCCAGAGCGCCAAGCCAATGAATATTCCCGCCAAGACAAAGAAGACGAGGCTCCAGGCGAGGGGGATATGTCCGGTCGCTATCTCTATCCAGCCGGCGAGCATGACGAGCAAACCTTGGCCAGTTATCATCGCGACGCGGTAGAACGTATTGCGGATGCCGATAAAGAAGGCTTGCTGCTCCTCGTTCAGTCCTAACATATAGAAACCATCGGCCGCAATGTCGTGCGTGGCCGAACTGAAGGCCATAAGCCAGAAAAAGGCGAGTGTGCCTCGGAAAAAGAAATCGCCGGGGAGGAGGAAGGCAATACCAGCCATCCCGCCGCCTATCAAGAGCTGCATCGCCCAAATCCACCATCGCTTGGTTTTCAGTAAATCCACGAACGGACTCCAGATAGGTTTGATAACCCAGGGGAAATAGAGCCAGCTGGTGTAAAGAGCAATGTCGGCATTCGAGATATCCAATCGCTTGTACATGATGACCGAGAGTGTCATCACGGCGACGTAGGGCAGACCTTCGGCGAAGTAGAGTGTCGGAATCCAAGACCAAGGGGAACGCATATCAATGATGAATTAGGAATGATGAATGATGAGTTGAAACTCGTCTTCGTCCATCCAAGCCGGGAATTTCTCCCTGAACCGTTCCAGTTTTTCCTTTGAAAGGCGAACGGTGCGTGTCGTTGCTTCTCCATCCTCGCATTCAGCCAGCAATTCGCCCTTTGGGGAATAGACGACCGATTCGCCGGCATAGTCAAACCCTTTCCCGTCGGTACCCACACGATTGACGCCGCAGACATAGGCGAGATTCTCGATAGCGCGGGCTTGCAGCAACGGTTTCCAGACCGAGCGGCGTACTCGAGGCCAGTTGGCAACGTATATCAGCAGGTCATATACCTTATTATTATTACGGCTCCATACTGGGAAGCGGAGGTCGTAGCATACTTCCAGGCAAATATTCCAATCCCGGAAGCGGAAGACCGGTCGAGCAGTGCCTGCCGTATAGACATCCGTCTCCCCCGCCATGCGGAAGAGGTGGCGCTTGTCGTAATAGTGTTCCGTTTCGGGGGTGATGAGGAACGCTCGGTTGAAATACTTTCCTTCCTCCGTCGCGATGAAGCTGCCTGCGATGCCGATGTTGTATTTCCGTGCCCACGCCTTGAGTGTGGCGACGGTTTCCCCATCCATCGTATCAGCGAGTTGCGGAGCGTTCATCGAAAAGCCCGTCGTGAAGGTCTCCGGCAAGACGACCAAGTCGGTTTTTCCCTCGATATGCCGCAATTGTTCTGCGAAATAGGCGAGGTTTGCCGCCTTGTCTTCCCACACAAGGGGAGCTTGTACCATACTTATAGCTAAATCTGTTACCATATATGCTTAAAATACTTGGATTAAAACTTTGTATGCTGCCGAGGGAAACTTGCCTACCCTTGGAGATATACTTAAAACTAAGCTTTAGTTTTTAAAAACTCAATCTTAGTTTTCAAAAACTGAATCTTTGTTTTTAAAAACTAAGACTTAGTTTTAAGAATTGTTCCGGACCGGCACAAGTTTGCATCCGAGGAAAAGAAGTTTCCCCGGATACAAAATAAGTTTAGGTCAGGGACAATAGTTTTCCGGATGGCAGGCTGTTACGTCGCGGTAGTATTCGCGGATGCGAGCGATATCGGCC
Source organism: uncultured Parabacteroides sp. (assembly GCA_944325345.1). Lineage (GTDB taxonomy): Bacteria > Bacteroidota > Bacteroidia > Bacteroidales > Tannerellaceae > Parabacteroides. The sequence continues at coordinate 120,415 of CALUZV010000009.1, forward strand.
TCGGCGTCGCCCGTCGGGTAGATAATCGCCTTGGTGCCCACTTCCCGCTTGCCATAGTCCATATACGCCACGAGGATAGGTACGTTAGCCTTCAGCGCGATGTAGTAGAAGCCTTTTTTCCAATCCTCGGTACGTTTGCGCGTGCCTTCGGGGGTAATCGCGATTTGGAAGCGTTCATTTTGGTGGAACATCTCGGCAACCTGGTCGGTTATCGACGTGCTTTTGCTGCGGTCCACCGGCACGCCACCCATACTTTTGAACAAGATATTGAAGGGGAAGAAGAACCAGTCTTTCTTCATCAGGAAACCAGCCGTCATCCCGATAGAGGTGTAGAAGAGTTTGCCCACGACAAAATCCCAGTTGCTCGTATGGGGGGCGACACAGATGACGCATTTCGGCAACTCGAAGCCCTCGCACGAAGCGGTCTTCCATCCGAACCATTTCAGGATAGCCTTGCTTAATGCATTCTTCATCCGTGCGGCTATTTGTTCAGTTCACCGATTTGCGCTGCGATGGCATCGACTTCCGTTTGCAAATCGACCCGGAGCTTGCGGTAATATTCCTTGACTAAGGCCGGGTTGTCCTTGCCATCGGGATGGCTGGCGCGGCGGACGAACTCGTCTTGCATATCCAGGATACGCGTCATGACTGCCTCGGTCTTTTCCTGGTCTGTACCGGGGATGAATAACTTGCAAACTAATGCTTCAGAGAACAATTCGCCAGCTACACGGCTGATGCTTTTCTTTAAAATTCTTCGTTTAGCCATATCTTTTACGTTTTAGAATTCGGGCAAAGCTACAAATTTTAGGATTAAAACCCTATTTATTCCCCGAAAAAGCGCAAAAATGCGTATCTTTGCAGCCGAGAAAAATAAGGATATTATAAACTTACTCTTCATCATCTATATGAATAAGACGAAAACAACGCCAGATTACCTATTTGAAAGTAGTTGGGAAGTTTGTAATAAAGTTGGAGGGATATATACTGTACTTTCAACCAAGGCGCATACCTTGCAACAGATTTTTAAAGACAAAGTCATTTTTATTGGACCGGATATCTGGAAAACAACAGCAGCGGCAGATTTTAAAGAAGACGAGAAACTTTTTGCCGATTGGAAGCAACATGCTGCACAAAACGAAGGGCTGCATGTAAAAGTAGGACGTTGGGAAGTGCCGGGCGAGCCGCCCGTTATCCTCGTGGACTATCAACCTTTCTTTGCGGAAAAGGATGCTCTCTTTTATTCCATGTGGACCGACTTTCAGGTCGATTCTATTCGTGCTTACGGCGATTACGATGAATCTTGCATCTTTGCCTACGCCGTAGGAAAAGTAATCGAAAGTTTTTACCGTTATTATCATTTGGAGAACAAGCAAGTCGCAGCGCTCTTCAACGAGTGGATGCTTGGCATGGGCGAATTGTATATCCGCAAGCATGTCCCGGCTATCGCGACCTTGTTCACGACGCATGCGACTTCTATCGGCCGTTCCATTGCCGGCAACAACAAAGCGCTTTATGCTTACATGGACGGATACAATGGCGACCAGATGTCTCGCGAGTTGAACATGGAAGCGAAGCATTCTGTCGAGAAGCAGGCTGCCCATTATGCCGATTGCTTCACGACGGTAAGCGACATCACGGCTGCCGAGTGTCGCCAGTTGCTCGACAAGGCTCCCGATATCGTAACGCCGAATGGTTTTGAACCGAACTTCGTCCCTGAGGGGGCGGACTACTTGCAGAAACGCGAGCAAGCCCGCAAGCTATTAATTAATGTAGCGGAAAAACTCTTGGGCACGACCATCAGTCCCGATGCGTTGCTTATCTCGACCAGCGGACGCTATGAATACCGGAATAAAGGTATCGACGTCTTTATCGAAGCGATGAACCGGGTGCGGACCAGCGGACGTTTGCAGCGCGAGGCGGTTGCCTTCATCATGGTTCCCGCTTGGGTACGTGAGGCACGGGCAGATTTGAAGAAAGTCCTCGAAGATGATATACGGACGACCGAACCGATGCAAATGCCTTTCTGCACGCATTGGCTGAACCAGATGCAGGAAGACCGGGTATTGAACTATATCTTATCAGCCGGTTTTACCAACAGCAGTCTCAATAAGCTGAAGATTATTTTTGTTCCCTGTTATTTGGATGGCAAAGACGGTATCTTGAACAAGTTGTATTACGACTTGCTTATCGGCATGGACGTTACGGTCTATCCTTCTTACTACGAACCGTGGGGCTATACGCCGCTGGAAAGTATTGCGTTCGGTATTCCGACGATTACGACTAATTTGGCCGGCTTCGGTATGTGGGCTTTGAAGCATGTGTCGGGCTCGGATATCCGGGAAGGGGTAGTCGTTATCAAGCGAGACGATTTCAACTATTTTGAAGTAGCAGATGCGATTGTTGATGCAATCTTGGCCTTGGCCGAGGATGGACGTTCTGCCCGGGCAAAGGCTATCGAGGAGCGTTGCTTCGTGTTGGCGAAGGAGGCGGAATGGACTAAATTCATCGAATATTATAAGGAAGCATTCGCTATCGCCTTAGCCAATAGCCAGAAAAGAAATAGTTAAAAGCGCGGATTATCTCATAAATTAATCCTACCTTTGCAGCCGGAAAAAGGTATAGCAGTTTTACTAAGACAAAAAGATTATACACTTTAAACTTCATAACAATATGAAAATCAAAGCGAATAACGCAAACGCTCCAATGTGGAAGGACGTTTATACTCATTCGAATCTTCCGAAACAATTGGAGCCGCTGAAAGAAATGTCCACAAATCTTTGGTGGGTATGGAATCACGAAGGGGCCAAATTGTTTGGAAAAGTAGATCCCGCTTTGTGGAAGTCCACAGAAGGAAATCCCGTTCAATTGTTGCAGAGCCTTTCTTACAAGCGCATGGAAGAAATCCTTGCTGATGAGGTTTTGATGAGCGAAATCAACAAAGTTTACGGAGATTTCAAAAACTATATGTCTGTCAAACCCGACACGACTAAGCCGTCGGTCGCTTATTTCAGCATGGAATATGGTTTGACGAATATCTTGAAGATTTATTCGGGTGGTCTGGGTATCCTCGCCGGCGATTATCTGAAGGAAGCGAGCGATAGCAACATCGATATGTGTGCTGTCGGTTTCTTGTATCGTTACGGTTACTTTACGCAGACGCTCTCTATGGATGGCCAGCAGATTGCTAACTACGAGGCGCAGAACTTCAATATGCTGCCGCTGACTCAGGTGCTGCAGTCGGATGGCGAACCGTTGGTTCTGGAAGTTCCTTATCCCGGACGTACGGTTTATGCTTATATCTGGAAGGTGATGGTCGGCCGTGTTCCTTTATATTTAATGGATACGGACATTCCGCAGAACAGCGAATGGGATCGCTCCATTACGCACCAGCTCTACGGTGGCGACTGGGAAAACCGCATGAAGCAGGAATATCTGCTGGGTATCGGTGGTATCATGATGTTGAACAAGCTGGGTATCCGCAAGCAGATTTATCACTGCAACGAGGGTCATGCTGCCTTGATCAACGCGCAACGTTTGGTTGATTATATCCAGAAGGAAGGTCTGACTTTCAATCAGGCATTGGAAGTTGTCCGCGCTTCTTCTCTCTATACGGTTCATACGCCGGTTCCTGCCGGACACGACTACTTCGACGAAGGTTTGTTCGGTCGCTATATGGGCGAGTTCCCGGGCAAGTTGGGTATCAGCTGGCAAGAGTTCATCGACATGGGTCGCGAGAACCCGGGTACGAACGAGAAGTTCTGTATGAGTACTTTCGCTCTGAATACATGCCAGGAAGCCAACGGCGTTAGCTGGTTGCACGGCAAGGTATCTCAGGTGATGTTCGCTCCGGTTTGGAAGGGTTATTTCCCGGAAGAATTGCACGTGGGTTACGTTACGAACGGTGTTCACATGCCGACATGGGCTTCTACCGAATGGAAGGAATTCTTCTACAAGCGTTTCCACAAGAACTTCTACGCCGACCAGTCGAATCAGAAGTATTGGGAAGCTATCCAGAGTATGCCGGACGAAGAAATCTGGAATATCCGCCAGACTTTGAAGCACAAGCTGGTTAAGTATATCAAGAACGAATACAAGATGACGTGGCTGAAGAACCAAGGCGACCCCGCCCGCGTGGTTACTATCCTCGAAAAGATGGATCCGAACGCGCTGATTATCGGTTTCGGCCGCCGCTTCGCTACTTACAAGCGTGCTCACCTCTTGTTTACCGACCTCGACCGTTTGGCTAAGATTGTCAATAATCCTCAGTTCCCTATCCAATTCGTATTTACAGGTAAGGCTCACCCCGCCGATGGTGGTGGTCAGGGCTTGATTAAGCATATCATCGAAATCTCTCGCCGTCCGGAATTCGAAGGCAAGATTATCTTCCTCGAAAACTACGACATGCGTCTGGCTCGCCACTTGATTGCCGGTGTGGATGTTTGGTTGAATACGCCGACTCGTCCGCTCGAGGCTTCCGGTACGTCGGGTATGAAGGCCGAAATGAACGGTGTACTGAACTTCTCTGTCCTCGATGGTTGGTGGTACGAAGGCTATCGCGAAGGTGCCGGTTGGGCATTGACCGACAAGCGTACGTATGAAAACCAGCAGTATCAAGATCAGTTGGATGCCGCTACGATTTACCAGATGCTCGAGTCTGAAATCGTTCCGTTGTATTACGCTCGCAACAGCAAGGGCTATTCTCCGGATTGGATTCAGTACGTCAAGAACTCTATGTCTCAGATTGCTTACGACTATACGATGAAGCGTATGCTCGACGATTATATCGACCGCTTCTACAACAAGTTGGCTACACGTTCTTCTGTCCTGAAGGCTGACAACTTTGCGAAGGCAAAGGAAATCGCCGCTTGGAAGGAAGAGGTTGCAGCGCACTGGGATAGCTTCCAGGTAGAATCGTTCACTGCTGACGCTCAGTATATGACGGATGGTCCGGTTGTGGGTACGCAATCTACGTTCAACTTGGTTATCGACCGTCGTGAGTTGCAAGGCGACTTGGGTGTAGAAATCGTGGTTACGAAGGAAGACCCTGAAAAGCATCGTCCGATTATCGTCTTGAAGAAGGAATTTGAACTGAAGAAAGAAGAAGGTTCAAAACTCTTCTACGAGTTGAAGGTTACTCCGACTGAAGCCGGTAGCCAGAAGGTTGGTTTCCGTGTATTCCCCAAGAATGCAGACCTGCCTCACCGTATGGACTTTGCTTACATCCGTTGGATTCAACTTTGATGAATATTTTTGTGTATAGCGGGCCTCGGGCGCTTCGGCGTCCGGGGCTTTTTTATTTTATCGGTAATCGTAACGGTTTGACGATGCGGATATGACTTTGTGCTAATCGTTTGCTTTCTGGGGAGCCGGGTAGAATCTTGCATTTGCCCGATGGTATCCAATAAAGTGTTTTCCCTGCAGCGATATTTTTCAGCGGAAGGGCTTTGTCTTGTAGCCATCCTTTCAGCCACTTGGCTTTGTTCAACATCTCGCTTACGTTGCTGGTGTTGGCTGGATGTACTTCCAAAAAGTAAGACTTGCCTTCATAACCTATCGCATAATCCCAGCGCGAATCGTTAGGATATAGGTTATGTACACAAGCATCGATATCTACGCTTCCTTCCAAATGCAACGTATTCTCTGCTGTTACGGTTGTCGCGTTTGCCCTTAATGCTTGTAATCCTTGGCAGTATCCGTCGGCTATTTCCGCCGTGGCTTCTACTGCTTGCCGGAATGCATTAGATATTTGGATTGGCTTTTGGTTGTTTCTCTTATTCTTCGTTCCCATATTTACTTACGATTTCAGATGATTTGCCGGCAAAGCTGGTCAGTCCGCCCCATTCTGCTATGTTTTTGTCCGGGTCGAATGCGTCGAGCGTGGAAATATCAATAAAGGTAACCCCGTCTTCTTCTTTTTTGCCTGAATAATAGGTTCGGATAGTTCTATTTTTGAGCTGATGGAAGAGTTGGAACGCTGTGGTGTCTGTGTCGATGCCAAACATCTCGCCAAGTGCTGTCTTGAATTTCTTTTCCGAAAGTGTCTTGAGGTTGTTAAACGCCCAAACGAATTCGAGGAACGTAGAAGAGTGGGTGGATACAACGACTTTATATCCGTTTTGCATCAGCTCAATCATCTCTAACAGCACAGATTGTATGGCAAGGGGATGAAGCCCCATCTCCGGCTCTTCGATGACTACCCATTGGTAGTCGCTTTTGTTCACTACCATCGACGGTGGCCCCGACAAGCAGTAGATTGCAAGCAATAGGGGCATGAATTCTTTCTGTCCTGCGCTCCAAGCCATAAACGGTATCTTCATATCGTCCACTTCGAGTTTCATCTTCCGCTGATTCCCGCTTTGGTCTATCACGACTTTGCCGTCATGGAAGATTGTTTGGTTAAGTGATTTCTTGACGGCATCTTTCAGTCGGTTCCGCATCGGGAAGATGGTGTCGGGATTGCCCAGTCCGCCTTGCAGGAATATACGCAGTATTTCGCTGAAGCGGCGCAATACGTAGGGTGTGTCCAAATCGAATTCCATGAAATTCTTCGGACGTCCGTCAGCTATGCTCAATATCCGTTGGGCTGGCACATAGAAGACGGTTTCTTTTTGGATTTCGGATGCTTTCTGCCGTGCGACAATTTCCAACAGTTTGTTTGGCGAAAAATCTTTGTCCGCCAAATGTATCTCTGTGTCTTTTTTGAACAACGCGGAGAGTCCTTCTCCGAAATACCAGTCTATGATGTTGCTGGCATTTGTCTTGCTCAACACGAAATTGTAGTTCCGAAGTGTGGATATAATATGTTGCTTGTCCAATATAAGTTTCAATAACTCAAGGGACAAACTTTTTCCGCTTGCTTGGGGTCCTATGAGGAAGGTCAAGTCGCCAAAATCAATCTGCGCGTCTTTTATCGGTCCGAAATGTTTTATTGATAATTTCATGTGTACTCGATTTTATAATTATTAGCGCAAAGGTAGGCATTTATTGCAAACGGGCGTAGTCTTTCAAGGACTACGCCCGCTTCAATGCCCCAAAAGTAGGCTTTATTTTATATTAAGCAAAATACTTTGCAAAAAAAATTTCGTTTTTAACATTTACTGCCTTTTTGACTTTTCTATTTTCCTTCCATACGACAGAATGTCTTGTTTATTTTCTTGAAATGTTGTGGATTGTAAAAATAGGGCGTAGTCCTTGAAAGACTAAGCCTATTCTCTAATTAATACTATGTAAGCATAAGAATAATTTAAAAACGAGCAATACATGAATTGGAAAAGAATCTTATTGTCGGTATTGTTGCTTTGCTTGGCGCTTCCCAACCACGCGCAGGACTTTTTCTCTGATAGCAAAGCACCTATAGTGGGGCTGAAGACGAATATCCCTTATTGGGCTACGGCTACTTTCAATGCGGGGCTGGAGTTCCGTCTTGCCAAGAAATGGTCGCTCGACATCGAGGCTGGCCTGAATCCTTTCGATGGAAAGAACGACGACGGATCGTACGACCGCTCCCTGAAGCATTTCCGCCTCCACCCGGAGGTGCGCTACTGGTTCTGCGAAGCCTTCAACGGGCATTTCGTGGGTTTACACGTTCCTTACCTTATTTATAATATAGCGGATATCAAAATCCTCGGCACTGAGGGCGAGCGTCATCAGGGCTGGGGCACGGGCGTCGGCCTGAGCTATGGTTATTCTTGGCTTTTGGGTAAGCACTGGAATATCGAGGCTACTGTCGGCGTGGGCTACCTCTATCTCGAGTCCGACCGCTATCCGTGTACCAACTGCGGTACACGGCAGGAAGTGAAGAAGAAACACTACGTCGGTCCCACCCAAGCCGCTGTCAATCTGATTTATGTATTCTAAAAAAGAGACGAACATGAAACGATTTGCATATACTTTATTATATATGGCAGCGTTTGCCTCTACTGCTATGGCGCAGACTGAGAATACGCTGCGGGTCGTCGAGGGAGAGGCTTCCCGCGTGGGCGACGATGTGATTGTCGATATGAAGTTGGATTTGAGCAATATCGAGGTCGGGCGCAACCGCACCGTGGTCTATCGTCCGCTCCTGATGCAGGGCGATAGCGTGGCTGAGTTGCCGGCGATTATCGTGAACGGCCGCGTGCGCCATATCCAGTACCAGCGTCTCGAACGCGCCGAGGATTTCCCCTCCGAAGTGGAAGTCCGCCGCATGAATGGCGAGGAGCAAACGCTTGAATATCACGCGCGCGTTCCATATAATAACTGGATGTCGAAGTCCGAGATTGTCATGGTCAGCGACCTCTGCGGCTGTGGTTGGCAATCATTGCAGAACGACCGTTCGTCGCTCTTCCCTGTCAATCTGATGCGCGAGCCGATTGTTCCTGCCGTGCTCTATATCACACCGGAGGCCGAAGTGAAGATACGTTCGAAGTCGGGTAGTGCATACTTGGATTTCCCGGTAAACCAGACGGTTATCCGCCAAGACTACCGCCGCAACTCGACCGAGCTGGCTGCCATCGACGCGACTATCCAGTCTGTCGAAGACGATCCGAACGCCACGATTACGAAGGTTACTATCAAAGGTTACGCCTCTCCTGAAGGCTCTTACGCCAATAACAAACGCCTCGCTGAGGGTCGTTCCAACGCCTTGCTCGACTACGTGAAGGGCTTGCACGACTTCGGCAACGCCGAGTTTGCCGTCAGCGCCGAACCGGAAGACTGGGCGGGCTTGGAGAAACGCATCGCTTCGTCGAACATCGAGGGCAAAGACCAGTGGCTCGCCATCATCCGCGACAGCGAACCTTCGGACCTCGACCAGAAAGAATCGAAACTCAAGCAGTTGCCTGCCTACGCTCAGGTGCTCCGCGATATTTACCCGGCTCTCCGCCATTCGGATTATACCGTAGAATATAGCATCCGCAACTTCACGACCGAAGAGGCGCGCGAGATGCTCTACAAAGACCCGTCGCAGTTGAGCCTCGAAGAGATGTATCGCGTGGCGCAGACTTACGAGCCTGGCACACCGCAATATAACGAAGTCTTCGAAATAGCAGTCCGCCTTTATCCGGACGACCCCATCTCGAACCTCAATGCTGCCAACAACGCCATCCAGAACCGCCAGCCCGAAAAGGCGCGCCGCTATCTGGCGAAGGCTAAGCCCGGCGTGGAAAAACAACTGGCTGAGGCGGCTATCCTGATGCTCGAGGAGAAATGGACGGAAGCGGAAGATGCGCTGAACCGGATTTCGGGAGATGCGAAGGTGCAGGAGGCGGTCGCAAAAAACAAAGAGTTAATTGATAATTGATAATTGACAATTAAGGATTTGACCCCATCCCCCTTCGGGTACTTCCCCTTCGCAGGGGAAGAGTTCAGATAGTATTAGAAGCACCTTATGTTTAGCACGGCATTTCAATGCCGTGAACAGAGGCGACTAACACTATCCGCACTGCTCCCTTGTGAAGGGGAGCTGGCAGCGAAGCTGACTGAGGGGTCGAGACTGAGGGATTGAAACTGAGGGGTTGAGATTAAATATTCAGGTATTAACCTCATCCCCCACCCCTTCCCCCCTTCGGGGTACTTCCCCTTCGCAGGGGAAGAGTTCAGATACTATCAGATAGTATTTATCAGATGGTATTTGTTGGGTGCCAGTAATCTATCTTGCACTCTCCCCCTAAGTTAGGGGGAGTCCCCCGCAGGGGGGAGGGGGTATGTCTCCTGGCTCCGGCTCGGAATAGAAATATAATATTGAGATATAATTAATTAACGAACGAATAAAAACTAATTAAAACTATTTGTGTTATGAAATTTAACAGCAAATTATGGATGCTTGCCGTGGCGTTGGCGACGGTGGGGTGTCAAGACAACCTTGAAAATGGACCGGTTACAGGTACTGAGGGTGTGGACGGTCCTCAGACATATATGACCGTTACCATTAATTCGGAAACTGTAACGAAGGCTCCACAAGGAGAGAACGGAAAACCTGCGGGTGGTGAAGGCGAAGGCACTTATCTTGGTACTGAAAATGAGTATAAGGTGAGTGATGTTGCTGTCGTTTTGTATAGAAAGAGCGATGGTAGTGCATTCTCAAGCACGGAAAATTTTGGTAAGGACTATAACTTAGTGGCTTTTGGTTATAGTGGCACAGTAGGTGGTATGGAAGAAAGTAACGAAAGTGAACATCAGCGTCAAGCTTCCGTAACCATCGAAATCAAAGAGTCTGGTCTTGAGTTTGATAATGTTGAGTTTGGTGTAATTGGTATTGCCAACTTAGGTTCAGAGAAAGCCACTGCCTTAGGCGATCTTATCGGGGCAGAAGGAGGATTAACCGATATGAATGATTTAGCCAATTATCTTCAAGATGTTGCGTGGGATGGTTCTGCTTATGAAGATGGAACAGGTACTGATGCAGCAAACCATTTTGTAATGTCTTCTCATTTTGATACTCCTGAAACAGTAGTTCTTCGTGCTGGTGCTGATGCAAATAATGCTCCGACGGCAAATATTCACGTTGAGCGTTTGGCTGCAAAAGTTCGTATCAATGAGCCGAGTGCAACCTCTACTACGGAAACTGTTGATGGTCGTCAGTTTGTATATACAGTAATGGATGAGTATCAAACACCGGCTGTGGCAATAGCAAAAGTACGTTTGGATGAAGCTGCTATTGTAAATAAATTGGAATCTGGTACTTATTTGTTAAAACATATTAGTGGTACGGCTACATCCTTGAGTACTATTCCGGGAGTAGAAAACGACTTATATTTGGCAGATGAAGTATGGGACAACGGAAGCAGTGCCAATTATGTAATTGATCCGTGGACGCGTAACAAGATTGCAGCGAGTGTTGGGGGAACAGTTGCTCCTGCTACTATTACCGGGCAAACTGCTACAGTGAATTTGAGTTATGAAAATCATTTCACAAATGATGCAGAGGAAGCTAATCAGAAAGATTATGACGACTTCTGGGGTTCTTTATCTTCTAATAGCATAAAGACTTTGGCTTATAGTGAAGGTACATTTGCAGGTCCTAAACTTATTGCTTATACACAAGAAAATACGACACGGGCGAATGAGTCTTTGAATGGCTATTCTACGGGTGTACTTTTCAAGGCTACGTATGTTCCGAGTGCTCTTACTGCTATTAATGCTGCGGGAGATAGTTTTGAGGAAGAACCTGTTGCTGCTTATAGCACATTCAATGCAGGCTCTGCTGCTCCTGACATTGATTATTTGATGGTAAAAGAAGGTGCGCAGTGGGTTGCTTACAAAAACTATGAAGCTATTTGGGCTAAATATTGCTGGGATTCTCAAACTACTTTGGTGCTGGATTACGATGCTTTTAACAATACGAATATAACAACTCTTTCTAAGCAAGCTTATTTGGCAAGTGCTATTTCTAACGGAGACCTTTCATTGGATCCGACAGGTTATGCTGCCTATTTGAATGAGCAATGTGAAGGCGTTGATACTTCAGAAGGGGCTACTCCTGTTTATTTTGCTGCGGCAGATGGCTTTGAAAACTACTGTCAGGCTAATCCGAGAGGCTATGTAAATGAAGAGGGTGAGGCTTCAATTCATGTTGTTGAGAATTGTGTATGTTATTATCCGTATTGGATTCGTCATGCCAATAACGACAATGAGGCAGAAATGGGTATCATGGAATTCGGTATCGTTCGTAATAATATTTACGATTTGACAGTATCTAAAATTTCGGGCTTCGGCTTTGCAGGAAGCGATAGACCGGATCCAGAAAAGCCGAACGAAGATGACGAAATATTCTTCAAGGTGAACCTCTTCGTTCGTGATTGGGTCATTCGTTCTAACTCCGGAATTATCTTATAAATAATAAAGACGCGCTCTATAGAAGAGTAAGTCCTTTTCATATCACTAACCGGCGCGGCTGCGCCCTGCACGCGCAGCCCGCCACATTTTTTTCGCTGGATTATCTTTGG
>CALUZV010000010.1 GCA_944325345.1 uncultured Parabacteroides sp.
GCCGAAAAGCATGGACGGACAGTCGGTCAGGTTGTCCTCCGCTGGCTGAACCAACGCAATGTGGTGGTTATCCCCAAGACGGTACGCAAGGAACGGATGATAGAGAATTTTTCTATTTTTGATTTCACACTGACCGAACAAGAAATGCAGGCTATTGCCGGACTGGATACGGGGAAAAGTCCGATTTACGATGATATGGACTTGCCTACGGTGAAAGGTATCGGATTGCATAAAATACATGATTAATCTGAAATAGAAATTCAATATAAGAATATGAATTACAATTTTGAAAATAAAGTGGCATTCATAACGGGTGCAGGTTCCGGAATCGGCGAAAGTACCGCCAGATTATTTGCCCAAGTAGGAGCGGGCGTTGCCTTGGTTGATATTCATCCTGAACCTATCCAACGCCTTGCGGATGAATTGAACGGCAAAGGGTATAAAGCATTCGCCATTCCCTGCAACGTGGGCAACGAGGAAGAAGTGAAAAACGCTGTAGAAAAGACGGTGGAAGTGTTCGGACGACTGGACTTTGCATTCAACAATGCAGGGATTCAAGTCCCGACGGCAAAGACGGCAGAGATTGAATCGGACGATTTCGAACGAGCCTTGCGCATAAACCTATTAGGCGTGTTCTATTGCATGAAATACCAAATCAGGCAGATGCTGAAGCAAGGGGAAGGCGGCTCCATTGTCAATGTGGCATCGCAGGATGCGATTGTAGGAACTGCCACGCTCGGTGCTTATTCGGCTGCCAAGACAGGCATTCTCGGTCTGGCAAAGTGTACGGCTCTTGAATATGCGGAGCAGGGAATCCGCGTGAATATGATTGCGCCGGGAATGATTATGACTCCGATGGTGGAACAAGCCATCAAAGACTATCCGGAACACATGCAAGGCCTGATAGACATCATTCCACAGAAGCGTGTCGGCACGCCGGAGAACATCGCTTCGTGTGCGCTTTACCTCTGCTCTGACGAAGCCTCGTTTATGACAGGACAGACTATTACTATTGATGGTGGATTTACAGTAAAATAATTATGGAGACAAGAAAACTTGGAAATTTGGAAGTGTCAGCCGTCGGTCTCGGTTGCATGGGCTTCACGCACGGCTATGGTGCGTGTCCGAGCGAAAATGAGTCTATCCGATTGATACGGAAAGCCTTCGAAGAAGGTTGTACTTTCTTCGACACAGCAGAAATATACAGTTGCTATAAAAACGAAGAACTGGTAGGGAAAGCACTCAAGCCGTTCCGCAACAAGGTTGTGATTTCCACGAAATTTACCCCCGTTGTTTTACGTTGTTTTACCCGGACAAGAAAATCCAGAGGGGAAACTCAGCCGGAAGGGAATACGGCAAGCAGTAGAAGGTTCGCTGCGGCGGTTGCAGACAGACTACATAGACCTCTATACGGAACACCGTGTACCGAAAGAAAGCGACCCTGCCGAAGTTGCCTATTGGATGGGCGAATTGATAAAAGAAGGTAAAATCCGTGCATGGGGACAATCCGAACCTACGCTTGAACAACTCAAGGAGGCTCATGCCGTTACTCCGATTGCTGCCGTGCAAAGCGAATATTCCATTATGGAACGCAAGTGGGAAGCCGATGTGATTCCTTTCTGCCGGGAGAACGGCATCGGTTTCGTTGCCTATTCACCGATGGCTGGTGGCTTCTTGAGTGGAAAGTACCACCATGCGACTTTTAAGGGAGACGATGTGCGACGTGTAATCACACGCTACACGGAAGAGAATATGCAAGCCAATAGGGTGTTGCTCGAACTTATCAACCGCTATGCCGAAGCGAAACATTGTACTGCCGCACAGATTTCGTTGGCTTGGGTGATGCATTCGGAACATATCGTTCCTATACCGGGTATGCGTAGTGATGCACGAATACTTGAAAATCTTGGAGCAGCGGAAGTGACTCTTACCGATGCCGAATATGCCGCAATGAATGAAGCGTTGAGCCATATCACCATACACGGCAACCGGACGGATGAAGACATTGCTAAACTGGGTACTATCGAAGGAAGCCAACAAGAAGTGGCTAAGGCTGAACGATGAAACTTGAGGATTTTGAATTTGAAGAATAAATATTTATAACTAATTTATGAGAACTATAAGATTAAACAACGGCGTTGAAATGCCCCTGATGGGCTACGGCATATGGCAAATTGCTCCCGCGGAATGTGAGCAATATGTATCGGAAGCCTTGAAAGCCGGGTATCGCTCTATCGATACGGCACAGGCTTATTATAATGAGGAAGACGTGGGCGAAGCCGTCAGCAAAAGCGGCATTCCGCGTAAGGAAATATTCTTGACTACCAAAATTTGGATAAGCAATGCGGGTGAAGAGAAAGCGGCACGAAGCATTGACGAATCGCTTCGCAAACTGAAGACAGACTATATCGACCTGCTGCTCATCCACCAGCCATTTGGTGATTACTACGGAACTTATCGTGCCATGGAAAAGGCATACAAGGCAGGAAAGGTGCGTGCTATCGGACTGAGCAATTTCTACGATGCCCGTTTCGTGGATTTGGCTGAAAATATGGAAATAAAGCCTACCGTAGTGCAACTGGAGACGCACGTTTTTTCCCAACAGGTAAAGATGCGTGAGTTGATGAAGGAGTACGGCACACGTCTGATGGCTTGGAGCCCGTTGGCGAGAGGGATAAACAACCTCTTCGGCAATGAAACGCTGAAAGAGATTGCCGACAGACACGGCAAAGACATCGCCCAAATTTGCCTGAAATTCCTGACGGATGAAGGCATCATCGTCATTCCTCAATCCACCAAGCCGGAACGCATGAGAAGCAATTTCGCTCTTGATGATTTCGAACTGACGAACGGAGAACGGGAAGCCATCCGCCGCTTAGACACGGGCCATCCCCTCGCAGCCGACTTCAACGACCCGACATTGGTGAAATATCTACTGAGATATGACGAGCAATTTAATCCTGACAAGCAATAAAAACTTCAACAACTCGGGACATATTCTTTCATAGCTCAGGACATATTCTTAAAACGACACTGTCGTTTGTAAAAACAGCACTGTCGTTTTTACAGACAACACTGTCGTTTATAGAAACGACACTGTCGTCTGAAGTTTATGTCCCGAGCTAAGAAAGTTTATCTTCCGACCCATCCTATTTTTCCTCAGTTCCTTTTTAAAAATATTCGAGGTGAAGAAACTTCCGAAACCGGCTTGCCCATAAAGAAAGATTAATCCTAATAGAGATAAATTCTGCCTTTTGCCCGGAAAGATTTAACTTTGCAACCAAATCTAAAGCAATATCATGGTACAACTGAATATAGACAAACTAACCAAGAGCTTCGGCGACTTGGTGCTCTTCGAGGATATTTCCTTCGGCATTGAGCAAGGACAGAAGATTGGGCTTATCGCCAAAAATGGGAGCGGGAAGACGACGCTCCTGAACATCATCGCTGGGAAGGAGGACTACGACAGCGGCTCGGTGGTCTTCCGCAACGATTTGCGCGTCGGCTATCTGGAGCAGGCTCCGAGTTATCCCGAGGAGATGACCGTCCTCCAGGCGTGTTTCTATTCCCAAAACGAGACGGTGCGCCTCATTGCCGAATACGAGGAGGCGATGGAAAGGGGCGACGAGCGGCGGCTCGAGGATTTGCTGGTCCGCATGGATGCCCTCAAGGCTTGGGATTATGAGCAGCGGGCGAAGCAAATCCTTGGACAACTGAAGATTCACCACTTCGAGCAGCGTATCGGGGAGCTCTCCGGCGGGCAACTGAAACGGGTTGCGCTGGCGAATGTCTTGATTACCGACCCGGAGCTGATTATCCTCGACGAGCCGACGAACCACCTCGACCTCGAGATGACCGAATGGCTCGAGGGCTACCTGAGCCGGGCGAATATCAGTCTGCTGATGGTAACGCACGACCGCTACTTCCTCGACCGCGTCTGCAACGAGATTCTCGAGATTGACCGCAAGCAGATCTATTCTTATAAAGGAAACTATAATTATTATCTGGAGAAACGCGCCGAACGCATCGAGGCACAGAATGCCGAAGTGGAGCGCGCCTCGAACCTCCTCCGCAAGGAGCTGGACTGGATGCGCCGCCAACCGCAAGCCCGAGGGACGAAGGCGAAATACCGCATCGATGCTTTCTACGAACTGGAGAAAAGGGCCAAGCAGCAGCGCGAGGCGGGACAGGTGAACCTCGACGTGAAGGCGTCTTATATCGGTTCGAAGATATTCGAGGCGCAGCACGTCTCGAAGCGCTTCGACGACATTGTCATCACGAAAGACTTCAACTATATCTTCGCCCGCTACGAGAAGCTGGGCATCGTCGGCAATAATGGGACGGGGAAATCTACCTTTATTAAAATGCTGATGGGCGAAGTGGAGCCCGACAGCGGACGATTCGATATCGGCGAGACTGTGCGCTTCGGGTATTATAGCCAGGAAGGGTTGCAGTTCGACGAGCAGATGAAGGTCATCGACGTCGTTCAGCGCATTGCGGAATATATCGACCTGGGCGACGGTCGGCGGATGTCTGTCTCCCAATTCCTGACCTATTTCCTCTTCACGCCCGACAAGCAGCACAACTATGTCTATAAGTTGAGTGGAGGGGAAAAGCGGAGGCTCTACCTCTGCACCGTCTTGATGCGCAACCCGAACTTCCTTGTGCTCGACGAGCCGACGAACGACCTCGACATCGTTACGCTGAATGTCCTGGAGGAATACCTGCGCAATTTCAAGGGCTGCGTCATCGTTGTCTCCCACGACCGCTACTTCATGGACAAAGTTGTGGATCATCTTTTGGTTTTCCGTGGGCAAGGCGAGATAAAGGATTTCCCTGGCAATTACACCCAGTACCGCGAGTGGAAGGAATATCAAGACCTGCTCGCCCGCGAAGCAGAAGCCGCGCGGCAAATCAAACAAGCTCCTGCCGCCCCAGAGAAACCTCGCCGACAAGACGAGCCGAAGCGCCGCCTTACCTTTAAAGAAAGAAAGGAATTCGAAGCCCTCGACGCCGAGATTCCCCAGTTGGAAGCCGAGAAGACGGAGCTCGAAACCGCCCTCAGCAGTGGCACGCTCTCGACCGAAGAACTGCTGAAAAAGTCGGAGCGCATCACGCAAGTCATGGCCGAAATCGATGAGAAAACCATGCGCTGGCTGGAGCTTTCCGAGTACGTTTAAGGCGATATGTTATAAAACATAGTTTTCAAACATACGCCGGATACTTGCCTATATGAAAGACTATTCCTAATTTGCGCTCACATTGGCGAACAAAAAGCGCCAAACAGATTGTTCAACCATTTAATACCTAATGTCAAATGAAAGTATATCAAACAAATGAAATTAAGAATATCTCGATATTGGGAAGTTCTGGCTCTGGGAAAACCACTCTCGCTGAAGCAATGCTTTACGAGGGTGGTGTCATAAAACGTCGCGGTTCCGTAGAAAATAAGAACACGGTTTGCGATTATTTTCCGGTTGAAAAGGAATACGGATACTCCGTTTTCTCGACTGTCTTCTGCGTGGAATGGCAAGACCGGAAACTGAACTTTATCGACTGTCCGGGCTCCGACGATTTCATCGGCGGCGCTGTCTCCGCTTTGAATGTTACCGACACGGCTTTGATGGTGCTGAATGCGCAATACGGCGTCGAAGTGGGGACTATCAACCAATTCCGCTACACGGAGCAGTTCCACAAACCGGTCATCTTCGTTGTGAACCAACTGGATCACGAAAAGGCCGATTATGAAAACGCCGTGGCTCAATTGAAAGACCGTTGGGGAAGCAAAGTCGTACAAATTCAATATCCGGTTACTTGCGGCCCGTCGTTCAACGCCGTAGTCGATGTCTTGAAAATGAAAATGTATTGCTGGAAACCGGAAGGCGGTGTTCCCGATGTCTTGGATATCCCTGCCGAAGAAAGCGAAAAGGCGATGGACTTGCACCGCGAATTGGTGGAAGCCGCTGCCGAGCACGACGATGCGCTGATGGAGAAATTCTTCGAGGAAGGCACACTGAGCGAAGACGATATGCGTGCGGGAATCCGTGCAGGTCTGGTTACACGCAACATGTTCCCGGTATTCTGCGTCTGCGCAGGTCGCGATATGTGTGTACGCCGTACGCTGGAATTCTTGGGCAATGTCGTTCCTTGTACCGACAAGATGCCGCGCCTTGTTACAACGGAAGGTGTCGAAGTTACTCCGGACTCCAACGGACCGACGAGCCTCTTCTTCTTCAAGACAACCGTTGAGCCGCATATCGGACAGGTTTCTTACTTCAAAGTATTGTCGGGCAAAGTGAAAGCCGGCGACGACCTCATCAACGCCGACCGTGGCTCGAAGGAGCGTATCGCACAGTTGTTCTGCGTGGCCGGGCAAACCCGAATCGAGGTCCCCGAAATGGTTGCCGGAGATATCGGCGCAACTGTGAAGCTGAAAGATGTTCGTCGTGGCAATACCTTGAACGGCAAGGGATGCGACTACCGCTTCGACTTTATCAAATATCCCGACCCGAAATATCGCCGTGCTATCAAACCGGCCAACGAAGCCGACGCGGAGAAGATGATGGAAATCCTCTACCGTATGCGCGAAGAAGACCCGACTTGGGTGGTTGAACAATCCAAGGAATTGAAACAGACCATCGTCTCCGGTCAGGGCGAGTTCCACCTCCGCACGCTGAAGTGGCGTATTGAGAACAACGATAAGCTGCCCGTCGAGTTCATGGAGCCGAAGATTCCGTATCGCGAGACTATCACGAAGGCTGCCCGTGCCGACTACCGCCACAAGAAGCAGTCCGGCGGCGCAGGACAGTTCGGCGAAGTTCACCTCATCATCGAACCGTATTACGAAGGTATGCCTGTGCCCGACACTTATCGCTTCGGTGGCCAGGAATATAAGATGAATGTAAAAGATACGCAGACGATCGACTTGGAATGGGGCGGCAAGCTCGTCTTCGTGAACTGTATCGTCGGCGGTGCCATCGACGCTCGCTTCCTCCCGGCTATCCTGAAAGGTATCATGAGCCGCATGGAGCAGGGTCCGCTGACTGGCTCCTATGCCCGCGACGTCCGCATTTGCGTTTACGACGGTAAGATGCACCCGGTGGACAGCAACGAAATCTCGTTCATGCTCGCTGGCCGTAACGCCTTCAGTACAGCCTTTAAAGAGGCAGGACCGAAGATTCTTGAACCGGTCTATGATGTCGAAGTCTCTGTCCCGGCCGATTTCTTGGGCGACGTAATGAGCGACCTCCAAGGACGGCGTGCTCTTATCATGGGTATGAACAGCGAGAAGGGCTTCGAGAAGCTGCAAGCCAAAGTTCCTCTCAAGGAGATGTCGAACTACTCGACTTCGCTCAGCTCCATCACCGGCGGACGCGCATCGTTCACGATGAAGTTCGCTTCCTACGAGCTGGTTCCTTCCGATGTCCAAGAGAAGCTGCTTAAGGCTTACGAAGAGACTCAGAAAGAAGATTGACATTTTTTTGTTTTAGGTTAAATACACACAATCAGAGGTCGGCTGCCTTCGCGAGAAAGCGGCCGACTATTTTTTATCCGCTCTTCAACCCTCTGCCCAACATCCAGAATTTCCTCCGAACATCCTAATTCCCAGCTCCTATTGCATTAATCTGTCGAATTTCGGCGGTTTTTCCGCAGATTTTCGTTAAGTTTGCGCCGTTTTTATTCAATTTACTTGTAAACAAACGACATTATGCCGAATATATCAAAACGAGGACTCGAAATGCCGGCTTCCCCTATCCGGAAGCTCGTCCCTCTGGCCAACCGTGCCGTAGAGCGGGGTATCAAGGTCTATCACCTCAATATCGGGCAGCCCGACCTGCCTACACCGGAATGCGGTCTCGAAGCCATGCGCCGCATCGACCGTACAGTGCTGGAGTATTCGCCCAGCGAGGGTATCCGCAGTTTCCGCGAAAAACTGGTGAAATACTATGCGAAGTACAATATTATTGTCGATGCCGACGATATTATCATCACCACAGGCGGTTCCGAGGCGGTCTTCTTCTCTTTCATGGCGTGCCTCGACCCCGGAGACGAACTGATTGTCCCCGAACCGGCCTACGCCAACTACATGGCCTTCGCCATCTCCTGCGGCGCGGTTATCAAGACGATTCCTTCGACGATTGAAGAAGGTTTCGCGTTGCCGTCGCTCGAGAAGTTCGAATCGCTTATCACGCCCCGCACGAAGGCTATCCTCATCTGCAATCCCAACAACCCGACGGGTTATCTCTATACCCAGAAAGAAATGAACCAGCTCCGCGACCTGGTCAAGAAATACGACCTCTTCCTTTTCTCCGACGAGGTTTATCGCGAATTCTGCTACACCGGCGCGCCCTACATCTCTGCGTTCCACTTGAAAGGCATCGAGAACAACGTCGTCCTCGTGGATTCGGTCTCCAAACGCTACAGCGAATGCGGTATCCGCATCGGGGCCTTGATTACCAAGAACGAATCGGTCAAGGAGAACGTCATGAAGTGGTGCCAGGCCCGCCTCAGTCCGCCGCTTATCGGGCAGATTATCGCCGAGGCTTCTCTCGACGCTCCGGAGGATTATATGCTGGAAATGTACAACGAATACGTCGAGCGGCGTAAATTCCTCATCGACGGCCTCAACCGCATCCCCGGTTGCTACTCCCCGATTCCGATGGGTGCTTTTTACACCGTCGCCAAGCTGCCGGTCGATGACGCCGACCGCTTCTGCGCCTGGTGCCTCAGCGATTTTGAATATGAGGGGCAGACCGTGATGCTCGCCCCGGCTTCGGGCTTCTACACGACTCCGGGTCTGGGCCGGGATGAAGTCCGCCTCGCCTACGTCCTCAAAAAGGAAGATTTGGCCAAAGCGCTCGAAGTGTTGAGGAAGGCGTTGGAGGCTTATCCGGGAAGAACGAACTAAACAATTATGAATGATGAATGATGAATTATTTGCCTGAGCAATTTATCATTCATCATTCATAATTTATAATTCCACATGAGTTTCGAGTTTTACATCGCCAAACGCATCCATTCCGCCAAGGATGGCTCGCGGGAAGTTACGCCCCCGGCCGTGCGTATCGCCATCATCGGCATCGCGCTCGGACTGGCGGTTATGATTCTTTCCGTGGCGATTGTTGTTGGCTTCAAGAAGGAGGTGAGGAACAAAGTCATCGGTTTCGGTTCGCACATCCAGATTACGAATTTCGACAGCAATACTTCCTACGAATCCACGCCGATAGCCGTCAGCGACTCGTTGCTCTCCGCCCTCCGCGCGTATCCCGGCATCCGCCACGTCGAAGCTTTCGCCACGAAACCGGGAATCTTGAAGACGGATACGGATTTCGAGGGCATCATCCTCAAAGGCATCGACCGCGATTTCGACTGGACGTTCTTCCGCGAGAACCTGAAGGAGGGCGACATCCTCCAACTCCCTGAGGATAAACGCTCGACCAACGTCCTTATCTCGCGCTACCTTGCCGACCGCCTCGGCCTCAAGCTCGGCGATTCATTCCTGACTTATTTCGTCCAGGAGGAGGTCCGTGCCCGGAAATTCACCATCACGGGAATCTACGAAACGGGGTTTCAGGACTATGACAAACTGTTTGTCCTCGCCGACATCCGCCAAGTGCGCCGTCTCAACGGCTGGGACGACGACCAGGTGAGCGGCCTCGAGCTGCTGGTGGCAGATTATGACCGCCTCGACCAAACGACCGAAGACCTCTACTTCGACCTCGCCGAGACGCAAGACCGCAACGAGAACTCGCTCTACGTCCGCTCTATCAAAGAATTAAATCCCATGATTTTCAGCTGGCTCGACGTACTGGACATCAACGTCGTCGTCATCCTCGTCCTGATGATGGCGGTCGCCGGCTTCACCATGATATCCGGTCTGCTCATTATCATCCTCGAGCGCACGAACATGATTGGGATTCTGAAAGCCCTGGGCGAGAGCAACGCCAGCATCCGCCGCATCTTCCTCTACGTCGCCTTTTTCCTCGTCGGCAAGGGGATGCTTTGGGGGAATATCATCGGTATCGCGCTCTGCCTCATCCAGTCGGCGACCCACGTCATCGCCCTCGACCCGGCGGTCTATTACCTCGATGCCGTGCCCATCGACCTCAGCCTTACGTCGCTCATACTCTTGAATATCGGTACGCTGGCAGCCTCCATGCTGATGCTTCTCGGCCCATCGTATCTCATCATGCGCATCGAGCCGGCGAAGAGTATCCGGTTCGAATAAATCCCCTTTTCCACCGTTTGAAGCTTTCGCGGCGTGCGAAAACGTCCTGCACACTGCAGGAAACTTTCGCGACGTGCGAAAACGTCCTGCACGCTGCGGGAGACTTTCGCGGCGCGCGAAAACGTCCTGCACAGCGCGGGAAACTTTCGCGACGCGCGAAAACGTCCTGCACAGTGCAGGAGACTTTCGCGACGTGCGAAAACGTTCTGCCATCGGCAGGAAGTTTCCGGAGGGCATAAAAAAACCCGCCACCGGAGCAGCGGGTTTTCGTAGGGGTGCAAAAGCGACTATTTCAAGGAGACAGTCAGGGTCTGCCCTTCCTTGATTGTTTTTTTCAGCACGACCTTTTCCCCGGAGGTTACGGAGACGGCGAGCTTCTCCCCGTCGCGGACTACGCTGATGTCGAAGTCCGAGCCAAAGGCGCGGACGGATTTCAGGCTGATATGATCCCATTCCGCCGGCAGGCGCGGCGTCATCGTGAAGGAACGGAAACCCGTCGGACGGATACCGAACATTCCCTCGGTGATAATTCGGCAATACAGTCCGCTCTCGGCCGAGAGATGGCGCTGATTTCCTTCGGGCCACGCTTCGATGGCGTAGGGCACATGCTCGCCCAAGAGTCGCTGCGCGGAGTAGAACTTCAGGTACTCGGTTGCTTTTTCCGTCTCGCCGGCGGCATAGACCCCGCGCAGGGCGTAGAGCGTCGAGCGGTCCCAGAAAGTCTCGCTTCCGGCTTGGGTCAAAAGGCCGTTTTCCGTCCAGAGGCGGGGCGAGAACAGGGCGGCGATGGTTGCCTCCGCGCGGTCGTAGATGCCAACCGTCAGGGGAATGCATATCCACGAACGGAGGATATCGTTTCCATCGTAATATTGATATGTCTCGAAGCCCTCGACCGTCGCGCCGAAATAAGCCTCGATGTCCTTTTTCAGTTGTTTCGCTTCGCGGGCATATTGCGCCGTCTGCTTGCCCGGTTTATTCAATGCTTTGCCCAGATAGACAGCCGAATTGAGGGCATCATAGTAGAGAGACGAGGTACAGAGGTTGGCGTCGCCTGCGGGGAAACGATTCTCCAGTTCGTCGGCATCGGAGGCGACTACCCCCTGTTCATTCAGCTGGCGGCGGCAATATTCGAGACACCACTCGATAAGCGGCCAGAGCTGCTCGGCCTCCGAGCGGTCGCCCCGCGCCAAGACGTAACGTCCTGCGCCGTAGGCAATCATGGCGGCATCGCCACGGTCGCCGGCACCGTTCCAGATGTCCGTTCCCTCGGCAATGATAGAGCTGGGAATCGGCTTATACGCATCGTTCATAAAACGGGCGAAGTGCTTGTAGGAGTTGAGGGCAGAGCCGTTTCCCTTGTCGTAGCCGAGGAAGGGGAAGAAGGGGTTGATGTACTCCGCCTGGTCGTTGGCCCAAATCGCGGCATAGTAGGATTCTCCGCCCGGGCCATGCATCAAGCCGCCGGCAGTCTGGTAGATACTCTCCGCGCCACGGATTTTGGCAAAGGCGAACATGGTATTGATGACTGGGTCGGGAGAGTCGAAGACTAAGCTGCTCCAGAACGTCTGAATCAGCGACTTCCGAGCCTGGAGTTCCTTTTCCACATCGGGGACGACCTCGGTCTCTCCCTCCTTGAAGCCCGCCGTCGTTACGTAGAACGAAACTTCCTCTCCGGGCTGGAGCTGGCGGCTGAAGCCACCGGTCAGCGACTGAATCAAGTGATACGTCCCGGCGACACCGCGTTCCTTCGGCGTCAGAATCTCGCTGCGGACATTGCTAGCCTCGACCGGCACAGGCTTGTCTCCCAAGTTCTTCAGCGTATATTTTTCACAAAAAGCCGGCAGGGAAGTCGAGGGGAAGAGGACGCGCGTCAGTTCGACTTCACCGCCCCGCACCGGGCAGAGACTCCGGACCGTCATCGTGCCGTCCAGCGAGATGCTCTGCACTTGTTCGCGGAGTTGCGCGTTGCCGACGAGCACATTCTCCAGGGGATTCCAACCCATCTTGCGCATCAGGCTGGCGTGGGTATTATTCGGAATCGTCCGGAGCAGAGGCCAGACCATGCCCCGGTTCAAGAGGAAAGCGCCGTTCGCATCGACGCCGTAGCGCACGACGGTCGAGACTTGCAGTCCGCTCATTTCGATATGATCACTATGAGGCGCATCGCCCGGCCGGACTTGCCACGTGATGCCGCCCTCGGCGTTCAACGCCCACCGCTGCGCCTCGACAAAGCCGCCGAGGCATGCGAAACAGAAAAGAAAGAGGATGAATTTACGCATGATATGATTCGTTTAATTAATAGCTTCTAATGTCAAAGTTACTCCCTTCGGGCATTCCACCTCCGCGTAGGAATAGCGGTTGCCCAAGGCATCAGCCCCTTGCCGGACTGCCAGCGGTTCCCCGTCCAGCAGAATCTGCGCCCACTCGCCGGGGAAGCAGGCACGCCAGACGAAAGCCTCGCCTGTCTTATTAACGAGTGCCGTCTTCCTATTATTATAATGTATAAGGGAAATGGAGCCGGAAAAGACCGGGATGTTCTCCAGCGCAAGCCATTCGGTCGGCGCAGGCAGTTGCGGACACGTCGAAAGCGTCTGCTCGGCAGCATGGGCCTGCACACCCGCTATGCCGCAGACGATACCCTCCAGGAGGCCGCTGGAGACTTCGGGATAATCGCGCCGCTCATTCCGATAGAGTTCGTCGATGAAGCGACGGGCGACCTCCGGCTTTCCGTATTGGCAGAAAAGCAGCGGGTAGTAAGACATGGTTTCGACATTCGTTTCCTCCGTCTCCATCAGACGAAGGATGCTTTGTATCCGTTCCGGCTGGCGGGCGATGCCGAAGCGGAGCGGGAACATATTCGTACCTCCTTCGGAAAACGTATCGTCGTCCAGGCAATAGGAGAAATAGTTTCCGCTCGCAGGATTCCACCAGAGGGAGTCGTAGAGCTGAGCGTAGGCTTCGGCTTGCCGGCGGACAGCTTCGGCCTCCGCTTTCTCATCGTTTAACTCAAGTATCGAGGCATACGAATGCAGCCCACGGAACATCGTAGCCAACAAGTCTCCCGTAACCTTCAAGTGCGGAACGGATTCCTCGTAGGAAGGTAAGCCGCGCACCCTCTTGAAGCGTTTTTGGGAGACATCGCCCCGCACGTTCATCACCGCACGGCGTTGCATGATGCGGTCAGGCTCCAATTGCCAACGCTCGATGTATTCGCGGCTCGTCAGGCGGAAGAAGTTCAGGAAACGCGGGTCGCTGATATAACGCCGCTCACCGGTCCAGAGGTAGAGGCGGTAGCAAGCGTCCATCAAGTCGAAGTTAGCATTCAGGTTGTACCAGAAGTCCTGGTCGTTTTCGTAGTCCACCGGCGCGGGCAGGTTGTCTTTATTGATTTCCCAATAGGTGCAATAGTCCTTCGCCTCGGAAATATTCTCGACAAAGCGCGTGAACATATTGAGGTTCTGTCGCCCATGTCCGTTGATTTCCTCCCCGATGCATTGATGGGAAATGTCGCGCATACAAAACGCTTCGCGCTCGGGCAAAGCCGCTTCGTACCAAGGACCCACGGGGTCGGTATCTTCGCCCACGTAGCTCTCCGAGCGTTCCGAAGCCCAGCGGAAAACGGAAACCAGCGCGGTATCGTTGGAAGAAATCTGCAATTCGTTGCGGGACGTATCCGCAATATCGGGATAAAGGCTTGATTGCTGCTGGCAGGCGCAAAGGCTTGCCGACAAAAGGATAAGAGGTATAAGTCTGCGTGTATTCATGGATAAAATCAAATTACAATGGAAGGATTGTCCGTTTAGAGTCCTTATTCTTTAGGTGGCAGACCGCCACATTACCGTGTGGCACGTCGCCACATTACCATGTGGTGCATCGCCACATTACCGTGTGGCACGTCGCCACATTACCGTGTGGCGCATCGCCACCCGCCCGTATGGCAGGTCGCCACACGAGTGAGTGGCAGGTCGCCATCGCTTACCAGCCGCTGTTCTGCGTCATGTAACCTTCGTTCAAGTCGATTTCGGCTTGTGGGATAGGCCACCAGAAGTCGCGGTCGGTATAAGGTTCGCGTACGGCAGGCGTATTCACCTTGCGTACCGGCGAGCCGCTGGAGTAGTCATTATATTCAATACCCTCAATGGGCTTGTTCATCTCGTCGAGCAGGATGCCCCAGCGACGGAGGTCGAAGAAGCGCAAACCCTCTTCGGCAAATTCGACGCGGCGCTCGTTGCGAATAAGGTTCAGCAAGCTACCGCCATAGAGCGTATTGACAGCCTCGTCGATATCGTTGGTATTGCCAGCGCGGTCGCGGATAACTTTGACCAAAGACTTGGCTTCGTCCACGCTTCCGCCCGTCTCTACTAATGCTTCGGCACGCAAGAGATAAGCCTCGGCATAGCGGAAAATGATGAAGGCATTGTAGGTCGTCCAGGTTTCCGGCTCCGTGAAATACTTCTTCCAAGCCAAGCCGGACTGCGTCTTGTTCCATTCGCTACCGCCGCCTTCGCCCAGCACGTCGCCAACCCAGACATCCATATCCTGCAACGAACCATAGTCTTTCGACGGGTCAAAATAGGTCTTTCCGTCCCGCTCCACGGTGTTTCCCGGAACCGTATTATAGTATTTGCCACGCAACTCCATACCCGGGGCATAAATCGTCGCGTAGAAACGCGGGTCTTTGTTTACATACGGCATCTTTTCGTCGCGAGGCTGAATGTATTCGAAAGCATCGGCGATAGACTTCACCGGCGTCGTTACGCAATAGCCACCAATGGATTGGTTGTAGAAGTCGCCCCAATTGTTCGTCTTATCCAACGAATAAGTCTTGGCCAAGATAACCTCGTCGATGTTCTCGCAACCCGTCTCAAACAAAGCACTGAAGTCGCCCAGCGCCGGAGCTGTCTTCAGCAACTCTTCCGTCTCCTGCAAGGTGATGTCAAAGTAAGACTTATCGTTCAGATACCCTGCAGCGTAGGCAGCAGCACGGGCACGCAAGAGGCGGGCGGCAGGCTTGCCTATCTTCGAGCTATTCTCAGCCTGGTCGGGCAGACCGGGGATAGCCTCGGCCAACTCCTGAAGGATGAAGTCATAGACAACCTTCGGGTCTTCCACCTGTTCGATGCTGCGACTTTCCTCCACCGTTGCCGGGTTCTCGGTATAGAACATGATACGGCCGAAGATAGAAACCAAGTCCAGATAGAAGTAAGCCCGCAAAGTCCGCGCCTCGCCGAGGATGCGCAGGCGGTCGGCGTCTGTCTCGCCTCCGGGCCATTCGAAGTTATCAATATTATTAATGATACTGTTGGCACGCTGGACAGAGACATAGTTGTTGTCCCACTTTTCCAACGGGAACGAAGAAGAAGTGTTGCCGATACCACGGGCAAGGTCGTAGCCCTTGTTCCAGCTATGGGTAACGATGCCGTTGTCCGTTACGCCATCCATCCAGAGTTCGTAGTTATTGACATTCAGGCGGTCGTAAGTCGCATTCAAGACTTTATCGAAATCCTCCGCCGACTTAAAGAAACTTTCCGCCGTGATGATACCTTCCGGCTCCAAGTCGATATTATCATTGCAACTGCTGAAGCTAAGGGCCAAGCCCAGAACTCCGTACAACAGTGATTTCTTATCTAATTTCATGATAATCTAATTTAATGGTTTAGTGTTAGAAAACAATATTAACTCCAAAGTTGATGATACGCAATACAGGGAAGTCTGAGATACGTCCGTCGTTGCCTTCCGGATCGAGACCTTGGAACAAGCTACTGATGGTAAACAAGTTCGAACCGGAGAGGTACAAGCGCAGGCGCTGTATCCGCAACTTATCCGTTACATTCGACGAGAAAGTATAGCCCAACTGTGCATTCTTCAAGCGGAGATAAGAAGAGTTCTGCATAAAGAACGTGTTGTAAGTGGACATGTTCCGGTTATTGGCAGCTTCCAGACGAGGCATCGAAGCATCCGCGCTCTGGTTGGTTTCCGTCCAGCGGTCGCGGAAATGGATACCCGTGAAGGCTTCGTAACTCGGCCCTTCGATGAACTCACCATACAAGAAACGGTTCGAGCCACTTGAACCTTGGAAGAGCAAGCTCAGGTCGAAGCCTTTCCATTCGGCACTCAGGTTGATACCATAGATGAACTTCGGAATGTTGGAGTTGTAAATCTGGCGGTCATCGGGGTCGATGGTTCCGTCGCCGTTCACATCCACGAGCTTCACATCACCGGCCTTCAGGACAGACATACCACGCGGATCTTCTTTGTATTTCGCCTTATATTCTGCCAGTTCCTGGTCGTTGGCAATCAGTCCGTCGGCTTCATAGATATAGAAGGCATTCAGCGGAGAATCCAATGCTTGGATAGTCCATCCGTCGATATTCGTATCATCGCCACCACGGTCTATCCAGCGGTTCTTGTTGTACGAGACATTTACAGAAGCAGAGAAGTTCACTTCGCCCAACTTCTTACGGAATCCTAACATCGCTTCGAAACCGGAGTTGCGAACCACACCGGCATTCTGCTCCGGCGCATCCAGTCCGATGAAGTGAGGAATACCCAAAGCCAGCAAGATGTCCTTTGTATCCTTCGAATACCAATCCAATTCACCGTAGATGCTATTGTTCAGGAAGCTGAAGTCCAAACCGACGTTGGTCTGCTCTACAGTTTCCCACGTTACATCCGGGTTTGCCATCTGCGTCTGGCGGATAGCCGTTACCAACTGACCGTTCATGATGACATTCTCCGTCCCGAACTGAGGCAGATACATGAACTCGTCGATACGTTCGTTACCCGTCTGTCCCCAAGAAGCGCGGAGCTTCAAGTTATCGAAGAAGTTCAAGTCTTTAATAAAGCCTTCTTCTGACAAACGCCAAGCAGCAGAGAATGACGGGAAGACACCCCATTTATTCCCTTTGGCAAAGCGAGAAGAACCGTCGGCGCGGACATTCGCTTCCACCAAATACTTGTCCATATAGCCGTAGTTGATACGTCCGAAGAAGGAATTGATTCCCCACATCGTCGGGTATCCTTCGGCGAACTGGCTGCTGGCCGAACCTAAAGATACATCGGGCAGCTCATCGGAAATCAAGTCTTTCCGCTGAGCGAAAGAATAATAGTTCCGATAGGAGATGCGCTCCATACCGTACAAGACCGCAAAGTCGTGCTTCTCGTTAAACTTCTTCTTGTAGTTGGCCAGGAAGCGGAGCGTCAATTGGTAGTCATTGTTGCGCGTGTCGGCTACGCTGTTCGGATTGTTGCGCTGCGTAACCATCACACCGTCTTCATTATAATACTTATGGTTCTTGTAATGGACTTTCCGGCGGTCCCAGCTCCCGTTCAACGAAGCCATACCGGTAAATACCAAATCCTTGATAGGTTCAAAGTCCAACTTCAACTGCCCATACAATGCATCCATATCGTATTCATCTTCTCCCACGACATCCATATCGAGGACAGAGACGGCATTGCGATTCTGCTTATCCAGCGCGTAATCACCGTTCTCGTAGCGGATAGGACTGGTCGGCTGCATACTCCAAACGTCAGATTGTGCCGTTCCCAAGCCTTCCGGCCACAGGCGGTCGATATGGCGATAGGTTACATCGCTGCTCAACTTGATCATCTTCCCGATGTTGAAGTCCGTATTCACACGGTAATTATAACGCTTGTAGTTCGTGTTGTCGGTCAAACCCGGCTGGTCCAGATAGTCGAACGACAAGAGGTAGCGGCTCGTCTCCGTACCGCCGTTCATGCTCAGCGTATGTTGGGTGATATAGGCTGGCTTATAGACTTCGCCCAGCCAGTCGTTATAGACATGATGGTAGGGGTCGGAACCATTCTCGGTCGCAAGAATATCATCTTCCGTATATTTCAGGGCAGAACCGGCATTGAGCAAGGATTCATTTACCATCTCCATATACTCGCGGGCACTGACGCCCTTCGGCTTCACGGCGCGGTCCTGGAATCCGATGGTACCGTTATAAGATACCGTCAGCTTCCCTTCCTTCCCTCGCTTCGTGGTTACGAGGATTACACCGTGGGCGGCACGCGAACCATAGATAGAAGCCGAGGCCGCATCCTTCAGCACCGAGATATTCTCAATCTCCGATGCCGGCACCTGACTCAGCGACATCTCGATACCGTCCACCAGAATCAACGGCTTCGCATTCCCCGTCGTACCGACACCGCGCAGGTAGATTTCCGGGTCGTCGCTACCCGGCGCACCTCCACGGTCCACCACCGTGATACCTGAGCTTAATCCCTGCAAGGCTTTTGTGGCATTGACTACGGTCATCTTGTTGATGTCGTCGCCTTCCAGCTTCGTAACGGCACCCGAGGTCGTAACCTTACGCTGCACACCGTAACCTACGACTACCACCTCGCTCAGTGCTTCCGAGTCTTCGGCCAACTGCACGTCGATACTGCTCTGGCCGGCCACCTTCATTTCTTTCGTCCCATATCCGATATAGGATATTTGCAACGTGGCACCTTCAGCGACCTGCAACGTGTAGCGTCCGTCCATGTCGGTAATCGTACCGTTGCTGGTACCCTTCTCCAAGACATTGGCTCCGATGACCGGCACGCCCTGCTCGTCGCGCACCACGCCCGATACTGTCTTGCGGCTCTGCTGCGTCCGGGCGACTTTCCCTGCCGAACCCCGCTGAGCCCGGGAGATGATGATCATCTTCCCGTCGATTTTGAAGTCCAGTCCTTGACCGAGGACGGCCGAAAGCACTTCCTCCAACGTCGCATTCTCGAAACGCTGATTGATGAGCTTCGCTTCGTTCACTTCATCTTTCTTGTAAATCACGGAATACTGAAGTTCGTTTTCCACTTCATTCAGCACCTCTTTCAACGGTACATCGTTGAAATCCTTGGTGATGTTTGCCTGCCGCGCGGCCTCGGCATGTATCGAGCCGGACAGCAATAACGCCAACATCAACGTTTTTCCTACATATTTCCTATTCATAAGTAGAACACATTTGGTAATAGATTTAGAAACTCCGTTAGTTTATCGTTTTTTTATCACAATTTCCTGACCTTCTTTGACGGGGCGCACCGGGATAATCCGTCCCAGCGCATTCAGCAAACTCTCAATGCTTTCCTCGCTCCGCAGGGATATCCGGAACTCCGTCTCCCCGTCCAGCCCGTCGTCCAAACGAATCGGCAAGTCGTATTTGCGAGACAATCGCGCCGCCAATTCCCGGAGCGTGATGCGGTCATAGACCAAATCGCCGTTCATCCACGACGTACTCTGCTGTGCATCCGTTCGATAGAGCGACATCTGCCCGGTCTCCCTGTCCAACCGGACTGCCTCGCCCGGCTCGACCGAATACCGCTCTTGTCCCCGGCTCACGTCGATATTCCCTTCCAGGAGACTCGTCGTCGTAACCGGGTCTTCGGCATACGAGGAGACGTTGAACTTCGTCCCCTTCACGACGATTTCATAATCGCTCGTAACCACCGCGAATGGCTGCTCGCCAGCCTGTTTCGTTACCTCAAAGTAGGCCTCGCCGTCGAGTTCCACGCGTCGGTTTTCGCGGTTGAAGCGGTTGCTGTAGCGCAAAGTCGAACCAGAATTCAGGTAGATGCTCGTCCCGTCGGGCAGCACCACCCGCGTCCGCTCGCCATTCGCCGTCTCCACGGCATAAAACTCCTCGGGAGCCGCCTCTCTGTCCGCCAGAAGACTATATACGCCGGCAAACAAAGCGAGGAAAACAGCGGCGGCAGCAGCATATTTTCCCATCTGCCCGAGCCGGAACCGCCAGCTCTCCGCCTCCCGTCGTCTTTCATCCTCGCGCATCCGCAGGCGTTGCTGCAACCGCGCCCAATCCGCTGCGAGGAAGTCGTCCGGACGCGCTTCCGCCCATTCTTGCTCCCAGCGGCGGAAAGCAGCGAGGCGTTCCGGCACGTCGTGCAAGTAGGCGTATAAGGCGCGCTCTTCTTCCGGGGAAATCTCCCCCTCGAAGTAGCGGACTGCTATCTTTCGTATATCTTTTTCTTCCATTCTCCAAACATTACATGGCTATAACAGGCGGGCAAGGGATTTACCCAACCCTCCTTTCCTCTTTTTTTTCAAAAAAAGTGCTGGAACCTGCCGGGAATTGTGCTTCCTGGCGAAAAAAAGTGGAATTCCCGGTGGGAATTGTGCGTCTTGACGAAAAAATGCCGAATCCCCGGCGGGAATTGTACGTCTTGACGAAAAAATGCTGAATTCCCGACGGGAATTGTGCGTCCTGACGGGAAAATGCCGAATTCCCGACGGGGACAGAGCTTCCTGGCGAAAAAACGCACTGTCGCCGTCCCCCGAAAGTGCTTCCCGACGAAAAAATGCTGTGTCGGGGTTCCCGAAAGTGCTTCCCGGCGAAAAAACGCTCCGTCGGGATTCCCGAAAGTGCGTCCTGACGAAAAAACGCTCCATCGGGACTCCCGAAAGTGCTTCCTGGCGAAAAAACGCATCGTCGGGAAGCCCGAAAGGACTTTTTGGCGAAAAAATGCTGTGTCGGGAAACCGGCATCAAGGTAGAATCTCCCGCTCGCTCACGATGACATCCATCCGCCGGTCAAAACTCTCCGCCGGGATTTCATCGAAGAGCTGGAAGTGGAAGCAGATGCCTATCTTGGGAACGCGGAGGGTGGCGAGCAGGCGGTCGTAGAATCCGCGTCCGCGACCGAGGCGGTTCAGTTGCCTGTCGAAGGCGACACCGGGTACAATGACGAGGTCCACCTCATCCTCGACAGAGCGAGCGCAGGAGACAAGGGCTGGCTCCATAATCCCGAACGCGCCGGGGACGAGCGACGCGGGTCCGTCGTAAGGCAATAACAATAAATCGTCGCCCGCGACCAGCGGGAGGGCAAGTCGCTTGCCCATAGCGCGCCACCGCTCGAGCCACGGGGCTGTCTGGACTTCGCCGGGGAGCGCATGGTAGAGGGCGATACAACGAGCCGCCTGGAAGAGGGGAAGCTCTTCGAGGCGGCTCCGGATTTGCTCAGACCAGTCCTGCAACTGCGTCTTCGTGTATGATTTCTTTAAACAAGCCATATCCTTGCGGAGTGCTTGCTTGGCTTTGGAGATTTCCATCGGTATTGAATATCGGGTTTGACTTTCCTTCTTGCAAGACCTTGACGGCGCGGAGGAGGGTTACGTCGTCGCTCAGGAAGATGGGGTAGAAACCGGCGTCGTCGAAGAAGTTACGGACGATGTAGGCCTGCAACTGCTTCTCGATGAGCTTGCCCGAGATGGCAATCAGGTGCGGACGTTTGCGGATGCCCTTCTTCGCGGCGAAATTGGTGAAGTCCTCCAAGAGGGGTTGCTGCTTCAGGTAGGCGTGAAGCTCCTCATAGTCCTTATAGGCAGCAAATTCCTTCCGGTGATGGTCGGAATACTCGAGGGCATAGAGGTATAAGACGCCACTGTTCACAACACTGGTGAAGTAGGAGCTGATGCCGCTCGTGTCGCGCGGAATGAAGATGTCGGGCATGATGCCGCCGCCGCCATAGACCGTACGGCCGCCGGCGGTCTGGTATTTCAGATGGTCGTCGAGCTTGATGCTGTCGGCGGAGTCGAATTCGCCGTGCATGAAGCGGTTGTAGATGTCTTGGTCATATTCCTCGCCCTCGCCGAGCGTGTATTGCTTCTGGATGCAACGGCCCGAAGGCGTATAATAGCGGGCAATCGTGAGGCGAATTTCCGAGCCATCGCTCAGGGAGATGGGCGACTGCACCAGCCCCTTGCCGTAAGTGCGCCGGCCGATAATCAACCCACGGTCGTTGTCCTGGATGGCGCCGGCGAAGATTTCGCTCGCCGAGGCAGAGATCTCGTCGGTCAGGACGACGATGGGTGCGTCCTTGCAAGTACCTGTCCCGTTGGCGTAAACGTCGGAACGCGGGAAGGCTTTGCCCTCGGTATAGACAATCAGGCTGCCTTCGGGCATGAACTCGTTGATCATGTTTACAGCAGCCTCCATGTAGCCGCCGGTATTGCTGCGGAGGTCGATGACGAAGGACTTGCAGTTCTCGAGCTTCAGTTTGGCGATGGCCGTGATGAACTCGTTGTAGGTCGTGCGGCCGAACTTGCTGATTTTGATGTATCCGATGCCGTCGGCCACCTTATAAGCCACATCGACGGAATTGACCGGGACATCGCCACGCGTAACCTCGAAGGTCAGAAGCTCCGGTTCGTTGCCGCGCTTCACGCCAAGCTTCACGACGCTGTTCTTCGCCCCGCGCAGATTTTTCATGATTTCCTCCTGGCTGACCTTGCGCCCGGCATAGACCGAATCGTTGATGGTGATGATGCGGTCGAAAGGCAGTAGCCCCGCCTTCTCCGACGGGCCGCCTGGGATAACGCTAATTACCAGGATCGTATCCGTCTGCATATTGAAGGAGACACCGATGCCACTGAACGAACCCTCCAAATCCTCGTTGGCCCGCTCGACATCCTCGGCAGAGATGTAAACCGAGTGCGGGTCCAGCTCGCTGAAGATTTTCGGAATCGTCCCCTCGATTAGTTTCTCCATATCGACGGTATCGACATATTGTTTGTTGATGATGTTGAGGATGGCGTCAATCTTGTTGCCGCCTCCGTATCCGGCATTCCCGGAACGGTAACCGCTCAACGTACGATAATGGTTTCCGACAAAGATACCCAGCGCGATACTTACCGCGATGATGACCGGAAGCCAGATTGATTGCTTGCTGTTCTTATCCATTGCATTCAATGGACAATTGATAATTGACAATTGACAATTAAAATATCCACCCTAATTGTCCATTGTCAATTGTCAATTGTCAATTTTTTTAATCGGTATATACTCAGTTTCCACATTCGCCCTTCTCAGTAGCTCGCATCCCTCCTCCGTCCGGTACTTCTCGGAGTAAACCACCCGCCGGATGCCGGATTGGATGATGAGTTTCGCACATTCGATGCACGGCGCCGAGGTAACGTATATCGTCGCCCCCTTGCTGCTGTTCGACGAAGCTGCGACCTTCGTAATCGCATTCGCTTCGGCATGGAGGACGTAGGGCTTGGTCAGCCCGTTCTCGTCCTCGCAGACATTCTCAAAGCCTGCCGGCGTCCCGTTGTAACCGTCCGAGATAATCATCTGGTCCTTGACGATGAGCGCGCCGACTTGCCTCCGCTGGCAATAGGAGTTCTCCGCCCAGATAGCGGCCATGCGGAGGTAGCGTTTGTCTATTTCATGTTGCTTATCCATTGTTTCAATGGACAATGGAGAATTGACAATGGACAATTATCAACCATCATCAATTCCCCTTTGTCATCCCTTATTATTACATTATTAAATTGTCAATTGTCAATTCTCAATTGTCAATTCTACTTGATTCCATTCCGTTTCAGCAGCGCGTCAATCGTCGGCTCCTGTCCCCGGAATCGTTTGTAGAGGACGGCGGGGTCTTCCGTTCCGCCCTTCGTCAGGATATTGTCGTGGAAGGATTTGGCGACGTCTTTGTTGAAGATGCCTTTCTCCTTGAAGACAGAGAAGGCGTCGGCTTCCAAAACTTCCGCCCACTTGTAGCCATAGTATCCTGCCGCGTATCCTCCGGAAAAGATATGTCCGAACTGGCTACTCATCAGCGCGCCTTCGACATCCGGCACGATGATAGTCGGCGCCCAGGCTTTCTTCTCGAACGCTACGACATCGCCGTCGAACGGTTTCTCTATCGTATGCCAAGCCATATCCAGGAATCCGAAACTCAGCTGCCGGCAACAGAGATACCCGCAGTTGAAGTTCGACGCATCAATCAGCTTCTGCACCAGCTCGGCGGGAATCTTCTCGCCGGTCTCGTAGTGCCGTGCTATCTGGTCGAGGTATTCCTTTTCGGTCAGCCAGTTCTCCATGATTTGCGAGGGAAGCTCGACGAAATCCTGGTAAACGCTCGTCCCCGAAAGGCTAGCGTAGGTCCCGCTGGCAAACATCCCGTGGAGGGCGTGGCCGAACTCGTGCAAGAGCGTCTCTACCTCGCTAAAAGTCAGGAGCGACGGCTTTGTATCCGTCGGCCGCGTGAAGTTCATCACGATGATGATTTGCGGGCGATGGTCTTTGCCCTTGGCGTCTTTGTATTGCGAGGCGATGCTGTTCATCCAGGCTCCGGACTGCTTGCCATCGCGGGGGAAGAAGTCGGTGTAGAGGATGGAGAGGAACTTGCCGTCGGCGTCATAGACCTCGTAGGCTTGTACTTCCTTATTATATACGGGGATTTTCGGATTCTCCTTGAAGGTGATGCCATAGAGCTGCGTGGCGAGTCCGAAGACTCCTTTCTTCACGCTGTCGAGCTGGAAGTAGGGCCGCGTCATCTCGTCGTTCACATTGAACTCGATGTCTTTCAGCTTCTCCGAATAGTAGTTCCAATCCCACGGCATGATGTCGATATTCTTCTGCTCCATGCCCCGAGCGAATCCCTGCACGGCGTTGAACTCGTTGATGGCTACCGGCTTGTATGCCTCGAGCAACTGGTTGAGCAGCTTATAGACATTCTCCGGCGTCTTCGCCATCTTGTGCGACAGCTCGTATTCGGCATAATTCTTATAGCCCAAGAGGTTGGCTATCTGCAGGCGGATATTCACAATCTTGCGGATATTCTCCTTGTTATCGTATTCGTCGCCCTTGTTGCCGACACTCATGTATTCGCGGTACATCTTCTCGCGCAGGTCGCGGCGGTCGGAATAGCGGAGGAAGGGGACGTAGCTCGGTGCCGAGAGGTTGAAGAGCCAGCCTTCCTTGCCTTTCTCCTTGGCTAAATAGGCAGCGGCTTCGCGGGCGCTTTCGGGCAGTCCGGCAAGGTCTTTTTCATCGGTCAGGAGCAACTCGTAGCGGTTCTCGTCCTTCAGGGCGTTCTGGTCGAACTGGAGGTTGAGGATGCTCAGCTCGGTGGAGAGCTTGCGGTAGGTTTCCTTATCCTCGGCGTTGAGCGTCGCGCCGCTCGACTGGAAACTCTTGTAGGTTTCCTCCAGCAGCTTGGCTTCTTCGAGCGAGAGGCGCAGCTCGTCGCGCTTGTCATAGACGGCCTTGACGCGGGCAAAGAGTTTCTCATTTAAATAAATGTAGTTGTTGCTCTCGGAGAGCTTCGGCGATATGCGCTGCGAGATTTCCATCATATCGTCCGTCGCATCGGCGCTGAGGACGTTGAAGAACACGCCCGAGACGCGGTTCAGCAACTCGCCGCTGCGCTCGAGGGCGACGATGGTGTTCTCGAACGTCGCCGGCTGCGGATTGTTGGCAATCGCATCGACTTCTTCCTTCAGTTGCTTAATACCCTCTTCGAAAGCAGGTTCGTAGTGCTCCGTCTTGATGCGGTCGAACGGAGCCGTCTCGAACGGCGTCTTGTATTTCCCGAAAAACGGATTATTGGCAGCTTCTGTCATGCTTATCATACTTAAAAATAAAACGACACTGTAAATTAGTCTCTTCATTTTCATTTAACCTTTCTTGTTATCAGCCTGCAAAAATACGCTTTTCCCCTCATATAATTCATGCTTTGGGGGAAATCTTTTTCGCAACTTTCTTGCCGCTCCCCGCGCCCTCGGCTTTCGTCTTCTTTCGGCGTTTTTTGCGCTGCTTGAAGTTGGTACGGGCATCATCAAAGATGAAATTAACACCATCAACAAACTTGAACACCGCCTCGCTTGGCTGGAAAACGACAGAAGCGTTGGCCTGGACATTGATATCTTGAAGCAACTCTGTGGCGCGAAGCATAAGGGAATAAACAGTAGGCAATTCACTGTCCTGCGAATATTTATGTTGCCTGAGCTTGTTCAATCTGTCGTACTCCTCAATAAGCAGCTTCAATTTCGGCACATATTTGTCTATCCCCAACGTCCGCGTATATTCAACGTATTTCGGATTTTCCAAATCATCCAACAAAACTTTCGCAGCCTCCTTCTTCTTCAACTGTGTACGACGGTAAAATCCTTTGAGACCGATGACTTCGTTATACAATTTTTTCGCGGCTACACGTTCCTCCTCCAAAGGAAGTTTTTTAGGTGTAAGAACACGTTGGATAACATTCTGTACTAATTTATTGCGTTCAGCTTCGACCTCATACAACCGTGTTGTTTCTGCGGCTCCCCGTGTAAAACCCATCAGCGACTGCATCTGATTGAAGACATCCTGCAAAGCGTCGATTTGCTCCTTCGATGTCCGAATTGCAGGTGCTGAATCACCCTCTCGCGGTATTAGATTCAAATACAATCCTATCACATCAAGCTTTTCCGCCAGATTTAGCCTGCCGAACAACCCAAAATCCTGTATCTGCTTGTAAGACCCCATGTTTCTTGTCCTCCTTTCGCTATATTTCTGTTTACAAAATGCAAATGTAGATAATCATTTCTATATTTCCTTTATATAAAATATAAATGATGTTTAGCATTATGCTTTTATACTTAATAAAGTATATAATGATGTTTAGCATTTATATTTTTGCAATATATGAAATATAAATGATATATATCATTATTATTTTTACTATTAAAAAGTATATAATGTCATTAAACATTTTATATTTGTACACTATTCTTCTACCATCTGATGCCTACGAATGCAACCTCCCCATCGTTTTCCCAAAAAACTTGCGAGAATATGCCAAAAAACATATTGATTCACTAAACAACTGTTAAGAAAACATCCTACCTTTGTCCTAAACTAAAGAAAACAAACGGGAAACGGTCGCCACACGGCGCAGTCGCCCACATTTCCCGCGACACAATTATTAACAGCCACAGGGCGATTTGGCAGAACTTTATTTTTGGTGATATGAAAAAATTATTACTAATGACGGTGCTGGGGATGCTGGCGGTTGGCGGCATGGAGGCACAGAATGAGAGTGGTAGCAATACAGCTACAAGTGGTTCAATACCAACTTCAGCGCTACGTGCAGAAGGGAATTATTGGACGTTAGACCAGGCAGCCGAGTCGTATGCTGGAGGAACGGGGACGGAAGCTGACCCGTATCTGATTGCGACGCCAGCGCAGTTTATCAAACTTTGTTATGAAACTTATGACAGCGAAGGCAAAGGCGAACTCTTCTATGAGGGGAAGTACTTCAAACAAACTGCCGATATTGATTTGTCTGCGGCTTATTCTACCCTACTGCGCATTGGCTTAGGCGGCTATTTCGCAGGAACGTATGATGGAGGGAATTTTGTCATTAAAGGTTTTAGGCAAAACGAAACAAATACAAATGAGGTAAAAGAGTCTGTTATGGGTATTTCTCCTTTTGCCAATGTAAAAGATGCCACTATCAAGAACGTAATCATCGAAGATTTTGAAGCAGAATTTACTTATCCCAATTTATATGAAGCAAGTATCAACGGGGGCATGTTGGTTTATTATGCCACGAATACGACCATTGAGAATTGTAAAGTTTCCGGAGATATAAAGCTTGATGCTGCGGGAGAATCCTGCGGATTGTTTATTGGCGGTATTGCCGGTATTGCAAACAACTCGACCATCAATAAATGCCATGCAGATGGAACAATCGATTTAAAAATGAATTTAACAGGAGTAACAACTCCATCTGAGTCCTATTCGTCTGCGGCTGGTATTAGTTCAGAAATTATAGATCAAACTTACATTCTAAACACGACCAGTGATGTAGATATTAAGAATGAAACAAAAGGCGATACCGATTATGCATTGTGTACAAGAGTTGCTGGCGTTACAACTTGGACTTCTGATGGAGTTTTCATTAACAATTGCAGCAACACAGGTTCTTTAAGCGCATGGGGCAGCAATACCACTGTTGAAACTAATTTCGTTCAGGTCGGGGGCTTGATTTCTTATTTCGGAGGCGGTCGCTTGAATAATTGCTGGAACGCTTGCAAGTTTGTATCTGTTCGTAACGGCCAAATGTGGGATTTCAAAGGTTTAGTATATGACTTTGCCGGCTTGGGTATGAATAATTGTTTCTATGATGCCGATTTCTGCGAAATATATGTAACAGAAGATCTTCCAGGTTCTCTTGGAACAACTACAGAATATATGCAAAGCCAAGAGTTCGTAGATCAATTAAATTCTAATCTGCCGGAAGATTGCCTCCCTTGGCAATACGTCGAAGGTTCCTACCCCGTCCTCGGAACATCTGAAGAACAGCCGGAAGACCCGACGGCCAGCGAAGCTATCGAAAAGAGCGAAATCTCCTTCCGCACCGTGCCGGGCGCAGTCGTAATCACCGCTCCCGAAGCGACGCAGTTTG
Organism: uncultured Parabacteroides sp.; assembly: GCA_944325345.1. Taxonomy (GTDB): domain Bacteria; phylum Bacteroidota; class Bacteroidia; order Bacteroidales; family Tannerellaceae; genus Parabacteroides. The sequence goes on from CALUZV010000010.1 coordinate 28,429, forward strand.
CTGCCTACACCTTCAACGGCGCAACGCAGGCGACGCAGTTGATTCCTGCCGGAACGACGACCGTCAATCTCCCCGCCGGCCTCTATATCCTGAAGATTGGCAAGGAAACGCATAAGGTAAACGTGAAGTAAAAACAGACTGAAAAGGGGACGCGGATGACACGGATTATGCAGATAAACGATAATTTCTATTTCAACAAATCTGCGTAATCCGCGTCTCTTTTTATTTGCTTAATATTAATGTTGAAGGCATCCGCTGGAGGGCGACCTTGGAATCCTCGGAGACGATGTTCCACGTCTCGTAGCTGACGAGCATGAAGTTGAAGCCGCGCAGGAAGGCTTGGGTCAGCTCTTTTTCCTCCGAGATAACGCCGTGCTGCTGGAGGTCGGTATAGACGTAAAGCTCCTTGACAACAGACTGGTAATCGGGGTGCTCCGGCTGGAGGCGATTCAAGATGGTGATACCCGTGTTGGTGGCACGCTGGAGCGTGCTGGCATAATTCAAAAGGAACAAGTCCTTGGCAGAGTTGAGGATAATCAGCGTATAGGTCGCCTTGACAAACTGGCGGTTGATGAAGACACCGACCGGGCAGTTCGACCGCTCGATAAAGAATTTCGTCTTGTCCTTCAGCAACTCGCCGGGATAGAACCACGAAGCGGGAGCCTTGATGTGCCGCAAGAAACGGTTGTAGAACGAGTTGCGGATACGGCTCGCGTCCATGTCGGCAGGAATGTCGCTCAAAGAAATGCCGGCGCCGACGAGGAGGAAGTTGAAGCCCTCGCTGTTGGCGATGTCGCAGATGTCTTGGCCGGCGTTGTTCGAAACTTCGTAGCGGGTTTCGATAGGGATGTTCAGTTTTTGCGCGCCGTAGAGGATGGGGCCGAAGCTGACTTCCTCGAAATTATCGGTGTGCATGGGGTTTACGTCGGGACCGACGGTCAGGTGCAAAGCGGTAATCTCCAGCTTATGATTAGCCTGGGAAAACATCTGGTGGGCGACATCCAGCATCACCTGTCCGTTACCCGCACGACCGAAGGAAAGGAGGACCTTGAAGATACCCCGGGGCTGCGAGACAACAGGCTGAAGTTCCCGCGCCCGCTCCTTGGGGAAACAATAGTCGATGAGGGAGACGAGCGGGGTCGTCATAAAGGTCGTTACCAAGGTCATCAGCACCAGCATGACGAAGATGGGCGGAGTCAAGATGTTCATTTCGTAGCCGATAGTCAGGACGACCAGCTCCATCAATCCACGGGTATTCATCAGCGCGCCGATATATAAACTATTCTTCCAAGACTCGCCCACGAAACGCGAAGAGACCATCGCGCCGCCGAACTTGCCGAGGATGGCCACGGCGGTGATGATGCCGCACATTGTCCAGAGCTCGGGACTGTTCAGCAACCCAATCTCCGTTCGGAGACCCGTCGAGGCAAAGAAAAGGGGGAGGAAAAGGGAGAGGGAGACATCCTCGACCTTCTCGGTCATAATCTTCCGGAACTTAATATTGCTCGGCATCACGACTCCCGTGATGAAAGCGCCGAAGAGGGCGTGCAAGCCTAGGATTTCGGTCAGATAGGAAGAGCAGACGAGGATAAGGAACATGAAAGCGACTAAACCCTTGTCGATAACCTCCTTGTTATGGTAAACATTCCCAATCATCCGCAAGAAAGGACGGATGGCGAAGAACATCAGCGCAATGTAAACAACAGAGAAAAAGATATTATAGACCGCACTGAGCATCGTCCCCGCTTGGGCAATCGCAACAACCACGGCGAGGAGGCACCAGGCAGTGATGTCGCCGTTGGCAGCACTCGCCAAGGCGATTGTTCCCAGATGGGATTTCGTCATCCCCTTCTCCTGAATGATTCTGGCCAAGACGGGGAAAGCCGTAATACTCATGGCAATGCTGATAAAGAGGGCAAAGGAGAGGAATGGCGTGCTGGAATCAGCATACGTATCATAGAGGAAGAAAGCCGTTACCATGCCGAAGAAGAAAGGGACGATGGTGCTGGTATGGCTGATAAGGATGGTTTCGTTCAACTTCTTGCGGACCTCGCCCAAATCCAGCTCCATCCCGATGGCAAACATGAAAAGAATCAAACCGAACTGGCTCAACATATTGATGTTTCCCAGAGAAGCAAGCGGGAAGATAAAGGCAGAGATTTCGGGGAACAAATTTCCTAAGACAGAAGGGCCGAGCACGATACCCGCCACGATTTCACCTATCACCGTCGGCTGCCCCAGTTTCAAGAAGAACCACCCGAAGAGCCGGCAGGCAAGAAGGATAATGATAATTTGCAACAAAAGGATACCCAGCGACGACTTGATATGCTCCACGACCAGATGACGGAAGACTTCAAAGCCCTCGCTAAGGGTCGTCGGCGCGTCGTGGTTCGTCTGGATTACACTCCCGATCTGATGATTTTCACCTGCTTTGGTAATGAAATACATCAGCGTCCCAAACACGACAATCATGCTGAGATAGAAAATAATATTTCTTGTTCCTTTGCTCATATAACACATCGTTGAGGGTGTACTTTGCAAAAATAGAAAAAATATCGCTAAATCCGACGCGTTATTGGCGCAATTTCTGACAAAATACTTTCACTTTATCAGAAATGCTTTTTTCATTTTCTTTTCATGGCAAAAGATAGCCGGGAATTGCGGCCCTCGTCTTTATATTTGCGGCACGATAAAACAACGATTATGAGTAGAATTGAATTTACAAAAATGCAGGGAGCCGGGAACGACTATATCTATGTCAATGCCATGAAGTATCCCCTCTCCCATCCCGAAGAACGGGCGATAAGATGGAGCCGCCCACATACCGGCATCGGTAGCGACGGTTTGGTCCTTATCGAAGCCTCGGACATCGCAGATTTCAAGATGAGAATCTTCAACGCCGACGGTTCGGAAGCCAAGATGTGCGGAAATGCCAGCCGTTGTATCGGCAAATACCTTTTTGAATATGGTATTACAACGGAAACGACTATCCGGCTGGAAACGCTTTCGGGAATCAAGGTGCTGCATCTCCACCTTGCCACGAATGGGGAAAAAGTTGAGCGTGTAACCGTCGAGATGGGGATGCCGGCGGATATCCATGAGGTAATGTTAGGGGCAAACTATCCTTATCCGCAAGGTATCGCGGTGTCGATGGGGAATCCGCATTTGGTTATCTTCGTGGAGGATATGAAGGCTGTCGATTTGGCAACTGCCGGAGCAATCCTGGAACATCATCCTCACTTTCCCGACCGCGTAAATGTCGAATTTGCCCAAGCGCTGGGCAAGGGGAGAATCCGCATGCGCGTTTGGGAACGTGGCTCGGGAATTACCCAGGCTTGCGGAACCGGAGCCTGCGCCACCGCCGTCGCCGCAGCTTTCACCGGACGTTGTGGCCGGGAATCTGACCTCATCATGGACGGAGGAACCCTGCACATTGCCTGGAACGAGAGCGACGGACAAGTCTGGATGACCGGACCGGCCGTCAAAGTGTTCGACGGCGTAATCGAAGACTGAACAGTGAAAAGGCGCAAGGGGGGAAAACCTCCTTACGCCTTCAAAAGTAACAAATTAAATTTAACTTATTTCAGCAAAGCATCACGAATGCCTTGGATGTCTGCTTGAGCAGCACGTGCTTCCACGATAGAAGCTGTTTTCTCCTTCAACGGAGAGATTGTCGTAATCATCTGCTGCAAATCCGGATAGTACTTAGACAAATCGCCTACGATTTCACCCAGCATCGAGAGACGCTTCGACATATTGTCTGACAAACCTGCCGAAACAGCATCACCTTCAACCACCAAAGACGGATTAGCGATTACACACGCATATTCAGCCGTAGAAGAACCCAGAACTTCGACAGCCACATCCAGCTTATTCTCGCCAGCCAGCTTCTCAACCACTTGGTTCTGCTGCTGTTTCAAGAATGCCTGCAACTGTTCGTGTGTCGCATCCTTCGGAGCTTCCTGTTTCAAAATATCCAATACATACGTTACATTCAAGTCGGCAGCTAATTTGCTGATAGCACCTGCGATTTCGTCTGTCGGCTTGCCAATGGCTTTAGCCACGTTGTAATCGGCCAGATACATACCCAGAGCGCGAGCCTTCTGCGTATTCGTCGTCAGTTCGGCAGCTTTGGTAGCCGGAACCATGTAGCTGACATCGCCAACATTCACTTTCACCTCGCCGGTAAAGAAGCGGTAAGGTACATCCGAACTCGGCATGTCTTTCAAGAACTGGAGTGTCTCTTGTTTCAACTCTTCCGTGAGCAAATCCTTCGGAGCTTCGCCCGCGATAACGGCAGCTTGTTCTGTCGCTTCTGCTTCGTTGTTAGCCTTTTGCGTATTTCCGCCACAAGAAGCCATTCCAAACATCAAGGCTGATATTGCAGCCACGCATAATACATTTTTCTTCATACGATAATATATATTTTTACGTTATTTCTTCATGATACTCTTCGGAAACTCCGCAAATATAGCGATTATCGTTAGAAGTGCAAAGAATCCTATAACTAATAAATTAAATTTGTAAGTAGAAACGACCATTCCGCCTATTTTTTTAGCGTGGCTATAGAAAACTGCCCGCCCGAAAGCGCTTTCCGGCTCCAAATAGACCTGTCCGACGAGCGGATAGATGCGATGATCCTGATGGCGGAACATCGCGCGAGTCCCGCTCCCCATCACCAAATCCTCGATAGCGGAATTGTGGTTCGCTTTCTTCTTATCCAGCAAATAATCACTGCCGTATTTGTCCGCCGTTTCCTCCCGCACTTTTTCCAGATAGGCTGTGAAGTTGTGCGCACGCTGATGCAAGGCGGCAGCGGCACGGTCGAGGAAGGCCGACGGGCTTTCCCCGTCTTGCGGTCCGTCGATGCGGGCAGCACGTGCCAAAACCGGGAGCTCGTTGGCTACCGTGAGGCGTGCATCTTCGTCTTCCGGATTCGCGGCAAGCTTATTCACATAGTTGCGCACCTCAGGCAAATGGACATTCTCGTAATACTGCGCCATGTATTTCTCTTTGTCGGCATAGAAGAAGGGGGCTTCGTAGGCATTCTCGGCATATTGCTCGACCATCAGGCTCTCGAAGGCCCACCGCGCCGGGATAATTTCGCCAATCCAAGGCACATATCCCTTCTTCGAATCTCCCATGTTCAAATCACTGAAGCGAACGACCAGCCCGCACAACAAAATCTGCGGTATTAATAATAAAGGTATAGAGATATAGATGGAAACGACGGAATCCATCGTCTGCGAGAGCACCAGACCGGTCAAATTCGCCAGAAACGCTGTCGCCCAGAGCGTGCTCCACCATTCCCAGAACATCCCCTCGCCCACGCCGATGATGGTATTCCCCACCAGCACGAACAACAGCGACTGCACGGCCGATATCCCAAACAAATACACCATCTTCGAGGTCAAATAGCTGCTCCGGCTCAGTCGCAGGAATCTTTCCCGCTTCAGGATGACTCTATCTTTGATAATTTCCTCCGCGCTGATGCTCAACCCGATGAACGTTATCACAATCACCGCCATAAAGATATACGACACGAAGTTCTTATTCCCCAGCAACGTATATTCCCCGTCCTCCACATAGCGTGTCAGGAGGGCCACAATCAGCGCAAGCACCGGCGCCTCGAGCAACGTAATCGCCCAGTATTGTTTGTTGGGCAACTTCGAACGGATATTGCGCTCGAGGAATATCAGGAATTGCCGGAACCACGACGGCTTCTGCTGTTTGTTCTCCGGCAGGGTCGCCTCCACGACGGGTGCATACTCCGGTCGGTTGGCGACATACATCTCATGCCATTCTTCGGGGGTAAACTTCCGGATAGCAGTCTCGTTACCGGCATCGTCTATCTTTTTGGAATCGATGATGTTCAATACCAGCTCCGGATTGACATTTCCGCAGAGGCTGCATACGCTGATATCCGGATCGGTATATTTCGCCGCCCGTTTGAAGTAGGTAACGGCCTCGATGGGATTCCCGTCGTAGATGGGGTAGCCTCCCTTGTCGAGCAACCACAGGCGGTCGAAAAGTTTGTATATCTCCGACGAGGGTTGGTGGATATTCACCACCACGAGCCGCCCCTTGTGCGTCTGTTCCTTCAACAACATGATAACTTTCTCCGAATCCGTCGAGGAAAGGCCCGACGTCGGCTCGTCGAGGTACAAGATAGCCGGCTCGCGTATCAGTTCCAGCGCGATATTGAGTCGCTTCCGTTGCCCGCCGCTGATGGTCTTCCGGATAGGCGAGCCCACCTCCAGTTGTTTGATATCCTGCAAGTCCAGCTCGCGCAACACGGTATCGACACGCGCCTCGATTTCCTCCGGCGTCAGTCCTGCGAAGCAGAGGCGGGCCGTGAAGAGCAGATTCTGATACACCGTCAGCTCTTCTATCAGCAAATCGTCCTGCGGGACGAAGCCGATGAGCTTCCGCGCCTCCGGCGTGCGGATGGAATGCCCGTTCACGGTGATATCTCCCTCGTCCGGCGCGATTTCCCCGTTCATGATGCTGAGCAGCGTCGATTTCCCGACGCCCGAACCGCCCATGATGGCTACCAACTCCCCGGACTGGAGGTTGAAGGCAAAATCGTGCAGCCCGTTGCGGCTGTTTTTGAACGTGAACTCCACGCCGCGCCCGCAGAGGTGGATATTTTCGTTTTTAACTCCTTTATTAAATACGCTCAGGAGGTCGCTGTAATAGACCGGCAAGAAATGCGGGCTCTTCAACACGCCGCTGTGCTGCCACGTATAGAACATATCCGACGAAAGGGGGATATCGTTCATAAAGACCTGCCCCACACCATGATAGCTAAAGATAATCCGGTCGAACCGCCGGATGTACCACACGCGCACCTCGCCCTGCAAGCCCGGCCGCACGATGTGGTTGCCGCACGCCGCCTCCGCCGCGCCGACGGTCAGTATCCCTGCTGCCTCGCGCCCCTCGATGAAGGCAAACGCCTCGGCAAACTCCGCTTCGGGAATGGCAAACGCCTCGGCAACGATGTGATACAGTGCCACATGCTCCGCTGCCGCCTCGCTATTGGTGTAGGCGAACTCGATAAAGCGCACCAGGAGGAGAAGTTGCTCCTCAGCCCGGAGCTTCATCTTCATTTGCTCGCAAATATTACGTACAACCTGCTCTTTGTCAATCACGAAGAGCGAATCATCGTACATTTCGCGCAGGGTATTGTATAATTCGATGTATTCCTTGTGTGAACGCACCCCGAAGTGGCTCGAGAGGTAGGAATTGACCGCTGCATTCGCCTTTTCCTTGTCGATTTTGACCGCCGAGGCGAAGAGGGCGAAGAGGTTCAACAGACCGTTTAATATTACTTCATTCATGTTATTAGCCGTTATGTAGGTTCAATGCTTAGATGGGGACAAAAGTAGTCGAAATCGGCGAAAATCCCGCGTTTTCCTGCTGCCAAAAATTCCCGACAGGGATTTTTTCTGACAAAAAGTGCCGTCGGGAATCCCGACAGTGCGTTTTTTCCTCAGGAAGCACTTTCGGGAGTCCCGACAGTGCGTGTTTTCGCCGGGAAGCACTTTCGGGAGCCCCGACAGTGCGTGTTTTCGCCGGGAAGCACTTTCGGGAGTCCCGACGATGCGTGTTTTCGCCGGGAAGCACTTTCGGGAGCGACGACAGGGCGTGTTTTCGTCAGGAAGCATCGTCGTCGCCGACGACAGCGCGTTTTTTCGTCAGGAAGCACCGTCGTCGCCGACGACAGCGCGTTTTTTCGCCAGGAAGCATCGTCGTCGCCGACGACAGCGCGTTTTTTCGTCAGGAAGCACCGTCGTCGCCGACGACAGCGCGTTTTTTCGCCAGGAAGCATCGTCGTCGCCGACGACAGCGCGTTTTTTCGCCAGGAAGCATCGTCGTCGCCGACGACAGCGCGTTTTTTCGCCAGGAAGCACCGTCGTCGCCGACGACGCATCCTCTCCTGAAACCGATATTACGAAAGTATTACATTTCGTAAGATTTTCGCCCCGAAATTTATACTTTTCCTATCTTTAGCCACCCAATTTCTCCAAATTTAAAGTAAAAACCTTGATGTAGGTCAAAGAAAGGCGTCTGTTTACACATTTTAAATATGCCGAAGAATTATGTTCTACAACATATCTATACTTTTGCATCGGCAAAAAGAAAAAGAGAGAGCCCGGCGGGGCATCTCGTGTTTAGGTTAGTTTTTTGATTGTTTAGGTTTAAAAAAGGAGATCAAATTATGAAACGTTTTGGTTTATTGGTTGCGGCTGTTTTGATGGGCGCAACAAGTGTTTTCGCTAAGAATGATGTTTCTACTAAGGAACCGTTTGCTGCAAGTATGTACCAGTTGGCAAACTACTTGGACTTGACAGTAGCTCAAGTCGATGAAGTATCGTCCATCAACGAATATTTCATCCAGAAACAAAAAGAAAGCCTGCACTCCGCAGCAAGTATGCAGGAAAAGAAGATGCAGGAGGCTATCTACGGCAACCTGAAGCTGATGAAGAAGGTTTTGACCGAGGAGCAGTACCGCAAGTACGTGATGTTGCTGAACGTAACGAACAACAACAACCGCCGCATGAACGTCGAATCTGTAAACGATGTTTATCTGGCAGAGAACAAGTAAGCGGCGCTGAGCCGGACGGGGATTCGCTCCCCGTCGTTTATCCTGTGAAAAGTTGATTATGGAGTCGTATCTTCGGGATTGAAGGTGCGGCTTTTTTTATGCCCCGGCGTCAGGAGCAGGGGGGAGATAAAAAAACAGTTGGCGGTTTCTTCACAGGAACCGGCCAACTGACAAAAATATATGAATTATGAAAACGAATGTGTCGCAGTCGTTTTATTTTTCGCGGATAAAGATGTTCATCGGCGTGCCGGAGAAATCCCAGTTTTCGCGAATCTTGTTCTCGAGGAAACGCTTGTAGGGGTCTTTGACCCATTGCGGCAAGTTGCAGAAGAAGACAAACGACGGGATGCTGCCTGCGGGCAACTGCGTGATGTACTTAATCTTGATATACTTGCCTTTCCACGCTGGTGGCGGGTAGTTCTCGATGATCGGGAGCATCGTCTCGTTGAGTTTCGCGGTTGAGACGCGCTTTTTACGGTTCTCATAGACGCGCTGCGCCGTCTCAAGGACCTTGAAGATGCGCTGCTTCGTCAGGGCAGAGATGAAGATAATCGGGAAATCGGTGAACGGAGCCAGGCGGCTGCGGATGGCGTTGGTAAACGTGTTAATCACCTTCTGCGATTTGTCCTCCACCAAGTCCCACTTGTTTACACAGACCACCAAACCCTTCTTATTCTTCTGGATAAGGGAGAAGATGTTGAGGTCCTGGCTCTCGATGCCGCGCGTGGCATCAATCATCAGGATGCAGACATCCGAACTTTCGATGGCACGAATAGAACGGATGACGGAATAATACTCCAAGTCTTCCGTAACCTTCCCCTTCTTGCGGATACCGGCCGTATCGACCAGATAGAAGTTCAACCCGAACTTGTTGTATTTCGTATAGACGGAATCGCGCGTCGTCCCGGCGATATCGGTTACGATATTCCGCTCTTCGCCGATAAAAGCGTTCAGCAGCGAAGACTTCCCGGCGTTCGGACGACCGACAATCGTGATACGCGGCAGGTCATCCTCCAATTCCACCGCCTTCTCGGCAGGGAAAAGGGTGATAATCTTGTCCAGCAAGTCGCCCGTGCCCGAACCATTGATAGCCGAGATGCAGAACGGGTCGCCCAAGCCCAGCGCGTAGAACTCCGCAGAGTTGGCATGAAGCTCGAAGTTGTCCGCCTTGTTAGCTACGATGATAACGGGTTTGCGACCTCGGCGCAAGATGGCGGCGACGTCTGAATCCAAGTCGGTCAGACCATTCACCACATCGACCACGAAGAGGATAACATCCGCCTCCTCGATGGCGACCTTTACCTGTTTATTAATTTCTTCCTCGAAGACGTCTTCCGAATTGACAACCCATCCGCCAGTATCGATGAGCGAGAATTCTTTATCCTGCCACTGGACTTTGCCGTATTGGCGGTCGCGTGTCGTACCGGCTTGCTCATTGACAATGGCTTGGCGCGATTGCGTCAGGCGGTTGAAGAGCGTCGATTTACCTACGTTGGGCCTTCCAACTATTGCAACAATATTTCCCATCTATTTAAAATCCTTTTTAATCCAACTGGTATCCGAACGCCTTCAGCAGCTGGTCGCGGTTGCGCCAATCCTTTTCTACCTTGACAAACAACTCGAGGAAAACCTTCTTTTCGAAGAAGCGCTCGATATCCTTGCGCGCCATGGAGCCGACTTTTTTCAAAGCCTGACCTTGGTGGCCGATGATGATACCCTTCTGCGAATCCCGTTCGGTTACTATCAGCGCCTTGATATGGATGCTGTCCTTTTCTTCCTTGAACATCTCCACGACGACCTCCACCGAATAGGGAATTTCCTTCTGATAGTAGAGGAGAATCTTCTCGCGGATGATTTCCGTAACGAAGAAGCGGGCAGGCTTGTCCGTCAGCGCGTCTTTTTCAAAATAAGGCGGGGATTCTGGCATCAAATCCTCCACCCGTTTTTTCACATAATCAATATTGAAGTTCGCCAAGGCAGAAATAGGGATAATCTCGGCCTGTGGCAGCAAGACTTTCCATTCAGCAACCAGCTTCTCCAGCTCGGGCTGGGTAGTCTGGTCGATTTTGTTGATAAGCAGCAGTACCGGATACTCCGTTACCTTCTGCACCCGCTGAAGGAACTCTTCATTCTTGTCGATCTTTTCGACGACGTCCGTTACATAGAGCAGGATATCGGCATCGCCTAAAGCCGACTCGGAGAAGTTAAGCATAGACTCTTGCAACTTGTAATTCGGATGCAAGACTCCCGGCGTATCTGAATAGACAATTTGCATATCGTCGGTATTCACGATGCCCAAGATACGATGGCGGGTGGTCTGAGCCTTCGACGTGATAATCGAAAGCCGCTCGCCAACCAGACGGTTCATCAACGTGGACTTCCCCACATTCGGATTACCGACGATATTCACAAAACCGGATTTATGCTTCTTTTCCATCATAACCCCATTTGAGATAGATAGAACCCCAAGTGAAACCGGCACCGAAGGCAGCCAGAATCAGGTTGTCGCCCTTCTTCAGCTTGCATTCCCATTCCCACAGGCAGAGGGGAATAGTCCCGGCACTGGTATTTCCATACTTCTGGATGTTTATCATTACCTGGTCGTCTCGTACACCCAAACGCTTAGCCGTGGCGTCGATAATACGCAGATTTGCCTGGTGAGGCACGACCCACGTAATGTCATCGTTCGTCAGTCCGTTCCGCTCAACTATCTCGGCCGCTACATCCGCCATATTGGATACGGCATGTTTAAAGACATAACGCCCGTCCTGATAAACGAAATGTTCACGACGATCCACCGTCTCATGCGAAGGAGGATAAGCTGAACCGCCGGCCTTCATCAGCAAATGTTCGAAGCCGGAGCCATCAGTACGGAGGATGGTATCCATCACCCCAATATTTTCCGTTGTCGGTTCGACCAATACCGCACCACAACCATCTCCGAAGAGCGGGCAAGTGTTTCGGTCTGTATAATCCGTGATAGCCGTCATATTATCCCCGGCTACTACGATAATCCGTTTGTAACGTCCGGAACGGATATAATTGGAAGCCGTTTCCAAAGCATAAAGGAAACCGGCGCAAGCTCCTTGGACATCAAACGTAAATGCATTCTTACATCCCGTGTTGTAAGCAATGATAGAAGCTGTTGTTGGGAAATGATAATCAGGAGTTGTCGTAGCACATACGATGGCTTCGATAGATTCCGGAGCTGCTCCTGTCTTCTGGAGCAGTTCATTCACGGCACGGATGCCCATGAATGAAGTCCCTTTACCTTCACCTTTCAATATCCGGCGCTCCTTGATGCCTACGCGAGTCATAATCCATTCATCCGACGTATCCACCATCCGGGCTATATCGTCGTTTGTCAAAACGTCGTCTGGCACATATCCGCCGACGCCGGTGATAACCGCATTAATCTTTTCCATATTAAAAATCTCCTAAATTAAAAAAAGCCCTAAAAGGTCTTTTTAGAGCTTTTTTCTTTTGTTTGTCTATCAAATTTATAAAACTGACAAACTTACACAGCAGCTTCTTTAACGATGGCCAACTTGCCTCTGTAGTAGCCGCATTCGCTACAAACCGTGTGATACACATGCCATGCGCCGCAGTTCGGGCAGATGGCCATTGTCGGAGCTACAGCCTTGTCGTGAGTTCTTCTCTTGGCTGTTCTTGTCTTACCTTGTCTTCTTTTAGGATGTGCCATGATAATTTATTTTTAATTGTTATTATTCTCAACTAAACCTTTCAATGCTGCCCAACGAGGGTCGATACGATCGTTTGCTTCATCCTCCCAGCTTTCATCGTCTGCTTCGGGGAAGCTATCGTCCTCGTCATCTGCACTACGGGCAGTATGTCGTCTCAATTTGGAAGCCATCGCCTTGTTGCATTTCCCCGGAGCATGTACATGCTTCATCGGGATAGCAAGCGCGACAAATTCGTAGAGGAACCATGCCAGGTTGATTCTGCCTTCATCTTCCGGGATGATTACTACTTCATCATCTTCTTCCGCATATTCAGGACCGAATTTCACAATCAGGCGATTCTCCGTCTCAATGGGTTGCTCCATATCGTCCAAGCAACGGTCGCAGGAAACAATCACTATCCCTTCGAGCTTGAAGTTCATCTCGAACATCAACGACATTCGTTTCACCGTCAGAGAAACCTGCACATTGCCTCTCTGCACCTGGTCTCCTTCAATGTCGGCGAAGAACTTATTGTCCAGAAGATACTCATAATCATGCACTCCCGGAGTGAGATTCTTCAAATCAATGCTATATGCTTCAAATTTTCCCAATGCCTATTTGTGTAAAAACCATGCAAAGGTACGAAAAATCTTCACACAAAAGCAATATCTCTTCCGTTATTTTTTTGTATAAGCATTTCTTACGTATTTTTAGGCCTTATAATATGCTATTTTACATCAACATCCACGTTTCCGTAGCTGTTCATCCGTGATTTCATAGTTGTTCACCCGTGTATTCGCGGATGCGGAGGAAAATTCGACCCTATTCCTTATACTTTCTCAGCTCGATGCGGAACGTTGTCCCCTTCCCCATTTCCGACCAACGGACATAGATTTTCCCACCATGATACGACTCAACGATACGTTTCACCAACGAAAGGCCCAATCCCCAGCCACGCTTCTTCGTCGTATAGCCGGGATTGAAGACGGTCTTGAACTTCGACTTCAGGATGCCTCGCCCCGTATCAGTTACGTCGATGCGCACCTTGTCTCCCTTTTCTTCTAATGTATATGTAATTTTACCTTGTCCCTCCATGGCGTCCACGGCATTCTTGGTCAGGTTTTCGATGACCCAGGCAAAGAGCGAGCCGTTCATCAAAACTAAGACCGGATGCTCGGGCAACTCGAGATGGATATGCACTTTCGACGAGATGCGCGTCCCCATATAGTCGAGCGCAGAACGGATCGAATCGCAAATGTTCACCGGAACCGGATCGGGATTCGAACCAATCTTCGAGAAACGTTCCGCGATAGTCTCCAGCCGCTTCACGTCTTTATCCATCTCGCCCAACAAATAGGCATCCACGTCTTTCGTTTTTAAATATTCTATCCAGGCTATTAGCGACGAGATGGGCGTCCCGAGCTGGTGCGCCGTCTCCTTCGAGAGGCCGACCCAGACTTTGTTCTGCTCCGCCTTCTTCGTGCTGGCCAGGGCGAGGAAGGCGATAAGGATGAAGACCGCCACGACCGAAAGCTGCGCGTAGGGATAGACCAGGAGCCGCTTCAGGTTCGTCGAATCATCGTAATAGAGGTACTGGAACGTCCCGTCTTCCATATCCACCGCGATGGGGACGTTCTTGTTTTTGAATTCTTTCAGCTTCTCTTGCAGGAAGGCCTCGGCACCCGTCTCGGGCAGTTCGATGTTCTTGTAGGTCAAGACGCTGTCGCGGTCGTTGCAGAGCAGGACGGGGATGGTGGTGTTGCCTTGGATGATTTTCAGAATCAGGTTCATGTTCAGGCTCGGCTCTTCGCTGGTTACGACGCGCGTTGCTTCGGCCCATACTTCGATTTTCTCCCGTTCCTCGCGGGCCAAATCTTTTATCAAAATGTCTGAGACGACCACCGAAACGATGGCGATAAGGATAGCGGCAAAGATGAAGATGTATTTCAGCCGTTCGCGGGCGTCGTAAATGCTGTTCATGTCTTTTTATATATTATATAATGTATAGCGCGGCAAAGATACGCTTTTCGACGAAGAAAGCGGCTCTGTCCAACAGAAAAGCATCCTTTTCGCTTTGCAGAAAGCTATAAAACGCGTAACTTGCAGCCGAATTAGGATGGGGCGAAGAACTCCGCAAGCGGCTGAGTCCTTTGGGACACCGGGGCAAAGAACGCTGCAAGCAGCAAGGTTCTTTGGGACGATGGGGCAAAGGACTCTGCAAACGGCTGAGTTCTCTGCCCCCGATTGATAAGGATTTAAAACAAACGGATGGCAATGGAAACTAAAACGAAAAAGAAGGAATCAAAGCTGATCAAGCGATTTAAGCTGAAAAGATTGGAAAATTCACTTTACATAGGCTTCATGCGGAAGGTAAATCATTTTGTCGAACTCAAAACACCCCTCGTGCTGGGCATCACAGGCTGCTACCAGAAGTTCGCGGAGCTGCTCGACGCTGCCAACAAGGCCAGGAAACCGCGCTCGAAGAACCCGCTAACCGAGGAGCTGGACAAGCTGCACGAGAGGCGGAAGGCTTGCTTCCGTTGCCTGAAGGGGCACGTCTGGTCGGACCTCGACAACGACGACCCGGCGATGCGCGAGCACGCACGCATCCTCCGCAACAAAATCGAGAGCTACGGCGATTTGCTGCGCGCCAGCCGCACCACATTCACGGTCAATGCCCGCTATATGAGCCAGGATATGTCGGTCGAGCCCCTCGCCACAGATGTCGCGAAGCTGGGGCAGACGGCGAACCTCCGCGCGCTGATAGCGGCAAACACGGCCTACCATGACATGGTCGCCGAGCGGCGGAAGGGCAAGATGGATTTCGTCCCCAACGCCTTCCGCAACGCACGCCTGGCGCTCGACAAGGGCTATCAGGACCTCGTCGCCGCGGTCAATGCCTAAATCATTGCCAGCCAGTTCGTAGACGGCTCGGATACGGACCGCCTCGCGGAGTTGGAGGATTTCGCAGGCATCGTCAATGAGTTGATAAGCAGTTACCGGACGACGGCGAAGCAGTCGGGGCCGGATAAGAAGCAATAAGGAAGGAGTACTTTTAGTTTGAAATCCAAAACAAGCTTTATCGTTACTATTCAAAACATATTCACAGCCAAAACGAATCATTTGTAAGCATACACAAGCGAGGGAATAATATCATCAGCAAAAATCCATTTTTTGTTGCAAAATGTCGCATTTTTGTCGGCTAAAGGACGAAAATAAAACATCACAAAGCATCAATGTTTTCAAATTTAAAATACAGGAACATGGAAAATGGATTATACAACACCAGCTACGAGCACGATGCCTGTGGCGTCGGGATGGCCGTCAATATCCACGGCAACAAAAGCCACGAATTGGTGGACAACGCGCTGAAAGTGCTCGAAAACATGCGCCACCGAGGCGCAGAAGGGGCCGACAACAAGAGCGGCGACGGGGCTGGCATTCTGCTTCAGATACCTCACGAGTTTATTCTACTGCAAGGGATTCCCGTTCCTGAAAAAGGGAAATACGGGACGGGCATCGTGTTCTTGCCCAAAGACAACGAGCGCCAGCAGGATATCCTGAGCATCATGATAGAGGAAATAGAACGCGAGGGATTGCTCCTGATGCATTTGCGCAATGTGCCGACGAATCCCGCCTGTCTGGGCGAGACGGCACTGGCCAGCGAGCCGGATATCAAGCAAATGTTCGTTACCGGCGTTACCGACGAACAGGTTCCGACATTCGAGCGCACGCTTTACATCATTCGCAAGCGCATCGAGCGGCGGGTGAACGACAAGGATTTCTACATCTGTTCGCTCTCCTCGCGTACCATTATCTATAAGGGGATGCTGTCGAGTCTGCAGCTGCGCCAGTATTTCCCCGACTTGATCAACAAATATTTCACCAGCGGGCTGGCGTTGGTGCATTCCCGATTCTCGACCAATACGTTTCCGACGTGGAGTCTGGCACAACCGTTCCGTCTGCTGGCGCATAACGGGGAAATCAACACCATCCGGGGCAACCGGGGATGGATGCAGGCGCGCGAGAGCGTCCTCAGCTCGGAGGCTATCGGGAACATCAAGGATATATCGCCTATCGTGCAGCCGGACATGAGCGACTCGGCGAGTCTGGATAATGTGTTTGAATTTTTCGTGATGTCGGGACTCTCGCTTCCCCATGCCCTTACGCTGCTGGTGCCGGAAAGTTTCAATGACAAGAATCCCATATCGGAAGACTTGAAAGCTTTCTACGAATATTACTCCATCCTGATGGAACCTTGGGACGGGCCGGCAGCGTTGCTCTTCAGCGACGGACGCTATGCCGGGGGTATGCTCGACCGCAACGGTCTGCGTCCGGCACGCTACACGATTACGAAGAATGATATGATGCTGGTGGCATCGGAAGTGGGCGTCATGGATTTCGACCCCTCCGAGATAGCGGAAAAGGGTCGCTTGCAACCCGGGAAAATCTTACTTATCGACACGCAGGAAGGGAAGATATATTATGACGGGGAAATCAAGGAACAGCTTGCCGCCGAACATCCTTACCGACAATGGTTGTCCAGCAACCGCATCCAGTTGGAAAAGCTGAAAAGCGGACGCAAGGTGGAGAATGCCATCCCGAATCTTACCCGCCACGAACTGATGTTCGGTTTCGGGGCCGAAGATATTGACAATACCATCATCCCGATGTGCATCCACGGACAGGAACCCACGGCAGCCATGGGCAACGACACGCCGCTGGCTGTGCTGAGCGACCGTCCGCAATTATTGTTCAATTATTTCCGCCAACAGTTTGCCCAAGTAACCAATCCCGCTATCGACTCTATCCGCGAGAGCCTCGTCATGTCGCTGACGGAATACATCGGTCGGGTTGGATCGGGAATATTGAATCCCGATGCCTCGAACTGCAAGATGGTGCGCCTGCCTCATCCTATTCTGAACAATACCCAGCTCGATATCCTGTGCAACATTCGCTATAAAGGCTTCAATACGGTAAAGTTGCCCATGCTCTTCGAATGCGCGAAAGGCGAAGACGGATTACGCACCGCACTCGACCAGCTGTGCAAGGAAGCAGCCCGTAGTGTGGACGAAGGATATAACTATATCATTCTCTCCGACCGAGATATCGACGAGACCCACGCTGCCATTCCCTCGCTGCTGGCCGTCAGCGCCGTCCATCACTACCTCATTTCGGTAGGCAAACGCGTGCAGACTGCCCTGATTGTGGAGAGCGGCGAGATTCGCGAGCCCATGCACGCCGCCCTCTTGCTGGGCTACGGTGCATCGGCGTTATGCCCCTACATGGTATTCGCCGTGCTCGATGATTTGGTAAAACGCAAGAAAGTGCAGGAGAACTACGAGACGGCTGAAAAGAACTACATCAATGCCATGAAGAAAGCCTTGCTGAAAATCATGGCCAAGATGGGTATATCGACCATCCGTTCCTATCGCGGAGCAAAGATATTCGAAGCCGTGGGTTTGTCGGAGAGTCTGCTAAAGGCTTACTTCGGAACCGAGACATCGACGATTGGCGGTATCGGGTTAGAGACCATAGCCCGCGATGCCATCGCCATGCACAACGAAGGTTTTGCCAAGGATACGCCGACGGATTTCCTGCCCAATGTCGGTCTTTTCCACTATCGGAAGGATGGAATCCGCCATGCATGGAATCCGGAAACCATCGCCACCCTTCAGCTTGCCACGAGGACGGGCGACTACAGGAAATACAAGGAGTTCACCAAGCTGGTAGATAACAAGGCTGACGCTATCTTTATCCGAGACTTCTTCGATTTCAAACGCGCCGCCGCACCCATTGATATAGACAAAGTGGAGCCAATCAGCGCTATCGTTAAACATTTTGTAGCCGGTGCCATGAGTTTCGGAGCCTTGTCAAAAGAAGCACATGAAGCCATCTGTCTGGCGATGAATGAGCTCGGCACACGCTCCAATACGGGCGAAGGTGGCGAAGACAACGAACGTTTTCACGCTCATGTCAATGGCATCTCGCTCTCCAGCAAGATTAAGCAGGTGGCATCGGGACGTTTCGGCGTTACGACGGAATACTTGGTGAATGCGGAAGAGATACAGATTAAGGTGGCTCAGGGCGCGAAGCCTGGCGAAGGCGGTCAGTTGCCCGGTTTCAAGGTGGATGAAGTGATTGCCAAGACGCGCCACTCCATCCCCGGCATCTCGCTCATTTCGCCTCCTCCTCACCACGACATCTATTCCATCGAGGACTTGGCTCAGCTTATCTTCGACCTGAAGAATGCCAACCCAAATGCGGCTATCAGCGTCAAGTTGGTAGCAGAAAGCGGTGTGGGTACTATCGCCGCCGGCGTTGCCAAAGCCAAGGCCGACCTTATCGTCATTTCGGGGTCCGAAGGGGGAACGGGAGCCAGCCCGGCTTCAAGTATGCGATTTGCGGGTATCTCGCCCGAAATCGGTTTGAGCGAGGCACAACAAACGCTGGTGAAGAACGGCTTGCGTGGCTATGTCCGCCTACAAGTGGACGGTCAGCTGAAAACCGGTCGCGACATCATTCTCATGTCGTTGCTCGGTGCCGAGGAGTTTGGTTTCGGTACGCTGCTGCTCATCGTCTTGGGCTGTGTCATGATGCGTAAATGCAATTTGAACACGTGCCCGCTCGGTGTTACGACCCAGAATCCGGAACTTCGCCGTCATTTCATGGGTTCGTACCAGTACCTCGTTAATTATTTCACCTTCCTCGCCGAAGAAGTCCGGGAGTATCTGGCAGAAATGGGATACACGAAACTGGACGACATTGTGGGCCATTCCGAACTGATTATCCGCAAACCGGTCGCCGAGGGTAGCAAGGCGGCTATGCTCGACTTCCGCAACTTGCTCTTCAAGGAAAACTCGAAATCTCCGCTTCACCATATCGCGGGACAATCGCACGACCTCGACAGCATTCTCGACAGACAGATTATCCGCTCCGCCCAGCGTGCCGTGGAGGAACAGGAAGAGGTGAATCTCGATTACGCCATCAAGAACACCGACCGCGCCGTCGGTACGATGCTCAGCGGCCTGATTGCCTCGAAATACGGAGAAGAGGGCTTGCCTGATTCTACCATCAATATCAAATTCAAGGGCAGTGCCGGGCAGAGTTTCGGCGCATTCCTCGTGAAGGGCGTGAACTTCAAGCTCGAAGGGGAGACAAACGACTACTTCGCCAAGGGACTTAGCGGCGGACGAATCGCCATCCAGCCGCCAGTCCGGAGCAACTTCAGTGCCGAAGACAATACCATAGCCGGCAATACCGGTTTGTACGGCGCTACCTCCGGAGAACTCTATATCAATGGAAAGGTGGGCGAACGCTTCGCTGTCCGCAACTCCGGCGCGATAGCCGTTGTCGAAGGGGCAGGCGACCACTGCTGCGAATACATGACAGGCGGTCGGGTTGTCATCCTGGGAGAGACCGGCCGGAACTTCGCGGCGGGTATGAGTGGCGGCGTCGCCTACGTCTGGGACAAGCATCACAACTTCGATTACTTCTGCAATATGGACATGGTTGAGATTAACCTCGTCGAGGATAGTGCCGCACGCAAGGAACTGCACGAGCTGATTCGCCAGCACTACCTCTACACCGGCTCGAAGCTGGCTCGCCAGATGCTCGACGACTGGCCGCGCTACGTGGAGGATTTCATCCAAATCGTGCCTATCGAGTATAAGCGTGTCTTACAGGAAGAACAGGTCAAGAAATTGCAACAGAAGATTGCGGATATGCAACGGGATTATTGACCTTTAAAAATTACCCGCGCGTGTAGCTGAAACTACACCGGCGGGCAGCTGGAACTACCCGGGCGGGTAGCTGGAACTACCCAGGCGGGTAGCCAAACTTACCCAGCTGGGTAGCTCCAGCCGCCCAGCTGGGTAGCCGCAACTACCCAACTGGATTTTTAAAACCGGCCGGTCGGCGGTCGGATAAATAAGAATTAAAAACAAATAAACAACCATCATGGGAGATTATAAAGCTTTTCTGACAATACATCGCAAAGAGGCGGGATACCGCCCCGTGCACGACCGAATACATGATTTCGGCGAAGTGGAACAAACACTTAATTCGGGCGACCGCCGCCAGCAGGCCTCGCGCTGCATGGACTGCGGCGTGCCGTTCTGCCACTGGGCTTGTCCGCTGGGCAACAAGCCGCCGGAGTGGAACGATGCGCTCTACCGGGGGGATTGGGAGTTGGCCTACCGCCTGCTGAATTCGACAAACGACTTTCCGGAATTTACGGGCCGCGTCTGTCCCGCCTTGTGCGAGAAGGCCTGCGTGCTGAATCTTACGGTACACGAGCCGACTACCAACCGCGAAGACGAGGCCGCCATCACCGAACATGCTTTCGAGGAGAACTATGTCCGTATCGCCCACCCCGAGCGCAATGGGAAAAGCGTCGCCGTGATTGGCTCGGGTCCCGCCGGACTGGTGGCAGCCAACCGATTGAATCTGCTGGGATATACCGTAACTCTTTTCGATAAAAACGAGGATGCCGGAGGCTTGCTCCGCTATGGTATCCCCAACTTCAAGCTCAACAAGGCGGTCATCGATCGCCGCATGGAGGTCCTGCGTGCCGAGGGAATCCGGTTTAAGTTCAACACAAACATCGACCTGACGACTCTGCCCGAAGGGTTTGATGCCTACGTCGTCGCAACCGGTACCCCGGAGGCACGCGACCTCCCTGTCCCGGGACGCGACCTAAAGGGAGTGTATTTCGCCCTTGATATGCTGGCGCAACAGAACCGCGTGCTGGCGGGATGCGAGTTCAAACGCGACGAACTGGTCAGCGCGCGTGGCAAAGATGTACTTGTTATTGGCGGTGGCGACACGGGGAGCGACTGTATCGGTACGGCTCACCGGCAAGGCTGCCGCAGCGTAACGCAAATCGAAATCATGCCGAAGCCGGTCGAAGGTCCCGACGACCCGCAACATCCTTGGCCCGAATGGCCGCACACGCTCAAGACGACCTCGAGCCACGAAGAGGGTTGCGTCCGTCGCTGGAACATGAACACCTTGCGCTTCATCGGAAAAGACGGCAAGGTTACGGGCGCTGAGGTGCAGGAAATTGTCTGGAGACCGAATCCGGATGGCGGACGGCCTCTCATGGAACCGGTTGGCAAGCCGGAGGTCATCAAGGCTGAAATTGTCCTCCTGGCGATGGGCTTCCTGAAACCTGAACTGCCGAAGTTCGCACCGAATGTCTTCGTCGCAGGCGATGCTGCGCTCGGTGCCTCGCTCGTAGTCCGTGCGATGGCAAGCGGACAGGACGTCGCTCATCGAGTAGATAAGTATTTATCTGGGAAATAGTCTCATAATATTTGACGCGGATTACGCGGAACGTGCGGATTCGGACAGGCACTCTCTCTGAATCCGCAGGCTCCGTATCCGCGTTTCTTTTTATCTTAAATGTGCGATTGACTCTGCCTACCTAAGTTTTATGCGAACCCATGGTGTTTATTTCGCCGGAATCTCTATCTTTGCCCATGCAGACTTAGTGATAAAATGACATGAAACACCTTATTTCCCTCTTATTCCTCAGCCTCTTCGCACCCGTCTCGGCGCAATACACTCCCGACTTGCTGGGCGACGGCTACGAAGCGCGCACCTTCCAGATGCCCGACGATTACGAGGGCCGCGTGGTTTGTACCTTGGTCCGGAAGACGCTCGACCGCAATGACACGCACCGCGCCATCCTCTACGTCCACGGCTACAACGATTACTTCTTTCAATCCCAGTTGGGCGACAGTTGCCTGGCCCACGGCTATAACTTCTACGCCCTCGACCTCCGCAAGTACGGACGCTCGCTCCTCTCCCATCAGGATGCTTTCTTCTGCAAAGACTTGACGGAATACTTCGCGGATATCGACACCGCTCTCGTCGCCATCCACGCGGAGGGGAACCGCGAGGTCGTCCTCATGGCCCACTCGACCGGCGGCTTGATTACCTCCTATTACCTCAGCCAGCGCCCGCCGGAGACTGCCTCCGCCCTGATACTGAACAGTCCTTTCCTCGACTGGAACTTCGGTTGGTTCATGGAGAACATCGTGCTTCCTGCCGTCTCCGCGACCGGCCGCCTCTTCCCCGAACTCACCGTGCAGAACGCGAACACCTCGTCCTACGCCCGGAGCTTGCTGAAGGTATTCAAGGGAGAATGGATGTTCAACACCGACTGGAAGATGCCCAACGGCCACCCGAAGCGCGCCGGCTGGATTCGAGCTATCCATGAGGCACAAAACTATGTGCAGAAGAAAGCCAACATTCCCTGCCCCGTCCTTGTCCTCTCCTCCGACCGTTCGTATCCCGAATCGGCTGCCTGGCATGACGAATACCTAATTTCAGACATCGTGCTAGACGTCAATGACATCCAGCATTACGGCGCACGTTTGGGAGAAAAGGTCGTCTGCCGCCAAATCCCCTGCGGGATGCACGACTTGATCCTCTCGAGAAAGGAAGCGCGGGACGAAACCTATAGGGTGATATTTGAGTTTTTATAGGGTTAAGAGAGCACAGCACAAAACCTTACCTTGTAAGAAGGCAATGCCTCCCGCGGACTTTCAGCCATAAAAAAAGACCCACAAATCTACGATTTATGAGTCTTGCTTGTTAAGGATGCGGAAGCTGGGGGATTCGAACCCCCGGTACGGTAACCCGTACGGCAGTTTAGCAAACTGCTGGTTTCAGCCACTCACCCAAACTTCCTTGTGTATCGTATAGCTGAATTCTTTAGAATTGCGTTGCAAAGGTAGAAGTTATTTTTGAATAAACAAGCACTATGGTGGAGTTTCTTTGAAAAAAAGATACTATTTTTGCAGCGTTTTCTGATAATCAATAGATTATATGTTGAGTATAAATAAACTTTTCCCTTTGAAATATAGGATTGTATATCTCGTGCTCGTGTTACTCTTGCTTGTCGGCGGGATAATGGGGGGCTACTTATATCGGATGATATATGCCCCGAATTTCTTGTCGGCGCAATCGTCCGTGCGGATTTATATTGACGATGAAGCTACGTTCGAAGATGTTTGCCAGTTGGTGAGTGATTCGGCAGGATGCAGGTCTTTGGCTTCCTTTCGTATATTGGCGGGGTGGATGAATTATCCGCAGCATGTGAAGAGCGGGTGTTACGCCATCGAAACGGGGATGAACAACCTCGAAGTCGTACGTATGTTGCGAAGCGGTCATCAGACGGCCGTCCGCCTTACCTTTAATAATATAAGGACGAAGGGAGAATTAGCCGCCCGTTTGGACGAAGAGCTAATGCTTTCTGCCAAGGACTTGCTGACTTATCTGAATGACTCAGCTTGGTGCGCCTCCGAGGGTTTCGATACAGCAACCATCAAAACCATGTTTATCCCCAATACGTATGAAGTCTATTGGAATACTTCCGCCAAGGCTCTTCTCGCGAGAATGAAGCGGGAATACGACCGCTTCTGGAACGAATCACGTAGGGATAAGGCGCAGAAAATGGGTCTTTCTCCTATCGAAATATCCATTTTAGCCTCTATCGTCGAGGAAGAAACGGCTGCGGTGGACGAATATCCTCTGGTGGCCGGCTTATATATCAACCGCTTGAAGCGCGGGATGCTCCTGCAAGCCGACCCGACCGTGAAGTACGCCGTGGGTGATTTCACGCTCCAGCGTATCCTCTACCGCCATCTGGAGGTGGATTCGCCTTATAACACGTATAAATATGCAGGGCTTCCACCGGGACCGCTCCGCATTCCTTCCATCCGCGCCATCGACGGTGTGCTGAACTATACTCATCATAATTACCTTTATATGTGTGCCAAAGAAGACCTTTCCGGTCGGCACAACTTCGCCCGGACGCTTGCCGAGCATAGCCGCAATGCCCAGCGTTACCAGTCGGCGCTGAACCGTCTGCATATCCGCTGAATATTTTTGCATAAAAAACCGTCCAATCTGTATATTTATTCGGAATATAGTTGTACCTTTGCCGCGTTTTCTGAATAAATATACAAATATGACAACAAAGACGGAACGACTTAACGCGATATGCCGCATCTTGCAGGCGGCTGACATAAGCAGTCAGGAGGAGCTCTTGAAGCGGCTGAACCAAGAAGGTTTCAGCGTTACACAGGCTACGCTCTCCCGCGATATCCGCTCGCTCAAGGTTATCAAGGTGCATGGGGCAAACGGGAGCTACGCTTATAAGCTGCCTTCCCCGCAGGCGCCCGACATAACCAAGGACGAGGCTTTGAGGCCGGGCCGTATCGAGTTTTCAGGAAACCTGGCCGTTATCAAGACCCGTCCCGGCTATGCGATGGGGCTCGCGTCGGACATCGACGACCAAGCTCCGCGCGAGATTCTCGGGACGATTGCCGGCGACGACACTATCCTCGTCATCCCCCGCGAAGGCTATGCCCGCGAGGACGTTGCCCTGGCGCTGGCCCATTTTATCAAATGAATATAGGTTTTAAAATCGTTAGCATAACAAATGACACAAGATTCGGATGAAATAGACGTAATGGTGGCCGACGAAAGCCACGAGAAGTATGTGGATACCATCCTCCAGACTATCGAGGACGCCGCCAAGGTACGCGGCACTGGCATCGCCAAGCGCACCCACGAGTATGTCGCCCAAAAGATGAAGGAGGGCAAAGTCATCATCGCCCTCAAAGGCGACGAGTTCGCCGGCTTTACCTACATCGAGTCTTGGGGCAACAAGCAGTATGTCGCCACCAGCGGACTGATTGTCCCCGAGAAATTTCGCCACCTCGGTATCGCCAAGCGCGTCAAGCACGCCGCCTTCCAGTTGGCCCGCCTCCGCTGGCCGAAGGCTAAGCTGTTCAGTCTCACCTCGGGCAGCGCAGTGATGAAGATGAATACCGAGCTGGGCTATATGCCGGTAACCTTCGGAGACCTCACCGACGACGAGGCGTTCTGGAAAGGCTGCCAGGGCTGCATCAACCACGATGTCCTGGAGCGTACCGGCCGCCGCTATTGCATCTGCACGGCCATGTTGTTCGACCCCGCCGACCCGCGTTGCCTCATGCACGAGGAGCTCTTCGAGGTGTTGCACAAGCGGACAGAGCAAATCCGTACCGAGATGTACGAAAAGGCGAAGGAGCAGTACGCAAAGAAATGAGGGCGGGCGGCTGAGCGTGCCTGTCCTTACCACCTCACCGCGTCTGTCCTTACCACCTCACGAAGTCTGAGGTTATAACCTCAAAGGCTTTGAGGTGGTAACCTCCAACACTTGGAGGTGGTAAGCTCCAACATTTGGAGATAAAAAGAAAAGAAGAAGTATAACATATATCAAACACATCATTCTTATGGAAGAAAAGAAGAAGAAAGTAGTGGTCGCATTCAGCGGCGGGCTGGACACCTCGTTCACGGTGATGTACCTGGCCAAGGAAAAAGGGTATGAAGTCTATGCTGCCTGTGCGAACACCGGCGGGTTCAGCGAGGCCCAGTTGAAACAAAATGAAGAAAACGCCTACAAGCTGGGCGCTGTGAAGTACGTTACGCTCGACGTTACGCGGGAATATTATGAGAAGAGCCTCAAGTATATGGTTTTCGGCAACGTGTTGCGCAACGGGACGTATCCCATCTCGGTTAGCTCGGAGCGTATCTTCCAGGCGCTGGCGATTTCGCGCTACGCCAACGAGATTGGGGCCGACGCGATTGCACACGGCTCTACCGGGGCGGGCAACGATCAGGTGCGCTTCGATATGACGTTCCTCGTCATGTCGCCGGGCATCGAGATTATCACGCTGACGCGAGACATGGCGCTGAGCCGCGAATATGAAATCAACTACTTGCGCGAACATGGCTTTGTCGCCGACTTCGCGAAGCTGAAATACTCCTACAACGTCGGTATCTGGGGCACATCCATCTGCGGCGGAGAGATATTGGACTCTGCCCAGGGCCTTCCCGAGAGCGCATACCTGAAGCAGGTAACGAAAACCGGCAGCGAGCAGTTGAAGCTAGAATTCAAGAAGGGCGAGTTGTATGCCGTGAACGGCGAGGTCTTCGAAGACAAGATTGCCGCCATCCAGAAGGTCGAGGAGATAGGTGCTGCCTACGGTATCGGCCGCGACATGCACGTCGGGGATACCATCATCGGCATCAAGGGGCGCGTAGGTTTCGAGGCCGCTGCTCCGATGTTGATTATCGGCGCGCACCGCTTCTTGGAGAAATACACCCTGAGCAAGTGGCAACAGTATTGGAAAGACCAGGTAGGAAACTGGTACGGCATGTTCCTCCACGAGAGCCAGTATCTCGAGCCGGTCATGCGTGATATCGAGGCGATGCTTGCGGAGTCGCAGCGGAACGTAAACGGCACGGTTATCCTCGAGCTTCGTCCTTACTGCTTCTCGACCGTCGGCGTGGATTCCGCAGACGACTTGGTGAAGAACAAGTTCGGCGAGTATGGCGAGATGCAGAAGGGCTGGACGGCGGACGACGCGAAGGGCTTCATCAAGGTGCTTTCGACTCCGCTCCGTGCTTATTATGCCAACCATAAAGACGAGCTGGGCTTATGATTAAGGTAGGAATCATTGGTGGAGCAGGCTATACGGCGGGTGAGCTGATACGCCTGCTCATCAACCATCCGGATGTGGAAATCGCGTTCGTGAACAGCTCGAGCAACGCCGGCAACAAGATTACCGACGTGCACGAGGGCTTGTTCGGCGAAACGGACCTCCGCTTCACCAGCGAACTCCCGCTCGACGAGATAGACTGCCTCTTCTTCTGCACCGCGCACGGCGACACGAAGAAGTTCATGGAGAGCCACGAGGTGCCTGCCTCCGTCAAGATTATCGACTTGAGCATGGACTACCGCATCGAGGACGGGACGCACGACTTCGTCTATGGCCTCCCGGAGCTGAACCGCCGTCGGATTTGCAAAGCGCAGCATGTCGCCAACCCCGGTTGCTTCGCCACGTGTATCCAGCTGGGTCTCCTCCCGCTGGCCAAGCATCTGATGTTGAACTCCGACTTGCACGTGAACGCGATTACCGGCTCGACGGGTGCGGGTGTGAAGCCTTCCGCCACGTCGCATTATAGCTGGCGCAACGACAACGTATCTATCTACAAGCCGTTCACGCACCAGCATCTGGCGGAGATAGGACAGAGCCTCCGGCAGTTGCAGAACAGCTTCGGGAGCCGCATCAACTTCATCCCGGTGCGCGGCAGCTTCTCGCGCGGCATCTTCGCCACGACGTATCTGGACTGCAAGATCGAGCTGGAAGAAATCATGCGCCTCTACGAGGAATATTATAGCGACCACTCGTTCACCTTCGTTACGCGCAAGAACCCGGACTTGAAGCAAGTCGTGAACACGAACAAATGCCTCGTCCACCTCGAGCAAATCGAAGGCAAACTGCTCATCGTCTCCGTAATAGATAACCTGCTGAAGGGCGCAAGCGGCCAGGCTGTCCACAACATGAACCTGATGTTCGGCCTGGAAGAAAAAGTCGGGCTGCACCTCAAGCCTTCAGCGTTTTAAGAATTGACAATTGAGAATGGACAATTGACAATTATAGAAAAGAATCGGTTTAATCATCATTTTAAAAGTTAGGGCAAGCGACTTTTCGGCATAAGGCAATCAAAGAAATGAATTGTCAATTGTCAATCGTCAATTGTCAATTAAAAAGTTATGAAACTCTTTGACGTTTATCCTTTATTCGATATAGAGATTGTCAAGGGCAAGGGCTGCCACGTCTGGGACACCAACGGCACCGAGTACCTCGACCTCTACGGCGGCCATGCCGTCATCTCCGTAGGACATAGCCACCCGACCTATGTGAAGGCCATCAGCGACCAAGTCAGCAAGCTGGGCTTTTACTCCAATTCGGTGATTAACTCGCTCCAGCAGAAGCTCGCCGACCGCCTCGGCAAGGCTTCGGGCTACGACGACTACGCCTTGTTCCTGATTAACTCCGGTGCCGAGGCGAACGAGAACGCCCTCAAGCTCGCGTCGTTCCACAACGGCAAGAAGCGCGTCCTCGCCTTCCAGCATTCCTTCCACGGGCGCACCTCGGCGGCTGTCCGCGTAACGGATAACCCGCGCATCATCGCCCCGGTCAATGAGGGATTGGATGTTACTTACCTCCCGCTCAACGACCCCTTCGCCGTCGAAGCCGAACTCCGCAAGGGCGGCGTCTCGTCGGTCATCATCGAGGGCATCCAGGGCGTGGGCGGCATCCAGTTGCCGACGGACGAGTTCATGCGCGACCTCCGCACGCTCTGCACCAAGTACGAAGCGGTGCTCATCCTCGACGAAATCCAGTCCGGCTACGGCCGTAGCGGGAAATTCTTCGCCCACCAATACGCCGGCATCCGTCCGGACATCATCACCGTGGCCAAGGGCATCGCCAACGGCTTCCCGATGGGCGCAGTCCTGATAAGCCCCATGTTCAAACCGTCTTACGGAATGCTCGGCACGACCTTCGGCGGCAACCATCTGGCCTGCGCCGCTGCCATCGCCGTGCTCGACATCATGGAATCGGAGCATCTGGTGGACAACGCGAAGCAAGTCGGCGACTACCTCATCCGCGAATTGCTCGAACTGCCCGGCATCAAGGAAATCCGTGGCCGTGGCCTGATGATCGGCATCGAGTTCGAGGACTCCATCAAGGAAATCCGCAGCCGCCTCCTGTTCGACGAGAAAGTATTTACCGGCGTGGCCGGGATGCACACCATCCGCCTCCTCCCGCCGCTCTGCCTGACGATGGACGAGGCCGCCGAGTTCATCGCACGCTTCAAGCGGGTGTTGCCATAAGGCGTTGAGCCTCTTTATTGATAGAATAGCAAACCAAGCACGAAGAATAAATAAGTCCGTGCTTGGTTTTTTGCCTTTATTGTTCCGTCATGTATGATAAGGCGTCCGAAATTTATAACTATTTAACGCGTCATTTTTGCCCATCTCTTTCCTTTTACAGTAATCCTTCCTACCTTTGTTCTGCTCGTTCCCTCCTCCCCCACTTTCTGTTCTCCAACTTCCAAATTTGGTGGCAGGACGACGGCTCGGAAAGTTACGAGTAGCGCTCTTGCCTTCAAGTTCATTACTTGTATCGGTTGAAGTAATAAAATTGGAACCAATTTTGAGGCTTCGACTGGTAGAAGTTGTAAAATTGGAGGCAATTTCTGTACTTCGACGTGTAGAAGTAATAAAATTGGAAGCAATTTGAGAACTTCGACACGTAGAAGCTACAAAATTGGAACCAATTTCATAGCTTCTACATGTAAAAGTAATCAAGTTGATAGCAATTTGATGTTTTTCACAGCATCAAGTAGCGAAATTAGAGCTATTTACATAAAATGATAAGAAAAACGAGAATGAAATAAGATTTTATTAACAATTAAAAGACAAGAATTATGGAAAGGAACATTTTAATCCCTTTGATTAGTTTTTATGCGTGGAACCGCGAGGAAATTGCCACTTTCCTCTCCCGCTACCTCTCCCGCCTCTTCAAGCAACAGTCGTCCTCCGAGCCGGGGCAACCCAGCGTGCAAGCGGAAGATATCGAAGATGTTGAGGCGTTGAACATCAAGGCTGAATGGATTCGGCAGTTGCAGGAAATCCTGTCGCAGCTCGAGGACAAGACGCTCCAGACCCGCGCGATGGCGGAGAGCGCCGAGATGAAGACGACCGACGAAGACCGCGTCCGCGTGGCGCAGTACATCATCACGCGCATCCTGGATTACAAGCTCTTACCCACCGAGGCCGAGCGCACGGCGGCGGAGAAGATGGTGCTCGAAATCACGCCCTACCGCGGCTTCTACAAGAAACCCGTGGGGCAGCGTACGTCGCTGATTAACGGCTTGGTACACGACGCGAGCAAGGAGGAGTACAGCGAGAACATCACGACGCTCCACCTCACCGAGTCCATCGCCGAGTTGCAACGCCTCAACGCCCTCTACGAGAGTCTGGCAGAGCAGCGCGAGGCGAAGGAAAAGATTAAGCAAGAAAACGTTACCGTGGCCGACCTGACCGACCAAGCCGCCATCCTCATCAACAACATGAACGACTACGCCAACGCCTCGAGCCTCCTCGAGCCGAGCGATGCCGCCGACACCTTCGTCCGCGACATCATCAAACTCTACGATTCTTCGCGCGAGGCACGTAACCGCCGCGACAACGACCGCGAGGACGCCGATAAACCCGCCGGAGAAACGCCCGAGACACCCGACGAAGAGCTGCCGAGCGGCGGCGACGAGACGCCGGAAACTCCCGATGAGGAAAATCCTGGCGGAGATGAGATGCCGGAGACACCGGACGAGGAAAATCCCGGCGGGGAAGAGGACGACCGGCCGGTTGTCCAGTGAGACGCTGAGAGATAATTAGACGCGGATGACACGGATGGCGCGGATTTTTTAGATACACAAACAAAAAATCCGCGTTATCTGCGTCATCCGCGTCTAATTTTATTTTTGGAACAAATGCGTATAATTCAACAATTTGATATTCCCGGCCGTATTCTCAAGCGAGCCGGCATAGACGACCGTCTTGTCGAGCACCGGTTCCTTAATCCAGCCGTCCATCTGTTTGAGTGCCTTCTCGAAATCCACGTGGTAGGTCATGGCGGATTTGATTTCGATGGCAGACAGGCCGGAGTGGTGCTTCATGATCAAGTCTATCTCGTTTTGGTTGGAATCTCGATAGAAAAAGAGATTGCTCTCTTTCCCTTGGTTGTATCTTCTTTTCAACGCTTCCGTTACGATAAAATTCTCGAACAACGCGCCGCGCATCTTGTCCCGGGCAAGCTGTTGAGGCGATTCGATGCCGAGCAAGTGGCAGGCCAAACCCGTGTCCACGAAGTATAACTTGGGAGTCTTGGTCAGGCGTTTCCGCGAGTTCTCGAAATAAGGCGGGAGCAAGGTAACGATGTAAGACGCCTGTAATACAGAGAGCCATGCGGTAACGGTATTCGGACTGATCCCAATCTCGTTGGCCAATTCCGAAGCCTTGAACAGCGAACCGATGCGCCCGGCGCATAAGCGGATGAAGGTGTGGAATTGCATCATGTCTTTGATTTGGAGCAAGTCGCGCACATCCTTGTCGAGATAGGTCTTGACGTAAGAAGGATAAAGGAACTTAGCGATGTTTCTTCCGGCATAAATGGCTGGATAGAAGCCTTCGAACAGGAGTTCGTCCAACGGTTTCCGGGCTGCATCCGTTTGGATTTCCGAATAAGCCAGCGGCAATAGCTCGAAGACAGCCGTGCGACCGGCCAGAGACTGCGAGACCTTCCGGAGCATGGCAAATTGCGAGCTGCCGGAGAGGATGAAGCGCCGTTCCGGGTGTTCATCTACAATACCTTGGATATAGGATAATAAGTTGGGAGCGTTGTGAACTTCGTCGAGAGCCATGCCCTCCGGATGCTGGTTTAGGAAAGCCACGGGGTCGCTTTGGGCGAAATTCCGAACGTCGATATTCTCTAAAGAGTAATAAGGGAGTTCGGCGAACTCGTTGCGAATTAAGGTCGTCTTGCCCGATTGCCGGGGACCGGTAATGGTGATGACCGAGAAATAGCGCGCCGCCTCTTTGATGACCTGAGATAATTTCCTCTGAATATAAGTTGTTTCCATCTCGTCTATGCAAATTTGAAATGCAACTGCAAATTTACATAAACTCGGGTAAATTAGACGCGGATTGCACGGATGACGCGGATTTTTTTGTTTGTGTATCTCAAATAATCCGCGTGATCCGTGTCATCCGCGTCTAATTTTATCTTACCGCGTATTACTTTTTCAACACTTTCACTGTCTCGTCCTCTGTCTTGACGATAAACTCCTTCGGCGTCATCCCCGTCTGCTTCTTGAACCAGCGGCTGAAGTGCTGCGGATAGGGGAAACCCAGTTCGTAAGCTATCTCGCTGAGGGACTTGCGGGGGTCGAAGACGCGGGCTTTGGCGACCTCGAGCGTTCGGAGTTGGATGTGCTTCAGGGCAGACGTGCCGGTTTCTTTCTTCAGGATGTCGCTCAGGTAGTTGGGCGAGAGGCAGAGGCAGTCGGCACAATATTGGACGGTGGGCAGACCATCGGTGGCCGACTTGCCCGTCAGGAAATAGTCGTCCAAGAGGGTTTCGAGGCGGGCTAGGATGTCGCTGTTTAGCTTCTCGCGGGTGATGAACTGGCGGTCGTAGAAGCGGACGCAATAGTCGAGGAGCAACTTGATATTGTCGATAATCAGCGATTTGCTATGTTTGTCGATGGGATAACGCAATTCCTCTTTGATGTTTGCCAGGCAAGCGAGGACCGTCTGCCGCTCCTGCTCGGAGAGATGGAGGCCTTCGTTGGCATTATACGAGAAGAAGGAATAATCTTTTATCAATCCCGCGAGGGGCGTGCGGCGCAGGAACTCGGGGTGGAAGCACAAGGCCCATCCCTCGGGCTGGTGCAAGCGACCGTCGTCTTCCGAGCCCATCACCTGCCCGGGGGCGATGAAGAGCATCGTGCCGCGTCGGTAGTCATACTGGCTGCGGCCGTACCTCAAGGTGCCACAATCGGCATCTTTCAGCAATACGGTATAGATATGGTAGAACTTCCGGCCGAAGCGCAGGGGCTTGGCCTCGTGCCCGTCGATGACGCTGACCAGCGGGTGCGGGGTCTCTACGCCGAAGTAGTCGTTGTAGGACTGGACGGAGTCGATTTGGAGTATGGGGGTCATGGGGTATTCTATTATGCCGTATTAGTGTAGGGCAAATGTACGAATATTCTCCAAAAAAGTAGAGGCTTTCTCGGTATATCTACGATTTTGGTTATTCTGCCGATATTTTTGATACATCTCTGTCAGAATGGAGGCTCTATCTTTGCAACATCATTAATATCAAAAGAAGAATATGAAACACGTACAATCTTTTTCCCGCCGTAGCTTCCTGAAGGCTGCGGCCCTGGGCAGCGTCGCTTTCTGCGCCTCTCCATCTATGAGTCAAGCGAAAGAAACAGAAGTAGGAATGGTATCGGTGAAGGGGGATAGCTCTTGTGCCTCCGTCGCCGGCAAGAGGCGGACATTGGGTAGCGGGCAAGCTGCCTTCACCGTCTCAGCTATGGGCTTCGGCTGCATGGGCCTGAACTATCATCGGAGCGAACATCCTTCGGAGGAGGCTTGCATCCGTCTGGTACACGAGGCTGTCGAGCGGGGTGTTACGCTCTTTGACACCGCCGAGAGCTACGGCCCGTTTACGAATGAGCGGTTAATGGGCAAGGCTTTGAAGGGCTATACCGACCGCGTCTTTGTTACTTCTAAGTTTGGACACAAGTATGTAAATGGTGTGCAGGTCAAGACCGAAGAGGATAGCTCGCCCGCCAATATCCGCAAGGTCTGCGAGAACTCCTTGCGCAGCCTTGGCATAGAGACCTTAGGCATGTTCTACCAACACCGGAGCGACCCGAACGCGCCTATCGAGACGGTGGCCGAAACCATCGCCGACTTAATCAAGGAGGGCAAAATTCTCCATTGGGGACTTTGCGAGGTGAATGCCGACACTATCCGCCGCGCCCACGCCATCTGCCCGCTGACGGCTATCCAGAGCGAGTATCACCTGATGCATCGCACGGTGGAAGAGAGCGTTTTGCCCCTCTGCCGCGAGCTGGGAATCGGCTTCGTGCCTTATAGTCCTATAAACAGAGGGTTCCTCGGTGGCCTGATTAACGAATACACGCAGTTCAGCCCAAATGACAATCGCCAGACTTTGCCACGCTTCCAGCCCGAAGCCATCCGCCAGAACCTGCGCATCGTGGAGGTCTTGAATGCCTTCGGTCGGACGCGAGGATATACGCCTGCCCAGATAGCCTTGGCTTGGCTGATGCACAAGGCGCCTTTTATCGTCCCTATCCCCGGCACAACGAAGCTGGCGCATCTGGAAGAGAATCTCCGTGCGACGGATATTTCTTTTACAGAAGAAGAGATGAAGGAACTGGAAGAGAAAGTATTTGCGATTCCCGTCGTAGGGAGCCGCTATGATGCGCTGCAGGAATCGAAGGTACAACGGTAGAGACGCGATGAATCGCGTCTCTACAACGAATCTAATAAATAAATTACGCAATATGAAGAATCTTATCCTTATCTGCTTGCTCTTATGCTGCTTCTCATGCGGAAGCCGCAACGACAACGACGCATTAATCCTTGCCGACCAGGGCAGCTTCGCCATCGGCGGCACCGTCTTGAAGGATTCGCTGGGGCATACGTATCATGGCGACCATGCCTACGTTTTCTATCAGAAGCCGGTCGATGCCCGCCGCTATCCCTTAGTCTTCGCGCATGGTGTCGGGCAGTTTTCCAAGACTTGGGAAACGACACCCGACGGCCGCGAGGGTTTCCAGAACATCTTCCTCCGTCGGGGATTTGGCGTTTATCTCGTGGACCAACCGAGGCGAGGCAATGCCGGACGGAGCACGGAGACGGTTACGCTCTCCCCTGCCTTCGACGAGGAGCTCTGGTTCAACCGCTTCCGTGTGGGCATCTGGCCGAACTATTTCGAGGGCGTGCAGTTCAGTCGCGACCCTGAAGCCTTGAACCAATATTTCCGACAGATGACACCGACCATCGGCTCCGTGGATTTCGAGGTCTATTCCGATGCCTACGCCGCCCTCTTCGAGCGGATTGGCCCTGCCATTTTCGTTACCCATTCACAAGGAGGACCCGTCGGTTGGCAGACGTTACTGAAGACCCGAAACATCCGAGCAATCGTATCCTACGAACCGGGCGGCGGCATCCCTTTCCCCGTAGGGCAAGTCCCCGAGGAAGGTCGCGTCTTAACGCTCTCGAAGAAGACGGAGGGCATAGAGGTACCGATGGATGTTTTCTTGGAATATACGAAAATCCCTATCGTTGTATATTATGGAGATAATCTCCCCGAGACGGACGAACGTCCCGAGATTTATGAATGGACGCGTCGCCTACACCTGATGCGCCGTTGGGCCGAGATGCTCAACAAACGCGGGGGCGACGTAACCGTTATCCACCTCCCCGAGGTTGGCTTGCATGGCAATACGCATTTCCCGATGTCAGACCTGAACAATAAAGAGGTCGCCGAACTGATGTTTCAATGGCTGGAGGAGCGCGGATTGACGGCTGGTAACTAAGAAAGGCTTATATCCCGGCCTTATCATGCTTTTCGAGGCGTCGCCGGGCATTGTAGGGGTGGGTATAGGGCGCGGCGACGCCTCGAAAAGCATTATAGGGGTGGCAAGTAAGGCGCGGCGAGGCATCGAAAGGCATTCAAGGGTGGGTAGTAAGGCGCGGCGACGCCTCGGAAGGCATTTAGGGGGTGGGGGGTAAAGTCCGGCGACGCCTCGCCGCGCCCTTATAGACCTGGTCAAATACGTTTTTCTTCCTCAAAAAGAATGTGCGTAAAGATTGTATTTGTATTTTTGCAGGCGTGCAGAATGCAAAAAACGATAGGTCGTGATATGAAAATTTGGTGGACAATTCTTATTGGAATATTTTCGATATTTGGTCTGTATGCCCAAACGAAGGCGGATTGTGTGCTGACGTCTGATAGCATCCAGCGTATTTATTTGCAAGACCCGGATAGGGCGCTTCAGTTGCTCGATATGGCGGAAGAACGCGATTTGCCCGGTTTGCAGCCGTTTGAGATACACCTCTTGCGGGCGATGGCCTATGATGTGAAGAATCAACTTTCGCAGAAAGTATATTATACTCGGCTGGCGCTCCAAGACGATTCGGTGCGTCTTGTCCCTAAACGAAAACTACGTGCGATGTCCATATTGCTTGAAGCATTGGCTAGTCAGAGTCGCTATGAAGAGTGTGTTCAGGTTTGTGGGGAAGCGGTCGAGTTGGCGCGTAACTTGGGAGACGTGAAGAACGAAGGGCAAATCTTAGTTACGATGGGTAATCTTTATTACCGAATGAACCGGCCGGAGCAGGCTGAAGTTTATTTTCAAGAATGTATCAAGCTGATGAGCGGCTCGGAAGACGTGCGTGTCTTGGCTGAACTCTCGTGGGGATATGGGCAGATGATAAACCTCTATAATAGCCAGAAAATGTATGAAAAGGCAATCGAGATATGCCATCAGCGCGAAAA
Source organism: uncultured Parabacteroides sp. (assembly GCA_944325345.1). Classification (GTDB taxonomy): domain Bacteria; phylum Bacteroidota; class Bacteroidia; order Bacteroidales; family Tannerellaceae; genus Parabacteroides. The sequence continues at coordinate 64,734 of CALUZV010000010.1, forward strand.
ATTGATTCAACGCATGAGCACGATGCAGGGACCTCCGCCGGGATATATCGACCAACAACAGGGATATCTTTATTCCAAGAAGGCTTTCATATTGCAACTTGCCGGGAGAGAAGAGGAGGCTGCTATAGCCTATCAACATTTTCTGGAAACAGATTTTTCTACCTATCCTTATGGTCAAGGCGAAATCATTCCCTATTTATTAGCCGCGCATCGCTATGCGGAAGCCTTGAAATTGAACAAGGAGGATGACCAACCGAAGTCCGATACCATCAATTACCAATATTATATAGTTCTCGACCGCTATGCCCAAGCCTACCGAGGGCTGGGTGATTACCGGCAGGCCGATGCCTACCAGTTGCGTTGTTCAATTTTGGCTGATAGTATTTATACGAAGGAGAAAGAGACGCAGGCACAAGAATATGCGGCGATGTTCGATTTGAACGAAAAGGAACTCCAGCTGAGCGAGGCAGAGGCAGAAGTACAACAGAACCGCGTCATAGTGATTTCGGCTTGTATCGTTATCCTACTCCTGCTGGTCTTGCTTTGGACGGTCTGGCGAAACCTGAAAAAGACGCGCGAGCGCAATCGCATCGCAGTCCGGCAAATCGACGAGTTGGTAGCACAGCGCGAGGAGCTTCGTAAAGTATTCTTCGCTTCGCAAATGAAAGACAACGACACTCCGGCAGCGGAAGAGAACGAGCAGCCGGAAAGGGAAACGGAAGATGAAGACGGGATACGCACGAACTATGCAGCGTTCATGCGCATGGAGCAGTTGATTATCAAGGAGCGGCTTTTCCTTCAGCCTAAATTCGGGCGCGAGGACTTGCTCCGCCTGACGCATATCGGCAAGAACGATTTGGTCGCCTTCTTGCAGAAGCACGGGAATGTGGAAAACGTCAGCGACTATGTGAACCACCTCCGCGCGGAATATGCCGTAAAGCTGATGAAGGAAAAGCCGTTGCTCTCGATCGAAGCCATCGCCGAGGAGTCGGGATTCAGTAGCCGAAGCACCTTCTACCGGGCCTTCTACAAAGTGTTCGGCATGACACCGACACAGTATGTCAAGGCCAACGATGCCTCGGCTACGGAGGACAAGGGCGATACCTTATAGCAATTCACTGAGACGCTTGACGCCTTCTGAAGCGCCACATTGCAGATGTTCGATGTCCGTGCGATAGGTCTGTACCTCTTTCGGGTCGATGAGGTAGATAGGCTGTCCCCGACGGACATAGTTCAATAATCCTGCGGCTGGATAGACATTGAGCGAAGTCCCGATAATCACGAAGATATCTGAATCTTCCACTTCACGGATAGCCGGCTCAATCATAGGAACCGGCTCGCCAAACCAGACCACGAAAGGACGGAGCTGGTTGCCGTGCGGGTCTTTATCGCCAAGATGGATGTCGGGATGCTCAGGCGAAAGCGGGTAGGTTGTGTTGAGGTCGCGCACGGAGCACGCCTTCATCAGTTCGCCATGAAGGTGGATGACGTTGGTACTGCCTGCCCGTTCATGCAGGTCATCAATGTTTTGGGTAATAATCTGGACATCGTAGCGGCTTTCCAATTGGGCAAGACCGATATGACCGGCGTTCGGCTTAGTATTCAGCAATTCGCGGCGACGCTGGTTATAGAAATCCAAGACTAATTTCGGGTCGCGGGCAAACCCCTCGGGGGTAGCCACATCTTCCACGCGGTATTGCTCCCACAAGCCGTTGGAATCGCGGAAGGTGGAGATACCACTCTCGGCGCTCATGCCGGCGCCGGTCAAGACTACTAATTTCTTCTTTTCCATGATTATTAATATTAAATGGTGAATGAAAAAGAATAGCCCCAACCGATGTCAGGGCTATTCACAGAATCCTCTGTCGTAAGCTGCGAGGATTAGAAATGAAAAACTATCAATGATTTACTTATTTATTTAGGATAGCCATCGTATCCGAAGCTATCATAAATTCTTCGTCAGTCGGGACAACAATGATTGTTACCTTACTATCCGGCGTGCTGATAACCATTTCCTGGCCACGCATACCTTCGTTCTTAGCCGGGTCAATCTTCATGCCCATGTATTCCATATCCTTGCAAACAGCCAGACGAGTAGTCCATTGGTTCTCGCCAACGCCACCTGTCCAGACAAGGATATCACATCCGTTCATAGCCGCTGCGTATGCTCCGATGTATTTCTTAATACGATAGTTATAAACGTCGAGCGTCATGATGGCACGTTCGTCGCCTTTTTCTACCGCCGCTTCCAAGTCGCGCATATCCGAAGAACCGCCAACCAGACCAGCAACACCGCTCTTCTTGTTGAATACGTTCATCAGACCGTTTGCATCCAGATGTTCCTTATTCATTATGAAAGGAATAGCACCTGGATCGACATCACCGCAGCGCGTACCCATCAGCAGACCTTCCGTCGGAGTCAGACCCATAGAAGTGTCGATGCATTTACCGTTCATGATCGCTGCTATGGAGCCGCCATTACCTACGTGAGCCGTGATAATCTTCTGCTCTTCATAATTTACGCCCAAGATTTCGCACGCCCGCTTGGAAACATACCGATGACTTGTCCCATGGAAACCATACCGACGGATACCGTATTTCGTATAGTATTCGTAAGGCAAACCGTACATATAAGCCCGGGGAGGCATCGTCTGATGGAATGCCGTATCGAAGACACCCACCTGAGGAATGCCCGGAATCAGCGCTTCCATAGCGGCAATACCTTCGAGGTTAGCCGGGTTGTGCAACGGAGCCAAGTCGGAACATTCAACGACCATATCCAGAACTTCCTTAGTCAGCAAGACACTTGAAGCGAACTTTTCGCCTCCGTGTACGACACGATGTCCGACGGCGTCGATTTCCTTGTAGTCCTTGATGCAACCGAGCGTTTCGTCAGTCAGGACGCTAAGGATAAATTCGATGCCATCGTGATGGTTGGCGATGTTCTTTTCCAGAATGACTTTCTTACCATCTTTGCCGGTCAGCTTCAAGAAAGAATCCGGCAAACCAATCTTTTCAATACCGCCTTGAGCCATCACGTTGCCCGAAGTCATATCGAACAACTTGTATTTGATAGAGCTACTACCGCAGTTTAATACTAATACTTTCATGTGGATTTGAGGTTTAATATTTGTGTTTTCAGTTTATTTCTTCGCTGCTTTTAATGCAATAGATTGGTTACAAGCGATAGCTACCATCTTATACACGTCATCGACCGAGCAACCGCGAGACAAATCATTAACTGGAGCAGCCATACCCTGAAGGATAGGTCCAACAGCTTCCGCACCGCCTAAACGCTGAACAAGTTTATAAGCAATATTGCCAACTTCCAGTGTCGGGAATACCAATACATTCGCTTTGCCGGCGATTTCACTGCCCGGAGCCTTTTGAGCGGCCACCTTTTCCACCAAAGCTGCATCAGCCTGCAATTCCCCGTCAATCTTCAAGTCTGGGCACATCTCTTTGGCAAGACGAGTAGCCTCAACTACTTTATCCACCATATCATGGGATGCACTACCTTTTGTAGAGAAGCTCAACATAGCCACGCGCGGTTCGATGTCCGCAATGTTGCGTGCGGTCTGTGCCGTAGCAATGGCGATGCTTGCCAGTTCCTGAGCATTCGGATTCGGCATTACAGCGCAATCGGCGAAGACGAATAAGCCCTCTTCTCCATATTGCGGGGTCTTGGTAAACATCAAGAACGCACCGGATACGCAACTCATGCCCGGAGCTGTCTTGATAATTTGCAAAGCAGGGCGCAATACATTACCTGTAGTGTTCATTGCTCCAGCAATTTCGCCATCCGCATCTCCTGCCTTAATCATTAAGCAAGCGAGATACAAAGGATCTTCAACTAAAACGGCGGCTTTCTCTTCCGTCATACCTTTCTTTTGGCGTAATTGGAACAGCAGGTTTGCATAGTCTGCCTTTTTCGCATGATTCTTAGGATCAACGATTGTCGCTTTGGCTATGTTTGTCAGACCATATTCGGTAGCCAACTTTTGGATATCCGCTGGATTACCAATCAAGATGACATCAGCCACGCCATCTGCAATCAGACGGTCGGCTGCTTTTATTGTTCTTTCTTCAGTACCTTCGGGAAGAACGATGCGCTGTTTGTTCGCTTTAGCGCGTGCAATAATACCTTGCATTAAGTCCATAGTAGGAGATTTTATAATATTTAATAATCGTATTCAGACTCAGATTTGGATGCATATCCGCCTACAAAATTAGGCAAAATGCAATATAGAGTTTGCAAAACTCCCGAATAATTTCAGAAAGAGGCACAGCTTTCAGAACTTTTAACAGTAGTTCGTTACGGCACGCTCTCCTGAAAGTATCTGTTGAAGCTCTTCTGCACTTACGTTTACACTCAAATTACCATTGTGAGCCACAGAGATTTCGCCTCGCTCTTCGGATACAATGATAACCAAAGCATCGGTTTCAAGCGACATCCCTAATCCTGAGCGGTGGCGCAGCCCCATCTCTTTCGGGAGACTGGCGTTTTGAGCTACGGGCAAGATGCAACCTGCCGCGCAAATCCGGTGGTCGGCAATAATCATCGCGCCATCGTGTAAAGGACTATTTTTGAAAAATATATTTTCTATTAGGCGGGCATTGACATCGGCATTGAACATCTCGCCTGTATGTTCATAGACACTCAAAGCCATCTCTTGTTGGATACATATCAGCGCTCCGGTCTTCTTCTTGGCCATATTCATGCAGGCCAGGACGATTGGAGCAACGAACCGGCTTTCGCTTTCCGTATTGTTATTGCGCTTACTAAATAGTTGCCCTATAAATTTCCATCCCCGATGAGAGCCGAGTACCAACAAGAAGCGGCGTATTTCGTCTTGAAACAAAATCACCAATACGACAAAGCCAACGCTGATGAACTTGTCTAATATCGCTCCCATCAACTTCATTTCCAAAACTTGCGAGATTAATATCCAGACAATGACAAACGAGACGACGCCACTGAATATGGCCAGCGTCCCCGAGCTTTTCATGATTTGGTAGGTCTTATAGAGGAAGAAGGCTACCAGCAAGATATCAATTAAATCCTTTATGCCAAAGTGCATCCACATGATTGAAAATGATGAATTAGTGAGACAATTGTTTGAAGATTCGCACGGCTTCGACCGCAGCCTTTACATCGTGCACCCGAAGGATATTCGCTCCGTTTAGCAGAGCATAGGTATTGAGGACGGTAGTCCCATTCAAACTCTCTGCCGGCGTGCCTCCGAGTAATTTATATATCATACTTTTCCTTGATATTCCTACCAGCAAAGGCTTTTCAAACAAACTGAAGTCTGCCAGATGGCGCATCAGCTCGTAGTTCTGCTCCAAGGTCTTGCTAAAGCCGAACCCCGGGTCTATGATGACATCATTTACCCCCATCAGATGCAACTGTTCTATTTTCTTGGAAAAATACAGAAGGATGTCTGCCGTCAAATTCTGGTAATCGCAATGTTGTTGCATGGTTTTCGGCGTCCCTCGCATGTGCATTATTATATAAGGTATATGGAGGTCGGCAATGGTCGGGAACATCGCGGCATCCAACTCGCCTCCCGAGATGTCGTTGATAATAGCGGCTCCATATTCTTCCACACAACGGCGGGCGATGTCGGCGCGGAATGTATCGACGGAAACCATAGCTTTCGGATACTCATCACGTAGGATTCGTAGTGCTAAACATAAGCGTTCCATTTCCTCTTCCGGGGATACGTCTTGGGCGTCGGGACGGGAAGAATAGCCTCCGAGGTCGATAATCCTCCCTCCTTCTTGGAGGATTTCTTCGATGCGGTTGCGGATGTCGGTCTCTGTCTGTTTGCGGCTTCCTTCATAAAACGAGTCGGGCGTAACGTTAAGAATGCCCATAACAAGCGGTTCCTCGAGCGAGATAAGCTCTCCCTTTATATTCAGCGTCTGGTGTTTCATTCCTTCTGTTTATTTCTGGGCGCAAAGATAAATATTCTTCTTTTTATTCTTACTTTTGCGCCTGCTATAAAAACGGCATGTTTATGAACTTAAATGAACTTTACGAATTATTCCTTCATCACGAGAAAATAACGACGGATAGTCGCCATTGTCCTACCAATTCGTTATTCTTTGCCCTTAAAGGAGAGCGTTTCGATGGAAATCAATATGCGGCCAAAGCATTGGAAACCGGAGCCGCTTATGCCATTATCGACAACCCGAAGTATCTGTCGGGCGACCGCATGATTCTTGTCGATAATGTCCTTGATTGTCTGCAACAATTGGCGCATCACCATCGCAAGGCTTTAGGTATCCCTGTCATAGGAATCACAGGTACGAATGGCAAGACTACAACCAAGGAACTTTTGGCTTCTGTCTTGGCTACAAAGTTTAACGTTCTTGCGACGGAAGGGAACCTAAATAATCAGATTGGTGTCCCACTGACTTTGTTGCGTATGAATCCCGACCACGAGATAGCAGTGGTGGAAATGGGCGCAAGTCATCCGGGGGATATTGATGAACTCGTGCATATCGTTGCTCCGAATTATGGCTTGATTACGAACGTCGGCTGTGCTCACTTGGAAGGCTTCGGCTCTTTCGAGGGGGTTTTGCATACGAAAGGGGAACTATACGACTATCTCCGCCATACGAATGGGAAGATATTCATCAATCAGGAGAATAAAGATTTGATGGGCATCGCTCACGGATTGGAACAAATCACCTACGGACAGCATGAGGGTGCCTTTGCCGTGGGCCATGTTGTGGAAAGCAATCCATTCCTTACTTTTGATTGGAAGCAGCAAGGTAAAATCCATGTCGTAGAGACTCATCTCGTGGGTGCCTATAATATAGATAATGTATTAGCCGCCGTTGCCGTCGGCCGTTATTTCAAGATTCCTGCCGAACGCATCAGCCGGGCCATCGCCGCCTACGAGCCTACGAACAATCGTTCGCAATACAAGAAGACGGAACGAAACGACTTGATTATCGACGCTTACAATGCCAATCCAACTAGCATGAAGGCGGCTTTGGATAATTTCGCCTCTTTGCCTGTCCACCCGAAGGCAGTTGTCTTGGGCGATATGCTGGAATTGGGCAAGACAAGCGACGAATTGCATAGTGGAATCGTCCGCCAACTTCAGGCTGAGGCTTTTGATAAAGTCTATTTGTGTGGCCAACACTTTGCCCGTACTGCGAACGGCTTTCCTTCTTTTACTACGACGGAAGAACTGATTGCCGCATTACGCCAAGACAAGCTGGAAGGCTATCATATCCTGATAAAAGGTTCGCATAGCATGGGACTGGAGAACGTAGTAGAGCTATTATAAGTTGAGCATCAACGAACAACTATATACAACGCCCATCTACCGTTCCCTAAACCATCTGTCATCCTATCTCTCCAGCATCTACTTCCAACTTTGGAAGTATTATATGTACACCATACTAAATATTATACTTCTAAGGTTGGAAGTAGATATGGAAGAGATAGGTTAAAGCTCGACATACACCTCGGATGGATGAAGCGTAAGACGTATGTAGGCGACAATTATATATAGGTATAGGATGTCTGACATTCGTTTTGCCATCTTGTCAGTCTGACATTCTACTTCTTGCATCCTTTTTCTCCCTATCGTGAAAAAGTGGCAGTTTTGAAGGCTTGTTTTAGTTTGGCACGCTATTCGCTATAGAATAGGTGTGCGTTTCGGAAAAAGATACCGGGACGGACAGAATAAATAAGATATTATTAACAATTTAAATCATATAGAAATGAACATTAGACCATTAGCAGACCGCGTTTTGATTAAGCCGGCAGCTGCAGAAGAAAAGACCTTGGGCGGAATCATCATTCCGGATTCAGCAAAAGAAAAACCGTTGAAAGGTGAAGTAATGGCTGTAGGTCATGGAACAAAAGACGAAGAAATGGTATTGAAAGTAGGCGACAACGTATTGTATGGCAAATACGCTGGTACTGAAATCGAATACGAAGGCGAGAAATATCTGATGATGCGCCAGTCTGATGTCTTGGCTATCATCTAAACAATTCACAATTAATAACTGACAATTAACAATTAAAATTCAATCTAAAGATTATGGCTAAAGTAATTAAATACGATATGGATGCCCGCGACCTTCTGAAGAAAGGTGTGGACGAATTGGCAAATGCCGTTAAAGTAACTCTCGGCCCGAAAGGTCGCAACGTGATTATCGAAAAGAAATTCGGTGCTCCGCATATCACGAAGGATGGTGTTACGGTTGCTAAGGAAATCGAATTGGCTGACCCGTTTGAAAACATGGGTGCCCAGCTGGTTAAGGAAGTTGCTTCTAAGACAAACGACAACGCTGGTGATGGTACAACGACAGCTACTGTCTTGGCTCAGTCTATCATCGGTGTTGGTTTGAAGAACGTAACTGCCGGTGCTAACCCGATGGATCTGAAGCGTGGTATCGACAAAGCCGTTGCCAAAGTCGTTGAAAGCATTGCTGAACAGGCTGAGGAAGTTGGTGATAAGTTTGAAAAGGTTGAACACGTTGCCAAGATTTCTGCCAACGGCGATGAGGCTATCGGTAAGTTGATTGCAGAGGCTATGCAGAAGGTTAAGAAGGAAGGCGTTATCACGGTGGAAGAAGCTAAGGGTACTGAGACTACAGTAGATGTTGTTGAAGGTATGCAGTTCGACCGTGGTTACATCTCTCCGTACTTTGTAACAGATACGGAAAAGATGGAATGCCAGATGGAAAATCCGTACATCCTGATTTATGACAAGAAGATTTCTGTCTTGAAAGACTTGCTGCCTATCCTCGAACCGACAGTTCAGAGCGGTCGTCCTCTCTTGATTATCGCTGAGGATATCGATAGCGAAGCTTTGGCTACTTTGGTTGTAAACCGTCTGCGTGGTTCTTTGAAGATCTGTGCAGTGAAGGCTCCGGGCTTCGGCGACCGTCGTAAGGCTATGTTGGAAGATATCGCTGTGCTGACTGGCGGTACGGTTATCTCTGAAGAAAAGGGCTTGAAGCTGGAAGGCGCTACGATGGATATGCTGGGTACGGCTGAGAAGATTGTCGTAAACAAAGACAACACGACTATCGTAAACGGTGCTGGCGACAAGGATGCTATCCAGGCTCGTATCGGTCAGATCAAGATTCAGATGGAAAATACAACATCTGACTACGATAAGGAAAAACTTCAGGAACGTCTGGCTAAGATGGCCGGTGGTGTAGCTGTCCTCTATGTAGGCGCTCCGTCTGAAGTAGAAATGAAGGAAAAGAAAGACCGCGTAGATGATGCTTTGCATGCAACTCGTGCCGCTATCGAAGAAGGTACAGTTCCTGGTGGTGGTGTAGCTTACATCCGTGCTATCCCGGCTTTGGAAGGTTTGAAGGGCGAAAACGAAGACGAAACAACAGGTATCGAAATCGTTAAGCGTGCTATCGAAGAGCCATTGCGTCAGATTGTAGCTAACGCCGGTAAGGAAGGTGCCGTTATCGTTCAGAAGGTTAAAGAAGGCACAGGCGACTATGGATACAACGCTCGCGCCGACAAGTTCGAGAACCTCTGCGCCGCTGGTGTCATCGACCCGGCTAAGGTTACTCGCGTAGCTTTGGAGAATGCCGCTTCAATCGCCGGCATGTTCTTGACTACCGAATGTGTAATCGCAGATAAGAAAGAAGAAACTCCTGCTGCTCCGGCCATGAATCCGGGCATGGGCGGCATGGGTGGAATGATGTAATCCTTCCCACTTTTTCAGATATATAATAAGGCGGGGAAACTGGGCAACTGGTTTCCCCGTTTTTTATATGATAAGGAGAAATACAAGAAAATAAGAAGCGGATGCAGATGGGGTTGGAGGATTATACTTACCTTTGAGGTCTAAAAACAGGTTAAGATTATGAAAGGAAAAAGTACCCCCATAACCTCTTCAACAGATTTTATCAAGGATATCAAACATATCATTGAAGCAGGCCGCACAACAGCTTACTCAGCTGTAAATGCTACTATGATTGCCACTTATTGGAATATCGGCAAGCGTATCGTAGAGGAGGAACAGCATGGGAAAGAGCGTGCCGAATATGGCAAAGAGCTTATCAAAATGCTGGCACACGAATTAACGATGGAATATGGAAGCGGATTCAGCGAACGCTATCTGCGCGCATTCCGACAATTCTATTTAGTCGTGCCTAATTATGAGATTTGGAAATCGCGATTTCCAAATCTGACATGGACGCATGTTTTCCGTACGCTTCGGGTGGGAGATGAAACCGCCATTCGCTGGTATCTGGAAAATGCCTCCCAGCAGATGTGGAGTGTGCGCACCTTGAGCCGTAATATTTCCACGCAATATTACGAACGTCATTATCATCAGCCATCTTTGGCAGAAAGTGGGAAAACGATTCCAGAGAAGGAGGAAATCCTCAAAAGTCCTTTAATTGCGGAGTTCCTGGGCTTCAAACCGGATGAGAGCTATTCAGAGCGTGATCTGGAATCGAATATCATCTCGCATCTCAAGGATTTCTTGATGGAAATGGGACATGGCTTTGCATTCATGGCCCGCCAGCAGCATATCCGCACTGACGCCGAGGATTATTTCATCGACCTTGTGTTCTACAACGTGATTTTGAAATGCTATGTGTTGGTAGATTTGAAGGTCGGCAAGATTACGCACCAAGATGTAGGGCAAATGGATATGTACGTCCGTATGTATGACGAACTAAAACGCACAGAGGGCGATAATCCAACAATCGGCATTGTCCTTTGTTCGGAAACAGATGCAGACATAGCCCGATACTCCATATTGAAAGGGAACGAACAACTCTTTGCCACGAAATACAAACTCTATCTGCCTACTGAAGCGCAATTGCGTCAAGAGATAGAACGGCAAAAAGAGCTTTATTTATGGCAGCATAATAGTAAAAAGGAAAATGAGAGTTAAGAACATCCTCAAATCCCTCCTCATCTGGCTCTGCTTTATCCCTCTGGCTATCCTCAACGGCGGGCTGAGGAACTATGTCTTGGTGAGAATCCTTGGGGAAAGATGGGCTTTGCCGACAAGCGGGATACTGTTAAGCATCGCCATCTATATAGTTTCCTGGCTTCTTCTTCCCCGGATAATAAAGCGATGCAGCACAAGAGGTTGCTGGTTGATAGGGACGTGCTGGGCTACCTTGACCGTTGCCTTCGAGTTTACGGCAGGATTGGCCAGCGGCCATAGCTTGACGGAGCTGCTGGCGGCTTATAATCCCTTGACTGGCAATTTATGGTTGTTGGTGGTAGGGACGACGTTCTTGTCGCCTATTATTATAAAAAGGATGAAGATTTAGAAAATCTGAAAAGAAAATAACCGGCAAGAATATCTATTCATTACATTTTTGTACTTTTGCCCTTATTAAATGGGAAAAGACTTGAAAAATCAAATTAATAAAGAATAATATGCCACAAATCAGTTATTTCTACGGGATAGCCATCTATATGTATATTAATGAGCATAATCCGCCTCATTTCCATGTAGTATATCAAGACTATAAAGCAACCATTACTATTGATGGCGGCATCACTGTTGGTAGCATGCCACGACGGGCACTTAATTTAGTCTATGAATGGCTTGACCTGCACAAAGAAGAGTTAATGAATAATTGGGAACGCTTGTCTAAACGAGAAACTCCCCTAAAGATTAAACCATTAGAATAATAAAAATATGCTAAACGAACTTCTCACAGTAACAAAAGCTGAATACGTACAAGGCTATACGCTCCGCATCTTATTCAGCAACGGCGTAGAAAAGCTGTTTGATTTCTCCGAAGAGCTAACAAAAGGGATATGCCACAAGCTGAAAGACTTGGATTACTTCAAGCGGTTTACTATCGACCCCTTTACTATTGATTGGAACAACGAGATAGGCTTTGCCCCTGAGTACCTCTACGAGCACGGCTTCTCCGCCTAAATTCTGCTTAAGATTTGAAACCAAAAAGGCTTGCCCCGAGGAGCAAGCCTTACTTTTTTGTTCCGCCTCTCATCCCTCGCGGGATTACTCGGACCGGATAGAACTTTATTTTTCAATTATACTTTTAAATGGGCTAACCGCTTGTTCGGCCTCGCGGCTTACTTGGAGCGTTGCTCCGTGCGGCCAGCAATATCTTTGTCAATTGACAGTTGAAAATTGACAATTGACAATTTCAAGGAATCACCCATTCATTGTCAATTGTCCTTTGCTAATTGTCAATTTACTTTACGTTCACCTTAACGGCTTCCTCGCCATCAACGCTTACGATTACGATACCTGCCGGTACAGAGATTGTAGCGTTATCAGAAGTGAGGACTTCGTTAGCAACGATCTGGCCGAGGATAGTAGAAACTACTACGTTCTTACCAGCTGCGTTCTTAACGTTGATTGCACCGTCTGTTGCGATGATCTTAACTTCGGTTGCTGATACGCCTTCGTTAGCGGTAGGAGCAGCTACGCTTTCGATTGTGAACAACATTGCATGAGCCTTATCAGGAGACCAAGTAACCTTTTCATTCCAAGCTCCCAAGTAATTACCTACATTACCTGAGCCAGCTTGACGGATGTAGTAATAACCATCAGCATCAGCGGCTTCAATAATTTGCCACTTGAAGCGATTGATACCACCCCAGATGTTCTTGTTATCATCATTAGCTTTCTTAGCGATGTACTTCGTTTCACCCTTAACATCGATTGTCAATGTGTCGCGAGTATCGTTAATCTTAGCGGCTTTGAAGATAACTTTTGTTGTATTTTCAGCCCACTGATACTTCTTGTCATATGTGCCATCAGCAACATAGTAATCAACTGAATCTTTCGGGTTGAACATAAACATTCTCTCGCCATTTTCAGCAGCTACACCCTTTGTGATATAGAATGAAGGAACGACTGCTTTCTTATCCGTTACATACAGATAATAAGTGTCTGCTTCATTTTCATTAACCACGATAGCATCACGGTCTTCATTCATAGTGATGTAGTTTCCGAGTTCGCTTTCGATAGTTACATGACCTTCGTTAGCAGGCCAGCTGATATCAACAGGTTGTTCTTCCAAGTAAGTCTTGATTTCGCGAGCATCAGAAGTAGATTCATAAACATCATCTTGATCGTCAAATTCATATCCGTCTTCTGCTGCATTCAACTTAACCTCTACAGCTTTTTCTGTTGCTTCAGAAGCAACTTCCAAATTAGTGAATACATTGCTGTATTGACCCGCCTTAACTCTATTAGCTTTAATCAAAGATACAGAACCATCTACATTTTCCTTGATTACGAAATAAGTCTTGCTACCTAATACAGGCACATCGTTTTCGATAGCCAAATAATCGTTCTTCAATTCGCCATCTTCTACATATTGCAATGTATAAACATAAGCTTTAACCTTATCACCTTCCGGTACATTATCTACAGACTGAGTAGTTGTATTGTTGTAAACATATACACGAGAGATTTCAGTTTCATCAACTTTCTTCAATTGCCATTGTGCAGAAGCATAGAGATCATTTGTAAAGTCATCATCTACGATTTGACCGTCTTCAACATAAGCATACATCTTGTTAGAAGTATCGTTTACATCACGAGCAAATGCGATTGCACGAGAAACCGCTTCATCTTCCTTCAAGAAACCTGCATAAGAATCAACGTCAATGGACTTCAGTTCTACAACATAGTTTGCAGCAAATGTTTGCAAACCTACAGGATTACCTTCACTATCAGTCGGTGTTACAGCATAAGTATTTGTCTTGCTTTCTACAGTATAAGGCTGAACTTTGAAATCTTTATTTGCAGCAGCATGAGCAGCATCAATACCATTGATGTACTTAATAGCCATGTAATAACGATTTTCACCATCAGCCGGGAACAACTGAGCTGTAAAGTTTTCACCTGTTTCACGGTTAGTAAATGTTATTTCATTATTAGAGTTTACACCAGTGATAGTATATTGGAAGATAGGATAATCCTCATTATAGATAGCAGCACCCTTAGCTTCCCACTGGAAGTCCAAACCGTCTTTACTACCAACTGTCAAATACTTAGAGTTCAAGTAACCATTACCTGAAATGAACTTAATCGTGTAAACGGCAGCCTTCTTTGTATCATGCAGCAAAGTCTTACCATCTACTACAGAAGAAGCTTCCAATTTGAAGACTGCAACAGGATCTCCGCTGAATGTCGTACTTACGAGGCTCTGGCGAGAGTTGTCATAAGATTCAACAGCCATGCAAACTGTTTGTTTCTTCTGCTTGTCAGTACCTGCAGCGTTCTTCTTCGGCTGATACCAGAATTCACTTACAGTTAATGAATAAGGATAGTTATCATTAGCTGCAAAGTTTGTCTGTACAGTGAAGCTAGCATTCGTAATCCAAGTATCGTTGCCTTGAGGATCTGAAGCATTCAAATTATACTTGAATTCAGTACCCTGTTGTGCTTGAAGCAAGAATCCACCGCCATTAGCGCGATCTGAATCTGTACCTTCTTCTGATTCAGTAGCACTCAAATAAACTAAAGTAGATTTCAACCAATCGATATCTTCAGCTTTGAGATCAGAGCTACCAAATGTCTTACCATTCTTAAATACAACATTAGTAAAGAAGTAAGTACCTTCAGGTACAATCAAATCCGTCTGATTATTTCCTGTTGTTGTCAAATAATAGTCACCAGTAGCGCTACCATTTGCCATGACTTTATTCTCTGCGTCTCTAATGTTATCTGCATTTACTTCAAATGCCCATACAGTTTGTTCTGCAAAGATATTACCGTTTACAGCAACATTTGCCAAAGCGGGTTTAGCAGCGAAGTTGAAACCTCTTTCGTTGAAGAGGGCGTTCAAGTCTGTTGCAGGAACAGAAGCTATTTTTAAAGACAAGATTGTTGTTATTTTATCTGCTTCACCAGCCTCTTCGTCTGCAACTTTAATTGTGACATCATTGTCTGCTAACGTCAAAAAGCCATCTATTCCTTCAACTCCAACTTTTGCACTTTCATAGTTTTTATCAGTTTTAGTTTCTTTGTTGATATTGAAGCTAAATTTACCTTTATTGTCAGTTGCGTAGTTTTTAGCGCCATTAGTAACAGTACCTGTAATACGGACCTTGCCATCAGCATTGAAGCTCAGTGTATCACCTGTCGCTGCATTCACTAAATAATAAAGATTGCCATCATTTGCAGGATTACGGAATGAAGAAATATTCCAAGCGTACTTTAATACGTCAGAATCTGAAATTTTAGTATTTACATCCAGTGTTACTGGATTAGAAACACCATTTGTTTTTTCAAAACCAAGTAAAAGTGTTTGCGTTCCAACTGTTTGCTGTAAAACAACCTTTCCAGATAGAGACTCAACAGGATCGCCTGCAGGATACTTCAAGCTAGCTGCATAAGCACTACCGCTAAAGACTCCGCCCGTCAGCGCAGCCATTGCGAAAATTGTAGAAACTTTCTTGTTCATAATTAATAAATTAGTTGTTAATAATATGTGTAATTGTGTAATTAAAACTCTTAGTTCTTACTTCCATCGCGGAAAAGGTGCGCGTGCTTTTCCTTCGTGGAATCGTTGCAAAGGTAAGGACGATTTATGAATCTGCAAGAAAAATCTTGGAAAATTTTCCGGAGGGGCGGGTTTTACGAACGAAAACCGGGGTTTCGTAGGACGAAAACCGAGGTTTGAGGGTATCAAAACGCAGCTTTACGCGCGCGGACATTATATGAATGTTTCCTTCGCCGCACTTCATGCAGTCTGCACGAACGGCGGCGAAGTGCTTCAACAGCTTCATGCAGACTACATGGGGCTGTTGAAGTGCTTCAACGGTTCCATGCAGACTACATAGGGCTGTTGAAGTACTTCAACGGCTCCATGCAGACTACATGAGGCTGTTGAAGTGCTTCAACGCGCTTCATGCAGACTGCATGGACGGCGGTGAAGTGCTTCAACAGGTCTGCCCGACGGGTGCCAGGCCCATCTTGGCGGCCTTTTGGAGCATATATTGCCGCGCAGCCTCGTATTCGTTGGGGATAACGCCGTCGAGGATAGCGTTTTTGATGCTTTCCTTCAGCGTACCGACGGGGCGCGAGGGCGGGAGGCCGAAGGTGCGCATGATTTCCTCGCCCGAGACGGGGGGCTGGAAATTCCGCACGCGGTCTTTCTCTTCTATCTCAGCGAGTTTCGAGCGGACGAGGCGGAAGTTCTCGAGGAAGCGACGGACTTTGTCGGGGTTCTTGCTCGTGATGTCGGCCTCGCAGAGGAGCATCAGGTCGTCGATGTCGTCGCCCGCATCGAAGAGGAGGCGGCGGATGGCGGAATCGGTAACGCCCTCATCGGCAAGGACTATCGGGCGCATGTGGAGGCTCACCATCTTCTGCACGTATTTCATCTTCTCGTTCATCGGGAGTTTCATGCGGCGGAAGATGGCGGGTATCATCTTCTCTCCGATGAAGTTATGGCTGTGGAAGGTCCATCCGAGGCGCGGGTCGAAACGCTTGGTCGCAGGCTTGCCGATATCGTGGAAGATGGCGCTCCAGCGGAGCCAGAGGTTGTCAGTCGTGCGACTCAACTGGTCGAGTACCAGCAAGGTATGGGCAAAATTGTCTTTGTGGCCGATGCCCTCAATCATCTCCACACCCTTCAGGGCACAGAGTTCGGGGAAAATCAGCGGGAGGAGGCCCGACTTGTCTAACAGTTCGAAGCCGATGGAAGGTTTGGGCGAAAGCATGATTTTGTTCAGTTCATCGACGATACGTTCTTTCGAGATGATGGAGATACGCTCGCGGTTGCGGATGATGGCGTCGAAGGTATCGGGGTCGATGAAGAAACCCAGCTGGGTGGCGAAGCGGACGGCGCGCATCATGCGGAGCGGGTCGTCGCTGAAAGTAATGTCCGGGTCGAGGGGCGTGCGGATGATGAGGTCCTCCATATCGTCCAAGCCGCCGAAGGGATCAATAAGTTCGCCATAGCGGTCTTTGTTGAGGCAGAGGGCGAGGGCGTTTATCGTGAAATCGCGGCGGTTCTGGTCGTCTTCGAGCGTACCATCCTCGACGATAGGCTTGCGGCTGTCGTGGCTATACGACTCGCGGCGGGCACCGACAAACTCAAGCTCGAGGTCGCCAGCCTTGACCTGCGCCGTGCCGAAGTTCTTGAAGACCGAGAGGGTAGCCCGTTTGCCCAGTTTGCGGGCGACCGCCTTGGCCAGCTCGATGCCGCTGCCGACGGCAACGATGTCAATATCTTTAGAATGCCGATTGAGGAAAATATCCCGCACATAGCCGCCGATGACGTAGGCTTCCAAGCCCAGTTCGTCTGCGGCTTCGGAGACGAGGCGGAAAGAAGGGGATGAGAGGTGGGATTGTAGTTCTTGTTCTGTTAAATACATGTGTTTGAGTTATGAGTTACGAGTTATGAGTTATGAGTTATTATTCGCTATGAGCATCCAACTCATAACTTATAACCCATAACTCATAACTCTTAAAAAGTTCTACTTCAGGAGCGAGCAAGGACACAGATGGTCTTTCTCGATATCTTTGAAGTAGTTGTACGTGCCGACCTTCATTTCAGCACAAGCAGCTTCGTCGCAGACGATGATGCCTTTCGGATGGAGCTGGAGGGCGGTGATAGTCCACATCTGGTTTACGGCACCCTCGACAGCCTGCTGCAAAGCGCGAGCCTTGTTGTGTCCGTTTACCATGATTAATACCTCTTTGGCATCCAAGACAGTGCCGACGCCGACGGTTACAGCCGTCTTGGGCACCTTGTTCACGTCGTTGTCGAAGAAGCGGGAGTTCGCGATAATCGTGTCGGTCGTCAAAGTCTTCACGCGCGTGCGGGAAGCCAAAGAAGAACCCGGCTCGTTGAAGGCGATATGCCCGTCGGGGCCAATGCCGCCGAGGAACAAATCCACGCCGCCGGCAGCCTTCATGCGGGCTTCGTAGGCAGCACATTCAGCTTCCAAGTCTTCAGCATTGCCGTTGAGGATGTTTACATTCTCCGGCTTGATGTCGATGTGGCTGAAGAAGTTGTTCCACATGAACGAATGATAGCTTTCGGGATGTTCTTTCGGCAGGCCGACGTATTCATCCATATTGAACGTGATGACGTTCTGGAAAGATACCACGCCCTGCTTGTTCAACTCAATCAGGTGTTTGTACATACCCAGCGGGGATGAGCCCGTAGGCAAGCCTAAAACAAAAGGCTTTTCGGCTGTCGGATTCGCTTTCTTAATCTTCGCAGCCACGTAATTGGCAGCCCATTGGGAGAGCTGCTCGTAATTCGGTTCGATAATCAGTCTCATAATATTATTAAATTGAGAATTGACAATTGAGAATTGACAATTAAGAGTACACCCCCTAACTATCCATTATCAATTGTCAATTGTTAATTGTTAATTGTCAATTGCCGTCGCCATTTCTTCTCCCAGTTTCCAGCAAGCCTCGTACTTATCCGGCTGGAGGCCCTGCTTCTGCTCTACCGGTTCGCCGACGACTTCCCACTTCATCTTCTCGGCAAAGGCAGCCAGGCGTTTCACCGCTGCGCCAGCCCACGAGAAGGAGCCGAAATAACCGAACTTGCGGTTCTTCAGTTCGCGGAGTTCAATCTTCGAAAGGAGGGAATCAACCTCGGGATAGAGCTGGTTGCAATACGTCGGGCAACCGATAATCACGCCTTTATACTTGAACAAGTCTTTCAAGATGTAAGAAGAATGGGACTTGCTGACGTTGTGTACCACAATCTTCTTCACGCCGTGGGCGGAGAGCGATGAGGCGATGGCCTCCGCCATCTGCTCCGTATTGCCATACATGCTGCCGTAGATAAGGACGACACCGTCCTCACCTTCGTAGCGGCTCAGTTGGTCGTATATCTTGACAACTTCGGGGATGTATTTCGTCCAGACCGGACCGTGTGTCGAGCATATCATCTGGATATCCAAGCCGGAGAGCTTTTGCAACGCCTTCTGCACCGGACTGCCATACTTGCCGACAATATTCGCATAGTAGCGGCGCATCTCGTCCCAGATATGGTCTAATATCAGGTCGGTATCCAAGACACCGCCGTCCAATGCGCCGTAAGTACCGAACGCATCAGCCGAGAAGAGAATCTTGTCCGTCTGGTCATACGTAACCATCACCTCCGGCCAATGAACCATCGGCGCCATATAGAAGCTCAGCGTATGTTTGCCGATGGCGAGCGTATCGCCTTCCTTCACTTCGTGCAAGCCGGTCGTGATGCCGTGGAAACCATTCAGCATCTCGAAGGTACGCTTGTTGCCCACGATCTGCACATCGGGATAAGCCTGGCGCAAGAGGCGGATGCTCCCTGCGTGGTCCGGCTCCATGTGATTGACGATAAGGTAGTCGAGCGGACGGCCGGCCAAAGCGTCGGAAATCTTTTTCAAGAATGCGTCGGCATAGCATACATCGACAGTATCCACCAAGACGGTCTTCTCGTCCGCTATCAGATAGGAATTGTAGGAGACACCATACGGCAGGGGCCACATGTTCTCGAACAAGTGCTTCTGCCGGTCGTTTACGCCTACATAGTAAACTTTATCTGCTATTTCCTTCAGTCTATACATATATATAATTATGATTTATTGTTTAGTTTGAATCCCTTTTGCCCGTGCCTTCCAAACGAACCACGCGCCGGCAAGCACAAACGGGATACTCAGCAACTGCCCCATGTTGAGCAGCATATCCGCCTCGAATGCCTCCTGGTCGTTCTTCAGGAACTCGATAAAGAAGCGCGTGCCGAAGACGCATATCAGAAAGACCCCGAAGATGAAGCCCTCGCGCTTCCACGCCTCTTTCTTGAAGTATAACCACATACAGAGCAAAAAGGTTGCAAGGTAGCACAATGCCTCGTAGAGCTGCGTCGGGTGGCTCGGCTGAGAAAATATCGGCTCGGCCCCCATCCGCCACGCGTGCAGGTTCTCGATGAAGCGGAAACCCCAAGGCAAATCCGTCGGGTGCCCATAAATCTCGTGGTTCATCAAGTTGCCCAAGCGTATCATCGCGGCTACCAGACCGGTCGGCACGACCAGCTTATCAAACGTCCAGAGCATCGAGCGATGGCTCACCCGCTTGGAGTAGAAATAGATGGCGACGATGATACCCAGCGTCCCGCCGTGGCTTGCCAATCCGCCTTCCCATATCTTCAGGATTTCCACAGGATTGGCCAGGTAATAATCCGGCGCATAGAAGAGGCAATGCCCCAGGCGCGCACCGACAACCGTGCCCACAATCGTATATATCAGCAGCGAGTCTATCCATTCCGGGTTCAGCTTCTCTTGCTTCCACATCTTCTGGACAATCATGTAGCCTATCCAGAAGCCGATGGCGAAGGCCAAGCCGTACCAGCGGATTTCGCGCGAGCCGATGGTGAAGATGGCAGGGTCGGCGGTCCATGTTATAAAATCCAACATTTCAATTGACAACGTTATTAATTGACAATTGACAATTGACAATTGACAATTATAGGGGAAACCTTTTCTAATTGTCCATTGTCAATTATCCATTGTCAATTTATTTACACTAACCTGCGAATCAAGCTTTCTCTATCGCCATACAGCATATCGATAACCGGCAGCTCGATCATCGTATAGGCTCCCGGCTGCTGCTTCATGCTGGCACGAGCGACGCAGACGAGGATTTGGGCTGTCAGCGCAGGGTTGTTTATCTTCATGTCGAACTCGATGAGCTGGTTCTGCGTCTTGCCGGAGACACCCTTGCGGGTGAGGTTCACGCCGTGGCCCATATCCTTCAGGGCATCAACAGACTCTACCTGGATAACGTGCGTCTCATCGTGTGCGAAGTAATCGTCGGCCTTGATAGCGGCGGCAACTTGCTTGAAGTCGTATCCGTCGGCCACTTCGATGTAAACCATGCGGCGGTGTACGCCTGTCCCCAAGGGGATAGTCATGCTCAACGCAGCCTTCACGCCTTCGATGGCCTTCACAGCTACCGTATGGCCCATGCTCATGCCCGGACCGAAGTTCGTGTAGGTGATGCCTTTCGGGACGATAGCCTCCAAGAGGGCGCGGACGATAGAATCGCTTCCCGGGTCCCAGCCGGCCGAGATGATTGACACGCGGTTGTGCGCCTTGGCCACCTCGTCGAGCGAGCGGCGCAGGTCGGCTATCTGCGTATGGATGTCAAAACTATCCACGGTGTTGATACCCAAGGCAAGGATTTCCTTGGCGTAATGTTCTACTTGGCGGGTCGGTGTGGCGAGGATGGCTACATCAACGCCTTCGAGCTTCGTGATGCTGTCTGTTACGACGTAGGGCTTCAGCTCGGCAGGGACGTCGTTCGGGTTGCGGCGTACAATGCCGGCTACTTCAAAATCGGGAGCTACTTCCAAGGCTTCCAATACATACTTGCCTATGTTGCCATATCCAACGATGGCGGCTCTAATCTTTTTCATACCTTAAATATTATAATACTCAATCGCGTGCAAAGGTATATAAATTTAGGCGGGTTTTCATACGGTGGGAAGAAAAAAGCGCAGGGGAAAATTTACGGCCACCGTAAGCGGTCCAGCGCCTGAGACAGCAAAGGCCCGCTACTTTCGCAGCGAGCCTTTGCTTTACTTTCTTATCCAAAAACTTATTCCAACTTATGAATAACCAATCCCGAACGGAGCTTCGGCTCGAACCACGTCGTCTTCGGCGGCATGATATTGCCCGAATCGGCGATGTCCATCAGTTGCTTCATCGTTACGGGATAGAGCGCGAGGGCCACCCGCATCTCGCCGCTATCGACGCGACGCTTCAGTTCGCCCAAGCCCCGGATGCCGCCGACGAAATCGATGCGTTTATCCGAGCGCAAGTCTTTGATGCCTAAGATTTCATCCAAGATATAGCGCGAGGATATGGTTACGTCCAGGACGCCGATGGGGTCCGAATCGTCGTAGGTTCCCGGCCGCGCCGTCAGCGAGTACCACTGGCCGCCGAGGTAGAGCGAGAAGTTGTGCAAGCCGGCAGAATGATAGATGTCCGTACCCTTCGGCTCAACCACGAAATGCTTGTCGAGGCGGTGGAGAAACTCCTCGTCCGTGAGGCCGTTCAAGTCCTTCACCACGCGGTTGTAATCGATAATCGTCAGTTGGTTGGCCGGGAAACAGACCGCCATGAAGTAATTATATTCCTCGTCGCCCCGGTGGTTGGGATTCTGCTTTGCCTTTTCAGCCCCCACAAGGGCGGCGGCGGCGGAACGATGGTGGCCGTCGGCAATATAGAGCGCCGGAATCTGGGCGAACAGCTCCGTGATACGACGGATATCTGCCTCATCGTCGATGACCCAGAAGGTATGGCCGAAGCCGTCGTCGGGAGCCACAAAATCATACTCCGGCGTGCGGGCGGTATATTTCGCCACGAGCTTGTCCAGCTCGGCATTGTCGGGATAGGCAAAGAAGACCGGCTCGATATTCGCGTTATTGACGCGGACGTGCTTCATGCGGTCCTCCTCTTTGTCGCGACGCGTGAGCTCGTGCTTTTTGATGACCCCGTTCATATAGTCCGGGACATAGGCCCCGACGACGAGACCGTATTGCGTCTTGCCGTTCATAGTCTGGGCATAAACGTAATAGCACTCCTTCTCGTCCTGGACCAGCCAACCACGCTCCTGGAAGAGACGGAAGTTGTCGGCGGCCTTCTGATAGACACGCGGATCGTGCTCGTCGGTGCCGACGGGGAAATCGATTTCGGGTTTGATAATATGATACAGCGATTTTTCATTGCCCTCGGCCTCGCGACGCGCTTCATCGGAATTAAGCACATCGTAAGGGCGGGAAACCACTTGAGTAACCAAGTTTTTGGGCGGACGGAGGCCGCGGAAAGGTTTAATGGTAGCCATTTTCAAAAAGGTATAATATGTTTTTCATTTCCAACCACGCGCAAGGCGCGAGGTTATAAATAGCCGTAGGTTTCAACCTACGGTGATATACGGGGATGATATCCGTTTCCTCCCCATATACCGTAGGTTGAAACCTACGGCTATTTATGACCTGCCGACGAATCGGCAGGTCGGGATAGATTTAAACTAAACTAAAAAGGGATTATTTATTGACGCGGAACTTCTCTACGCCATTCTTCAGGAAGTCCTCAATCTGCTTCGCCGCCGCAATCCCAGCATTGATATTGGCCTCAGCAGTCTGAGCCCCCATCTTCTTCGGAGTCGAGAAATAGCGGCCGGCCAGACGCTCGGAGAAGTCGGCATGGGCGACGGGCATGATGTCGGTAACGTACTTCAAGTCCGCGCGTTCTTCCATAGCCTTCAAGAGACCGGCTTCGTCAATGACTTCCTTGCGGGCGGTATTGACCAGCAAGCCGTTCTTCGGCATCAGGCTGACCAAGTCGTAGCCGATGGAGCCTTTCGTTTCAGCCGTAGCCGGGATGTGGAGGGAAACAATCTGGCAAGTCTTGTAGAGTTCTTCCGGAGAATCAACGGCCTTCACCCAATCA
This sequence comes from uncultured Parabacteroides sp., assembly GCA_944325345.1. Taxonomy (GTDB): domain Bacteria; phylum Bacteroidota; class Bacteroidia; order Bacteroidales; family Tannerellaceae; genus Parabacteroides. The sequence goes on from CALUZV010000010.1 coordinate 88,156, forward strand.
TTCGTAATCACTTCCTTCGGGCAGAAAGCATCGTAGGCATAAATCTCCATGCCAAAACCCTTGGCGATGCGAGCGACGTTGCGACCCACATTCCCGTAGGCATGGATACCCAGTTTCTTGCCTTTCAGCTCCCAACCGGATGTGCCGTTATAGAAATTGCGGGCAGCCATGACCATCATGCCGAAAGCCAATTCAGCTACGGCGTTGGAGTTCTGTCCCGGCGTATTCATCACGCAGACCTTGTGGGCAGTAGCGGCTTCCAGGTCCACGTTGTCGTATCCGGCACCGGCACGAACGACAATCTTCAATTGCTTGGCGGCATCCAAGACTTCGGCATCCACCTTGTCGCTACGGATGATGATGGCATCCACGTCCTTCACGGCATCCAGCAGTTGCGCCTTGTCGGTATATTTCTCCAGGAGAACCAACTGATCGCCCCCGTCTTCTTCCACTACCTTACGGATACCATCCACTGCTATCGCAGCAAACGGTTTCTCTGTTGCTACTAATATCTTAGCCATAATAATACGATTAAAGGGTGATTAATGCATTCTTTCGAACTCTTTCATAGCCTCAATCAGGACTTCCACACTGCTCTTCGGCATTGCGTTATAGAGGGAAGCACGGAAACCACCGACTGAACGGTGTCCCTTGATACCGACGATACCCTTGGAAGAAGCGAAGGTATTGAACTCAGCCTCCAACTCCTTGTATTCGTCGTTCATCACGAAGCAGACATTCATAATCGAACGGTCTTCCGGAACTACTGTACCACGGAAAAGTTTGTTGCGGTCGATTTCGTCGTAGAGGATAGCGGCATTCTCCTTGTCCTTCTTCTCCATCGCAGCGATACCGCCCTGTTCCTTATACCATTTCAGCGTCTGCAAGGCCGAATAGATAGGCAATACCGGCGGCGTATTGAACATCGAATCCTTATCCACGTGTGTCTTATAGTTTAACATCGTCGGAATCGGACGATCTACATGGCCCAAAGCATCCACCTTGACGATAACCAGCGTTACGCCCGCCGGAGCCAAGTTCTTCTGCGCACCGGCATAGATAATATCGTATTTGGAGACATCAATCGGACGAGAGAAGATATCCGACGACATATCGGCTACCAAAGGCACTTTCACGTCGGGGTCAAAGCGCATCTCGGTACCGTAGATTGTATTGTTTGTGGTGATATGGAAGTAATCAGCGTCTTCTGGAACCGTGTAGTTCTTCGGAATATACGTATAATTCTTATCCTTTGAAGAAGCTACGACATCGACTTCGCCAAAGAGCTTCGCCTCCTTGATAGCCTTCGAAGCCCATGTACCGGTATCCAAATAAGCAGCCTTCTTGTTCAACAAGTTATAGGGAACCATACAGAACTGCATACTGGCTCCGCCGCCCAAGAAGACGACTTCATAACCTGTCGGAAGGTCAAGCAATTCCTTGATAAGCGCACGCGCTTCGTCATTAACTGCGACAAATTCCTTACTGCGGTGAGAGATTTCCAACAAAGACAATCCCATACCTGCGAAATTTTCTACTGCTGCAGCCGTATTCTTGATGGTGTATTCACTCAAGATTGAAGGGCCTGCATAAAAATTGTGCTTCTTCATAGCAAATAAACTTTTAATTAGACAACTTATTTAGTTATGAGTTATGAGTTATGAGTTGAAAGCCCCTGACTCGGAACTCATAACTCGGCACTCTATTCAAATCGTTTTCCCCAAAGCCTCTGCATCTGCTCCGCCAGCCGTTTCTCGGCCGGATTCTCTTGGCTCCGCCAGATACGGACATTGGCCAGCTCTTGGGGAAGATAATCCTGCTTTACAAAATGCCCCTCGAAGTCGTGGGCATATTTGTAATCTTTCCCGTAGTCCAATTCAGCCATCAGCTTAGTCGGTGCATTCCGTAGATGCAGGGGGACGGGGACATTCCCTGTCCGCTCCACCAGCGACAAGGCATCGTTGATCGCCTTATACGCCGAATTGCTCTTCGGACTGCAAGCCAGATAAACTGTCGTCTCTGCCAGCGGGATGCGTCCCTCGGGCCAACCAATCTTCTGCACCACGTCGAAACAAGCGTTGGCCAGCAAGAGGGCATTCGGGTTCGCCAACCCAATATCTTCTGCTGCCGAGATACAGAGACGGCGTGCGATGAACTTCGGGTCTTCGCCCCCGGCTACCATCCGCGCCAGCCAGTATATCGCCGCGTCGGGGTCGCTTCCCCGGATAGACTTGATGAAGGCAGAGATGATGTCGTAGTGCATCTCGCCCCCTTTGTCGTAGGCGGCGGGATTCTCCTGCAACCGCTCGATGACTTTCGCATCGGTTATCTCAATGTCCTTACCCTCTTCGGCGGCAATAACCAGTTCCAAGATGTTCAAGAGCTTACGGGCATCGCCTCCGGAATAACGCAGCAGGGCGTCGGTCTCCTTCAGCGTGATATGCTTTTCCTTTAATAAGATGTCCTCGGTCAGCGCCCGATGGAGCAGCTCCAGCAAGTCCTCCTTATCCAAAGGCTTCAGCACATAGACCTGGCAGCGTGAGAGCAAGGGGCGGATAACCTCGAACGACGGGTTCTCCGTGGTTGCTCCGATGAGCGTAACGACGCCGGTCTCGACAGCATTCAGCAACGAATCTTGCTGCGACTTGCTAAACCGGTGTATCTCATCGATAAACAATATCGGCGATACACTATCGAAGAAGCGGTTGCTTTTCGCCTTCTCGATGACGTCGCGGACTTCCTTCACGCCGGAATTGATGGCACTCAAGATGTAGAACGGCGCCTCCAACTTGTGGGCGACGATTTGCGCCAGCGTGGTCTTCCCCACCCCCGGAGGTCCCCACAAGATAAAGGAAGGGACGCGCCCCGAGTCGATCATCCGCCTGAGGACAGCCCCCTGCCCCACCAGATGTTTCTGTCCGATGTACTCATCCAAAGTCTTCGGACGTAACCGTTCTGCTAATGGTTGGCTCATCATGCGGGCAAAATTCGGATATAAAATTCACTTTTCAAAGCGGAATGAAAAAAATATTTTTCGCCTGAGAAATAAATTATACGTTACCTTTGCCGAATAAATAAAGGATATACAATGGAAGAAATACGGAAACTTTTGCGGGAGAACCGCATCGAAGAGGCTATCGGGAAATTGGACGCCATGTTGGAGCAAGAGCCGACATCCGACGAGGCGTTCTACCTCCGGGGCAATGCGTACCGGAAACTGGGTGATTTCCAGCAAGCACTGAATAATTACCTGTCGGCAATGGAACTGAATCCGAAGAGTCCGGCACGGCAGGCGCATGATATGTTGATGGAGATTTTGGACTTCTATTACAAAGAAATGTATAATCAGTAATTAGATGCATAGCCCGGTGTTTTAACGCCGGGTTTGGTGATTATAAGAAAGACAAAGCGCCCCAGGCTTAAGCCCGAGGCGCTTTACTTATAGGAGGTCTCAATGTCCCAGCAATAAATTGCCGGGCTATGCATCTAACTACTTCACCTGCAGCTTCCGCACGCTTTCCTCCTCGCCTGCCTGCATCTTCACGATATAGACGCCGGCGTTGCCAACCGGGATGGAGGTAACGTCCGTGATATCGCCATGATAAAGCATAGAGCCGGTCATGTTGATAACGCTGACCGTCATCGGCTGGGCGGGACGGATAAGGATTGTCTGGTTCTCGCCCGTGAGGATAGTCTGGGCTTCGACAGCTTCGATGTTCGTCGGAGTGTCAGGGTCATCCGTGCCTGGTTTCGGGTCATCCGGATCCTCTTCCTCACCGCTTACGCCTTGGACTGTAACCTTAACCATTACCTTGGTCGAAGCATAGTTCGGATCTACCGGGGTGAATGTTACTTCATATTCACCAGTTGCCGTTACTACCTCATCGGGATTCGTCCAAGCGAACGAACCGGCGACAATACCGGCGTGGCCACCCATCAATTCGGAGCTTGAGAGCTTATCACCTGCCAGGACTTCGGAAGCTGTTGGAGCAGTAATTACCGGCGTAGCTTGCGTAATCGTATAAGTCAAGACTTTCGTATCTTCCTTATAGTTGGCATCTGCCGGACGGTAAACACGGACGTAATAGGTACCGACGTTCTTCAAAATAGCGGGTTGATTACAGTCCTCATCGCTGAAGAAAGTTACTTGGCAAGTCTTGGTGATAGCCTCATCGCCCGTGAGGGATACTGTTTGGGCTGCGCCTGTATAAGCAGAAGAGGTTGAAACCAAAGATACAGAGAAGGAGGACTTAGAGGCGAACTCAGGTGTGAGCCTTGCATCCGTTGCTCCAACTGTATAAGACCGAGGATTCTCTGTATTGCCATCCGACCATTTCACAAACTTATAGCCATCAGCCGGAACAGCTTCCAGTTGCACCGGTGTACCTACGGCGATTTCTACTGCGCCATCCGTTCCGTCGTAAGGCAAACCGCCGTTAGTTACTCGGACGTAGCCGCTTTCCGTACTGCGCAAAGTTCCGAAGCCGACGTTCAGGGTAGCCTTAGGTGCATTCTCTGGGAAATAGAAATAAGTAGTACCGTTGTAATTATTCTTTACCGTTACCGATTCAGGATCAGGAGTAATTACATATTTAACAGCATTTCCCTCATGAGAGGAAGCAAATGCAACACCCTCTGAAGGCCGAGTACTTGGATTTTCGTCCGCATTGGCCGGCGCCTCCGTTACCGCAATCGTCGATTTCTTAATCGTCAAGCCTTCCTCATACGTTTCATTGAAAGCATTGTACAATCCGTCTGCCTCGCGGGTCAGAATCACATTGTATTCTCCGGCATCAATAGCGCGTGCTATCGGGTCTTCCGTTACAGCATTCCCATTACCATCCTTTGTCCGCTGATACATTACATCGAATGAGAACCCAGCATACGTCTGCGATGCAAACGGTACGAAGTTGCGGGATACGCCATTGTAATAGTATTCCTGATACGGCCACATGATGTATTCCTTCTTGATATCCACGCGGTGGTCGAATACGGCCGTGATGGTCATGTCGCCGGTTACGACAAAGTCATACGGTGGTTCGAGTTCTTTGCCGTTGGCCAAGACGTAGAGGAGGTTGGCTCCGGCTTGCGTTTCTTCCACCTGCACACCAACTACATCTCCATAATAAGCCTGTGTTGCCTCTAACGTAATAGTTCCCGATGCAGGGCTATTGTCAGTGTTCATGGCTACAGCATCCAACTGGAACATCCGGCGACCGAACTCTGCGGTAATCGTTACATTCCTTTTCACTACGTGCAAGTCATTCTGGTCTAACGGCTCTGTCCCTTCATAGCTGATATAGTCTGTCTGATACCCGGCATTCGGAAGGGCCACGGCGCGAATCTGCGTATTCACCGGCACGGAAGAACCGGAAGGAATTAGTGATCCATCGGCCTTGTAGATCAACAAGCGTCCGTTCTCTGCCGTCCCTGCGGTTACCGTGTACATATCCACCGGCTTCTGCGTGAACACGGCTTGGATGGTCGAAGGTTCTACGACTTTCACTTGGTTGCCTTTCAGCGAATCGCCATTCAGGGTCAGTTCGGAGAGTTGCCAACCGGCGTTCGGAGTGGCAACAACTTGGAGCGTTGTACCTTGCTGTACGCTTGCTCCATTCGTAATGCCTATGACATTCAAGGAACCGCTGCCTTCAACAGACCAGCTAACGGTATGTTCTATCGGGGCGAAGGTTGCGAAATAGGCAACATCTTCCGTTACCGTAACTTCGTGGGTAGCTTCGCCTGCCATTTCTGTCCCGTTAGCCGTCCAGCCAACAAACTGATAGTTGGCATCGGGCACGGCTTCCAGCGTCAGACTCTGTCCATCGACATAGAGGTTGTCTTCTGTCCGGCCGATAATATTAACGGTACCACCGGCTGAATTAAGGGCGGTAATCAAATACGTCGGGATTACATTTACATGCACCTTAATCTCCTTCGTATTATAATACATCTGATTCTGCGGGATAAAGGTTACGGAGTAGTCGCCGCTTTCGTTTACTACGATACTTCCGTCTGTCCAGACGAACTCACCGGGGACAGGTATCTCTAAATCGCCATCCTTATCTGTCGCACTACCGCCTGTCAGCAAAGACGTTGAAAGCAATTGGCCTTCTACCAGCGGGGCTGCTTGGGGATACGTAATAGCACTCTCCTCTATATCCTTCTTTGTTGTCAGCACCAAAGCATATATTTCCTCGAAGGAATTATAGTCTTCATTACCTGCAAAGCTTAGTTTTACATAATACGTTCCTTCCTTCGTCAGGTCTGCTTGGGGGATTTCTGTTGTACATGCCTCATCGGAATAATACGTCGGGTTCAGGTCAAGGCCTGCGGGTATGGTCGTATAAGTCAAGGATGCGGGAGTATCTTCTTTCACCATCTGCTCCAGTCCCGACACATTCACCGCAATATCCAGCTTCTCTATCGTAGCCTTTACCGTTTCTGAATAGTCCGAAACCTCTTCCGTCTCCGACTTCTTATTCGCCAGCAACCCTTCGGTTATGGCGACTGTGCCGGAGGTAAAGCCGGAGGTCAGCTGCACGGGAATGCTGAACAATGTCCCTTGCGGCATCAGCATCTCGTCATTATTTAAGCTGTAAGCCACACAGCGATAGACGTTCGTCCCCTGCGATTCCCAGCTAACGGTCTGTCCGTTTGCCATCGCCGGGTCGAGTATCGGGGTACCGGTCGGCTGGATACCTTCCGGCAACTGGATATCTACTTGGAAAGAGGAGAATGTAAACGAGTTGTTTTTCAACACCACTCTGAGCGTATCCTGCTCTCCGGGCTTCGCCAACTGGAGCTTGTCAAGTTTCCAATCAGCAGCGTCTGCCGTCCCCGCCAGGAAGAACGAAAGGGCGAGGGAGGCTATACCTTTTATTATATTATATGTCTTCATATTTATCTTTCTTTTGTTTGGCACGGATTTCACGGATTCCACGGTCTTTGGATTATCCCTTTAAACCGCGTCATCCGTGTCATCCGTGCCTAAATGAATTGTAAGTGTGTTTATTTAATCATCATCGTATTCGCCTCGCTGGCCTTCTTGCCATCCAGCAACAGACGGTAGTAGTAGATGCCACCCGGCAACTGTACGCTCGTCGTGTAGCGGTTCGTCCCGACGCTGGCCGGCAATCCCTCGATAGTCTCTACCAACGCGCCGCTGGTCGAGAAGATCTGGATAGCCACGCTCTGCGCCTGTTCCTTCAAGACGTAGCTGAACGTCGTGCTTCCGCTGAACGGGTTCGGGTAGTTCAGCACAGCCTCAATCTGGTCGGCAGTCTGAATCGACTCGATGCCCGTCGGCACGATGTCGCCCTCAGCCTTCAGCGAGTTCGCCTCAGCATCCGAGAAGACAGCCTTCAGCAGCTTCACTCCTGCCGGCAACTGCATGATGACGGTCTTGCCCGCCGGAATCGTCTTGCCATCCATGCTGTAGCCCAACGTCCGCAGCGTATCGCCATTCAAGGTCGAAGCCTGCACGAGGTGAGCCGCGTCGCTCAGGAGCGGAATCTCCTTCGTAGCCCCTGTGAACTCCAACTGGATACCGGCAACCGGCACCTGACTGGTCATTGAGAGGAAGCCCTTGTCGTCCAATTCGAGGAGGACGGTCGGCTGGTAAGCATCCCGCAATTCGCTCGCCTTCGTTACCGGCTTGCCTTGGATGATGTTTACGATGCCGGTTACATCGGCCACATCAACATAATTGTCGTAGTTTACATCAGCTTCTGCCCAACCGAAACGCTCAACCATATTCTCCTGATCCCACAAAATATAGCTAACAGTTGCTGTTACATCAGCTACATTTACAAGCCTATCCAAGTTGGCATCGCCGTCGCAAGTATAAACATATGTTTCCAAAACCATCTCCCATCTTGGGAACATCGAATTTTCCAGATGAGCTGAAACTATAGTACTAGGCTCTAAATCATTCCCTATAATATAGCTATTTCCAGCATCAATCGGGGCTTCTTCTCCTGTGTAGAGATTATATTGAGACCAAGAAATAGTAGATGTAACACCACCTATATTCATTTCCTCTGGGAAAGACATAGTTGCACCATAAGGGGTATATTCATTACGAATTGTTCCTGTAAAACATGAGTTATAACCATCATCAAGTGGTTCCATCTGTCTTGGATTCTGAACACCGCTAAAGCGTAATTCTCGACCAGGATATAATTGCTTTAAGACAGGGAATTCATTTAGATCTATCAATGTAACATTATCTGGAACGCCATAAACTGTTAATTGAGAAGCTATCTGGGGATTAGAAACTTCTATGCCTTCAAGATATGTACCATCCAATCTTAATGTTTCTAATTTAGTATTATTAGAGACATCGCAAGTAGTCAATCCAGAAGTGTTACTAAGATCTAAAATCTCCAATTCAGTATAAGGACTAACAACTAGACTTTCAAGACTAGACGTTCTTATTGTAAGTGAACGCAGCCGACTTGTTTCCTCAGGGAGAATGACATTCTTTAAACCGTGATAGTTATAAAGCGCAAAAACTTCCAAACGATCTAAGGCTGATACATCTATCGTTTCTGCAGGAGGATAAGTACCGCTCCACAAAGTCAATTCTGTCAATCGATGTGGTTTCTCATTATTCCACTTTACTTGAATAGGATAGGTAATATCCTCATCCATCCAACTATCATTGTCCCACCAGTTTTGCATATCTGCGTCTCCAGATGCAGCCACAATATCGGCAATCACCTGCACATCCCGCTGGTCAAACAACTCGGGTGTCAAGGTATTGACGCGGAAGGTACTAGTTTCTAATCGCCAACCACTCCACGAATTAATTTCCACAGACCGACAAAATTGTGTATTCCAAATTATGCAAAAATACTCTCCATATTTTTCCTCTTTGCTATCCAGCACAAATACACCGGGCTTACCTTCTACAGCCTTAACCGCTTCTGTTTCTTCAGTTCTATCTTTGGCATTTACCCATATATATTGAGAGTTCACGCCATTAATCACAGCTTCCGAAGATAAGTCAATCGTGTCTCCGTTTTCAAATAAATCAGGATCTTCTGGATGAGATGAAGAAACTAATGGTATAAAGCTATTACTACCTGTAATATCTATGCCACTTCTAAAATTCTTAATTCCTGAATATTTTAAAGCGGATTCACTTCCGACATCCAATCTCTGTAGCTTTGGATATTCGTTAAAATCAATACTATCAATATTTCGTGGTAAACCAAACGCACTTAGATTACTTCTATAAGAAGCAGATGGTAAAGGATATTCTGTATCAGATAAATCCAAATCTTGTATTGAAGATGGCAAACCTTGGATATAATCTCCGAACTGAGTTGTACCTCTCAAAGACAATATCTCTACATTTGGAATGCTTTCCAAACATTTAGCTTCCAAATTTCGACAATATTCCAATGACAATTCTTTCAACTGAGTAAATACAGATAAATCTATAGACGAAAGTTTAGCAAAAGGCAATCTAATAGTCTCTAATTTTGTACAATTAGCAATATTTAGATCTACCAAATTAGAAGCACTTAAATATAAATAGTTCAATTCCCTATTATTTGATAAATCTAATTGGGTTATATCCGCCGATAAATCCAAATATTCTAATTTCATATTATTAGACAAATCCATTTCCGAAATATTCATATAGGAACAATCGAACCACACTAACTCTGTAAAAGCACTCAAATCCAATTTAGAAATTGATCCATCTAAATTCCGGAATCGCAAATGGGTCAGACGATAAGGGGCTGTATTCGTCCAATCAGTCGAAATAGCATCCGAATACGTATCCCAATTTTCATGCTCCCATCCTTTGCTATCCACAAACTCTTTCAACTGCGGAACTTGTGGGTTATCCTCTGCCAACTTACGTAAAGCGAGAGTGTCTATTGGGGAGTAATCATTGGATGTTCGGGATATCTTGATACGCGCCGTTTCCATATACCAATCTCCATATAAAGGATTCTTTATTCTACAATAGTAATACTCACCCGGAGTACCTTCTATTATAAATGTTCCTTCTTCGTTTCCAGCCTTCATCGAAACTTCTGTCTGATTTCCAGTAGTTCTATCTTCTTTATACCATTGATAAGTAGATTGTGAGCCATTAACAGTCGCATATGCAGATAAGTCTATTTCTGTTCCTTCTTGGGCATAAGCATTACGTTCATCAACTGGAGTAGCACCCGTAGCCTCTATAGAAGTCCAACCATTAGCATAGAAATCTTCTGGCAAATGAGAAATATCGTTCCACTCTAAATCTGTATCAAACAAACTGAGATGATTAACTTTTGGAGATGTTGCTAAATCCAACTTTTCAATTCTTGAACCATATATTATTATACGATCTAGATCTGGAAGTGTTGAAAAATCTATCGAATCTACTTTATTGTCATAATCCCTCAACAAAAACTCTCTCACCCGGCTTGGATTCTCCGTATTCCAGGACACCCCTACATTATAACCATCATCATAGTTATAATCCTTCTCATAATACTTATCTGCTATAAACTTCTGCAAATCCGTACTCATTGGATTGGCTTTGGCTATAGCTTTCAAAGCATCAATATCAGATTGAGAGAAGTTGATAGGAATGGCCACATTCATGGTATAACCGCTAATAGAAGCACCCTCATTACTAGACAGATAAACATAAACACTGCCTCTACATTCAGCCGTTGCCGTGGCTGTAAATGTATAAGTTTGGGACTGCAAAGAAGAAAGGCTATAAACATATTCTCCATTTTCACTTTGAGTAACACCATCACCCTTTATAGCAAACAACTCTCTATCCTCATAATTTCCTTGCCATCGAAAATTCAACTGGAAACCGCTTTGTCCCATTAATGCTCCAGCATCTACCGTCACTTGGAAAGGAATATCTGCGTTCACATCACCAGATAACCGCTCTTCTGAAACCGATATTCCGGGGAAATTCTCAATAAATACAATTTGATGCTCAGAAGAAATTAATGCAGGTTCTATTATATCTTTTGAAGAATATACACTTACCGTATAAGACAATGTATTTTCTTCCGAATACATAATAGTTGCATTGAACCAAGAACTACTACCACCAGTACTTTCAATATACTCTGAAGAAATCCAACAACCATTATCACTATCCAAACTAACCGCATCTTCATTATTTGTACTTGGATTTCTTAATGCCACAGATGCCTTACCATCTGTATTTTCCAATTGAATGCGAACATATAAGTCAGTAGAATAATTATCCATTCCGAAAAATATATTCTCTCGACCTACACGTCCCCAATCCACATAATCAGCTATGCGGCCATATTCTATAGCATTCGGTGTAGAATAAAATTCCACCATTCTACTCACTTCCTGCTGCACCCCAGGCTCTCCGCCACTCCCGACGTCGCCCGCCATCGCCGCCTGCCCCGGCACTGCCATACAAAGGGCAAAGGCAGCCACTAATGTTCTAAGTAAAGAAATTTTCATACCATTATGTGTTTTAATTAGTAATTAATAATTTATTCGTAGTGTAAATTGATAAGGCAGAGAGGAAAGGGGAGGATACAAAAATCCCTGCCGCTGCTGTCGGTAGCAAGGGCAGGGAGAGGAACTAATCTCTTTTCCTCGAAGGTACCCGAAAATGTTCTTTGCTCATCGCCTCCAGCTTCTCTTCTGTAAGCGTGCCGTTGGCCCACAAACGGTCTATTTCTTCATCCAGCTTTTCCATATAATATTTCTGGATAAGCCGACATAATTCTTCACCTTCTTCTTCCGATTTTATTCGGGAAATTACTCCTAACAGTCTGATTTGTGAATCCAATAGTTTCATATCAACCTCCTTTTCTCTCCATCTTGTCAAAGAACGATTTTTTAGGGTAAGTTGCCACACGAGACTATGGCGAAGCGCCACATTACCGTGTGGCAAGCTGCCACATTACTGTGTGGCGACTCGCCACAGTCTCCTATGGCAGACCGCCACACTATAATGTGGCGCCTCGCCACGAAGCCGAGACCTACTGTACGATAGGTCCGTCTTCTTCATCGTCATTTCCCCCGCTGCCTTCGCCAACCTGTAGAGGATGCGGGTAGTCATACGAGCGAGGCACCTTCACATTCGTGTTGTTGCTCGAATACTGCGTCGTAACCCTCACATAGTACTGCCCATCTTCCAGCATCGGAATCTGTACAATGAGTTCCGAGGGGTTATTCTTGGAGATAACAGTCGTCTTGACAGGCTCGCCACCGGCTACAGGGACGAAGTAAATGCCGTTCTCCTCGCTGTCGCCCGTGATTTTGATGTTTTCGCCATCAATATTCAGGATACTGCCCGGCGTCAGCGTCGTGTGTAGTGTTTGGGTCGTTACGTCCAGCACATCGTTGATGACCGGGCCGACGGTAGCTGCGCCGATAACCCGCACCTCAACCTTTTGCAAAAGTTCGCGGAGGTACTTCCCCATTTTGAAATTAACAACCAACGTATGTCTCTTAGGGTCGTAGGAATCTTGTTCCCCACTAAAATTACCCACGATAGACAAGAAATATTCGCCGAGGAGGTCGATCACGCTCCGTCCCTCACCAAGGGCTTCCGCCTTGATTTGGTCGGCGATATCAAGGATATTGACAATCGTTTCGAGCCGGTACTCGGAACGCTGTTTCACAATACGGGCTGCAACCATTGAGTTAGTCAGCGAACCCGTGAGGCGTGGTTTCGCAGAGAAATCGCCTTCAACTTCAGTTAATGGATTGTCGTACAATTCGATGTACAGAACCACTTTTTCTTCTTCTGCCATACTTTTTGAGATTTAAGTTATTAATAATTAACCAACAACCAAATCAAACAAGAGAATCGTTCGACTCAGTTGTCATTTGATAGCAAAAGTAGGCATTATTTTAAACAAACAAGCCTTTCATAACGAATATTTTAGCAAATATGTTGTAAAACATAAAATCGGGCCTGAGTGAGGGGATAAATGGGTCATTTAGATGCAAAAAAACTCCCCTCCCGGGGCCGGGAAGGGAGTTTAGATATAGAGTGTATGTTTAATAAATAAGTGAGTCCAATATGCTCACGCACGTGTTCCCACTGTTTGTGTATTCCTAATAGATCAATGTACGCCGGTGCGGGTATCCCACCACATTTGCTCGCCCCAGGTGTTGTCCACGACATTGACAGTGGCGGCTTCGACGTTTTCCTCGTTATAAACGTATTCGTTGTCCGGATACGGCATACGGAACGGAACATCGTTGTGAGCGGAACCGAAAGAACAGAACTTGCCGGGGTATTCACCCGAAGTCAAGATTTCCTGCGGATAACCGGTACGACGGTATAAGCTCCATGCTTCTACACCCGACTTGAAGAGGGCAACCCATTCTTCCATATAAAGACGCTCAAATGTACCATCCCATTTGCCGGCACCAGCCAAATAAGCCTCGGCATCAGCATCGGAAACGCCATTGTCTTCCATTGAAATGCGCACAGCTTCGTTATAAGCCTCTTCTGCAGAGATTCCGACATTCCAGCCACGAAGAGCAGCTTCCGCTTTAATGAAGTAGTTTTCGCAAGAACGCAGAACCGGAGTGAAACCAGCAGGTGTATCACGATAGATAGCACCTATACGGGAAATTGTATTCAATTCACCCGGAGCAGACAAAGCACCATTTTCATAGCCACGATATTGCCCATCAGAAACCGCAGGCTTCATGATTGCAGAAGTACGCGGGTCATTCATAGATGTCAAATGTGCCACGAAGATATTACTCATACCCCAGTCATCACGTGTACGAGAATCGTTGTACCATGGTTCAAACCATGGATCAGAACCTTGCCAAATGAAATCCGCATTTTCATCACTGGTTTCCAAAAGTGGATAAGCCGAAGGATTCTGGCAGATTTCTTCGATAGTACTCTGTGCCAATTCCGGAGCTACATTCACGATACGCATAGCGGCACGCATACGGAGCGAGTTACAGAACTTCTGCCACAGTGAAATATCACCGTGGAAAAGGAAGTCGCCTTCACCAATATCATCAGTACCTACACCTGCGGCCATTTCATCCGCAATCGTCTTCAAGTTCGAGAGGATTGAAGGATAAATGGTTGATTGGTCGTCATATTTCGGCGTATATAATCCTTCTGCGACCTGATTTGCTTCGCTGTAGGGGATATCACCAAACTGGTCTGTACACCACAACCACAAGTATTCTTTCCAAATGCGGGTAGCAAAACGGATATTTGTAAAACTTGCAGCAGCTTCTTCCGTCAAAGCCAAGACATCATCAAGTTGCTCGTTCTGTCCATAGCAACATAAGAACTTATTACCATACGTATTATTAGTCGGCAAATAATTGAAATTATCCATATATTGGATCTTTACAACATAGCCAGCCCACGTATTAGTGGCATCACCGATAGGTCCCAGCTGAGATATGGATTCTTGTAAAACACGCCCTAACATATTAGTCGGAGAACCCGTAGGCAATGCATCCGGGTCGGTGTTGATCTCATCAAAGTTGCTGGTACAACTTCCACCGAGCATCAGAGTGGTTGCCAATGCAGCAACCGTTGTCAATTTGAATATATTTTTCATATTATCTTTCGTGTTTAGAGATTAATTAAAATGTCAGATTCAACTTAATACCAAAGCTACGTGAAGAAGGAACAGCAGACTGTTCGAAACCTACACCACGGCTATCGCTGGCAACACCACCGGTTTCCGGGTCGAGACGCATCGTATTCGACTTGTGAACCCAAATCAACCACAGGTTATTACCGATAAGCGAGAGGGTTGCGTTGCTGATATACTTCGTCTTTGCCATCAACGATTTCGGGAAGGTATAAGAAATATACGCTTCACGGAGTTTCAAGTACGAACCATCGAAGGTATAATACTCAGAAACATCATTCTTAAACCATTGATATGCATCCGTCTTGATAGTATTAGGCACCCATTTTCCACTAGCATCCTGCATCACAAAACGTTCGCCCTGCATAACATCTACACCGGCCAAGATTTCGCGTTCACGGATTCCATTTTCTGCAGTAACAACTGAAGTACCAGCCGTATAAGAGTGGTTCATCGTCTGAGACCAAATATCACCACCTACACGCATATCCAACAAGAAACCAAAGCTAAAGTTCTTAATGGAGAAATCATTGCGCCAGTTCAGAAGGAAGTCAGGAGTAACATTACCAAATACCTTACCACTTTCTGTAGAAGCCAAACCATTTTCATTTACTTTGATAGCTCCTATCTGATCTGCTGTAGCCGTTCCTTCTTTTACATCATCTGCATCAACACGAGCGAATGCGGTACCAACCAAAGAGCCCCATTTTTCGCCAACAACAGCCTGTGTGGAGATACCCCAAGTCCAACCAATGTCGTAAACATCCAATCCCGGATATAAGGAAACGACTTTACTATTATCCTTGGAGAAGTTGAATGTACTTGTCCAGTTCAACCCCTCCTTGCTACGTAAGATGTCGCCACTAACCTGCAATTCGTAACCTTGGTTCTGGATTTCACCGGCATTAATCAACATTGAGCGATAACCCGAAGAATACGGAATTGTTACGTCCAAAATCTGGTCAGTCGTTTTCTTCTTATAATAAGCAAAGTCGATGTGCAAACGATCGTGCAAGAAACCTAATTCAGCACCAACTTCCCATGTCTGGATACTTTCCGGACGAAGATTTTCATTCGGGAATATCGTAGTCCGATAAATCTGAGCTACCCCATTGAACGAACCATCAGTATCCATATAATAATATGCACGGTTACGATATGGTCTTGTCGCATTACCGATTTCAGCCCAACCACCACGGAGTTTCAAGAATGACAAAGCAGCACCACTACCTTTCAACCAAGGCAAAGTTTCTGTAACAATCCAGCTCAAACTTGCCGATGGATAGAAGAACGCATCGTGAATTGTAGAACTCCAGTCGTTACGAGCACTTGCATCCAAATACAACTGGTTGCGCCAACCAATAGAAGCATTGGCATACACTGAATTTGAACGGCTGTGCTGGTGATCCATATAAGTTACCGCATCACCTTTCTTGTTACCAATCGTATAGTTTCCGGCTACGGTCAAGGCAGCAGCACCCAGTCTATTCTCTTCCCAAGAATAATCGCGATAGTTGGCACCTAAAACTGCCGTAACATTGAAATCGCCGAAAGTCTTATTGAAGCTGGCAAGGAAGTCCAAGTTCAATTCCGTAGCTTTCATATTGGTCTGCAAAAAACCACCTTCCGGATAATCCGAACGGTCGATGTAGTGGCGTTCGAATGCTGTTGAATTATAGTAATCCAAACCGGCACGTCCTTCAAATTTCAAGAACTCAAACGGTTGATAGTACAAGGAGGTCTTACCGAATACACGGTCGCGCTGGTAACTGTTCGTATTCTCATGAACATTGAAATACGGGTTCATGTGGTAATTCGTATTCCAGTTATAGAAAGTATAGTTACCACCAGCATCTTTCTGAGCCCAATTGTTCTTCAAGGATTCCATGTTCACCTGACGACCGAACCAGCTTACAATACCGTTAATCGGGTTGTTACCACCATAACCCTGACCTACCAAGTTATCACTTTGTGTGCGCGTATAACTTGTACTTAAATCGTAAGATATATATTCATTTAACTTAATATCCGTATTTAATGAAGCTGAATAGCGTTTTTGGTCTGTGTTAGGCACCGTACCCGTCTGTCCACGATAACCGAGAGAAGCACGGGTCTGTGCTTTTTCAGAATTGGCAGAAACAGAAATCGTATGGCTCTGCGTTACACCAGTCTGGAAGAAGTTCTTTACGTTGTCCGGATTGGAAACCCACGGAGCCTTTTCGCCATTGCTATCAAACTGAACCAACTCCAAACCGGCATCCAAACGAGGACCCCAAGACTCATCATAGAAGTCGTTCGTACCATTTGAACCATCTACCCAGTTGAAGCCATTTTGTTCAGCATACTGTTGATAGCTCAATTCCGGATGATTTAATTGCCAATGGTATTCATCTCCATTATTACCTTGTCCGTAAGAGTTCTGCAACTTCGGGATATTCGCTACGCGGTCAAACGTAACACTACCATCGTAAGAAACACGGACACCACTACCTTTACCGGATTTCGTAGTAATCAAGATAACACCGTTACCGGCACGCATACCGTAGAGGGCTGCGGAACCACCTTTCAACACCGTCATGGATTCGATATCTTCCGGGTTAATATCGTTCAAACCCGAACCGTAGTCCACACCGTTATAGGCATTATCACCTGTACGTTGCGCTTCATTGGTAATAGGCACACCATCGACTACAATCAACGGCTGCTGGTCATCTTGCAACGAAGAGTTACCACGAACGGAGATACGGGCTGAAGAGCCGACGCTACCACCGAACTGGTTAATTTGCACACCGGCAACTTTACCGGAGAGGGCGCCGGTTACGCTGATTTGCCCGGCCTTCGTCAGTTCCTCAGAACCGACTTCCTGAATGGCATAAGCAAGGGATTTCTTTTCGCGGGTAAGACCCATAGCCGTTACGACGACTTCGTCCAGGTTTTGGGAATCAGAAGCCATGCGGATGGTACCCATATTCTGCTTGATGCGCAATTCCTGGGGTTCCATACCCACGTAAGAGATTTGGATAAAGTGGGCATCAGAAGGCACTTCCAATGTAAAATTACCATCCATATCCGTAACTGTACCCGTCGTAGTACCTTTTACTACGATTGATGCACCAATAACCGGCATATTGTCTTCCATCGAGATGACCGTACCGGTTACCTGGGTAGTCTGTGCTGTCGCAATCATCGTCCCTAAACAACAGGAGGCTGCGACCAAAGAGATTAACCTTCCTTTCTTCATCTTAACACATTTAATTTAGATTCGAGAAATTCATTATCATTGCTATTTTAACACTCTTAAATTGGCGAAATAAAGTAATAACGGTTAAAAACAACCATAGTCCTTATAAGACTACGTCCGATTTTAAGCTATTTTTTCTCTTTCGATAACTCCCTCATCGTCTTCCTCTTTT
>CALUZV010000011.1 GCA_944325345.1 uncultured Parabacteroides sp.
ATTGATTGGTATTCTTTAAATGTTCCTTCTCTAAAAGATGAATTACAAACTCGCGTCTTTTCTCCGCGTAAATTTGAAAATATACCTTCTCTCCAAACTTTAAAAGATGAAAGATTAAGGAAAGAGGTACATGAATTAAAAGTACGAGAGGAAAGAACAAAATCATTATTAGATAAACTTGAAACCCTTATTGCTCAGCGAAAGTTCCAAGAGGCAAAGCAAATAATGGATGAAATTACGCATGAAATAGTGCGTATAAAAGATTCGGTTCTAAGAAAACGATACACGGATATACAAAAGTCTTTATCTGAATTAGAAAGAGAATTAGAACATGAAAGACTTGTTAAGTTAGCTGAAGAACAAAAACGCAAAGAGGAAGAAGAACGCAAGAAAAGAGAAAGAGAAGAAAAGGAAAGGGTTGAGAATGAAAAAAGAATAGCAGAAGAACAAATTCGGAAACAACAGGAAGCAAATAGACTTGCCGAAGAAGCCAGAAAGAAAGAACAAGCAGAATTAGCAGAAAAGGAACGATTAGAGTTTCTATCTACTGAGCGAAAAGAAAATTGGTCTGATTTCAAACAAATATTGGACAACAATGGTATTCGATACCTATACCATTTTACGGATAGACGAAATATTCCATCTATTAAGCGGCATGGAGGTTTATTTTCTTGGCATTATTGCAAGAAAAACAATATAACTATTCCGTGTCAAGGTGGTGATTATGATTCACAAGAGTTAGATAAAAAATATGGTTTAGAAGACTATGTTCGTTTGAGCTTTTGTAATGACCATCCTATGGCTTATCGTTTGCAGCAATCTGGAAGTGATATAGTCGTCCTAAAAATTAAAACTGATGTAGCTTTACTAAAAGGTACACTGTTTTCCGATATCAATGCAGCAGATAAACTTCATACTCACGGAGGAGAATTAGATGATTTGAAAAGAGTCAATTTTAATGCAACTAAAAGGAATTATGTCCGTAAAGACGATGTTGATTTCAAGCCGCATCAAGCTGAAGTCATGGTAAAGACTTTTATTCCATTAAGATTTATAGTAAATCTCAAAGATGAAGTTAAAAACAAAACAGATTTTCATGATACATGGAACTCTCTATCAAAAGAATGGAAAACCGTTTTAAAATGTAATATTTTTAGCTGGTTTAATGAAGAAGAAAGTAAAATTATAAACAGAAATTACGATACAAATAATATTGATGAAGAACCGTGGTATAATCTTGCATATCAAATGACAGAATATGAATTAAAAAAAATACAACGAATAAAATATCTTTCAACGGTAATACCTGATTATTCACCATGGGGTGGAGCGGAGTACACGCCAAATTTGGATTTGGGTATATTGGACAATTTTTCTAACATAGAATATCTTGATATATCCTGCTATGGCTGTTATGAAGGTAATAACTGGAATCAATTCATATCAAGATGTCCAATAATGGAAAATGTAAAGACATTGAGGTGTATTCTTAATGGTATTATAAATTTGGATTTTATTATTGATAAATTCCCTAATATTCAAGAACTTAATTGCTCTTGTAATAATATAGAAAAACTTTACCCATTATATAATTTAAATCTAAAAAAGTTAGACTGTAGCGACAATAGAATACCTCAACATGAATTAG
The DNA here is from genome assembly GCA_944325345.1 of uncultured Parabacteroides sp. Lineage (GTDB taxonomy): Bacteria > Bacteroidota > Bacteroidia > Bacteroidales > Tannerellaceae > Parabacteroides. Next base: position 1,649 of record CALUZV010000011.1, read on the forward strand.
AAGAATTCCAAAAGAAAAGGCCATTATGTGAAATAGGTCCTTTTTATTCTGGATTATCTCCACTTCTTAATACGTTTGAATTAAATAAATAAGATATTTACTATGATATATATTGAAAGTAAAAAAAGAAAATTGGAAAAAATAAAGGAAGAATATCCCAATGCTATAATACTGGATATTACCTCTAATTCTGAGACACGGTACGCAAAAATCTTGAGCCCGTTTTATCCACACGGAAATATACCTATTCCCTTTACAGAGGGACTAAAGGCTACTTGTGTTGAAGCTGTATGGCAAGGGCTAAAAGTATTTGAGAATGCAGGTGTTGATTTAGAAACATTTAAGAATGATACAATGCGAGATTTAAAACGAACTGTACGAAAATATGGCGTACCTAAAGGACATAGAAAAGGTGTTTATGGGAAAGACTTATTGGGATACTTTGAAGCGAGGATGCTTATCTATCTTCCAACGTATAAATGGGTGCTGGATAATGTTCCCGAAGTTCATCATGTAATAGAAAGAATAAAAGCGCAAAGCAAAATTCAAGATATTGTATTATTAGATTATAATACAAATATAGACTTTCGAGATATTTCAAAGCCATTGTCACACGCAGGTTTGGTAAAATTATACATTGACGGCAAATACCCCAATGGCATAGAAGATTACCAGCCAATGACACAGGAAGAAATGGATGCAAAGAAAGTTAGGGAGAAAGAACTAAGGAAAGAACTAAAACGTAGGGTAAAAGAACGCAAAAGCGCACAAAGCCAAAAACTGTTTGAAGAATAAGTTGAACAATTAGAATTTGTAAAGATGGAAATGATACAAGAATACATCGGTTTAATTATCGCGGTCATCGTTGTAGCTGCTGTTATTATATTTCAAATTCGTAGCTTCCTTAAAACAAAAGGGAAAATTAAAGAGCTTGATAGCTTGTTTGAAGATGTTGACACTCTGTCGCTAAAAGAAACGTCTATTACACCGAGTGTACTAAGGAATAAAGAATCTCTACAGAAATTTTTGCAAAGCATTCCACCACGCCATAATGATGAAAACGGTGATGAAAGCAAGGATTATACAAACTTATCACTTATTGTTTTTCAAGGTGGAAGTAAGTCTTCCAATAAGAAATTTAAAATGATTATCAATCGTACGAATGAGTACTTGTGCAAAAATACAGGAACAAGTGCTGATTTAGGGGTATTAGAAGACATATGTGACAGTCAAAAAGAAACATTAGAGGATGAAATACAAAATAGCCTTAATGTTCCTCTATATTTAGGACTTGCAGGCACTTTTATAGGAATTATTACAGGATTATTGGGTGTTGATTTTGACCAAATTTTTGGCAACACGAATAACTTGAATGGATTACAGCATTTATTATATGGCATAGTTGCAGCTATGTGCGCAAGTTTATTAGGCTTAGGTTTTACCGTGTACAATAGTGCTGTAACATATAAGGCAGCTGTAAGCAAATGTAACGACGGCAAAGGGGATTATATGAATTTCCTAAGACGTGAGTTGATGCCATTATTATCAAATAGTATGGCTTCAAGCCTAAATTCATTAAAGGGGGTATTAGGACACTTCGTAGATAAATTTGGAAGAAATTTAGATGCCTATGCCGATTCTGCTGAATTATTAAACGACAACTTGGAGAAACAACATTTAGTCTTAGCGGAAATAAACAAATTGAGTTTAACTCGAACTGCTAATAAAATCGCAGAAACCTTTATGCAATTAAAAGATTCAGCCGATTCATTAGCGGTTTTCCGTACATATCAAGAACAACTCAATTCGACAATAGCCAATGCGTCAGGAGTTATAAATCAAATACAAACTTTAATTGGTAAATTCGAAAATTTCTCTACAGGACTTTCCATTGTTGTAAGTAATCAAAATAAAACTGCCGAGCTTCAGCGAGAGTTTCAAGAAGCAATAACGACCCATTTCCCGACAGGGGCAGAAGCAAGGGAGATTTGGAGAAAGGAATTTGATTTGCTTATGTCTGAAGGGAAACACGTTTCTGAAAGTTTGTCAGCACAACTTACAGCATCAACGGAATACATTCAGAATTTTGTCACAAACAACAAAGAGTTCTTTGATACATTTGATAAACTGAAAGAAGTGCTTGATACAATGGTACAATATACGCAAGTTCAAGCGGAATGTTATAAGGATATGAAAGGTGAAATCTTAAACTTGAGAACAGATTATCATAACGCTCAACTTGAGTATATAGAGTTAAACAAGTCTATTCTTAAGGCTATAGAAACAATGACAGAATCTATTAAGAGCTTAAAAGAAGAAAAATAATTATGTCAAGAAACAGAAATAATACTTTCTGGTTAAGTTATTCTGACCTCATGACAAGCCTATTTTTCATTATGCTTGTCCTGTTTATAGTGTGTGTTGTTAAAATGAAAGGCATTAATGCCAAATTAGGCAAAGAGGTCAATGCAAAAGAGGAACAGCTCAGAAAAATCGAAGAACTAAATAACTCGATTAAAGAAATAGATGATAAGTATTTCGCATACGATGAGCAATTCAAGAGGCATACATTAAAAGACATTGAAGTCTCTTTTAATACATATAGTTCTAATATCCATGATATAGAGCGAGAACAACTTGAGAAGTTATTAAAAGCAGGTCAGGCAATCGTCCGTTTTATGAATAGTGCAAAAAGCAAAATTCCAGAAGCTCAATACATGCTTATCATAGAAGGACAATCGTCAAAAGATTATTATACAAGAAATTATGAGCTTAGCTATGAAAGAGCATTGGCTCTAATTAAATTCTGGTCAAGTAATGGTATTGAGTTCGATTCACTTGGCAATTGTGAGGTCTTAATTTCAGGAAGTGGACAATCAAGCAAATTTAGAGTTCAACCTGATGTTAGAGGGAATAAAGATAACCAACGATTTGTTATACACATAATCCCGAAACCCGGCATCATAGAATAATTGGAAAGTGGCAATAGGGAATCTTTATTGTGTCTGCAGAAAATTAGCTTCAAAAGTTCCCTATTGCCATTTTTTTCGTAACTTTGTAATCTATACGAGTTGTATGACGGAAATATACCACAAATTACAGAATTTGAGACAGTTGTCAATTCATTACCTCGTTCTTTGAGAAAAGCTCATAAGTGGCTTATTTCTAATTTATTCCTATCTATACATCGAATTTAAGGAAAAAACACTACCTTTGGCGAAATATAAATCTAATTCGCATGAATCTCGTATCCCGCATCTTCCGTTTCTATGCCGACGGCTTCCGCAGCATGACCTTGGGCAAGACGCTCTGGGTGATTATCGGCGTCAAGCTGTTTATCATGTTTGCCATCCTCAAGTGGCTCTTTTTCCCGGATTTCCTCGGGAAGTTTGGCGGCGAGGAAGCGAAGAGCGAGTACATTTCTTCGGAATTAATCCACCGGGCTATAAATCCCTAAAAACTACGATACATTATGTTAGGAAACATCGACACTTCACTTATCGACTGGTCGAGGGCGCAGTTTGCTCTCACGGCCATGTACCATTGGCTATTCGTCCCACTCACCTTGGGATTGGGCGTTATCCAAGCCATCATGGAAACCTTGTATGTCAAGACAGGGAAAGAACATTGGAAGACAACGGCACAGTTCTGGATGAAACTCTTCGGCATCAACTTCGCCATCGGTGTCGCCACCGGCTTGATCATGGAGTTTGAGTTCGGCACCAACTGGTCGAACTACAGTTGGTTCGTCGGCGACATTTTTGGTGCGCCGCTGGCCATCGAGGGCATCGTGGCTTTCTTTATGGAGGCAACCTTTATCGCCATCATGTACTTCGGATGGGACAAGGTGAGCAAACGCTTCCATCTCGCTTCTACTTGGCTGACGATCATCGGTGCAACCATGTCGGCCTGGTGGATTCTGGTCGCTAACTCGTGGATGCAATATCCGGCAGGAATGGCCTTTAATCCCGACTCGGTGCGCAACGAGATGCTGGATTTCGCCGCCGTCGCCCTCTCGCCCGTTGCGGTGAATAAATTCTTCCATACGGTTTTGTCGAGCTGGATACTTGGGGCCGTCTTTGTCATCGGAGTCAGCTCTTGGTATTTGTTGAAGAAAAGGAATACGGACTTCTCCCGTCGGAGTATCCGCGTCGCTGCGCTTTTCGGCTTGACGGCTTCTATCCTGACACTCTGGACCGGCGACGGCTCTGCCTATCAAGTCGCCCAGCGGCAACCGATGAAACTTGCCGCTATGGAAGGCCTCTACGACGGTACGACCCATGCCGAGTTAGTCGCCATCGGCGTCCTCGACCCCGCAAAGACCCAATATAACGACGGCAAAGACCCGTATCTCTTCCACATCGCTATCCCCGACATGCTCTCCTTGCTGGCCGAGCGGAATGCCGATGCCTTTGTCCCCGGAATCCGCGACTTGATAGACGGCGGTTACCGCTTGAAAGATGGCTCGACGGCTCTCTCTGCCGAAGAAAAGATGGAACGGGGCCGTGTGGCTATCCAGGCCTTGGCCAATTATCGCGCGGCGATGAAGGAGAATGATGCCGAGGAGATGGCCCTGCAACGCTCCATCCTCGACGACAACTTCGCCTACTTCGGCTACGGTTATATCCAAGAGCCTACCGACTTGATACCTCCTGTCGGCCTGACCTTCTACGCCTTCCACATCATGGTCGCTCTCGGCGGCTTCTTCATCCTCCTTTTCATCTTGACTTTCATGCTGGAGAAGCGAGGAAAACTTGCCGACGCCCGCTGGATGCACTACATCTGCCTCTTCTCCATCCCGCTCGCCTACATCGCCAGCCAAGCCGGATGGATTGTGGCCGAAGTCGGAAGGCAGCCTTGGGCGATACAGGACATCCTGCCGACCTCTGCCAGCATCTCGCGGCTCGACGCCTCTTCGGTACAATTGACTTTCTTCATCTTCCTCGTACTTTTCACCGTTTTGCTGATTGCCGAGTTGAGCATCATGCTGAAGGCGATACGTCGGGGACCGGACAACCTGATTACTAACGATTAAATTCTACTCGATATGAACGATACCTATATTTTCCTACAGCACTACTGGTGGTTCATCATCTCGCTGCTCGGCGGCCTGCTTGTCTTCCTGCTTTTCGTACAAGGCGGGCAATCCCTCCTCTTCAGCATCGGAAAGACCGAGATGCAACAAGTCATGCTCCTCAACTCGACGGGGCGCAAGTGGGAGTTCACCTTCACGACCTTAGTTACCTTCGGCGGCGCCTTCTTCGCCTCTTTCCCCTTGTTCTACTCGACCAGCTTCGGCGGGGCCTATTGGGTGTGGATTCTCATCCTCCTCTGCTTCGTCCTGCAGGCGGTCTCGTATGAATACCAGGCCCAACGCGGCAACCTCTTGGGCAAGACGACCTACCGCATTTTCTTGGTTGTGAACGGCATCCTCGGTCCCCTGCTCCTCGGCACGGCTGTCGGCACGTTTTTCACCGGGGCCGAATTCTATGTCGATAAGGAACAGCTGACCAACCCCGCCTCGCCCGTCATCTCGATGTGGGCAACTCCTTGGCATGGGCTCGAGGCCGTCCTGAACATCTGGAACGTCTGCCTCGGTCTGGCGGTCTATTTCCTTGCCCGCACCCTCGGTCTCCTATACTTTATTAATAATATAAACAATGACCCCATCTACGCCCGCTGCCGCCGCCAACTCCTGCCGGAGGCTGCGACGTTCCTCCTTTTCTTCTTGGTATTCTGGATTCACTGGTTGATTTCGGACGGCTTTGCCGTTAATCCCACGACCGCCGAGGTTTACATGGAGCCTTACAAATACCTGCACAACCTCCTGGCCATGCCCGCCGTGCTGGTCGCCATGCTCCTGGGCATCGTTGGCGTCTTGTGCGGCATCGGCCTGACGCTCTTCAAGCAAGGCTATCGGAAAGGAATCTGGTGGTCCGGCATCGGGACGGTCATGACCGTAACAGCCCTTCTGCTCTGCGCCGGCTGGAATAACACAGCCTATTATCCCTCGCTGGCCGAGATGCAGGATTCGCTGACGCTCCAGAACAGCTCCTCGAGCTTCTTCACCCTCAAGGTGATGAGCGTCGTCTCCCTCCTCATCCCCTTTGTCCTTGCCTACATTTGCTATGCTTGGCGGGCATTGGACCTGAGGAAGATTACCGTCGAGGAGATGGAGCAAGGGGGGCACCGGTATTAAATACGAAGGAAGCCCGGCGACCTTGCGGCTACCGGGCTCCCAGATTACGTCCACCCTTTCTTTCCTCCCGGAGATACTTCGGCGGGTGGACTCCTTATTCTAAAAATATACCTTAAAAAATATTACCAGTTTCCCGCTTGTTCGGTTTCGCAACGTACTTGGACTTGATGTCCGCGCGGAATGGTAGTTTGGAGAATTCTTGCATACAGAGTCCCGCGCTTAAAACCCGAAAGGGTACAAAAAAAGCGCGGGCTCTGTTGTTATTATCTACAGTGAGGCATCGGCAAATGCCATGAAGTGATACAAACAACAGCCCGCGCTCCGTGATGATATTACTCTTTTTCATGAATATACATAAAAGAAGAAGAATATGCTCAGAGCGCAAGCATTTGTTGTCTATTATTCCACTTCAATTCCAATTTTGCCGATTTTCACTGTAGGAATAATATCCATCTAAATGCTATGCATGATATGAAGGTTTCCAGGCGGGGAACGCTTTCCTCCCTCGAAACGCCGCAAAGGTAAGCACGAAAAGCTAAGTTGCCAAGGAAAAATGGAAGAAAGTCCGGGGTGAAAACAAAATCACGTCAGGTGAAAGGACGCTAGAGACGCCGTCGCTGGCGTCCTTTCGCCCGACGAGTAGCTAGGGACGGCGTCGCGAGCGTCCTTTCGCTCGACGAGTAGCTAGAGACGGCGTCGCTGACGTCCTTTCGCGAGAAAAGTTGCTAGAGACGGCGTCGCTTTTAACAAATCGAAAGTTTTATAACAAGAGACGCCGTCTCTTTAACCTCGTCAAACGCTTTTTAACAAGAGACGGGTGTCTCTGGCTACTCGTCGAGCGAAAGGAAGCCCGCGACGGGTGTCAAAAGTTTCATTCCGGGCGAAAGGAAAGCTGCGACGGCCGTCGCAAGCCTCATTTCGGTCGGCGGGAAGCTTTTTCCCGGCTTAAAGATTATAAGGTTACATCACGCTCCGCTTGCTATTTGAAAGAAGAAGGAATAATTTTCTTGCAAATCCTTTGCTGAAACAAATTAAAGTTCTACATTTGCACCGTCAAACGAAAAAAATAACATAAATGATGTATAACAACGTGTTGCATATTAATCTCGTCGGGGTCCAGCTAATTATTAGTCGGTAAGGAGAAAGGTATGCAAGACGGTGCGGCATCGAAAGATATACTTGAGCCTTTCTCCGGAGCGGGAAAGGCTTTTTTATTGAAAAACAGATAGCAAAAAAATAGACAGGAGGTAACGAAAGATGAAGAATCCGTTGAGGAGCGCGACCAGCACAGAAGGTCGCCGGATGGCAGGCGCCCGCGCATTGTGGTGTGCCAACGGCATGAAGAAGGAACAATTCGGCAAGCCGATAATCGCGATAGTAAACTCATTCACCCAGTTTGTCCCCGGGCATACGCATTTGCACGAGGCCGGACAGCTGGTTAAGGCCGAGATTGAGAAGCTGGGATGCTTCGCGGCCGAGTTCAATACCATTGCCATCGACGACGGAATCGCGATGGGGCACGACGGGATGCTCTATTCGCTACCTTCGCGCGACATTATCGCCGACAGCGTCGAATACATGATCAACGCCCACAAGGCCGATGCGATGGTCTGCATCAGCAATTGCGACAAGATAACGCCGGGGATGCTCATGGCGGCGATGCGACTTAATATACCGACTGTCTTCGTCTCCGGAGGTCCGATGGAAGCCGGCGAGTGGAACGGACGGCACCTCGACCTGATCGACGCGATGATTGAAGCCGCCGACACGACGGTAAGCGACGAGCAGATAGCTGAGGTCGAGCGACATGCTTGTCCGGGTTGCGGGAGTTGTTCGGGAATGTTTACGGCAAACTCGATGAACTGTCTGAACGAGGCTATCGGATTGGCTTTGCCGGGGAACGGGACGATTGTGGCGACGCATGCCAACCGTGTGCAGTTGTTCCGCGATGCGGCGAAGCAGATTGTGGAGAATGCATATAAGTATTATAGGGATGGCGATGAGAGCGTATTGCCGCGCAGTATCGCGACTCGGCAGGCGTTCTTGAACGCGATGTCGCTGGATATTGCGATGGGAGGTTCGACGAATACGGTGCTCCATCTGCTTGCTGTGGCACAGGAGGCTGAGGCGGACTTTACGATGGACGATATCGATATGCTCTCGCGCAAGATTCCGTGTATCTGTCATGTTGCCCCCAATACGCACGAGTATCATATTCAGGATGTGAACAGAGCCGGCGGCATCATGTCCATCATGAACGAACTGTTGAAGGCCGGGCTGGTGGACGGCAGTGTGAAGCGTGTCGATGGGATGAGCCTGGCTGAGGCGGTAGATGCCTACGCGATAACCTCGCCGAACGTAACCGAAGAAGCGCTCCGGAAGTACAAGAGCGCGCCGGGTGGGAAGTTCTGCATCACCATGGGTGCGCAGGCTAATTATTATAAGGTATTGGATACGGACAGGGCTAACGGATGTATCCGCGATGTGGAGCACGCCTATTCGAAAGACGGCGGGCTGGCTGTGCTGAAAGGAAACATCGCACAAGATGGATGCGTGGTGAAGACGGCAGGCGTGGATGAAAGCATCTGGAAATTCTCCGGTCCGGCGAAGGTCTTCGACTCGCAGGAGTCGGCTTGCGAAGGTATCCTCGGGGGCAAAGTCGTTTCCGGAGATGTCGTCGTCATTACCTACGAAGGTCCGAAAGGCGGGCCGGGAATGCAGGAGATGCTCTATCCGACCTCTTACATCAAGAGCCGCCATCTGGGAAAAGAATGCGCGCTGATAACCGACGGACGATTCAGCGGAGGCACTTCCGGCCTTTCTATCGGCCACATCTCTCCTGAGGCAGCTGCCGGAGGGAACATCGGCTTGGTGCGCGACGGCGATATCATAGAGATAGATATCCCTGCCCGTACGATGAACGTTCGCCTCTCCGACGAAGAACTGGTCGCACGTCGGCGCGAAGAAGAGGCGAGGGGGAAGAAAGCCTTTACGCCGCCTTACCGCCAGCGCGTGGTATCCAAAGCGTTGCAGGCTTATGGCAAGATGGTTACCTCGGCAGATAAGGGAGGTGTCCGGAAGATAGCGGATTGAGGAAATGAAGAATATAGAGTGAAGAATTAATGCAATAGATATATATGAAAGAAGTAATAACAGGAGCAGAAGCGTTAATGCGTTCCTTGGAGAACGAGGGCGTGAAGACGCTGTTCGGTTATCCGGGAGGTTCTATCATGCCGGTCTTTGATGCGCTGTACGACCACCGGGATAAGCTGAATCATATTCTGGTCCGTCATGAACAAGGGGCGGCTCATGCGGCGCAGGGCTTTGCCCGGGTTTCGGGCGAGGTAGGTGTTTGCCTCGTTACCAGTGGGCCGGGAGCCACGAATACCATCACGGGTATAGCCGATGCCATGATAGATAGTACGCCAATCGTCGTGATTGCCGGGCAGGTAGGTACACAGTTCTTGGGCAGTGATGCGTTCCAAGAGGTCGATTTGGTGGGTGTTACCCAGCCTATCTCGAAGTGGAGTTACCAGATACGTCGGGCAGAAGATGTCGCCTGGGCTGTGTCGCGTGCCTTTTACATCGCACGGAGCGGACGCCCCGGACCTGTGGTGCTTGATTTCGCCAAGAACGCCCAAGTTGATAAGGTCGAATACGAACCGGCGACCGTGGACTTTATCCGCAGCTATGTGCCTGTCCCGGAGACAGACGAAGAGGCTATCTCGGAAGCTGTCCGCTTGATAGATGCCGCTCAGCGTCCGCTGGTCTTGGTCGGACAAGGGGTGGAGCTGGGGAATGCCCGAAGCGAGTTGCTTAGCTTCGTGGAAAAGGCGGACATCCCCTGCGGTTGTACGTTGCTCGGACTTTCGGCGATGCCTTCGGCTCACCCGCTGAACAAAGGGATGCTCGGTATGCATGGCAACCTCGGGCCGAATGTCAAGACGAACGAATGCGACGTCCTGATTGCTGTCGGGATGCGTTTCGACGACCGTGTAACCGGACGACTCGACACCTACGCACGTCAGGCCAAGATAATCCACTTGGACATTGACCCCGCAGAGATTAACAAGAACGTCAAAGTAGATGTCGCCATCCTCGGCAACTGCAAGGAAACTCTGGCCAAGCTCACTTCCCGCATCCATGCTGCCCAGCATACGATGTGGATCAAGAGCTTCGGGGAATATGAACAAATCGAATACGATAACGTCATCAGCAAGGAACTGTTCCCCGGCGAGGGCCCGCTCCGTATGGGTGAAGTCGCCCGTGCCGTCAGCGACGCTACTGGCGAAGAGGCCATCTTGGTTACCGACGTCGGTCAGAATCAGCTCCTCTCTGCCCGCTACTTCCGCTACAAGCATCCGAGAAGCATCGTTACTTCGGGGGGCTTGGGTACGATGGGCTTTGCTATGCCGGCCGGTATCGGCGCGACGTTCGGGCGGCCCGACCGCACCGTCTGTGCCTTCATGGGCGATGGCGGATTGCAGATGAACCTCCAGGAGCTGGGGACGATTATGGAGCAGCAGGCACCTCTGAAGATGATACTGCTCAACAACAACTACCTCGGCAACGTCCGGCAGTGGCAAGCGATGTTCTTTAATCGCCGCTACTCATTCACGCCGATGATGAACCCCGACTATATGCAGATAGCCGCTGCGTACGGAATACCTTCGTGCCGCGTAATGACCCGCGAGGAACTGAAAGAGGGTATCGCCCGGATGCTCTCGACCTCCGGTCCTTTCCTGCTCGAGGCTTGTGTGATTGAAGAGGGCAACGTCCTCCCGATGACGCCTCCGGGCTCCTCGGTCAATGAAATGTTATTGGAATGCTAAATAGGAGGGATGCTGAATGGAAAAGATATTTTATACCCTGATCGTTTATTCAGAGAACATTGCCGGCTTGTTGAACCAGGTTACCGCAGTTTTCACGCGCCGACAAATCAACATCGAGAGCCTCAACGTTTCCGCCTCGTCCATCGCCGGTGTCCACAAGTACACCATCACGGTCTGGACCGACGAGGAGACTATCCAGAAAGTTGTCAAGCAGATTGAAAAGAAGATCGACGTCATCCAGGCGCACTATTTCACCGACGACGAGATCTTTCTTCAGGAGACGGCACTCTATAAGCTCTCGACCCCTGAACTGCAGGCCAACCCCAACGTCTCCAAGATTATTCGACGCTACAACGCCCGTATCGTCGAGGTGAACACGGTTTACTCTATCGTCGAAAAGACAGGCATGACGGAGGAGATCATCTCCCTCTACAAGGAACTCCAGACGGCGGGCTGTGTCCTCCAGTACGTCCGCTCGGGTCGCATCGCCATCACCAAGAGCTGCGTCGAGCGCGTCAGCGAATTTATGTCGGACCGCGAGGAGAAGTACCGTCAAGCTAAACTGGACATGCGATAACGATGGAAAAGGAAGGCATATACCCGTTCACCGTCGAAGCCTACCTGACCGATTTCCGGGGGAAGGCCACCCTCGCCATGATAGGCAACTGCTTGATTCACGCCGCCTCTCAACACGCCTCATCGCGTGGCTTCGGCTTCGGCGACATGGCCGGAAGGCATACGGCGTGGGTCCTCTCGCGCCTCGCCATCGAGCTGCAGGTCTATCCCCGCGCCGGGGAGAGGCTGGTGGTGCGGACGTGGATTAGTGAGGTCGGCCGACTCGCCACCCACCGTTGCTTCGAACTGAGCGACGGCGAGGGGCGCATCTTCGGCTATGCCCGCTCGACATGGGCGGCTATCGACCTCGAAAGCCGTCGGCCCACGTTGCTCGACGCCCCTGCACTTAACCCTTACCTCTCTGACCGCCTGTGCCCCATCGAGCCGCCGATGAAAATCCAGCCCGTGGAGCAAGGTAGTCCGGAGGAAACTTTCCGGGTCAGGTACAGCGACCTCGACATCAACGGCCACCTGAACAGCATGAAATACATCGAGCACTTCCTCGACCTCTTCGGCCGCGAGGAGTTCGAGGCGCACGACATCACCCGCCTCGACATCGCCTACCAAGCCGAGGGGCGCTACGGGATGGAGCTTCGGCTTTTCCGCCGCGAGACCGCCGAGGGTCATTTCGCCCTTGCCGCCTGCTGCGGGGAGAAGAGCATCTGCCGGGCAGCGGTCCGGTGGGGATAACACGAGATTTGTTGTAAGGAGCACGACAGACACCCTGTCCTTACCACCTCACAGTGTCTGTCCTTATAACCTCACGATGTCTGTCCTTATAAGGTCAGTCGGTCTGTCCTTATCAGTTCAAAGACTTTGAAGTGATAAGTTCAAACCTTTTGAAGTGGTAAGTTCAAAAGGTCTGAAGTGGTAAGTTCAGACAGTCTGAAGTGGTAAGTTCAGAAGGTCTGAAGTGGTAATGTCAGAGAGTCTGACATGGTAAGGTCAGCGCATCTGACACGCCCGGAAGGGCAAAAACGAGATATTACGAACATTTGTTTAATATAAAACAGAAAAGACAATGGCAATTATGAATTTTGGCGGGGTCGAAGAGAACGTCGTAACCCGCGAAGAGTTCTCGCTGGAGAAAGCGAGAGAAGTGTTGAAAGATGAAACCATCGCCGTCATCGGATACGGTGTGCAGGGCCCGGGTCAGAGCTTGAACCTGCGGGACAACGGTTTCAATGTGATTGTCGGACAGCGTCCGGGCAAGACCTACGAAAAGGCCGTGGCAGACGGATGGGTGCCAGGCGAGACGCTCTTCGGCATCGAGGAAGCGTGCGAGAAGGCGACCATCATCCAGGTTCTCCTCTCAGACGCTGCGCAGATCCAATGCTGGCCGATGATAAAGAAGCACCTGACGGCAGGCAAGGCGCTCTATTTCTCACACGGCTTCGCTATTACATACAAGGAACGCACGCATATCGTGCCGCCGGCTGACGTGGACGTTATCATGGTAGCCCCCAAAGGCTCGGGTACTTCCCTTCGTCGCCTCTTCTTGCAGGGTCGCGGTATCAACTCAAGCTATGCTATCTATCAGGATGCGACGGGCCGTGCTTGGGAGCGCGTCATCGCCCTCGGTATCGGTGTAGGCTCGGGTTACTTGTTTGAAACAACCTTCAAACGCGAAGTATATTCCGACCTGACCGGCGAACGTGGTACACTGATGGGTGCTATCCAAGGCTTGCTCCTCGCGCAGTACGAAACGCTCCGCGAGCACGGACATACACCTTCCGAGGCTTTCAACGAGACGGTGGAAGAGCTGACCCAGTCGTTGATGCCGCTCTTCAGCGAAAACGGTATGGATTGGATGTACGCCAACTGCTCGACGACGGCCCAGCGCGGAGCCCTCGATTGGATGGGTCCGTTCCACGATGCTACGAAGCCCGTCTTCGAGAAACTGTACAGCGAAGTGGCTTGCGGCAACGAAGCACAGCGCTCGATTGATTCCAACTCTCAGCCGGACTACCGCGAGAAGTTGAATGCCGAATTGAAGGCACTTCACGACAGCGAGATGTGGCGGACAGGCGAGGTGGTGCGCAAACTTCGCCCGGAAAACAATTGATAGGACAGATTCTATTCTCTTGATTATTCCCTTCGGATGAACGCTTCGGCGCGTCCGGAGGGATTTTTTTACGTCGGCTCGGGCCAAATTATAAGGTAGATTCGATGATTTCACGTACCTTTGCAGCGTTTACGAAAAAAGGTAAAGAAATGGCATCTAAGATAACGAAAGGAATTATAGCGTTCTTCTGGCTTTTGTTCATCCTCGGAGTTGGGGCGGCGGTATTCATATTCGCCTCGATAGCCAACGGCTCCATCGGATACATGCCTCCCGTGGAACAACTGGAGAACCCTATCGACAAGTACGCCTCGCAGGTGGTCTCCGCCGATGGCAAGACGCTCGGCAGCTATGCCCATAGCCGTGATAACCGCATCTATGTGAACTACAACGACCTCTCACCTTACCTCGTCGAGGCGCTTATCGCCACCGAAGACGTCCGCTTCGCCGAGCACAGCGGCATCGACTTCCCCGGCCTGATGCGTGCCGTTATCAAGCGCGGAATCCTGATGCAGAAGAGTGGCGGTGGTGGCAGTACGATTACCCAGCAGTTGGCGAAGCAACTCTTCTCACCTAATGCTGACAATGTGATGGAACGCCTCTTCCAGAAGCCTATCGAGTGGGTGATTGCCGTCAAGCTCGAGCGGTACTACACGAAGGAAGAGATTATCAACATGTACCTGAACAAGTTCGACTTTCTCTATAACGCTGTCGGTATCCAATCCGCAGCCCGCGTCTATTTCGGAAAGACCCCGAAGACCCTCTCTATCGAAGAGGCTGCTACGCTGGTGGGCATGTGCAAGAACCCCAGCTACTACAACCCCGTCCGCCGCAATGAGCGCACCCGGGGTCGCCGCAACGTCGTCTTCGACCAGATGCAGAAAGCCGGATACATTACCGCTGCTGAGTGCGACTCGCTCAAGAAGCTCCCCCTCGTCGTCCGCTTCACCCGTGTGGACCACAAGGACGGACTTGCTCCCTACTTCCGCGAATACCTCCGCCTCACCCTTACGGCCAAGAAGCCCGACCGCAAGCGTTATGCTTCCTGGCAGGAACAGAAGTTCCGCGAGGACTCCATCGCTTGGGAGAACGACCCGCTCTACGGCTGGTGTAACAAGAATAAAAAGGCCAACGGCGAGTTCTACAACCTCTACACCGACGGCCTCAAAATATACACGACTATCGACTCCCGTATGCAGGGCTATGCCGAAGAAGCTGTCCGCGAGCACGTCGGTAAGACCCTCCAACCTATCTTTACCCGCGAGAAGAAGGGCAAGCCTAACGCTCCTTTCTCCAAGGACATCACCGTCGGTATGGCGGACACCATCATCATGCGTGCCATGTTCCAGACCGACCGCTACCGGGCGATGAAGAAGGCCGGCATGTCTGAGGCGGCAATGCGCGCTGAGTTCGAGAAGCCCGTCGATATGCGTGTCTTCAGTTGGAACGGTCCGATTGATACCATCATGTCCCCCTGGGATTCCATCCGCTACCACAAGGCGTTCCTCCGCAGCGCCTTCATGTCGATGGACCCGCGCAACGGGCACGTCAAGGCATACGTGGGTGGCATCGATTACAATAACTTCCAATATGATATGGTGAACGGTGGCCGCCGCCAAATCGGTTCGACCATCAAGCCTTACCTCTATTCCCTCGCCGTCGAGCAGGGTATCAGCCCGTGCGACCAGTTCCTCCACGTCCAACCGCAACTGACCGACGAGAACGGTCGCCTTTGGATGCCGCGTAACTCCAACAAGAAGCGTATCGGCGAGATGGTTACGGTGCAATGGGGCTTGCAGAACTCCGACAACTGGATAACTGCCACGCTGATGGGTCGCCTTTCGCCTTATGAGTTTGTCCGCCTCTTGCATTCCTTCGGGTTGCAGGGCGAGATTGACCCAGTCATCTCCGTCTGCCTTGGCACACCCGACGTTTCGGTCGGCGAGATGGTCAGTGCCTACACGACGTTCTCGAACAAAGGTATTCGCGTCGCGCCGCTCTACGTTACGCGCATCGAGGATTCCTACGGCAACACCATCGCCAGTTTCACACCGAAAATGAGCGAAATCCTTTCGGAAACAGCCGCCTACAAGATGCTCTATATGCTCCGTTCCGTCATTGATGGCGGTACGGGTGGCCGCATCCGACGTGTTTACAATATCACTGCGCCGATGGGTGGCAAGACTGGGACGACGCAGAACAACTCCGACGCCTGGTTCATGGGCTTCACGCCGACCCTCGTCTCCGGCTGCTGGGTGGGTGGCGAAGAGCGTTCCATCCACTTCGACCGCATGGAGCATGGGCAGGGTGCAGCAGCTGCCCTCCCGATTTATGGCCTCTATATGCAAAAGGTCTATGCTGACAAATCGCTGGGATATACTCAGGAAGACGACTGGGAAATCCCCGAGGAATACCTCGACCCTTGTGCTGACGCAGCCGAAGCCCGTCCGGACGAGCACGACGACAGTATCGGTGGCATAGACGATATGTTCGATTGACTAAATTTTAATTTGTTTCATATAATTACTCCTGAGCGCGGTTGCATGTGAATGTCGCCGCGCTCCTTTTTTGTTAAAGATACTTCTTACGATTTTAGCCGGGACTGCGGTATGATGGTTGATATGTATTTAACTGACGAAGCAGGAATTAAGGCTGATCTAATGTTGCATATTGCAACTTGTCTCGGGAACAATCAGGGTAGAAAAGAACGATGTGCTTGACAACCTGTATATTGTTACGCTCGGCGATGAGGTGAAGAAGATAAAAGTTCGCTAACTCGTCCCTTAACTTGATGATGAAAAGGGTGCTTCCGCATGGGGGCACCCTTTTTTTAATGGAGTATGGAAGGCGTTCCGCAAATGCGGAATGGGGTTCCGACGGCGTTGGAATAGCGTTCCGCAAATGCGGAATGGGAACCTTCAGCTGTTTCCTTGTGCCTTTTTCTCGATTTCCTCAAAAGCGTTTTTCAGATTTTGGAGTTCCTCGCGGACTGCCTTGAGGCGGGCGGCGAGTTCGGCCTGCCGCTCGACGGAATCGCGGTTGTCGCGGAGCTTCTGCCGGGCGCCGGCGAGGGTCAGGCCGCGTTCCTTGACGAGATGGTATATCTGGCGGACGGCCTCGATGTCTTCCTGGCGGTAGAAGCGGACACCCTTGGCGGTGCGGCGGGGATTGATGATGTCGAATTCCTTTTCCCAGTAGCGGAGGGTCGGCTCGTTGAGGCCGAACATCTGGGCGACCTCGCTGATGGAATAGTAGAGTTTGTCTTTCTTCTCCATAACATCAATCCATTACCTGTCCGTGGTTCTCGGCGATTTGTATCATGCGGTCGTATTCCTCGGGCGTGAGGTCCATGTAATAATATTTCGACGGGTTGTCGTAGCGTCCGCGGACGATGACCTCGTAGTGGAGGTGCGGTCCGGTGGATTTCCCCGTGTTGCCGACCTCGCCGATGACTTGCCCGCGCGTAACCTTTTGTCCGACACGGACACGGAACTTATCCATGTGTCCGTAGAGCGTCTGGAAACCATAGCCGTGGTCGATCATGACGCACTTGCCGTAGCCTTGTTTCCAAGAAGCGTAGGTAACCTTCCCGTCGCCGGTGGCGTAAATCTCGGTGCCTACTTTGGCGGAGAAGTCCATGCCGCTGTGGAAATGGGGCGTGCGGTAAATCGGGTCGATGCGCATGCCGTAGCCCGAGGCGGTGCGCTTGAGGTCTTTATTGGCGATGGGCTGGATGGCGGGGATGCACTTGCTGCGCTCCTTCTGATTCTTGCCCATCTCGATAAGTTCTTCCAAGGAATTGGATTCGATGTAGAGTTGTTTGCGAAGCATATCCATCTTTTTGGCGGTGGAGACGATAAGCTCGGAGTTGGAGAGTTCCATCAGATGCTCGTAGCGGTTGCTGCCGCCGAAGCCGGACTTGCGGACCGATTCGGGGATGGACTCGGCCTGGAAGATGGCGCGGTAGAGGTTCTCGTCGCGCTGCTGGATGTCGTCGAGGACTTCGAGGGCGTTGTCGAGGCGGAGTTGCAAGACTTCGTATTGCGTCTGGAGGAGGCGGTTCTCTTTGCGGAGTTGCGATTCCTGCGGCGAATCGATGAAGTACATTACCCCGAAAAACGTTGCCACACCGAAGATAATGCCCGTGCTGAGGTGGCGCAAGACGGTGAAGAAACGGTCGCGCGCCGAGGGGTAGAAACGCTCGTAATTGAGCGTGTTGGGATTATAGAAATAGTATGTTTTTCGCGATTTGAACAGCTTCATTGAATATTTATCTTTGGATTGTGCTTGCAAAAATAATAATTTGCGTACTTTTGCAAATTGTTTTTCAGAATATTAACGAGAACTATCTATTTATATGATGCTGACAGCAAAAGAAATCCGTGAGTCCTTCAAAGCCTACTTCGCTTCGAAAGGACACCAAATCGTGCCTTCTGCGCCGATGGTAGTGAAGGGCGACCCCACGTTGATGTTCACCAACGCCGGGATGAACCAGTGGAAAGATATTATCTTAGGTATTCGCGACCCGGAGCCGCGCCGCCGTGCCGATTCGCAGAAGTGCCTGCGCGTGAGTGGCAAGCACAACGACTTGGAAGAGGTCGGGCACGATACTTACCACCACACCATGTTCGAGATGCTCGGCAACTGGAGCTTTGGTGATTACTTCAAGGAAGGAGCCATCGATATGGCATGGGAATATCTGGTGGATGTCCTCCATCTCGACCCGGCCGACCTCTACGTAACGGTCTTCGAAGGTTCGCCCGAGGAAAATCTTGAGCGCGACGATGAGGCCGCTGGCTATTGGGCCAAGCACGTCCCCGCCGACCATATTATTAATGGTAACAAACACGATAACTTCTGGGAGATGGGTGATACCGGTCCTTGCGGTCCCTGCTCGGAAATCCATCTCGATTCGCGTACGCCGGAAGAGAAGGCGAAAGTCCCCGGCCGCGAGTTAGTCAATAAGGACAATCCGCAGGTTATCGAAATCTGGAACCTCGTCTTCATGCAGTTCAACCGCAAGGCAGACGGCTCGTTGGAGAAGCTCTCGATGAACGTCATCGATACAGGCATGGGCTTCGAACGTCTGGTACGCGCCCTGCAAGGGAAACATTCCAACTATGATACCGATATTTTCCAGCCTATCATCCAGGAAATCTCCCGCTTGTCCGGCAAGGAATACGGCAAGGAGGAGAATGTGGACGTAGCGATGCGCGTCGTGGCCGACCACCTGCGTGCCGTGGCTTTCTCCATCGCCGACGGGCAGTTGCCTTCGAATGCCAAGGCGGGCTACGTCATCCGCCGCATCCTGCGCCGTGCCGTGCGTTACGCTTATACGTTCCTCGGACAGAAAGAGGCGTTCATGTATAAGCTCCTGCCGGTGCTGATCGAGCAGATGGGCGATGCTTATCCCGAACTGATTGCCCAGAAGACGTTGATTGAAAAGGTTATCAAGGAAGAGGAAGATGCTTTCCTCCGCACGCTGGAGACCGGTATCCGCCTCTTGGATAAAAAGATGGAAGAGCTGAACGCCGCCGGAAGCAAGACGCTGAGCGGTGTCGATGCCTTCACCCTCTACGATACTTACGGCTTCCCTCTCGACTTGACGGAGTTGATTCTCCGCGAACACGGCATGGATGTGAACATCGACGAGTTCAACGTCGAGATGCAGAAACAGAAAGAGCGTGCCCGCAACGCCGCCGCCGTCGAAACAGGCGACTGGGTTGTCCTCAAAGAGGGCGAGACGGAGTTCGTCGGCTACGACTTCTTCGAGTGCGACGCCGAAATCCTCCGCTACCGCCAGGTTAAGCAAAAGAATAAGACACTATACCAGATTGTCTTGGACAAGACGCCGTTCTACGCCGAAATGGGTGGTCAGGTCGGCGACACGGGTTGGCTGATTAACGGCGACGAGAAGATTGCCGTCCTCGACACGAAGCGCGAGAACAACCTCCCCATCCACCTCACCGACAAGTTGCCGCACGACGTAACTGCCGGCTTCACAGCCAAGATTGACGAGAAGAAACGTATCCAGTGCGAGTGCAACCACTCCGCGACGCACCTCCTCCACGAGGCTCTGCGCGAGGTACTCGGCAAGCACGTCGAGCAGAAGGGTTCCTACGTTTCGCCCGAGGCATTGCGCTTCGACTTCTCGCATTTCCAGAAGGTAACCGATGAAGAGTTGCGCCAGGTAGAACGTCTGGTCGGTCAGAAAATCCGTGCCGACTTCAAGCTGGAGGAACACCGCAAGATGCCGATTGCCAAGGCACAGGAAATGGGCGCGATGGCCTTGTTCGGCGAGAAATACGGCGACGAGGTGCGCGTGGTGAAATACGGCTCTTCCATCGAGCTATGCGGTGGTACGCATATCCCCTCGACAGGTATGATCGGCTCGCTGCGCATTCTTTCCGAAAGCTCCGTGGCTGCGGGCGTCCGTCGTATCGAGGCGGTTACGGCCGAGGCTGCCGAGGATTATACCTACCGCTTGCAGGATTCGTTCCGCGAACTGCGCGCGATGTTCAACAACGTGCCTAACCTCTTGCAAACTATCCGCAAGTCCATCGGCGAAAATGCCGAGCTGAAGAAACAAGTCCTCGGCTTCGTCAAGGAAAAGGTGGTGCGCATGAAGAAGGATTTGCTCGAGAATGCTGTCGTTCGCAACGGCGTGAAGATTATCATCGTCAAGGGCGACTTCGGCGTGGATGTCATCAAAGACATTGCCTTCCAGGTCAAGGGCGAAGTCCAGGCAGACGAAAAGCTCCTCTTCGTCGCCGGCCTCAAGAATGGCGACAAGTGCACGCTGATGGTGGCGCTGAGTGATGCCTTGGCTAAAGAGGGCTTCAGCGCGGGCCAGTTGGTGAAGGATTCGGCCAAACTGATTCAAGGCGGTGGCGGCGGACAGCCTACGTTTGCTACGGCGGGTGGCAAGAATCCCGAGGGCATCGATGCTGCCGTGGATGCGGTAATCAACAGTGTCATCAAGAGTTAAATGCTAATATATCGTTAATGGGACGGGGTCTGCACCGAGTTGCAGGCTCCGTTTTTTTATGTCTGCCGCGTCGGGAAAGGGGTATTTTTTGATTCCGATATGATGCGGATTTGCAAGATATCAGAATCAATGGATTCCGTCTTGCTCAGATTTGCATGAGATAAAAATCAATTGATTCTAATCACTTGCATTTTTGCATGTAATTAGAATCAATTGATTTTCTCTTGTTGTAGATTCGCATGATAAAAAAATCGCTTGATTCCGTTCTCTTGTATTTCTGCAAGTAAACGGAATCAAGCGAGACCAGTTTCCCGGGGCGGTCAGCGGAAAAGTTTTTCCACCGTCGCGCTATCCCCGTCGTTTGGCGCGGGTTGAATTTCCAAAAGTCGGGCAATAATCAGGTAGAGATTGAGATTTGCCATGGCTGGAAGCGTTACCCCCTGGCGGAAGGAAGGGCCGGCGGCGTAGAAGATGGCCTCCATCTCGGGGGCGAAGTTGTCGAAGCCGTGGTCTCCGCCCGTCATAATCAGCGGGTGCTCATTGAATTGGACGTGCGTCCCGACCTCGGGGGCGACTATCAGTTCCGGCACGCGCGGGTTTTTCCCGTAAACGAAGCGTTCGGGGATTTCGTCTTTGCGCCAGACGGAGATGCGGGGGATACGCTTCAAAATCTCGTAAGCCTTCGCCGTATAAGTAGGCTTGGGGTAGAGTAGGGTAGGGACGCCCTCGAAGACGTAGCGGAAGCTGTCGCGGGGAAGATAGTCGTTGAGGTTGATGACTTTATCCGGGGTGCAGGTCGCCATGCCGTGGTCCGAGACGACGAGGAAATCTATCTTGTCGAAGATGTCCAGCCGGCGGGCTTTCCGGAGGAAATCCCCGAGGATGCTGTCTCCCTTTTCGGCCATGCGCAGGGTGGCGGCGGAATCGGGCGTGCAGAAATGCCCGGTATAGTCCGGCTCCTCCCAATACCACATAATCAGGTGAGGACGAACCGCTTCGGGGAGTTGTAGCCAAGCGATGACGGAATCGGCACGGGCTTCGATAGGGATTGACTTGTCGAATTTCTTCCAAATCGAAGGTTGTCCGGTCGCTTGTGCCACCTCGCTACCGACCCAATAGTAAGTGGCGGTACGGACGCCCTGCCGCTCGGCCGTATTCCAAATCGGTTCGCCGCCGAAGAAACGCCCGTCGAGGCAGTTCGTGGTGAAGACGCTGTCCAACTCCGCATCGTAGAACGAATTGTTGATGAGGCCGTGATGGTCGGGATGCAGCCCCGTCGCCATGCTGTAGTGGTTCGAGAACGTAACGCTGGGATAGCACGGGCGGAAAGCCGCTTTTATACCCACGCGGGCCAGCGAGTCGAGTGTTGGCGTATGAGCCCTCGCCGGATAGTCGGAGCGGAAGCCATCCATCGAGAGGACAACGACATAACGGTCTGCCTTTTCGTGAATATCTGGTTTGCATCCAACTGCCAGGAACGCGAGGATGCAGAGGCAGAAACAGAAGTTTAACTTTTTCATAAATGGGATTAAAAATGAAATTCGGGTGCAAAAGTAGGGAACTGCGGGCTTATTTAAAAGGGAGAAGGAAACTATCGGCATCTTGCCTCCAGCGCCAGCAAATACTTTTTCGCCTCGATACCCCCGCCGAAACCCGTCAGCGAGCCATTGCTACCAATCACCCTATGGCAAGGCGCGAAGATAGAAATGGCATTGGCACCGTTGGCATTTGCTACGGCACGTACGGAAGTCGGGCAACCCAATTGGCGTGCCATCTCGCCGTAGGAGATAGTCTGTCCGTAAGGAATGGTGAGGAGTTGCTGCCATACTTGCTTTTGGAAATCCGTGCCGACGAAAAGGAGGGGGAGGGCGAATTGCTGCCTTTCTCCACGGAAGTATTCATCCAATTCTCGGATAGCTTCCTGCAAGAGGTCGGAAGTCTCCTCGATATAGGTAGCTGCTAACCGGTGCTGCAATCGCTTGTCCACGCGGCCCGGATGCTTTTCCTCCGTCCAGTTGCACAGGCAGAGTTTATCCTCGAAAGCACCCAGGCATAGGTTGCCGCAAGGAGAAGTATAATACTGAATCTTAATGATATTTGTCTTCATGGCTATTTCTTTTTATTCGGTGCATAATCTTTCATACCCTCAATCGCTCCGCCGGCGACAGCCCAGAGGTAAAGGCTGGCGACGCTCCCGTAAGGCGTATAGCGGCGGCGATATTTCTCGAACAGTTTCCGGTCGATTCGCCGATGATGATAAACCATCCGCAGGCCCCGCTGGATGGCCAAGTCGTCGTAACTCAAGATATTCGGCCGCTGCATGGAGAAAAGCATCAGCATTTCTGCACTCCAGAGGCCGATGCCGTCGAGCGAGGAGAGGCGGCGGGCGACTTCGGCATCATCCAGCCTTTGTAGGGCTTGGATGTCAAACTCTCCGCTATGAATCTTCTGCGCCGCCCGTTTGATATACGTTACTTTGCGAAACGAGATGCCGACGCTTTGCAGTTCTTCGTCTTTCAGGGAGAGTATCTTATCAGGGGTTATTGCTCCGAAAGCGGCCTCTATTCGTCCCCAGATAGTCTCGTGCGCCTTGGTGGAGATTTGTTGTCCGACAATCGAATGGACGAGGGCGGCAAACAAATCGGGGATGACACGGCGCTCGACTCGGCCGATGCGGTCGATGATTTCTGCTAATTGCTTGTCTCGACTTCTTAGCCAGGCAAGTTCTGTCTCTCCATATTGGAAAAAGGAATCCATATCTTTCGCTTTGCTAAATATGATGTTTACGCCTACGAATTATCCTATTTTCGTCGGGCGAATATTGGGCAGGAATATCGCAATGATGCCGAAGAGTGGCAACCACGTGCTGACATGGAAGATAAACTCAATACTCGTCTTATCCGCTAACCATCCGAAGAAGGCCGAGCCAATGCCGCCAAGCCCGAACATCAACCCAAAAAAGATGCCCGCAATCATCCCTAACTTGTCTGGCATCAAGTCAGTAGCATACACCACGATGGCCGAGAATGCCGAAGCGATAATCAGTCCCGTGATAACCGCCATCACGATAGTCCAGCCTAAATTCAGGTAGGGCATGGCCAGCGTGAAGGGAGCTGCGCCAAGGATGGAGAAGAGAATGACATACTTCCGCCCATAGCGGTCGCCCAAGAAGCCACCGACCAATGTCCCGATGGCAAAGGCGGCGAGGTAGGCAAAGAGGCAATATTGCGAAGCCTGGACGGAAACGCCGAACTTCTCTATCAAGTAGAACGTGAAGTAGCTCGTCATGCACGCATTGAAGAAGTATTTCGAGAAAATCATCAGGACTAAGATGCCGAGGGCTATATGTACCGTCCGCTTCGGCAAGTTGCACGGCGCGAAGGTCTTCTTCCGGTGGTTCTCCTTGATTTCCGTCAGCACCAAACTATACCAATAACCGACGCGCGACAAGAGGAGTGATGCCAGCAACGCCGCCAACGCAAACCATCCCACGGCGTGTTGCCCGTAAGGTATGACCACCAATGCCGCCAGCAAAGGACCGAACGCGCTCCCTCCGTTTCCCCCGACTTGGAAGATGGATTGCGCCAAACTCTTCTTCCCTCCGGACGCCATCTGGGCAACCCGCGATGCTTCCGGGTGGAACACCGAAGAGCCGCAACCAATCAATGCCACGGACAAGAGCAGCAGCATGAAGTTCGGCGCGAATGCCAATGCAATCAATCCCACAAGCGTGAAGCACATCCCCGTCGCCAGCGAATACGGCTGCGGATGCCGGTCTGCGTAAAGTCCGACGAACGGTTGCAAGACGGACGACGTCAGCTGGAACACCAGCGTGATAATCCCGATTTGTGCAAAGGTAAAACCGAACTTGTCTTTGAGTAGCGGATAGATGGCGGGGATGATGGACTGAATCATGTCATTCAGCAAATGACAGATTCCCATGGTGAACAATATCGCGTAGGCCGTCCCCTCTGTAACCTGCGGCTGTCCTTTGATAAAAGTTTTAATGCTCATAGTGAAATTTTCGGTACAAATGTAGGGAAAAACTTTGGAATAGTTCTATTTTTGCATTCCCTATATTTCGATTTATAATTATTCCTAGAAATTTATGTTAATAACTATTCTGATTCTTGTCATCGCGACTATCTTTTTCATGAGCGGGAAGGTCCGCTCCGACTTAGTAGCCATCTGCGCCTTGCTCGCCCTAATCGTGTCTCACATCCTTACGCCAGAGGAAGGTCTCTCCGGTTTTTCAAACTCCGTCGTTATCATGATGGTCGGATTGTTCGTTGTGGGCGGCGCGATTTTCCAGACAGGGCTCGCAAAGATGATAAGCAGCAAAATCCTCAAGCTGGCAGGGACGAGTGAATTGCGTCTCTTCCTCCTCGTCATGCTGGTAACGTCGGCCATCGGTGCTTTCGTGAGCAACACCGGGACGGTCGCCCTCATGTTGCCCATCGTCGTGAGCATGGCCGCAAGCGCGGGGACGAATCCCAGCCGTCTGTTGATGCCCCTGGCCTTCGCCAGCAGCATGGGCGGGATGATGACGCTTATCGGGACTCCGCCAAACCTGATTATCGCCGATACTTTGGTGCACGCCGGCTTCCCACAGCTGTCTTTCTTCTCTTTCTTGCCTGTCGGACTTGTCTGCGTGCTAACGGGGACTCTGGTACTTTTGCCGCTTACCAAGCATTTCCTTTCCAAGAAGGGGCAAGCGGATGAAAGTACGCATTCCGGCAAGTCTCTGAAGCAATTAGTCAAAGAATATGGTCTGTCCAACAATCTTTTTCGCCTCCAAGTCCCTGCCTCGTCTCCGGCCGTCGGTTGTACGGTCATGGATTTGAACGTCCGCCAGAAGTACGGCGTTAATATCCTCGAGATTCGCCGCCAGCCAGCCTCCCAGCATCGTTTTCTGCATACGGTCAAGCAAATTTCTATTCCCGACGCGGTTTTGCAGGCCGGCGATGTCCTCTACGTCTCCGGCCCGGCCGAAAATATAGAGCAGTTGAGAAACGAATGCGCCCTCTCCCTCATGGACGAGCACGCGACAGAGCTCGCCGGCCAGTCCCTCGGCTTTTACGACATCGGCATCGCCGAAATTGTCCTCATGTCCTCCTCTCGTATCATCAATCGCACGGTTAAGGAAGCTGCCTTCCGCGATAAGTTCAACGTCAACGTCCTCGGAATTCGTCGCAAGAAGGAGTATCTGCTCAACGACTTGGGTAAAGAAAAGATGCGCGAGGGTGATGTCCTCCTTGTCCAGGGCGCGTGGAAGGACATCGCTCGTCTTTCAAAGGAAGAGGACCGTTGGGTTGTCCTCGGCCAGCCTTTAGAGGAGGCTGCAAGGGTTACTTTGGACTACAAAGCTCCTATTGCGGCCGCCATCATGCTTCTGATGATTGCTATGATGGTATTCGACTTCATCCCCATCGCCCCCGTTACCGCCGTGATGATTGCCGCTGTTCTGATGGTCGTTACCGGTTGCCTGCGCAGCGTCGAGGCCGCGTACAAGACGATAAATTGGGAGACAATCGTCCTTTTTGCCGCGATGATGCCCATGTCGCTGGCGCTCGAGAAGACTGGCGCATCGGATTACATCTCCAACGCTCTGGTCCAGTACATTGGCGGCTACGGCCCGCTCATCCTCCTCGCCGGCATCTACTTCACTGCCTCGTTGATGACAATGTTTATCAGCAACACCGTAACGGCCCTGCTGATGGCGCCCATCGCCCTGCAGAGCGCCCTCCAGTTGGGAGTAAGCCCGGTCCCGTACCTCTTCGCCGTTACCGTTGCCGCCAGTATGTGCTTCGCGTCGCCCTTCTCGACGCCACCTAACGCCCTGGTGATGCCCGCCGGCCAATACTCTTTCATGGATTACATCAAGGTCGGGCTCCCGCTCCAGGTCATCATGGGCATTGTCATGGTGTTCATTCTCCCGCTCTTATTCCCGTTCTAAATATCTTGATAAATCGCGAAGTACGGATAAGGGGGCAAGTATATTTTCGCCCCTTGTCCGTACTTCGCGATTTTTTATATCCTTATATTTGCATGGCTGATGGCCATCAACATACCTTAATGCTTCTTTCCCATCCAAGTGAGCCTGTGCCAGATTGTCTCCAAGGGGCCGCGCTTGAAGTTGAGGAACCACCAGTGGGCAAACGCGAGCTGTAGCAGGAAGAAAACGACGCCGATCAACAGACTCACGGTCGTTCCGCAATAAAGATGCATCTCCAGGCCATAGCCATAGTAGATGAAACTACCTATGATGGACTGCGTTATGTAGTCCGTCAGGCTCATCTTGCCGTAGGGGACCAAAATTTTTTGCACCTTCCCTTTATTCACCCAGTAGAGCAGCAAAAACGCACTGACAATCACCAACATAAAGGCTAAATTGTAATACGAGTTAAGTATCGTCTCCATTGTCTCCTTCAGGAACGGATTCGAGATTCTCCCAAAGATAAAGTCCTTGGTAAAAAAGAGAATCACCGCTATCGGCAGGCAATAAAAACATACGCGCTGCCAAAATCCCAATACCTTCTCGCGATTATTCTCATCCAGCTTGAAAAGTCCCAAACGCCCGAGCAGCATTCCCAGCATGAAGAGGGCTGCGGTCTGAAACACACGACCATAGCACCACGCCCAGTTGAGGCTCGCCATTACGCCAGTCTCCAGATTCTGACGGACCATCTCCGTGAACGAGCTGCCTCTCAGTCCCGGATAGACGTCGCCGAGCGACCAAATCATCTGTTCCGGCCTTGCTTCGGGGAATATGGCCGCGTACGCTACCTTCAACCAATCGAGCGGCTGGAGCATGAAAATCAGCATAATCCAAAATACCGTTTTATTCGATAGCTTGCGAACCGGGACAAGCACGAAGCCCAGCAGCGCATAGAGAACAAGAATTTCCCCCGGAAAAAAGGACGAGTTTATTAAGCCAAAGCCCAAGAGCAAAACGAGCCGCCACATATACCGGTTGCGGAAGTCCTCGCCCCTCCGCTCGCAGTTATGATTCTGAAGGTAGAAGGTAAATCCGAACAAGAGCGCGAAGATGGCGTAGGCTTTGCCGGAAAAAATGAAGAAGAGCATGTCCCACAGATGGGTGTCGAGGCTCTGCAACCAATCCGGCGCGCCCGTTGGAAAGGAGTAGAAGTTAAAATGCTCTATGTTATGGAGCAATATGATACCCATGACAGCGAATCCCCGGAGTGCATCGATGGCCAGCACTCTGTTTGACGAATTTGACGTATTGTTTTCCATTTTTTTCTGATTGTTTTTTCTTCTTTTTTATTTATGGATGCAAATATACGGAATAAAAACGGATTTCAAACTATTTTCAATCTTTTTTTTCTATATGTTGAGGCAAAAATTTACCCCGTATAAAAATATTTTTGGGGCAAATGCAAAAAAAATACCCTGCATACGGCGGTATATGGCGTAAGGAGGAATAAATTTACCCCTCCGCACCGGTGTAAACAGTGTAAATTCATACACAAATACTCCCATACACCGTTGTAAACGGCGTAAATTCATGCCTCAATACTCCCACTACACCGATGTAAAAGGCGCAAAAACGGCTTGTTTTACCCCCAAAATATCAATGTGAGGGGTAATATAAGCTGCATTTGCCCCAATTTATAAAATAAAAGGGGTGTATAAAAACAAATTTACCCCATACATGGATATGCATGGGGTAAATCCTATCCTCCCGGGGGAGAAAATCAGCGTGGAGGCTTATTTTTTGATCACGAGCTGGTCAATCATCTTCCCATCGAGGTCGTAGATTCGGATATCCAGCTTGCCAGCGTCTGCATCGGCCTTGAGGAGCGTGTTGTTCGAATTGACAATGAGCGGGAAGGCAACGCCGTCTTTGCCCGCCTCGTTGCGAATGTACTGATGGAGGTGGCCGGTGAGGTAAACATCTGGTTTAGCCTGGTTTAGGACAGGGATGAACTTCTTCAATATGTCCAATTCGCCGTGCCAGCCGCCGAAGGGGGGCATGTGGCATACGACAACCTTGAATGGCGCATTGCGGTAGAGGTCGCTCTGGGTGATTTCGCTGAGCCACAGGGCCTGCTTGGAGCGGTAATTGTCGTAATCGGTGATTCCGTAGTATTCGACGTCAGAATCCGGCTTGTCCTCGCCGCAGTCGAGCACGAGGAAGCAGACCGGCCCCTGGCGGAAGGCATAGAAGAGCTCGTCGGCCTTCGGGTTGAAGTAGTCCTTGAAGTTTGGGGCCATGGCGCCGCGCGTCTCGTGGTTGCCACGGCAGTAATACATAGGGAGATTGGACGCGAACAGCTCGACAGCCTTGTCCATGAAACCGCCGAACATCTGCTCCTCGTTGTCAGAGATGGAAACCATGTCGCCGTTGAAGAGGAAAAGGTCGGTCGTCTCGAGATTGCACTGGTTGATCATGTTCTCCAGGACGTCGTTGCGGCCGTGGATGTCGTTGACCATTGCGAACGAGACGGAAGGCTTCGTTGCGTCGTTGGTGGTGAACGAATTAGCCTCCTTAGCGTAGCTAAAGGCCGTGGTGATGTCGCCATATATGACCTTATGCCCCTCGTGGCTGATGACTTCTTGCGCGCAGACCCTGTATCTGTAGGTTGTGGCCGGCTTGAGGCCCTCGAGCTTCACGCTGTGGATGCGGGAGGTGTTCTTGATACCGATTTTCGTGTCGAAAATCTTCTGGCGCTCGGTGGCGTAGAAGTGCGAACCGTCGTCGGGGGCGATTTCGAGCCAGCCGATGGACGGTTTATCGGAGACCCAGACGATAGTTACCTCGTTTTCGCCGAGGTTTTGCAGGTACGGGCCGTGCAGGATTTTGATTTCGGCCAAGAGCGGTGCGACGGCGCAGGTAAGGAGAATGAGAAGTAAGTTTAATTTGTTGTACATGATGATAAAATTTAAAATGAAACACAAAGGAGGGACGCGGCAGGGCCTTGGCAAGACCCTGGAGAGCGCACCTCCTTTGCAAAGTTAGATATAGAATTCGAAATTAATAGCCTTCGTTCTGCACCAAGTTGGGATTAGCATCCAATTCGGCTTGCTGGAGCGGCAAATGGAGCTGGCGCTTGTTGAAGTAGCGGACTTCGATGCGCTGATCCTCAATCGGGGCATCCGGGTTGATGACGGCGCGTCGGTCAGGATCGGGCTCATCATAATCCACCGTGCCGCAGAAGCGGAGAAGGTCGCCGGGCATGACGGTTTCGGCGACTTTGCGTCCCGTCTTGGCGCCGCTGGCATCGTATTCGTCCCAGCGGACGATATCCTCGTAGCGGAAGCCCTCGCCGGCGAGCTCGATGGTACGTTCACGGCGGACGAGCTCACGGATTTGAGCCTGCGTGGTGTATTTAGAGCGATCGACAGCGATGTGTCCGCCGCGCAAGCGCAGCTGATCGACGATGTTGAGGGCCTCGGACAAGTCCTGGTTTAGCTCAACGAGGCATTCAGCTTTCGTCAGCAGAATCTCGGCGTAACGAAAGAGGATGGGGCAGAGGGCGTCGTCGTTCATGGACGTAGAATACTGCGATTGATTCGGGTAAAGGTATTTCGCCCAAAGCATACCCGTGTGCGAAGCATTGTCGGCGGCGAGATAGTAGTCATTATTGTTCGAGCCGTCAGGGAGAGTCTTATCGAGGGTGTTAAAAATACGCGGCACGTTGTTGCGGCCCATCCAGTCGAGGCCTGAATAGATGACGGTATTTTTCAGACGCGGGTCGCGGTTGGCAAATGGGTGGACAGGGTCGTAGCCAGAGCCGGGCTCGTCGATACGCATGCCGTTGGCCATTTCGAACATATCGACCATGTTCTTCGTAGGGGTGTAGGAAGCCCAGCCGCCGTCGGCGTTGTTGTAAAAACGGATGACGTCGGTGTAGGCGTACGTCGTCTTGACGTGCTCATAGGTGCAGATGATTTCCTTGGAGTTCTGCCCGTTCATAGAAAACATGTTCAGGAAGTCCGGATCCAATTCATATTGTCCCAAAGCGATGACTTGGTTGGCAGCGTCCAATGCCTCCTGGTAATTACCCCAGAGGAGATTGAAGCGAGCAATCATCGAGAGGACGGCACCCTTGGCGATACGACCTTTTTCGGCAGGCTTTTCATTAATATGCTCTACACTCCAACGCAGGTCTTCCATCGCGAAGGCTTTAACGTCGGCTTCGGGGTCGCGAGCAACTTTCGCTTCGTCGGCAGTTGCCGGAATGAAGTCCATGATGACGGCGTCGCCGTACCAAGTTGCCAAATATGCATGGCTGTATCCACGGATGGCGCGGACTTGAGCCAGATATTCATTCTTAGCCTCTTCAGACAGTTCCGAAGCCGGGACACGGTCGATATTTTCGATAACGAAGTTGCAACGACGGATCGTTTCGTATTGTCTCCAATAGTTCGGAGCGCCGGCAGCAGAAACACCACCACGTCCCATGTCGCGCATATAGGAAGCGTTCGTGTAGTTGAAGCCGATATCCGAATAGCTATCTTCGTAGAAGATGAACTTCGAGCCTAAGTAGTTGTTCGGCCACCAGTTGTAGGCTGCGGTTACGGCGGCGTTGACGTCGCTTTCCGTCTGCCAGAAGTTGTTGTCCGTCAATTGGTCTTTCGGACTTAAATCAAAGAAATCGTCGCACGCCGTGAAAAGGCTTGTGCTTAACAGGCATATTGCCCAGACAAATATTTTTTTGAGTTTCATATTTCAAATGTAAATCGATTAGGATTAGAAAGTAATATTAATACCAAAAGAGTGGGTCTGGCTCGACGGGTAACTTCTTCCATCGCCTGAAGGGAATTCCGGATCGACATTGAACGGCAGGCTATCGATGGTGAAGAGGTTTTCACCCGTGTAGTAGATCTTGGCATTGGCAATGCCCAACTTGCTAGTCCACGATTTCGGCAACGTATAACTAAAGTTGATGTTCTTGAGGCGCAAGTAATTCGTGTTCATACACCAGAAGGTCGTGTTTACACGGTTCGGCGCGCTGATGGAGTTCTCTTCCAAGAACGTGCGAGGCCATTCGGTATCGGTATTCTGCGGAGTCCAAGCATCCAGCCAGTTTGTACTCGGGTGAGAAGTATCGCCAATGAACGAACCAGCGACGTCGCGCTCGAAGTAACGATTTGTTCCCGTTACACCTTGGAAGAAGAGCGATAAATCGAAGTTCTTCCAGCCGGCGCTTAACGTCAAACCGTACGTCCCTTTTGGCTGCTGTGTCCCGCTGACAACTCTATCTTCTTCGCTCAGTTTGCCATCGCCATTGACATCCTTGATACGGAAATCACCGCCCTTGAACGGCAATGCCCACGGGTTGCCATATTGAGCTTCGTAAGCTGCTGCTTCTTCGTCGCTCTGGAAGAGACCGTCCACTTGATAGACATAGAAGGACTGATAAGCTTCCCCTACGCGGTTGATGGTGTATCCGCTGATAATTTCGTCCACGCCGGCAAGGTCGAGCAATTCATTTTTGTTATAGGCGAAGTTCGCATGGATGCCTATTCTCCAATCGTTGTTGAAGGAGTGATTCCAGCTGAAGTTCACTTCCACACCGCTATTGCGCAACGAACCTTTGTTGTCCTGGTATGTTCCGGAGATACCGAAGGTGTCGGAAACCGGGATATCCATGATAATGTCCGTTGTTTTGCGGTTGTAGTATTCTGCGCTCAACGAGAACTCGTTCAAGAAGACGGCATCGAAACCGATACCCCAGTTCGTTGATTGTTCCCAAGTAATGGTCGGCACTTTATAGCTTACCATCGTAATACCTTGGTTTACAGTCCCTCCGAACGGATAGTTCTTTCCAATATACAAAGTCTGCAAGGACGGATAATATTCATCCAAGGCATCTTGGTTACCTAAAAGACCCCAAGAACCTCTCAGTTTCAATGATTGTAACCAATCTTTAGCATCCGCCATGAAGTCTTCTTCCGAAATGCGCCATCCGGCAGAGAATGACGGGAAGTAACCCCAGCGATATCCTTTGGCAAAGCGTGAAGATGCATCCGCGCGGAAGTCTGCTTCCAACAAATACTTGCCTTTATAGTCATAATTGACGCGGCCGAAGTAGGAGAGCAAACCCAACTCTGCGGAATTACCGCTATTGGTCTGCGTGGAGGAATCACCACCATTCAAGTCTGTAATGTCGCTATTGGGGAAGTCCTTACGGAAAGCAGTCAGCGTTCTCGTGTCGTATTTCTCCAATTTGTAACCGGCCAGAATCTTCAGGTTATGGTTTTCGTTAAACGTCTTTTCGTAGTTTGCCAAGATGTCCAACGTGTATCGGCTCCAGCGATTGACGGTTTCTGTCAATTGGTCTGGCCCGTGATAATTCACTTCGTCGTACCAGCATTCTTTGCGATAGTCCTTCGTCTCTTTGATGTCTGTTACGTATGCGCCTTGCAATGTCAAGGTCAAACCATCGATGACATGGTAGTCGAAAGCCAAAACGCCCGAGAAGTTCTGCTGCAAGTAGCGTTTGCGGCTGTCAATGTCAATCCATGCTGCGGGGTTACCATCGGAAATGGAACCATAATTCCCATCTTCCTTCTTATAAGGAATCCACGGTGCCATACGGATAGCTTCCCAAATCACGGTTCCGTATCCGCCACCATAGGAAGCGTTCGGCTCGGAATAATTGTTGTTAATGAAGGCCATGTTGGTGCGCATATTGAATTTTTCAGACAGCTTGATGTCCAAATTCGTACGCAAGTTAAACTGCTTGCGGTCTGAATTGCGCAACGTACCTTCCTGCCCCATGAAGCCTGCCGAAGCCATATATTTCACATCTTCCGTACCACCGCTGACATTCAGGTTGTGTTTGTGCATGAATCCCGTTCTGAAGATATAGTCTGTCCAAACCGTGTTCGGATGTCCGTAGGGATCTGTTCCGTTTTGGAAAAGTTGGAGGTCTTCTTCCGTGAATCGCGGCGAGCTCCCGTCTTGTTGCAGCAACTGGTTGTAGAGGCGTGCATAGTCGTAAGAACTCAAGCGGTCCACCAAAGAATTGATCTTCGAGAAGCTAACATTGCCACTATACGATACCGTCGGTTTCCCCAGCTTCCCTCGTTTGGTCGTAACCAAGATAACGCCGTTGGCTGCCTTCGAACCATAAATGGCTGCCGAGGCTGCGTCTTTCAAGACGGAGATAGACTCGATATCGTTCGGATCGAGGGTATTGAATGTCCCGGTTTCGATACCGTCCACCAAGATGTATGGGTCGGCATTGTTCAACGTACCGACACCGCGCACACGGATAGTTGCCGCATCCGCTCCCGGCTGTCCGGTTCCCGATGTAACCGTTACACCTGGTGTCAAACCTTGCAAGGCGGAGGATACGTTCGTTACCGGGCGGTCCAGCAACTCGTCGTTCGAGATGGTGCTGACGGCTCCCGTCAAGTTAACTTTCGTTTGCGTACCGTATCCCACGACTACAACTTCGTCCAGCGCCTCGGAATTCTCGCGGAGGGTGATGCTGAGCGTCTTTTCACCGTTAATTTTAATTTCTGCTGTGTTATAACCTATATAGGAAACTTGAAGTACGTCTCCAGGTGCTACCTGAAGCGTGAAATTGCCGTCGATGTCGGTTACCACACCATTTGTCGTCCCTTTCACCAAGATATTTGCGCCGATGATAGGAACTCCATGTTCATCAACTACATTACCAGTCAGATTATAAGTATTTTGCTGACTAACCCATGCCGTAGCATCTCCTGTATCTGTCGAAGCGAAGGCGGGAACGCCCCAAAGTTGGAAAGCTCCGACAAGACATAGCCCCATCAAACCGGGAACTTGCTTCTTTTTCTTCTTCATACAATAAAATAAAATAAACAAAAAACGTGTTTTTATTTCGACAACAAAGATACGAGAAAAAAAGTTGCAAAACGATGACAAAATGGAAAAAAAATAATGAAAAATCACAACTCCTGCCCCTCCTTTCCCCTCCCTTTCCAAAATCACTACATTTAGTGATTGCCCATCCCGCCAAATCTTCCTTCCTTTGCATCCGCAATTAGAAAATGTAGCTTTATATGATGAAAAGAATAGCTTTGTGGAGCGCGATGGGGCTCTTTTGTGTGCAGATGATGGCGAAGGCTGAAAATGATGAAATCGTTGATAACGACACGATTCGGATGATGAATGTCGATGAGGTGGTGATTACGTCATCGACGAAAGAGACGAATGACTTCCGGACGCTCCCCAGCTCGGTCTCCGTCTTCACGCCGCAGCAAATCAACGGGCGACAGATCAGTGCTTTGAAAGATTTGAGCTCGTTCGTGCCGAATCTTTATATCCCGGACTACGGTTCGCGCATGACATCGGCTATCTACATCCGCGGAATCGGAGCCCGGAGTAGCGGGCAGTCCATCGGGATGTATGTCGATGATGTTCCCTATCTCGACAAGAGTACGTTCGATTTTGAGCTGAGCGACATCCAGCGTATCGAAGTTTTGCGCGGTCCGCAGGGGACGCTCTACGGACGCAACGCGATGGGGGGTATCGTAAAGATATATACCATTTCCCCCTTTGATTTCCAAGGGAAAAAAGTCTCACTATCGGCGGGAAACTACGGGCAAGTCAAAGCCAAGGCTTCGCACTACGGCCTTTTGAGCGAGAAGATCGGCTTCACGGCCGGAGTCTATTACGACCATACCAACGGATACTTTACCAATGAATATACAGGAGAAAAGGCGGACAAGGAGAATGTCGTCGGCGGGCGCCTGCGCCTCGAGGGACATTTCTCCCCGCATTTCTCGGCTTCCTACACGTTTTCGGCTGATTATACCGACCAGGGGGCTTTTCCCTACGGCCTTTATGACGCAGAGACGGGGACGGTTGCTCCCGTCAGCATGAACGACGAGTCGGCCTATTCCCGCACGATGTTCTCCAACCAGCTCCTCCTCGAATATCGCAACGACCTTTTCATCCTCTCCAGCACCACGGGCTACCAGTTTTTCAAAGACGATATGCGGATGGATCAGGACTTTTCCCCGAAATCCATCTTTACCCTCAACCAGACGCAACGCCAACACGCCGTCAGCCAGGAACTTGCCCTGAAAGGCAACCGCGAGGGTAATTACCAATGGTCGCTCGGTATGTACGGCTTTTACACGGGGCTGGAGACCGAGGGCCCCGTAACTTTCAAGGAGGACGGCATCCAGGAGATTTTCCAAGAACAGGTCTTCGACCCTATATATAATAATGTAGTAGCCGAAAATCCGAACACGATGATGCCCCGCCTCGTCGTCCTCGACAAGGAGCTGTACATCCCCGGCTCTTTCCAGACGCCTTCCTACGGCCTCGCCCTCTTCCACCAATCGACTTACAACAATCTCTTCGTCGATGGCCTCTCGCTGACTGCCGGGGTGCGTCTGGACTACGAACATCAGCGGATGGACTACCAGAGCAACGCCAAGATGCAACTCGGCGCCCAATTCGGGAACAGTCCGGCGCTGATCGACCTCAGTTCGATGTACGACGAGACGCGGGTCGATATTTCCACCTCGCAGGACTTCTGGCAGGTACTCCCGAAGGTCTCGCTCAAGTACGAATGCTCGCCCCGCACCTTCACCTACGTTTCTGTGGCCAAAGGATATAAGACCGGGGGGTATAACGTCCAAATGTCGGCAGACGTGATGCAGACACAGATGCAATACGATATGATGTCGGCTTTCAAGGCGATGATTCCCACGGAAATCCCCGAGCCTTCGCCCATCGAGGATGTTGCCGCCTACAAGCCTGAGCAAAGCTGGAATTATGAGTTCGGCGCCCGTAGCGAGCTTCTTCCCGGCCGCCTGAATGCGGAGCTGACGTTCTTCTATATGGATATCACCGACCTCCAGCTCACCAAGTTTGTCAATAGCGGCAACGGCCGTGTCCTGACCAACGCCGGGAGTGCGCGCAGCCTCGGCGTCGAGGCATCCCTCCGTGCGTATCTGCTTGAGGGGCTGACGGCCGACGTGAACTATGGATATACCCACGCAACCTTCCGCGACTACGACACGGGCCAGGCCGACTATGCGGGAAACTATATCCCCTACACGCCGCGCCATACTGCCAGCCTCGCCCTCCAGTACGTCAAACTTTTCCACGGCCTGTGGCTCGACCAGTTTTACGCCTCGGCCAACCTCAACGGGACGGGGAAAATCTTCTGGACCGAGCGCAACGACATCTCGCAAGACTTCTACCTGACGCTCAACGCCCGGGCAGGCGTCCGCCGGGGCATCTTGAACGTCGGCCTCTGGGCGCGCAACCTCACCAACACCGATTACGCCGCCTTCTACTTCGAGTCGCGCAACCAGCCTTTCCTGCAAAAAGGGAAGCCCCTCCAAGTCGGTGTCGAGCTATCCATCAGTCTTTAAGGGCATAAAAAAAGGGTACCCGGGAAAAATTCCCGAGTACCCATACTTGATTATCAATTATGTATAACAGTAAAAAATGGTTCACTGTACAACCGGGCGATCGTCCGGTTCTTCCTCTTCCGGCTTCTCGTCCTTTTTGTTCTTGTTGCGCGTCGCACGGCTTTTCAGCGTCGTTTTCTGCGTTTCAATATGCTGGTTCACAGCGCCGATGAAAGCGTCGTACGTCGTGCCTTCTTCCAGGTTAGCCACTACATTAATCGTATCGACCATCGCGCGGTAAGCCTCGTCGGCCTCCTGCCGAGCTTCCTTCACGACACCCACCTCACGCGCGTCTTTCTCCTCCGCTTTTTGCTGGATGGCAAGCAGAAACGCGTCGTTTTCCTTGCGCAGGCGAGCCGTCCACGGGTCGATGCCGAGGAGCGTCCGTTTCTCGGACGGAATCGCCTCAAGGTCTTGCAAAAAGTTGTGCAGCGTCCCGCTTTCCGCCGTATAGGAGAGGTTCGTCGGGTCGCCGTACTTATCTACCACTTCTTCACCCTCGACAGCCGCCGCAGCGACATCCGCGTCGGGATGCATCGTCATCGCTTTCAGATAATTGCTGACGCCGCGCCAAGCGTAATCGCGAGCGTCGTCGGCCTTCGTAACCAGGGCGGAGGAGGCCAGTTTCTCGGAGTCCTTCAGCGCCTCGTCGAATTTTTCGAAAGCCGCCACGAACGCCGCCACCTTTGCGTCCACACCTGCCTTGAAAGTACCGGCGGCGACAGACTGGACCGAAGGTTGCCCCGGATTTTCCTCCTCATCTTCTGTCTCGTATCCCATTTTCGGCAACTCCTTATAGACTAGTTGCTGGAAACCGAAATCCTCTTCGACCCAGAGACGACTCAGACCAAATTCTTTGATTTTACTCATAGGCAAAAGTTTTTTAGATGTATATTCTTGTAACGGAGGCGAAGTTACGAACTTCTTTTGAGAAAAATCAAATTTTTCGGGGAAAATATGTACGACAGGACAACTTTTTTTCAAGCGGAGCCGTCGTAGGCTACGACAGGACTACTTTTCGCCAAGAAGTGCTGTTGTAGCCTACGACAGCCTCGCTTTTTCCCAAGAAGTGCTTTCGTACCCTACGACAGGGCAAATAATCCTCAAGAACCCTTGTCGTACCCTACGACAGCCTCGCTTTTTCTCAAGTCGCTCTGGTGGTGAAAATTTGTTAACGGATTGAGCCGAATTTCTCTTGTCGTAGGCTTGGCAACAAAAAAAGGGCGCATCTTTCGATGCGCCCCCCGTCTAATGAACCTTAACTATGTAAAGGATTATAACTTATCGTTAGAACCCAAAACATTCAAGATTTTGTGCTTGTAGAGCTTCTCCATTTCGTCGCGAGCCGGGCCGAGGTATTTGCGCGGGTCGAATTCAGCCGGTTTTTCAGCAAATACTTTGCGGATGGCAGCCGTCATAGCCAGACGAGAGTCGGAGTCGATGTTGATCTTGCAAACGGCAGACTTAGCAGCCTTGCGGAGCTCGTCTTCCGGAATACCGATGGCAGCCTCGAGGTTTCCACCGTACTTGTTGATCATTTCAACATATTCCTGAGGAACAGAAGAAGAACCGTGGAGAACGATAGGGAAGCCCGGGAGTTTTTCCATCACAGCGTCCAAAACGTCGAATGCCAAAGGAGGAGGAACCAAGCGGCCAGTAGCCGGGTCAACGTGGCACTGTTCGGGTTTGAACTTGTATGCGCCGTGAGAAGTACCGATGGAGATAGCCAAAGAATCGCAACCTGTACGAGTTGAGAAGTCGATTACTTCTTCAGGGTTCGTATAAGTGTGGTGTTCAGCGCAAACTTCATCTTCAACGCCGGCCAGGACACCGAGTTCGCCCTCAACCGTTACGTCGTACTGGTGAGCATAATCAACAACCTTCTTTGTCAAGGCAACGTTCTCTTCGTAAGGCAGATGAGAACCGTCGATCATGACAGAAGAGAAACCTAAGTCCACGCAAGACTTACACAATTCGAAGGAATCGCCGTGGTCCAAGTGGAGGACGATCTGCGGGTTTTCGCAACCTAATTCCTTGGCATATTGAACAGCACCTTCAGCCATGTAGCGCAGCAACGTCTGGTTTGCATAGTTACGTGCACCTTTGGAAACCTGCAGGATAACCGGAGATTTGGTTTCTACGGAAGCCTTGATGATGGCCTGCAATTGTTCCATGTTGTTGAAGTTGAAAGCTGGGATGGCGTAACCGCCTTTGATGGCCTTGGCAAACATCTCTTTCGTGTTCACCAAACCTAATTCTTTGTAACTTACCATAATTGTATATGTTATTACGTTAGTGATTAAAAATTTGACACAAAGATAGGATATTCCCTTTAAAATAACGTCATCAAATGGATAAAATAACTGAAAATAAATTTCGTTGGAAAAAATGCGGGAAAAGCTATTGTTTATTCGCGAGATATATCTACCTTTGCAAGCCGAAAATACCGGTTACCAATCTATAAGTAGAATAATAATTAAAATCAGATAAGACAATGAAGAAAGGTATTCATCCTGAGAATTATCGTCCTGTAGTGTTCAAGGACATGTCAAATGATGACACATTCATCACGCGTTCAACAATCAATGCGAAAGATACGATTGTTATCGACGGCGTTGAATATCCGCTGGTCAAAGTGGAAATTTCTAACACCTCCCACCCGTTCTATACTGGTAAATCCAAGTTGGTTGATACGGCAGGTCGCGTAGATAAGTTCATGAGCCGCTACGGTAACCGCAAGAAGAAATAATTTAGCGGGAAAAGGCTAAAGGGAAGCCGCTCGGAGGGAGTCCGGGCGGCTTTCTTATTATATAAAGGTAAAGGATTAAGCAAAAATACTTGCCGGCACCTCACCCGTCCAGGCTTTAGGCTGTTCGACGCCGAAGAGGCGAAGGATGACAGCGGCGGTGTTCACGGTGTTGTTTGGTTCCGTCATCCGGAGTCCCTTCGCGATACCCGGTCCTGTAAGCCCCCAAGGGACGATCATTTCGTCGGTGCTGACCCCGCCGTGGCCGTACTCGATGCCGCCATGGTCGGTGAGGAAGAAGAAATGGGTATCGTCGTAGATGCCGTTTTGTTTCATCTGTTCCAACAGCTTGCCGATTTTCACGTCGGCCTCTTCGATGGATTTGATGTATTCCGGGGACATCCATTTATATTTGTGGCCTGCATGGTCGGTACGGACGGAATAGAGGAAGACAAGTGTAGGCTGATTGCGGTTTTGCTCTTCACCACCTCCGCCGGATTGTGGGGGAAAACGCTGAAGAAGGTACTGTCGGTGAAAATAGTACGCATACGAGCGGGGATGCGGCTAAAGGTTTAGGAAAACCGCCGAAGAGCTTCGGGGATTACTCTGAGGCTTTCGGGAAGTCTCCGAAACCCTTCGGGAACCTCCCGACGGCTGTAGGCTAACGACCTTTCAACCATTTCCGCCCGCTCTTGGTTTTTGTTATCCAAAAGAGGAAGCCACCGCCGAAGACGATGCACATGGAGTAAAACATAAGGAGATAATCAATGCTGTCCATATTATTTGTCTTTTAAAAGTTTATACCCAATTGCTGCAAATAAAACAGTTGACCAATTGCTCATAGTTGTTTGTTTTAATGATTTGCCGACAAAGTTCGATATTCTGAGTGAATTATCCAACCAAATCTTGCCTTAAATCATCCTCTTTTCATACCTATGGTAAAAATAGAACAGCAACGCGAAGCCGACGAGGGCGAAGAAGAGTCCGATGAGCGCCGGGTAGCGATAATCCAAACCAGCCTCGATAGGCAGGCCTCCACAATACGCCCCAACTGCATTCCCCAGGTTGAATGCCATCTGCACGCTCGCCGCGCCCAGCATCTCGCCACCGGGGGAAAACTTAATCAGAAGAAATTGCTGGGGACTGCTGACGCCGAAGAGACAGAATGTTACAATGCACATCAGGAAGACGGCTACCCAGCGGTAAGGCGCGAAGAAGAAAATGCAGAGCAGCGCAATAGCCATCAGTCCCTGCATCGCTGCCGCCGTCCTTCCGGGGGAGAAATAGACGCTCAGCCGTCCGCCACAGAGATTCCCAAGCACCATCCCTGCGCCAGAGAGTATCATCAGGCCGGTGATAGCTTCGGGTTTAAAGCCGGAGATGTGTGTTAGCATCGGACTGACATAGCTGTACCAGCAGAACGCCCCGCCATTGCCCATCATCGTTGCGGCGAGCAAAAGCCACGGTGCCAAATGGCGCAGGAAGCGGAATTGTCCACGAAAACCGGTGTCGGGCAAGGGTTCGATATAAGGAACCCAGTGATAAATCGCGTAGAGCGTCAGTGCTCCCCAAACGACTACGAGACCGAAGACCAGTCGCCACGAGAGATACGTACTGAGCAATGTCCCAAGCGGGACGCCGAAGAGGTTCGCGAAGGTCATCCCGGCTATCATGATAGCTACCGCTTCTGATTCCTTTCCCTTCTCTGCCAATTTTGAAGCAACAATAGAGGCTACGCCGAAATACGCACCGTGCGGCAATCCGGAAATGAAACGCGCCGGAAGCATCATCCAATAACTTGGGGCAAGCGCGGCACAGAAGCTGCCGAGCATCATCAGCGACATCAGAAAAAGGAGGACTTGCTTCATCGGCCGTTTGCGCAAAAGTATCAGCATCGGTGCGCCGCAACAAACACCGAGGGCATAGGCGGAGATGAAATGCCCGGCGGAGGGGATAGAGACATTCAGTGCATGTGCTACACGGGGCAGGATTCCCATCATCACAAATTCGGCAATGCCCAATCCCAACGTGCCGAAAGAGAGGGCAATCAGACTTTTCTTCATAACCTAAACAAACGCTAATTTTTTTCGGGGTGCAAAGGTAGATATTCGGGTGGGATGCGCAACGGGGGACTGATGAATTTTCGGTTACATACCGAGGTTTTTGAGGAAAGGCAAGAAGGCAGCGAGGCCAAAGGTTAGCAAAGATTAAGGAAAATGTGAAAAGCTCAATATTTGACGAATAATGGACTTTTCTTGCGGAAGTTCAGAAAGAAGGCGTACCTTTACACCGAATCAGATACGAAAGAAGGGCGCATAGCCTTTCGTCAATCTCTTCTCAGTTATAAATCCTTTAAAACTTTTTAGGTTATGAAACGGATAATGTTTTACATGGCAGCTCTCATCTGCCTTACTTCTGTCTTTACCTCATGCAGCAAAGACGAAGAGAGTTTAGTAACGCCTTCGGGCGAGAAACTGGTTACACCGACCGTGCGTGCCGCACTCGACGAGCCGAACGGCCAAAGTCCCTTGACGGGCATCTTGCAGGCCTATCCCTGCCAGTCGGAATCTTCTACGTTCTTCGGGAACTATGTGAACGGACGGCTTCTGCCGGTTTGTGCTACATATCACATCACCGATGGGCACGTGAGTGGGACGAACAGTCCGCTTAGCCTTCCGGCGGGTTCTTACAATGTGGTTTATTGGGCAACCCCCAACTACGAAGAACCGACGTTCGACAAGCCGGCTATTCACGAGCCGGGATTCAGCGAAGGAGTCGATGTCTCCACCCTCTATTTTTCTCTCCGCGAGAATCCGGGCGAAGATACGTACCGTCCGGTCTATGATTTAGTCCATGCCGTGCAGGAAACGCATACAGCAGAAGATTTCCAAGCTACGCTCCGCCGTGTGGTAGCTGGCCTGAAAGTTACCGTAACGCGGGACGACCGGGGTGCGTTCAGCTCCGAAATCAAAGGAATGCAAGTCCGTATCGGAAGCATTGCGGAAAAGCTAAACTTTTATACCGGGGAGCCGGAAAACCAGACCAAGACCGTCAAGTTCGACCTCGAGCGTTCAACCGACGGCACCTCGATGAGCAACGCGACAGTCATGCTCTTCCCCTCGGCTCCGAATCCAATGCTCGAGTTGCGTATTACCCGCGCTGACGGCTCGGTCGAAACCCTTTCTCAGAACCTCACTTCGACACTTTCTGCCAACACGCGCCTTGCGCTGGCTATCGTCATCAAAGAGCGGTTTCCCGGAGGAAACACGGGCAAGTTTCTCATCGAAAATTGGCACGAAGAGCAGGAAACCATCGAGTTTACAGTGGACGCTTTATGAGGAAACCGGCACCATGCCAATTTCCTCGAACATCTTCCGGTAAACAGCGGCTTTCTCCGTGAGCGGCTTTGGGTAGGCTCGGGACGATGAGGGCATCCGATACAAACGGAGCCGCCGTCCCCGCCACTCGAAGCCTTCGCTCGTCCCCACGGCCGGAGCCGGCATAGGCGGCAGGATGCTGAGGAGCGTGCTTGCCGCCTTTTCTCCCGTAACGACTATGGCCTGGCATCGGGGAATCTTCTCCAGCACCTCGTCGAGGTCGATGGGCGTAACGATTTCCAAATGCTTGTCCGAGGCGTTGCCCTTTTGCCGGACGACTTCCTGCCCCGTATCTCCCAAGGCAATGCCGCGCGTAAGGCAGAACGACTTCGCTTTCTCGAGGCTGAACTTGCGTGGCTTTTCGACGAAGAAATCCTTGTCGTCATAGAAAATCAATCCCATGATGCGCCACATATCGTTCTGGAAGTTCGGGTAGTAGAACTCCATCGACCAGCGCGTCCGGGGAGGCGGAAAACTCCCCAGCATCAGCAGCTGCGCGTTGGCCGGAAGGAAAAAACCGAGCGGATGTCTCTCTACCATACGTTTGCCTCAGGCTTTCTTCTTGCGTTTCTCCTTCGCCTCGCGTTTCTGGTCTTCACGGGCCAGCAGGACGACATTGTAAACGAAATCCGTAATCCATTGTTCCGAATAACCTAAGCGGTTGGCATAGGTCCGGACGCTCCACGCAGCTTTCTGCACG
This sequence comes from uncultured Parabacteroides sp., assembly GCA_944325345.1. Lineage (GTDB taxonomy): Bacteria > Bacteroidota > Bacteroidia > Bacteroidales > Tannerellaceae > Parabacteroides. Next base: position 45,560 of record CALUZV010000011.1, read on the forward strand.
CTGACGTCTTTCCACTCCGAACGGGTCATGATTTCGTGCACCGTCTTGACGGTCTGCCCATAGAGCAATTTCTTGAAGAGGATGGCGAAACGGAACTTGAGCGACATCAACCCGCCCATCAAATTGAACAATTCCTGGCTGAATCCTTGGAATTGGATGAAATAGCTCTGGATATCCTGTGGCTTCTTGCAGCTCCGTTTCACCGACGCGTCCATCTCGTGGAAAAAGCTCTCGCCCAAGCCGTAATCCTGCATCAGGACTTTCTTGACCCGTGCTTTCTCGGCCGCGCCCAGCTTGTTGTTCTGCGTCGGCACTTTCAGCATCTGTTTGAACAGTTTCAAGTCGGGCAAGATGTTCAAGTTCGTGATGCCAAGGTTCATGGCCATGATTGCCTGATAATAAACGCGTACGAGGGAAACGAACTCTTCCACCGACCCTTTCGTGGCTTCTGCTTCCGCCGCCGCTTCTTTCTGGAATAATTTTGTAATGAAATTCATCGTATCTTCTTGTTTTGAATATTAGTTTGTAAAACGCGGCAAAGGTAATGAAAAAAGTGCGAAAAATCACCGCCCTTCATTGGTTCAGCCGCCATTCGTGGGGATAGTTGTCCAGCACTTCGCTGACCGAGCCGTGCAGCAGGAGCAGCCGCCGCGCCTCTTCCTCGCCCAGCCCCAATTCGGCCTGCAACATCCGCGTGCCCCGGTCCACCAGCTTTTGGTTCGTGAGTTGCATGTTTACCATACGGTTTCCCCGCACCCGACCGAGGCGAATCATCGTCGCCGTGCTAATCATGTTGAGAACCATCTTTTGCGCCGTGCCGCTTTTCATGCGGGTGCTGCCGGTTACAAACTCTGGTCCGACGATAGGCTCGATGGCGATGTCGGCCTCTGCCGCCATGGGAGAATCGGGATTACAAGCGATGGCCGCCGTCAGGATTCCCCGTCGCCGGGCTTCGCGCAAAGCCCCTATCACGTATGGCGTCCGGCCGGATGCGGCGATGCCGACGACGGTGTCGAGCTCCGAGATTCCGCGTGCTTCCAGCTCTTGCCAGCCCCGCTCGGCGTCGTCTTCTGCGGCCTCGACGGGATGGCGCAACGCTCGGTCGCCGCCTGCGATGAGGCCGACTACCCACGTGTCGGGGACACCGAATGTCGGAGGCAGTTCGGAGGCATCGAGCACGCCGAGTCGCCCGCTGGTTCCGGCTCCGAGGTAAAACAGGCGTCCGCCCCGCTGCATCCGGGGGACGAGGGCCTCGACCAGCTTCTCTATCGCCGGCAGGACGCGGCGGACGGCAAGGGCGATTTTCTGATCTTCGCGGTTGATGTTATCAAGGATTTCGCTGACCGGCATCCGGTCTAAGTCGCGATAGTAGGATTCGGATTCTGTTATTTTTTCAAATGCCATCTGGAAAATTTGGAATGGTGAATTATGAATGATGAATTATATGAGCGTAGCCCTACGAAAACGCGCTGCCGTCGGCGGGAAGCTTTCGTACCCCTACGAAACGCTGCTGCCGTCAGCAGGAGGCTTTCGTACCCCTACGAAACGTCGCTGCCGTCGGCGGGAGGTTTTCGTACCCCTACGCCAGTATATTTTTCTCGTTTTATTCATATAATATAAGGTATAGCGTCATTTTTCGGGGGCATGGAAACGGATGAGGCCGTCCATCGGGTCGCGCACGACGTTCCCGAGGCGGATACCCACCGACGCAGCTGCCTCAGCCAGCACCGGGCGGTAGTAGTAGGCCACCGAGCCGGTGAAATGGACCGGCAGGCGGTTGTATCCCTCGTATGCCATCACATTGCGGCGGAAAAAACTTTGGAAACTGCCGAAGACGATGCGCCGGACTTCGGGCACATCCAGATGCCGGGCCAAGAACGGCGAGAGGCTGGCGAGGAACCGGTTGGGGAAGGGTTGCCGGTAAACGCGGTCGAGGATTATCTGCGGCGTCAAGCGATATTCCTCCAGGAAGCGGCGCGAAATTTCCGGGGGAAGCTGCCCCTTCAGGCAGTCCCCTACCAAAAGTTTGCCCAAGACAGCCCCGCTCCCTTCGTCGCCAAGGATAAAGCCGAGGGGCGAGACCTGTTGCCGGATGCTGCGTCCATCGTATAGGCATGAATTCGAGCCCGTCCCGAGGATACAGGCGATTCCCGCCTCGTCTCCGCAGAGGGAATGCGCGGCGCCGACGAGGTCGCTCTCGACACGGACATCCGCCCCGTTCCAGAGTGAAAGTACAGCGCGGCGCACTGCTTCCGTCTGCGCGGGGAAAGCACAGCCGGCTCCGTAGAAGAAAACCTGCGTGATGGCAAAACCTTCTAGGCCGGGGAGCAATTCCTCGGCGAGGAGCCGCCGCATTTCCTCCTCCGACTGGAAAAACGGGTTCATCCCGCCCGTCAGCCTCTGCGCCACGGCGGAACCCTTGTCGGCCACGCACCAAGTCGTCTTGGTCGAGCCGCTATCAGCGATTAGTTGCATAGTATTGTGAAGATAAAGCGGGGCAAAGGTAGGGATTCGTGGGAAAATATCTATCTTTGCGGGCAAGAAATCGGGGGGAAAGATATGGCGAAGAAAGAACAAGACATACGGTGGCAGCAACGCTTTTCGAATTATCGGAAAGCCCTCGCCCGGCTGACGCAGGCTGTAGAAATCATGCAGCAGCACGAGACGGCAGGAAACGAGCTGGAGGCTCTGCTGCAAGAAGGTTTAATCCAGCGCTTTGAATATACGCACGAGTTGGCTTGGAAAGTCATGAAGGATTATGCCGAGTACCAAGGATATACGGATATACGAGGCTCGCGCGACGCTATCCGGAAGGCGCTCGAGATGGGATTGATTGACGATCGGCGCTGGATGGAATCCATCGAAGACCGCAACCTGACCTCGCACAATTACGATGACGAGACGGCGGAAGAAATCTATGAGAGTATCGTGCGCGTCTATCATCCTCTTTTCTGCCGCTTCGAGGCGGCCATGCTTGCGATTCCCGAATGAAAAACGGAGGGTTTTATGTACGGACTGACAACTTTGGAATGGGAAACCCTGCGGAAAATATTCGCCCGGAACGAACGCATCGAACAGGTCGTCTTGTACGGCTCGCGGGCTAAAGGCACGCACAAGCCTTTCTCGGATGTCGATTTGACGCTGTTCGGCGAGCGATTGACACGGCAGGACTTGAATCATTTGGCGGAAGCCCTCGATGAATCCTTCTTGCCATACCATTTTGATATTTCCCTCTTCAGGACTTTGAAAAACGAAGCATTGAAGGAGCACATCCACCGAATAGGCAAGCCCGTCTATCAGCGGCAAGAATCTCCCCGCGAGGGGTTGCAAACTTCGTCCGCTTGTCGTACCTTTGCCTCCCCAAATGAAAGAGACAAGCAAGATGAGAACAATCCAATTAAATGATAAGACTTTCGAGCTGTTTATCCCTGAGGCACAGATTCAGGAGGCAGTCGAGGAAGTAGCTTGGCAAATCAAGGCCGACTTGGGCCTTGCCGACGTGGAAGAGCAGGACGTGCTGTTCGTCTGTATGCTGAACGGTGCGTTTATGTTTGCATCCGAGCTGATGAAGGCCATAGACGGCCCGTATCGCTTGGCTTTTGCCCGTTATTCGTCGTACGAAGGGCTGGCAAGTACCGGCGTGCTGCACGAGGTGATGCCCGTCGTCGATGATGTGGAAGGCAAGACGGTTTTCCTCGTGGAAGACCTGATTGACACCGGTTTTACGATGGAATGCATGAAACGCATGATGGAGGAACGTGGCGCCAAGGAAGTCAAGATTGTCGCCATGCTTTTCAAGCCGGAAGCCCTGAAGTGCGAGCTGGAGCCGGATTATATCGGCTTAAATATCGCTCCGGACTTCATCGTCGGCCACGGTTTGGATTACGACGGTCTGGGCCGCGCCTACAAAGACATTTATAAGTTGAAAACAGAAGTTTATTCCTAATATAAGAAGAAATAATATGTTGAATATCGTTATTTTCGGTGCTCCGGGTTCCGGCAAAGGGACGCAGAGCGAGTTGATTATCAAAGAGTATGGTTTGGACCACATTTCGACGGGCGACGTGCTCCGCGCTGAAATGAAGAACGAAACCGAGTTAGGCAAGATCGCCAAGGATTATATCGAGAAGGGCCAGCTGGTTCCCGACGACCTTATCGTCAATATGTTGGCAAAAGTCCTCGACAGCAAGGAAAATTCCAAAGGCGTTATCTTCGACGGCTTCCCCCGCACCATCCCGCAGGCAAAAGCCCTCAAAGCCATGCTCAACGAGCGCGGTACGGACGTTTCCGTCATGCTCAACCTGCAAGTCGATGAAGATGAACTGGTGAAGCGCCTCCTCGAGCGTGGCAAGATTTCCGGCCGCTCGGATGATAACCTCGAGACCATCAAGTCCCGCCTCGAAGTCTATCACAAGCAGACTGCGCCGTTGGCAGACTATTATATCGGCGAGGGCAAGCACGTGGCCATTCACGGCATGGGCTCCATCGAAGAAATCTTCGGCCGTATCAAAGACGCTATCAATGCTGTAAATAAATAATCCTTCGCAACGTGGCTGATTCCAACTTTGTAGATTACGTAAAGATTTATTGCCGTTCGGGTAAAGGCGGGCGCGGCTCCTCCCATTTCCGCCGTGCGAAGTACCTCCCGAAGGGCGGTCCCGACGGCGGCAACGGCGGCAGGGGCGGCCATATCTATTTGCGCGGAAACCGCAACTATTGGACACTTCTCCACCTCAAGTTCGAGCGGCATATCCTTGCCACGAACGGCGAAAGCGGCGGAGCCAAGCGCAGCTTCGGCAAAGACGGCGAGGACCGCGTCATCGAAGTGCCCTGCGGTACGGTGGTCTATGATGCGGAAACGGGCGAGTTTATTTGCGATGTTACGGAGGACGGACAGCAAGTTATGCTCCTCAAAGGCGGACGCGGCGGTCTGGGAAACTGGAATTTCCGGACGGCAACGAATCAAGCCCCGCGTTACGCCCAGCCCGGCGAACCTGCCCAGGAGCGGACGGTTATTCTCCAGCTGAAGCTCTTGGCCGACGTCGGTCTCGTGGGCTTTCCCAACGCCGGGAAGTCCACCCTCCTTTCCGTCGTCTCCGCTGCCAAACCGAAGATTGCCAACTATCCGTTTACCACGCTCGAGCCGAACCTCGGCATCGTGAGCTATCGCGACCACCGCTCTTTCGTCATGGCGGATATCCCCGGCATCATCGAGGGCGCCAGCGAGGGGAGGGGCCTGGGTTTGCGCTTCCTCCGTCATATCGAGCGGAATTCCTTGTTGCTTTTCATGGTTCCGGCGGACGCGGATGATATTCGACGGGAATATGCCATCCTCGACGGCGAACTGGTGAAGTACAACCCGGATTTGGCGACGAAGCCTCGCGTCCTGGCCATCACGAAGTGCGACATGCTCGACGAGGAGCTAATCGAGGAAATGCGTCGCGAATTGCCCGACGGCATCCCCGCCGTCTTCATTTCCTCCATCACGCAGCTGGGAATTACCGAACTGAAGGATTTGCTTTGGAAAGAATTGAACCGCGAGACTTTCCACGAGGTCGAGCGTATCGTCCACAAGAACATCGACGTCTCCCAGCTTCCGGCCGACGAGGACGACGACTTTATCATCCCCGTGGCCGACGAGGACGACGATTTCGTGGATTACGAAGACTACGACGACTGGGATGAGGATGACGACGATGAAGACAACCCCGACAACCCATCTTCTCCCAACGCCTGACGCGGAAATGTTGCAACTGAACGGCCTCGCCCGCTGTTGCAACATTTCTCATTTTATAACTACGCGCCGGGGCGGTGTCAGCACGGGCGCTTACGCCTCCATGAATCCGGGGGCCTTTGCGGGCGACAATCCGGCTGCCGTCCGCGAAAACCGCCGCCGTCTGGCGCATGTCATGGGCTTCCGCGTGGAAAGCCTTTTCGTCGCCGAGCAAGTCCACGGCGCCGTCGTCCGGGTCTTGGACGATACCTTCCTTTCCCTATCTCCTTCGGAAAAATCGAGCTGTTTGCAGGGCGTGGACGGACTGATTACCAACGTCCCCGGCATCTGCGTCGCGGTTACGACGGCCGACTGCGTGCCGGTGCTGCTCTATTCGCCGGAGACGGAAACGGTCGCCGCGATACACGCCGGTTGGCGCGGAACGGTGAAAAACATCGTGGGCGTGGCAGTCGGCGAGATGGTCCGCCGCTTTGGTTGCCGGCCGGAGCGGATGTTGGCGGCGATAGGCCCCTCCATCAGCCGGGAAGCCTTCGAAGTGGGCGACGAGGTGCTCCGCGCTTTTGCCGCCTCCGGCAATTGGAGCGACGGCGAAATCTCCCGCCTCTCGTGCCGCAATCCGCTGACGCATAAGGCGCATATCGACCTTTGGCTCGCCAACAGCCTTCTCTTGGAGAAAGCCGGCCTTATCGCTCGGAACATCGAGGTCGCCGGCATCTGCACCTATTCCAACCCCGAAGATTTCTTCTCGGCGCGGCGTCTCGGCGTCCGGAGCGGGCGGATTCTCACGGGTATCCTACTCCGCGAATAATCCCGTAGGACTTATCCCATGTTTTTCAAGACAAAAAAAGAGGCCTCCCGATTCAGCGCGTTCGGGAGACCTCTTTCCATTGATTACTTTACCTCATGGTGCATCACTGCACGACCGGACGGTCGTCGTCTTCCTGTCCGCCAGGTTGTTCGTCCGGATTTTCCGGAGTCTCGTCCGGCGTGTCGGTCGGCTGGTCCGGAGTTTCAGAAGGGTTGTCCGGTGTGTCGGTCGGCTCTTCCGGCGTCTCGTCGGTATCGTCCGAGTCGTCGTCGCCGCGCGATTCGCGGTTTTTCAACGTCTTCTGTTGTTTTTCAATGTGCTTGTTTACAACAGCAATGAAATCCTTATAATTCTCGTCGCCTTCGACCTCGACGAGCATGTTAATCATATTGACCAGCGAGCGGTAGGCGTTGTCGGCCTCCTTTCGCGATTGTTTGATGATACCGACGTTGAGGGCCGCCTCTTCCGCCGCTTTCTGCTTCACCAGCTGGACGAACTTGTCGTTTTCGGTGCGGAGGCGTTCATTCCATTCATCGATACCCATTTCCGTACGTTCTTCCTCCGGCATAGCCTCCAGTTCCTGCAGCGTGTTGTGAATCACACCGCTTTCTTCCGTCTGCGTGAGCGACGTCGGGTTCCCGTACTTATCCAAAATATCCTTCGTCTTTGATGCGAGCGCGACGACCTCGCTTCTCGGATGCATCAGCAACGCTTTCACATAACTGCTCAAACCTCTCCAAGCATAGTCGCGTGCTTCGTCAGCTTGCGAAACTGCTGCGCTGGAAGGGGCTTGCGAGTCGCCTTTCAGTGCGGCATCGAAATTTTCGTGTGCCGTTTTGAAAGTCTCGACCTTCGTCTTCAGGGCCTCGGCAAACGGCGAGTCCAGCGCGCTCTGGACTACCGGGAGGTCCTCGTCGCCGCCTCCGCTTTCCGTTTCCAGCTTCAGGCGGGGCGTCTCGGCCACCACCAACTGTTGAAAACCGAAATCTTCTTCGACGTGGAGGCGAGTTAATGCTAACTGTTTAATTTTAGTCATAGACAATTCCCTTTTTGGTAAAACAACAAATTATCGGTCGTAAAGGTAGGTAATTTCATTGAGAGGAAAATATTTTTCTATTTAAAAAATCTACGACGGTGCATTTTTTTGGAAAAAAGAGCCGTCGTAGCCTACGACAGCCGATTTTTCTGGAAAAAAGCTCTGTCGTAGGGTACGACAGCCGATTTTTCTGGAAAAAAGCCCTGTCGTAGGGTACGACGACCGATTTTTCTGAAAAAAAGCCCTGTCGTAGGCTACGACAGCATTTCCTGGAAAAAGGAAGCACCGTCGTAGATTTTTATTTCCGATATTTGCACCCGAAATAACAACAAATATTCACATTTATCTAAAAACAAAGACAATGATACCTATCACGATATCAGAAGAAATCCTGAACGTCTGCCCCTACCTGCACGTCCTCGCGGTGGCAGCCCGGGTGGTGAATACGCCGAGCAACCCGGAACTTTGGGACGAAATCCGTGCCGAGGAAGAGGAGATACGCGCGACGGTCGCGCTCGAAGAAATCAACAAGTGGCAACCCATCGCGGCGACGCGCGTGGCCTACCGATGCTTCGGCAAAGACCCGAACCGCTATCGCCCGTCGGCGGAATCGCTGCTGCGGCGCGTAGTCAAAGGGCTGTCGCTCTACCGCATAGATACGGTGGTCGATTTGGTGAACCTCGTCTCGTTGCGCAGCGGATTTTCCATCGGGGGCTTCGATGCGGAGAAAATTGTGGGCGCGCTCCGCTTGGGCGTCGGCCGGCGGGGAGAGCCGTACTGCGGTATCGGTCGCGGCGAGCTGAACATCGAGGGGCTGCCGGTCTATCGCGACGCGGTGGGGGGCGTCGGGACGCCGACGAGCGACGAGGAGCGGACGAAGATTTCCGGCACGACGCGCAGCCTGCTCCTGCTCATCAACGGCTACTCGGGGCGCGAGGGACTCTTCGACGCGGGCGACTACGCCGTCCGGCTCCTGCGCCGCTATGCCGAGGCGGAGGAGGTAGAAATGAGCCTGATTACCTCCGGGGGACAGGCCGAGATGCGTGTCCTGGACTAAAAAAAGGCGATTTGAGGCAGAAAAAGGAGAAATTTTATTTTATATTTTTTTGTGATTCCGATTTAATCTTTAATTTTGCCGCGTTTAGAAGAAAGAATATCTAACTAAATATAGAGCAAAAATGATTGAGTTAATTGGGACAAATGCCGGAGTTGTTTGGAATGCATTGAACAACGGAGGCAAAATGACGCTCAAAGCGTTGAAGAAAGCGACGAAAATCAAAGCTGAGAAAGACATGTACGCAGCTTTGGGCTGGTTGGCGAAGGAAGGCAAGTTAGTTTTCGAAGAGACAGCCGGCGAGATGTATGTCTCTTTGGCCTAAAGCCGAAGAATTCTGGTTCACGCAGACGAAATGGCGGACGCGAAAGAAGCCGCCCCGGTGTAAACGATTTATTCCCAGCAGGGAGGCCGGGGGGCGCAGGGCGGGCGGTTTCATCTGCGTGTTTTTTTATGCCCACCCGCCGCGGAAGATTTTACCCGAAAAAATCCGCGAAGTCTTGGAGAATTGAAATCTATACCCTATTTTTGTGTACATTTTGTTGCAAGATGACCGAAGAAGGAGAAAAGCTACTGGCCGTGTTCGAGGTGCGGGTCCGCGACCTAATCGCCTTGTGCGAAGCACGTAAACAACGGATAGCCGAGCTCGAAACCGCGCTGGCAGAGCGGGAAAAGGCCCTGCAGGAAGCGCTTGGCCGGATACGGGACTTGACGACGAGATGCGACAACCTGCTGACGGCACGCGTCGTTTCCGTGAGCGAAAACGACATGAAAGCGGCCAAGTCGAGGGTGTCGAGACTGGTGCGGGAAGTAGATAAGTGCATTGCACTATTGAATGAATAAAAGTCGATGGACGACAAATTTCTTATACATATAGAAATAGCCGGGAGGCGTTACCCGCTGACAATCCGGCGGTCCGACGAGGAACGGGCCCGGAAAGCGGCGGCGCAGATCAACAGCAAGATGTTCCAGTACAGGCATGAATTATTTGAGAACGATGCGTCGGTGGACGCGATGGACTTGCTGGCGATGACGGCTTTCCAGCTGTCGTTCCGCAACCTCCGCTACGAGGAGGTGAACGAAACGACCCCTTTCGTGGAAAAAATCAGCGAGCTGAAGCAAGAGCTGGAAGACTACCTGAAAGGGTGAAATGTGGCTATCGACATACGGATTCTCCGCACTGCTGGGCGTGCCATGGGCGCGCAAAGGAGTGCTTTTTTTGTATCATAAAATATAAACGACTAAAAATTATTAATTAAATGGTGTTATACATAATCATATCCTTAGGAGCCTTCATAGTGGGGGGCTTGCTAACATGGTTTGTTTTACGCTTCTTGGCAAGGTCTCGTTACGAATCCGTGCTCCGCGAGGCTGAAAAAGAAGCAGAAGTAATCAAAAAGAACAAGTTGCTGGAGGTGAAGGAGAAGTTCCTGCACCTGAAATCTGATTTGGAGAAGCAGGTTTCGCAGCGCCAGGCGAAAATCCAGTCCGTCGAAGCCAAATTGAAGCAGCGCGAAATGTCGCTGAACCAGCGGCAGGACGAATTGCAGCGCAAAAATGCCGAGATCGAGGCGGTGAAGGAGAATCTCGCATCGCAGCTGGAATTGGTCGAGAAGAAAAAGGAAGAACTGGACGTCTTGCACCAGCGCGAGATCGAACACCTCGAAACCCTCTCCGGCCTCTCCGCCGAGGAAGCGAAAGAGCGGCTTGTCGAATCGCTCCAAGACGAGGCCAAGGCGCAAGCGGCTTCTTTCATCAACGAAATCATGGAGGATGCGAAAATGACGGCCAACAAGGAGGCCAAGAAAATCGTCATCCAGTCTATCCAGCGAGTAGCGACGGAAACGGCCATCGAGAACTCGATTACCGTTTTCCATATCGACTCCGACGAAATCAAGGGCCGCATCATCGGACGCGAGGGCCGCAATATCCGGGCGCTCGAAGCTGCCACGGGAATCGAAATCGTGGTGGACGATACGCCCGAAGCTATCGTTCTCTCGGGCTTCGACCCTGTCCGCCGCGAGATTGCCCGCCTCGCCCTGCACCAGTTGGTACAAGACGGACGTATCCACCCGGCACGCATCGAGGAAATCGTAAACAAAGTGCGGAAGCAGGTGGAGGAAGAAGTAATCGAGACCGGGAAACGCACGGCAATCGATTTAGGTATCCACGGATTGCATCCTGAGCTTATCCGCCTTATCGGTAAGATGAAATACCGCTCGTCCTACGGGCAGAACCTGTTGCAACATGCTCGCGAGACGGCGAACCTCTGTGCAGTCATGGCATCGGAGTTAGGTTTGAATCCGAAGAAGGCAAAACGCGCTGGCTTGCTCCACGATATCGGAAAAGTGCCCGACGACGAGCCGGAACTGCCGCACGCAATCTTGGGCATGAAGTTGTGCGAGAAGTACAAGGAAAAACCGGATATTTGCAACGCGGTGGGCGCTCACCACGACGAGGTGGAGATGCAATCGCTGCTCGCCCCGATTGTCCAGGTCTGCGACGCGATTTCAGGGGCACGTCCGGGTGCACGCCGCGAAATTGTCGAGGCTTACATCAAGCGACTGAACGATTTGGAACAACTCGCCCTTTCTTATCCGGGCGTAGTGAAGACATACGCTATACAGGCGGGCCGCGAGCTTCGCGTCATCGTAGGCGCCGATAAAATTAGCGATAAGGATACGGAAAACTTGTCGAACGAGATCGCCAAGCGTATCCAGGACGAGATGACTTATCCGGGGCAGGTGAAAATCACGGTTATCCGCGAAACCCGCGCCGTAAGTTATGCCAAATAGTTTTGGTATTATGGGTTAGACGTGAGAGGGTGTGTCGAGAAAGATGCACCCTCTTTTTTATCTTTTGCAAGTCTGATATTCAGATAGGATTACGAATTACTTAAATATAAATAGACCATGAATAAATTAACAACTTTTCTTTTGGCTTCGCTGGCTTCCGTGGCGATGGCGCAGGCCGGGAATGAATCGTCGGATGCGGTGTCCGGGAATTACCGGAATAATCGCCAACCGCTGTTGCAAAAAGAGTATATCGAGTTGCCCTTGGGCGCAATCAAGGCCGAAGGCTGGATGCAAGAGCAGTTGCTCCGGATGAAGAACGGGATGACGGGAAACTTGGACCGGATTTACGAACCGGTGATGGGCTCGCGTAATGGCTGGCTCGGCGGCGACGGCGACGTGTGGGAACGCGGCCCGTATTGGATTGACGGCTTGCTTCCGCTTGCTTATATCCTGAATGACGAGGAACTGATAGCAAAAGTCAAACCCTGGGTGGAAAAAACCTTGGCTTCACAGAAACCGAACGGCTACTTCGGTCCGGATACCGACCGCGCGCCGGAACCCGGGTTGCAACGGGACAATGCGCACGATTGGTGGCCGAAGATGGTTATGCTGAAGGTTTTGCAGCAGTATTATTCGGCTACGGAGGACGCGCGTGTCTTGGATTTCTTTACCAACTACTTCAAATACCAATTAACCGAATTACCGAAGACGCCGCTGGGGCATTGGACCTATTGGGGCGAACAGCGCGGCGGGGATAACCTGATGATGGTTTATTGGCTGTATAATATCACTGGCGACGCGTTTTTGTTGGACTTGGGCGAATTGATTCACCAGCAAACCTTCAATTGGACGGATATTTTCCTGAATCAAGACCATCTGAGCCGGCAGCATAGCCTCCACTGTGTCAATTTGGGGCAAGGCTTCAAAGAACCGGTCGTTTATTACCAGCAAAACAAAGATCCGAAGCAGATTGAAGCTGTTGAGAGCGCCGTCCGCCAAATCCATAACACGATAGGTTTGCCCACCGGACTTTGGGGCGGCGACGAGCTGTTGCGCTTCGGCAAGCCCACGGCAGGCTCGGAGTTGTGTACGGCCGTCGAAATGATGTATTCGCTGGAAGAAATCCTGGAAATCACCGGCGACGTGCAGTGGGCGGATTATCTGGAGCGCGTGGCCTACAATGCTTTGCCGACACAGATAACGGACGATTATTCAGCCCGTCAATATTTCCAACAGTTCAACCAGGTAGAGGTTTCCCGCGAATGGCGCGAGTTTTCTACGCCGCACGAGGATACGGATGTGGTTTTCGGTGTCCTGACGGGCTATCCGTGTTGTACGTCGAACCTGCATCAGGGCTGGCCTAAGTTCGTACAGAATTTATGGTATGCCACGGCGGATAATGGTGTTGCTGCGTTGGTTTATGCCCCCTCGAATGTAACGGCAAAGGTGGCTAATGGAATAGAAGTACGGATTCAGGAACAGACCGCCTATCCGTTCGACGAAACCATCCGTTTCAACATCTCTTTTGCCGACTCGAAAGCGAAAGAGGCCTTTTTCCCCTTCCATGTCCGTATCCCGGCATGGTGTGGACAACCTGTGCTGAAAGTGAACGGAAAACCGGTTGAGGCGGATGCCTATCCCGGACAAATCGCCCGTGTGAACCGAGCTTGGAAAGATGGCGACGTTTTGACGCTGGAACTTCCGATGCAAGTCGCCATCAGCCGCTGGTATGATAACGGAGCGGTCGTGGAGCGTGGCCCGCTGCTCTATGCCTTGAAGATGGATGAAAAATGGGAGAAGAAAAAGATGGAGCCGGAGAAAGTCCGCGAATACGGCGAATGGTATTACGAGGTAACCTCCGATACTCCTTGGAACTACGCCCTTCCCTCCAGTTCCTTTGCCCCGGAAAAAATCCAGACGGAATATGTGGTAGAGAAGGCTGCGCAGATAGCCGATTATCCCTGGAATGTGGAAAACGCGCCGATTACGATTAAGACAAAAGCCCGGCGGCTGAACAACTGGACCGTAGTCCGGGGTTCCGCCGGTCCGATAGCCTTTTTCACCGAGCAGGGCGATGATATGGGCGAAACGGAAACCATCGAATTGATTCCGTATGGTTGCACCACGCTCCGTATTGCCGAGTTCCCCGTCCGTCGGTATTGACAGACAATAAAAAAGAGGGTGCTGTCCGGCACCCTCTTTTCTTTTCACCTGCTGACGTAGTATATCTCTTCCTCTTCGCGATTCTGTGTTATCAAGTTGTCTCGCATCAAGTTTGCGAGGGCGAGGCATAAATCCGTATTGCTCAGATGGCAGCCTCGTTGGAGTTCGTTAAAGGTACAGCGTGTAGAACGACAAAGCAGGTCGTACACCATCGTACTGTTCTGCTTGATGAAATCAAGATTGAAAGCCATAATAAAAAGACCGTTTTAGTATTTCTGTTTTATAGGAAAACGCTTTCTGTCGTGTAAATGTTTTACGCGACTGACTTAAAAATTGTTCTAATTGGAATTTTTAAGGCCTGTTTACTTCCTTTGTTTGGAAAATATTCTGTTACTTCGCGTCGGTAATCAAACTTGGTTAGTTAGATATGGAAAGTATGTTAAATATAGGGACTTTAGAGAATGATGCTTTGCGGGAGGTGGCTATCTATTGCGATAACCATATCGCGTTGATTGAAAACATTCATAGCGTCGAATACGAAAAGGCTGTCCGTAGCGATGCCTTCATCATGACCCTCTGCCTCGAAGGGAGCGGGACGGTCTATATCGACGGCACCTTGCATACGGTACGTGCCAACGAACTGCTGCTCTTCCGTCCCGGCATTGTCATCGAGCGGGGAAGCATCAGCGAACATAATAAATATCGTTGTGTCGTCTTATCGCGGGAATATATCCGGCAGATGTTCCTGGTTTCCAACAGCAGCTGGGATGTCCTCCAGTTCCTCCGCGAAAAGCCTGTCTTGCCGCTGACGGAGGATGAGGTACTTATTTTCAACAAATATTACGACTTGATTCGCACCAAGGCCACCCTTCCGCGCCGCCACAACCACCGCGAGGTGCTCGACGCGCTGATCTATGCCTTCGTCTGCGAGTTCCGCGATACGGTGGAGCGTTTCGTCCAGATCAAGCCGCCGGTCTATTCCGCAGGCGAGCGGCTGTTCAAGAATTTCCTCGAGGTGCTGGGCTCTTCGTTCCCGAAAGACCGGACGGTTATGTCTTACGCCGACCGGCTCCATATTACACCCAAATACCTTTCGTCTATCTGCAAGGAATTTAGCGGGAAAACGGCTTCCGACCTGATAGACGAGTCGGTCCTCAAGGATATCCGCTATATGCTGGAGCGGAGCGACAAGTCGATTAAGGAAATCGCCAACGAACTGAATTTCCCCAACATCTCGTTCTTTGGGAAATACGTCAAGAAGCATACTGGCATGTCCCCGAAGCAATATCGGGAGAATCTGAAACAGAAAGAAGCTTAAATACAAAAATATATGGTCATTGAAATACATTATCTCGAAGTGTCGGCGGCCGGGCTGACTGCTGCCGACGCGCTCCTCCGCGAAGCCGCTTTGCAGGCCGCCGAGCGAGCCTATGCCCCTTATTCGGGTTTCCAAGTCGGCGCGGCGGCTTTGCTCGAAAACGGCGAGGTCGTTACGGGCTGCAACCAAGAGAATGCCGCTTCCCCCTCGGGACTATGTGCCGAGCGCGTGGCATTGTCCTATGCCGGTGCGCGTTATCCGGGCGTCCCGGTTTCGGCCTTGGCCATCATCGCGGTATCGGGCGGCGAAATCCGTCCACGCATCGCGCCCTGCGGCGCCTGCTGCCAGGTCTTGCTGGAGATGGAAAAACGCGGCGGCCGTCCGATGCGCATCCTGTTGTGCGGAAAAGAGACGGTGCGCATCCTGTCGTCCGTCTCGTCCCTCCTCCCGTTCTCGTTTACCGAGGAAGATTTGGAGATTTGAGGTAAACATACCCCTATGTTTGGCACTTTCCCATCCGGAAGTATCAAACATAGGGGTATGTTTTGCCCTTTCCCGTCCGGAAGTGCCAAACATAGGGGTATGTTTGGGGGAAAAGATGGTGTGGTTAGCCAAACCCAGGGGTGGATTTGGCACTTTTAAACCGGAAAGTATCAAACCCAGGGGTGGATTTGGCACTTTTGAACCGGAAAGTATCAAACCCAGGGGTGGTTTTGGTACTTTTGAACTGGAAAGTGCCAAACCCAGGGGTGGATTTGGCACTTTTGGATTGGAAAGTACCAAACCCAGGGGTGGATTTGGCACTTTTGAATTGGAAAATAACAAACCCACCCCTGGGTTTGGCACTTCGGCGTTCCGGCCGGCCATTTCCAGGGGTGGGTTTCCTTCGTCGCCTACGGATTAGATACCCAGCGAAGCCTTGATCGCCTCGATTTTCTCGGCAGCAGCCTTTTCGGCAGCCGGGATTTCATCGACGCTGTCAATCTTGGAGTGAACCTCGCAGTAGAACTTAATCTTAGGCTCGGTACCCGACGGGCGGATAGAGACTTTCGTCTTGTCTTCCGTGAAGTACTGGATGACGTTGGACGTAGTCGGCATGTCGAGCGTCAGCGTTTCGTTTTCCACGTAGTCCTTGCCCTTCAGCGTAGCGTAGTCGTACATGTAAGTTACCTTCGAGCCGGCGATTTCCGTCAACGGGTTTTCGCGGTAGTGCTTCATCATCGCCTCGATTTCCTCGGCGCCGCTCTTGCCCTTCTTTACGACAGAGATACCTTTTTCTTTCGAGAAACCATATTCGACGTAAATCTTCTGGAGCAATTGGAATACCGTGATGCCCTGGTCTTTTGCCCAAGCTGCGATTTCAGCCAAGATAGCGCAGGCCGAAACGGCGTCTTTGTCGCGAACGAAGTCTTCGCACAGGAAGCCGTAGCTTTCCTCGCCGCCGCCGATGTAGCTCTTCTTGCCTTCGTTTTCACGCATGACGTTGGCAATCCATTTGAAGCCCGTGTAAACGTCGTAGATTTCCACACCATTCTTTTCGGCGATGGTGCGGAGCGTTTCCGTCGTAACAATTGTCTTCACGATGTATTCCTTGCCGTTCAGCTTGCCCAGCTCTTTCCAGCGGGTAATCAGGTAGTAAGTGAAGAGGAGCGCATTCTGGTTGCCGTTGAGGAGCACCCATTCGCCCTTGTCGTTCTTCACGGCGCAGCCCATGCGGTCGCCGTCGGGGTCAGAAGCCATTACGAGGTCGGCATCCACTTCCTTGGCTTTTTCTACAGCCATCGAGAGGGCAGCCGGTTCCTCGGGATTCGGGGAAACTACCGTCGGGAAGTCGCCGCTTACGACGTCTTGCTCCGGTACGTGGATAATGTTCGTGAAGCCGAAAGCAGCCAATGTGCGCGGAACAATCATGACGCCCGTCCCGTGAATCGGGGTATAGACAATCTTCATGTCGTGGTGGCGAGCGATAGCCTCCGGAGAGAGGGAAATCTTCGTCAAGTCTGCTACATACTGCTTGTCGATTTCTTCGCCGATGGTTTCAATGAGAGCAGGGTTGCCTTCGAACTTGATGTCGGCGGCACTGCGTACTTTGTTTACTTCGGCGATTGTGTTCTTGTCGTGCGGGGCAATCATCTGTGCGCCGTCGCTCCAGTAAGCCTTGTATCCGTTGTATTCCTTCGGGTTGTGCGAAGCCGTCAGGATGATACCGCTTTGGCATCCCAGTTTGCGGATAGCGTAAGACATTTCGGGAGTCGGGCGGAGGCTTTCGAAGATATAAACTTTGATGCCGTTAGCCGAGAAGATATTGGCCGAGATTTCGGCAAACTTGCGGCTGTTGTTGCGGCAATCGTGCCCGATGACCACCTTGATTTCGTCGAGGTCGTCAAATTCTTTCTTCAGGTAGTTGGACAAGCCCTGGGTGGCAGCACCCACGGTGTAAATGTTCATGCGGTTGGAGCCGACGCCCATGATGCCACGCAAGCCGCCCGTACCGAATTCCAGATCCTTGTAGAAGCATTCAATCAGCTCCGTCGGGTCTTCGTTGTTGAGCAGTGCTTGGACTTGTGCGCGGGTTTCCGCATCGTAACTGTCGGTAAGCCATCCTTGTGCCTTACTTCTTACCATTGCTAAAAGTTCGTTGTTTTCCATGTCTTTTTATTTTGTGTTTTATGTTGAATGGATTATTCCGGATTAACGGAAACAAATATACGAATTGTCCGAAAGATAAAACCCTTTTATTGCTTTTTTTTCTTCTTCGGGGTCGATTTTCCTGTTTTTTCGCCCGAAAGGAAGGTCGAAACGTAGGTAGATTGGTTGCCGCAGGCGTCTGTCGCCGTTATTTTGAGGGTATGCTTCCCCGGGGCGAGGCGTTCGGCATCGAAGCGGTAGGTGATGACCGAACGACTGTTCATCTCGAAGAGCGCATACTTCCCGTCGATCTCCCCGCGATAAGTTTCCACACCGCTGAGGTCGTCGGAGAGGCGGAGCGAGATGCGCCGCTTCTGCCCCCACGTCGAAGGCTGGAGCGGGGTGATGGTTGGCTCCTTCGTATCTTGCCGGACGGTGTATGCCCCCAGCTCGCGGATGTCGCCATCGACCCAGCCGTTGCGGTACTTGCCGCCGACCCAGCTGGCTTTCCCCCGTTTCCATTGGATGATACCGTACTGCCGTTTATTCGCCAACGTATCAAGCGTCGGGTTGAGGCGGATAGATAACCGGGCATTCTTATGGAGAGGCACTGGCTCGTCATTCAGATAATGCGTATCGGCCAATAAGGTAGAATCCCGCCGGACGGAATATTTCATGTAGAAGTTGCGGTAGAGGTTTCCCCGCGGTATCGTAAGTCGCACGCCCTTGGCACCGAAGCGGTTCGTCTGGCTCCAGTACATCAGCTCTTTGCCCTCGGTATCGACCGCCGGGATGTCCTGCTGCTTGCCTCGGACAGGGATAGTCAGTTTCGTCGTATTGCCAAACGCATCTTTCAGCGTATAAGTAAACTCGTAAGTCCGTTCCTCATTGATATTCACGATACCCCGGTTCTTGGCCGCGAGGAAGCTGAGGCGGTTACCCGGCTCGATGAAACTCTTGATATAGAACGAGCGTTTCGTCTGCCACAGCGCGTAGTCCGTCAAGCTGTTCAGATAGCGCGTCTCGCTGAAGGCAAAGCGTCCGATGTCGCTCCGGAATATCTCTTTCCCATCGACGGCAAGCGTTATCAGTCTGACGCCGTAGATATTGCTCGTCCCGTCCATATAGTCGTAGCATTTCACCCCAAAGCCGATTTCGCCCCAAGCCTCAATGGGAGCAGCCGTCTGTTCCCCGCCTTTCTGAGCCAGCAGTTTGACGTTCTGCTTTTTCGGCGAGCCATTGACGACGCCTGCCCCTTCCATCGGGTAGGCCATCACACCGAGGATGCGCGGCGCGGTCTTGTCCTTGATGCCCCCTTTAAAATAAGGAATAGGGTCGAGGATGTCCTCGGTTCGCGTGTCGCGCACCTCGAAATGCAGGTGCGGTCCGCCGGAGCTGCCCGTGTTTCCGCTCCACGCCACCACCTCGCCCTGCTTGACGGGGAACTTCTCGGCCGGGGGAAAGAGGTTCAGCGCGAACTTCTCTTCGGCATATTGCTGGGCTTTCACGTATTCGGCTATCGCCTTGGAAAAGCGCTGGAGGTGGGCATAGACGGTCGTCGTCCCGTCAGGATGCGTGATGTAGAGGCAGTTTCCATATCCCCAGGGACTGACGGCGATGCGCGAGACGTAGCCGTCCTTGACGACGTGGATAGCCTTTCCCTCGGCCCCCTGTGTCTTGAAGTCGATTCCCGAATGGAAATGGTTCGCGCGTAGTTCCCCGAAGTTCCCGCTCAGCAGGATGGGGAAGTCGAAAGGATTCGGCAGTTCCTGCGGCTCGGCGATATGTTGGTTGCGGATATCCTGCGGCTCGTTCTGGCTGTAGGCACAGAGCGAAAGGAGCAGGGCGGCAACGGTCAGTTTCAATTTCATCCTATACATTATATTATATATACGCGGCAAAGGTACGATTTCCTTCCGAGAGAAACTTCGCTCGGTCCCGGGAAAACTTCGTTTAGTCCGAGGAAAACTTTCCTTCCCCGGGAGGGAAACTTAAAACCAAGCTTTAGTTTTCAAAAACTGAACTTTTGTTTTTATAAACTAAGACTTGGTTTTTAAAAACTAAAGTTTGGTTTTAAGAATAAGTCCTGACCAATTCAAGTATTCCTCGGACGTATTGAAGTATTCTTCCGACCTTTTTCTCTTTTTTACGGGACAATTCACCAAAGAATCCGGATTAAATCCTTTATATTTGCACATTAGACTTTTAAATATCCGAATATGAAAGCATTTTTCCGTCTGTTTATGTTCATCGCAGCCTTGGTTTGGTGCGCAGATACGCACGCCGAGAGCCAGAAGAAGATGACTTCCTATCAGAAATATATCAAGGAATACAAGGATTTAGCTATCGATCACATGCATCGCTACAAGATACCGGCGAGCATCACGCTGGCACAGGGCCTGCTCGAATCCGGCGCGGGGCGGAGCGAATTGGCGCGCAAGTCGAACAATCATTTCGGCATCAAGTGCCATAGCGACTGGAAGGGGAAGAAAGTCTATCATGACGATGACCGACGGGGCGAGTGCTTCCGCAAGTACAAGCGTGTGGCGGATTCCTACGAAGACCATTCGAAGTTCCTCCTCCGTCCGCGTTACTCCAGTCTTTTTCGTCTCAATATCCGTAATTACAAGAAGTGGGCGAAGGGCTTGCAGAAGTGTGGCTACGCGACAGACCGCTCGTATGCCAACAAACTGATAAAGATAATCGAAGACTACGAACTGTATGAATATGACACGGTGAAGAAAGGGCGGCGGGAACGCGAGAAGGAAGCCGAAGTCTTGCCCGTCCTGAAGCGCGAAGTCTTCCTGGCCAACGGCTTGCTCTATATCCATGCCACCGACGACGATACCTTCGAGAAGATAGCCCACGACACGGGCTTCAAGGCGAAGCATCTCCTGAAATACAACGAAGTGCCCGACGACTACCCGCTCCAGCAAGGCGATATCGTCTATCTGGAAAAGAAGAAGAAGAAAGCCGACAAGCCGAACTACGAGCATGTGGTCGAGGTGGGCGAGTCGATGTATAGCATCTCCCAGCAGTACGGCATCCAGGTAAAAAGCCTCTACAAACTGAACAAAAAGGACGAGGATTATGTTCCCGAAGAAGGCGAAGTGCTGAGGTTGAGATGAAACTTTGCTAAACTTGTAGAAATATAATATCTTTGCAGCCAAATATTAATAGAAATGAGCGATCAACGTTACAACCTGCGCGGAGTTTCCGCATCGAAGGAAGATGTTCACAATGCAATCAAGAACATCGACAAGGGTATATTCCCGAAAGCATTCTGTAAAATCATCCCGGATATATTGGGGGGCGACCCTGAGTATTGCAACATTATGCACGCTGATGGGGCAGGGACGAAGTCTTCTTTGGCCTACCTCTATTGGAAAGAGACGGGCGACCTCTCGGTCTGGAAGGGCATTGCCCAGGATGCTTTGATTATGAACATCGACGACTTGCTTTGTGTCGGCGCAGTGGATAATATATTGGTATCTTCGACCATCGGACGAAACAAACTGCTTGTCCCCGGCGAAGTCATCTCGGCTATCATCAATGGGACGGACGAGCTGCTTGCCGAGCTGCGCGGAATGGGTGTAGGTGTCTATGCTACCGGCGGCGAGACGGCCGACGTGGGCGACTTGGTGCGGACTATCATCGTGGATAGCACCGTAACGTGCCGCATGAAGCGGAGCGACGTCATCGACAATGCGAATATCCGTCCGGGTGATGTCATCGTCGGCTTGGCATCCTTTGGGCAGGCGACATACGAGAGAGAATACAACGGCGGTATGGGTAGCAACGGCTTGACGAGTGCCCGCCACGATGTCTTTGCTAAATACCTCGCCGAGAAATATCCGGAAAGCTATGATGCCGCCGTACCCGAGGACTTGGTTTATTCCGGCAAGCTGAAGCTGACCGATGCCGTGGGAGGCTCCCCATTGAACGCCGGTAAACTGGTACTTTCCCCGACGCGAACATACGCCCCGGTCGTTAAAAAACTATTAGATGCGCTGCGCCCTGAGATACATGGCATGGTGCATTGCTCTGGTGGGGCACAGACGAAGGTGCTGCATTTCGTAGGCGATAATTGCCGGGTGGTGAAGGATAATCTCTTCCCTGTTCCTCCCTTGTTCCGTACGATTCGCGAGCAGAGCGGGACGGATTGGTCGGAGATGTATAAAGTCTTCAATATGGGACACCGCTTGGAGGTCTATCTTTCGCCGGAACATGCTGAGGAAGTTATTGCTATTTCCAAGTCCTTTAATATCGATGCCCGCATCATCGGACGTATCGAAGCCAGCGAGAAGAAGGAACTTATCATCCGTTCGGAGTTCGGTGAATTTACCTATTAAACCGTTTGGAGATGGCAGGAAACAAGACAATCTTGGAAAAGTTAGACGGGCTGATGGCTCGCTTCGAGGAGGTTTCAACCCTGATTACCGACCCGAACGTCATTGCCGACCAGCGCCGCTACGTCAAGCTCACCAAAGAATATAAAGAACTGAACGAGCTGATGAAGGCTCGCAAAGAATATGTGCAGACCCTCGCCGGCTTGGAGGAGGCGCATCAGATGATGTCTGAGAGCGACCCCGAAATGAAAGAAATGGCTCGCGAGGAAGCCGCCGCTTGCGAGGCTCGCATCCCCGAACTGGAGGAACAAATCAAGCTTCTCCTTGTTCCTGCCGATCCGCAGGACGACCGCAACGCTATCCTCGAAATCCGTGGAGGAACGGGGGGAGATGAGGCGGCTATCTTTGCCGGCGACCTCTTCCGTATGTATTCCAAGTATTGTGAATCGAAAGGCTGGCGGATGGAAATCTCCAGCTTTACCGAAGGGGCGTCGGGTGGTTATAAGGAAATCATCTGTTCGGTCAGCGGGGAAAAGGTCTATGGTACGCTGAAGTATGAGTCCGGTGTGCACCGTGTCCAGCGTGTCCCGGCGACAGAGACACAGGGGCGTGTCCATACCTCGGCGGCATCCGTAGCGGTCTTGCCCGAAGCTGAACCTTTCGACGTGGAAATCAATGAAGGAGAAATCAAATGGGATACTTTCCGAAGCGGTGGCGCGGGTGGCCAAAATGTCAATAAGGTCGAATCCGGTGTCCGCCTGCGTTATAATTGGAAGAACCCCAATACCGGAGAAGTGGAGGAAATCCTCATCGAATGTACCGAGACGCGCGACCAGCCCAAGAACAAGGAGCGTGCCCTCTCTCGTCTCCGTACTTTCATCTACGATAAAGAACATCAGAAATATATCGATGATATCGCCAGCAAGCGTAAGACGATGGTTAGCACCGGCGACCGTTCGGCAAAAATCCGGACGTACAACTATCCGCAGGGACGCATCACCGACCATCGTATCAACTACACTATCTATAATCTCGCTGCCTTCATGGATGGCGACATCCAGGATTGCATCGACCATTTGATTGTGGCGGAGAATGCGGAAAGGCTGAAGGAATCGGAATTATAAATCATTTAAAAACAACGAAAGACATTATGAACAAACAGCAACTCATCGAGAATATCCGGAGGAAGCAATCTTTCCTCTGCGTCGGTCTGGATACGGACATCAAGAAGATTCCGCAACACCTCTTGCAGGAGGAAGACCCTATCTTCGCTTTCAACCAAGCGATTATCGAAGCTACTGCTCCCTATTGCGTGGCCTATAAGCCGAACATGGCATTCTACGAATCGCTCGGCGTGCAAGGCATCATGGCCTTCGAGAAGACGGTGAAGTACCTTCGTGAGCATCATCCCGACCAGTTTATCATTGCCGACGCGAAACGTGGCGACATTGGCAATACGTCGGAGATGTACGCCCGCTCGTTCTTCGACCACATCAAGGTGGATGCCGTTACCGTCGCTCCCTATATGGGCGAGGACAGCGTGAAGCCTTTCCTCCTCTATCCCGAGGCATGGGTTATCCTTTTGGCACTCACATCGAACAAGGGTTCGCATGACTTCCAACTGACGGAAGATGCCCAAGGCGAACGCCTCTTTGAAAAGGTTTTGCGGAAGTCGCAAGAGTGGGCTACGGACGAACAGATGATGTACGTCGTCGGTGCCACGCAGGGCAGTATGTTCCTCGACATCCGTCGCCATGCGCCGCATCATTTCCTCCTCGTGCCGGGTGTCGGTGCACAGGGCGGTAGTCTGGCTGAGGTAGCCAAGTATGGTATGAACGACGAGTGCGGCCTCTTGGTCAATTCCTCGCGTGCCATCATCTATGCCGACAAGTCGGAGCGGTTTGCCGAGACTGCCGGTGAAGCTGCCAAGGCGGTACAAGAGGAGATGGCCGGATATTTAAAAGAAAAGGGATTGATTTGAGAGAATTGAATTCGGAAAAAAGAAGAATGGGATGAGCCGCCCTCTCGGGCGGAGACGATCCGCCCTATAAGGCGGCAGTGTCCCGCCCAGTAAGGCGGCGATGAACCGCCCGAGAGGGCGGAGGTGTTCCGCCCGATAAGGCGGTAGTGTCCCGCCCAGTAAGGCGGCGATGAACCGCCCGAGAGGGCGGAGGTGTTCCGCCCGATAAGGCGGTAGTGTCCCGCCGTCTTTTTTTCAAGAAAAAGAACAGTGAATACATATAATAATATATAGTAATGGAGTTTTCAGCTCAACAAATTGCTGCCTTTTTGAAGGGAACTGTCGTAGGGGACCCGGAGGTGAAAGTAAGCAACTTTTCTAAAATAGAAGAAGGGAAACCGGGGACGTTGACGTTCTTGGCGAATCCGAAGTATGAACATTATATCTACGGTACGAAGGCAAGTATTGTTTTGGTGAACAACGACTTTACTCCTTCCGAACCTGTTGAGGCGACGCTGGTGAAAGTCGAGAATGCATACGCCTCGCTCGCTCTCTTGCTCGACGTAGCCGAGCAGACGAAGCAAAGGAAGGAAGGCATCGCGTCGTCGGCCTATATCAGTGCGTCGGCTTCGGTAGGCGAGGGATGCTACGTGGGAGCATTTGCTTATATCGGCGACGGCACGAAGGTGGGGCAGAATTGCCGCATCTATCCTCATGCATATATCGGCGACCATGTAACGATAGGGGATAATACGACGGTCTATCCGCACGCGACTATCTATACAGGCTGCGTTGTCGGGAGTAATTGTATCCTGCATGCCGGTTCGGTCGTGGGGGCTGATGGTTTCGGCTTTGCCCCTGAAGGCGAAGAGTATAAGAAGATACCGCAGATAGGAAATGTGGTGATTGAGGATAATGTAGAGATAGGTGCCAATACGACAATCGACCGTGCGGTCATGGATTCGACCATCCTCCGCCGGGGCGTGAAGTTGGACAATCTGGTGCAGATAGCCCACAACGTCGAGGTCGGGGAAAATACCGTGATGGCAGCCCAGGTAGGCATCGCCGGTTCGACGAAGATAGGCAAACATTGTATGTTCGGCGGACAAGTAGGGTTGGCTGGGCATATCAAGATAGCAGACCACGTGAATTTCGGGGCGCAGTCGGGTGTTATCAGCGACATCAAAGAGCCGACGACTGTCCTTGGCGCACCGGCTATCCAAGCGCGGAACTTCATGCGTTCGAGTGCCATCTTCAACAAGCTGCCGGAGATGTACCGTACACTCGGGCAGTTGCAACGCGAGATAGAAGAACTGAAGAAACAATTAAATAAATAATATACGATTATGCAGAAACAGAATACGCTTGCCGGTAGCTTTACCTTGGAAGGGAAAGGCTTGCATACGGGGTTGGATATTCAGATAACCTTCAATCCTGCGCCGGAGAATCATGGATACAAGATTAAACGTACCGACTTGGAAGGACAGCCTGTCCTCGATGCCCTTGCCGAGAACGTGGAGACGACCCAGCGGGGTACGGTCATCTCGAAGAATGGGGTGAAAGTCGGAACGGTGGAACACGCGATGGCTGCACTCTATGCCTTGGGCGTGGATAACTGTCTGATTGAGGTCAATGCCCCGGAATTTCCCATCCTCGACGGTAGTGCCCGTTATTATGTCGAGAATATCCAGCGGGTAGGCTTGACGGAGCAGAACGCATATCGAGATTACTACATCGTGAAGCACAAGATTGAAGTGAAGGACGAAAGCGGTGCCTCGCTTATGCTCCTGCCGGATGATAATTTCAGTGCGAATGTCCTCGTATCCTACGATTCGCCGGTACTCTCCAACCAATATGCGACGATGAACGACCTGAGTGAGTTCCCGACGGAGATAGCTGCATCACGCACTTTCGTCTTTGTCCGTGAGGTAGAAGCGTTACTTCAGAACAACCTGATTAAGGGCGGAGACTTAGACAATGCTATTGTTATCTACGACCAGAAGATTTCGCAAGAGTCGCTCGATAAATTGGCAGATATGATGGGCTTGCCGCACAAGAACGTGCAGGATCTCGGCTATATCAACAATAAACCTCTTGTATTTGACAACGAGCCGGCTCGCCACAAACTCCTCGACGTGATAGGCGACCTTGCTTTGATTGGCAAACCTATCCGTGGCCGTATCATCGCTACCCATCCCGGTCATGGTATCAACAACAAGCTGGCACGGGTAATCCGCAAGGATATCCGTTTGAACGATGTGCAGGCTCCGGTTTACGATCCGAATGCTACGCCGGTCATGGATATCAACCGCATCCGCGAGTTGTTGCCCCATCGTTATCCCTTCCTTTTGGTGGACAAGATTATCGAAATCGGTCAGACACATATCGTCGGCGTGAAGAATATCTCGGTGAATGAGCCTTTCTTCCAAGGACATTTCCCCGAAGAGCCGGTGATGCCGGGTGTCTTGCAGATAGAGGCTATGGCGCAGACAGGAGGTTTGCTGGTCTTGAATACCGTGGACGAGCCGGAGCGTTATTCAACGTATTTCATGAAGATAGACGGGGTGAAGTTCCGCCAGAAAGTAGTTCCGGGGGATACCTTGATTCTGCGTCTTGAGTTGTTAGCTCCTATCCGTCGTGGCATTTCGACGATGAAAGGGTATGTCTTCGTCGGGGATAAGCTGGTGAGTGAAGCAGAGTTTATGGCGCAGATTATTAAGAATAAATAAACGAAAGGAACAGACATGAACATATCCCCATTAGCTGTTGTTCATCCCGAGGCTAAGCTCGGAGAGAACGTTACTATCGACCCTTTCGCAGTGATAGAGAAGGATGTCGTCATCGGCGACAACTGCCACATCTTCCCTCATGCCGTTATCCTCGACGGGGCGCGCATCGGCAACAACTGCCGCATCTTCCCCGGCGCCGTGATTGCCGGAATCCCGCAGGACTTGAAGTTCCGGGGGGAAATCACTACGGCAGAGATAGGCGACAACACGACTATCCGCGAATGTGTAACCATCAATCGGGGAACAGCCTCGAAGGGACGTACCATCGTGGGACGCAACTGCCTCATTATGGCCTATTCCCACGTGGCACACGATTGCGTGGTGCGTGATAATGTGATTATCGGGAATGCTTCGCAGATTGCTGGTGAAGTCGAAATAGATGATTACGCTATCGTCAGTGGAGGTACTTTAGTCCATCAGTTCACCCGCATCTCGAAGCATGTGATGATTCAGGGCGGCTCGCGCATCGGCAAGGATATTCCTCCCTATACATTGGTGGGTCGCGACCCGATTACTTACTGCGGTATCAACATCGTAGGCTTGCGCCGTCGTGGTTTTACCAACCAGCAAGTCTATCTGATACAAGACATCTACCGTACGATTTACACCCGGGGGCTGAACAATTCAGATGCCTTGAAAGCCATTGAGACGGAATATGAACCGAGCGAGGAGCGCGATCTTATCCTCGACTTCATCAAGTCGTCGAAGCGCGGGATCGTCCGTGGTTCCATCGATGAGCTTTAGCTTTCTCCCCTTTGGTATAAAACAAAAACGGCTACTTTGTTCCACGCAAGGTAGCCGTTTTAGGATATTGTAGTACTTATGGTTTAAACAACATCCCCAATCCAAGAATAATCATAACAAAAAAAGCAGCTATCTTTACTAGATAACTGCTTAATTTAGTGAGCCGAAACCGGGACTCGAACCCGGGACCTACGCATTACGAATGCGTTGCTCTACCAACTGAGCCATTTCGGCAACTTGTCAACTGTCTTTCTTTTTTGACGGTGCAAAGGTAAGTACTTTATTCGACATCTGAAAGAAGTTTGGCTAAAAAATTATCTAAATCTGCATCTAAATCTTTCAGAAGCGGGTCGTCGAGGCGGAGATTATCATCGTCGAGAAAGAGAAGTTCTTCAATGACAACGAAATCCTCATCGGTCAAGTTTACTGAGAAAGGTTTGATGAAACAGGGCTTCTCGAAGACTCCCTTGGTGGAGAGGATTGCAAGGACGGCACGCAGGACAGGGGCGACCTTCTTGTTGAACGCCTCTTCATCTTCGGGGCTATTGACCCAATCGAAGATAACTGTCTTCTCGACCATTTGTTCGTCTTCGTTGTAAATCTGGACTTCGCCGCTTTCGGCATCCACTTGTACGAAGATGTCATTGATGAATTTCCCGTCGTTGTTCTTCTCCATCTTGTCTAAAGCCTTGGCGAAGGTGGACTCCAAAACGGATTGGATATTTGTTTTTGTTTCGCTCATATTGTCGATTCCTTTCTTTAATTAAGCCTCCAAAAGTAGTAAAAAAACGGGAATGTTATTCTCCGATTTGAATATTTAGTTTTTTATCGGCATTTATTCGGTCGCCCAAGACTTGGACATAGGCACGGAGCAGGAGCGCATCTTTACCTTCGGCATCTTCTTCGTCGAACAAAGCTTGAGCCTTGCGCGCCCAGTCATACGCCTCAGGAAAGCGGTTTTGCATCTCGCAGGCTAAGGCAAGGTTCGTATAGACTTCGGCAAGGTCGCTCTTCCGCGTGGTGTTTTGGGCTATGGCTTGCCAGCGTTCTTCGGCTTCTTTCCATTTTCCGGCGGCGGCAAAGGCCGAGGCTTCTTTCCAACGGGCTCCAGGACTGGTATAAAACCAGCGGGAGGCTTCACTCCAATGTGGAACGAAGTGGGGCGACATCTTGGCTCCGATGTAAGCTGCCGCTATCGTCAGAGCATCGTCAGGCTGGGGCAGCAGTTCATTGAGTTGGAAGATATTGGCCGCCATTTCTTCCCATATCACTGAATCGGCCAGCAAGATAGTGCCCAAGGGTTGCGCCTTCGTGGGGACATAAGTCCGCAGAAGTCCCGAGGCACGTACTTTGACCACTCCGTATTCTGCTCCCATTGAGGGGATAGATTCGACGCTCCGCTCCATCGAAAACGTTAAACGGTCGAGGGAAAGCACTGCCTCTGTGCCGTTCTCGTCGCATAGCATGCGTACCTGTTCAGGCGTCAGCTTCTTGTCTGTCAGATAATTTTTGTCCGTCCGAACGGCATCGTGGTAGAGCAATACGTCTTCAAAATAAGAAGCATCCACGATGGCCATGCCCAACGAACGGCAGAAGGCGACCAGCGCGCTATCGGCCTCGGCGCGGCACGTGTCTTGCAGTTCGCCTCGGAGCGTATAATGGTAACCCACGCTATCGGGCTGAGGGACGGCGTTGTTCACCATCAAGAGTTTCTTTACCTCGGCGGGATAGGTTACGTCTGCCGGCTCGTAGGTCTCGATTTGGAACGTACGCATATTCCCGCAAGCGAAACAAAGGGCGCAAAGGGCCACCAAGAGGATGCTTCTCATCTTCATATTCTCATTTAATAATCACTTATCGCTTTGAAATACCCGATGGATTCGGCGATGCCAAGGAACGGGTCTTTCATATCTTTCTCATATTCCAAGCTACACATACCTGTGTAATTCACCTCGCGAAGCATAGCTATAAGGGCAGGAAAATCTATCTTTCCGCGTCCTATCTCGATGGCTACGCCGGCCTTCGAGGAATCGGTTACGTCTTTGATGTGCATATCGAAGACGCGGGTATGGTATTTCTTGAGGTCGGCCACGGGGTCGCACCCGTTGCGTAGGTCATGTCCGACGTCGAGGCACATGCCGATGCGCAGGTCGAGGTCTTTCGTATGCTCCCAAACATCCGTAGCATCGGGATATATTTTAATGTCAGGACCATGCAGGTGGATGGCATAGTGGAAGTCATATTCCTTGACTTTCTTCTCCACGTATGGGAGCAACTCATAATTAGGAACGCCGACGATAGTTTTCACCCCCACGCGCTTGGCATACTCGAATGCCCGGTCTACCTCTGCCTCGCTCCTCATATAAATCGGACCGACGGCGTAACCCGTTACGTCATACTCGGCGCATTTGGCATGAAAGGCCGCGATTTGCTCCTCGTTGCTATCCAACGGAAGGTGGAAATCCTTGATGCAGAGGTAATGGATATCCAATCGCTTGAGGGTCTTCAATGTCGTCTCGAGGTCGAAGTTCACGAATGTATAACCCGCCATCCCCAGTTTGAAGGGATTGACCACCTTTGCTGCCTTGGGCTTCACCGGGTCTGCCCAGGCATTAACGCCTGACGCTAAGCCTCCTATGGCCAGCGTGCCGACCAAACTTTTTCGGAAAAAGTCTCTTCTTGAATGATTCATGTGTATCAAATTTAAAATTATCGTGCGACAAATATACGCGTTTTCGAGTAAAACTTTCGTCAGGAAAGCTGTATTTTTGCCTTCAAATCTACATCTGATGAAATCATCCGTCCTCGACAAACTCAAGATTCTCGCGGAGTCGGCCAAGTATGACGTCTCCTGCGCCTCCAGCGGAACCTCGCGCTCGCATCGGAGTGGGGCGATAGGGAGCGCCGCAGGCTGGGGCATCTGCCATAGCTTCGCGGCTGACGGACGTTGCATCTCGTTGCTCAAAATCATGCTGACGAACTATTGCATGTATGATTGCGCCTATTGCATCAACAGGCGGAGCAACGATATCCCCCGCGCCACCTTCTCCGTCTCCGAGCTGGTAGAGCTAACCATCGAGTTTTATCGCCGGAACTACATCGAGGGTTTGTTTCTTTCTTCGGGCGTCGTGCGTAATCCCGATTACACGATGGAGCGGATGGTTCGCGTGGCCAAAGACCTCCGGACGGTGCATCATTTCAACGGATATATCCATCTGAAGAGCATCCCCGGGGCAAGCGAGGCGTTGGTGCACGAGGCTGGTCTCTATGCCGACCGCCTGAGTGTGAACATCGAAATCCCCAACGAGCAAAGCCTCCAAATGCTGGCGCCGGACAAGAATTTCCAAAGCGTCTTCTCGCCGATGCGTTATATCCAGCAGGGTGTGCTCCAGAGCGCGGAGGAACGCAAACATTTCCGCTCCGCCCCACGCTTCGCACCGGCCGGCCAGAGTACGCAGATGATTATCGGGGCCACGCCCGATAGCGACCAGAGCATCCTCCGCCTCTCCTCGGCCCTCTACCGGAGGCAATCGATGAAGCGCGTCTATTACTCGGGCTATATACATATAAATAAATACGACACGCGCCTGCCTGCCCTCCGCCAAGCTCCCTTGGTGCGCGAAAACCGCCTCTACCAGGCCGATTGGCTCCTGCGTTTTTATCAATTCCAAGTGGATGAGATTGTGAACGATGCTTATCCGAATCTCGACCTCGAGGTGGACCCGAAACTCTCGTGGGCACTCCGCCACCCGGAGTTTTTCCCGGTGGATATCAACAAAGCGGACTACGAGCTCCTCCTCCGCATCCCCGGTGTGGGCGTGAAATCGGCCAAGGCCATCCTCTTCGCCCGGCGATACGGACGCTTGGGAACGTACCAGTTGAAGAAGATTGGGGTCGTGATGAAAAAGGCGCAATATTTTATCACCACCGCCGAACTGCCTTCGCCCACCATCCAGGAAATCTCGCCTGAAGGCGTGCGCCGCCTCTTAGTCAAACCGAACAAGCAAGCGGCCGACGAACGGCAACTCGCCCTTTCTTTTCCCGACGACGTATGACCATTTACCGTTATGACAAATCGTTCGAAGGCCTCCTGACCGCCATCTTCTATGCCTACACCCGGCGGCAATTCCCCGACAGGCTCGTGGGCTGCGGCGAACCGTTGCCTCTCTTTGCCGACGAGGTCTTCGAGGTCGTCAGCGATGCCGCCCATGCCGACCGCGTCTGGAAAGGTCTGGAGCGAAAGGTGAAACAGCGCGAACTGCTCTCGGCCATCACTTTTGCCTGGCTCTCGGAGCTGCCCGAGGTCGATATGCTCCTCTTCCGCTACATCCGCAAGTTATTTGATTTCAAAGGAAACTTCTCCTTCAATCTGGGGGATGCCGATGTCCTGCAAGTCCACAAAATCTGGCGGAAAGTCAGTCAGGAGCGCCTGCGCGTCTGCCAATTCCTTCGTTTTCAGAAGACCGCCGACGGGATATACTTCGCCGCCCTCGCCCCATTATATAATGTATTGCCCCTGACCCTGCCGCATCTGACGGACCGCTTTGCCGACCAGTCGTGGCTCCTCTACGACCTCAAACGCGAGTATGGCTATTATTATAATGGAAAGGAAGCCGAGGAAGTACGCTTCGCCGACCGCCCCGAGCACCTCCGCACCGGCCGCCTCGATGCCTCGCAGATGGACGCGGACGAAGCCGCCTTCCAGCAACTCTGGCAGACCTATTTCCAAGCCACCGCCATCCGCGAACGCCTCAACCCGCGACTGCACCGGCAAAACATGCCCGCGCGCTTCTGGCCCTACCTGACGGAGAAATACGGCAAATGACAGGAACGCCGCCGGTGCTGAAAAAGGTTTCCTGCAATTTGCAAGACGCTTGCGACGGCGTCGCGAGCGTCCTTACATTTGCAGAGTTGCTTGCGACGGCGTCGCAAAGCCCAAAATATTTGCAGAGTTCTTTGCGACGGCGTCGCAAGCGTCCTTTTTTTTGCAGAGTCGTTTGCGACGGCGTCGCAAGCGTCTTGTTTTTTGCAGAGTTCTTTGCGACGGCGTCGCAAACGTCTTGTTTTTTTGCAGAGCTCTTTGCGACGGCGTCGCAAGCTACTCTGCAAATTGCAGGAAACTATTTTTCGCCTATATTGTACTTTTAACATTAATAAAACATCAAATCCGAAAAATATCCCGTAAATTCGTGCCAACAAATACAAATAACAACCTTATAAATTATAATTTATCATGGACAATGCTTTATTTCGGTTTGCTAAACCGATAAACGAGCCGGTAAAGAGCTATGCACCCGGCACGAGCGAGAAAGCAGCTTTGAAGCAAGCTCTGGCTCAGTTATCATCTGAAAAGTGGGATATCCCATTGGTTATCGGCGGAAAAGAAATCCGCACGGGCGATACGGGCAATGTTGTCATGCCGCACGACCACCATCATGTCCTCGCTACCTACCACAAGGCAGGTGAGAAGGAAGTGCAAATGGCCATCGACGCTGCGATGAAGGCACACAAGGACTGGTCGGAACTTCCTTGGACAGAACGCGCTTCGGTAGTCCTCCGTATCGCAGAACTCCTCTCGACGAAATACCGCTATATCTTGAATGCTTCGGTGATGCTGGGACAGAGTAAGAATCCCTTCCAGGCAGAAATCGATGCACCTTGCGAATTGATTGACTTCTTGCGCTTCAGCACATTCTATGCAAGCCAGGTATATGCCGACCAGCCGTATTCCGAAACAGGGACGCTGAACCGCATGGAATACCGCGCGCTGGAAGGCTTCATCTTCTCTTTGACGCCGTTCAACTTCACTTCTATCGCTTCAAACCTGAACATGGGTCCGGCCATGATGGGTAACGTAGCTGTTTGGAAGCCTTCGACCACGGCGCTTTATTCCAACTACCTTTTGATGAAGGTATTCAAGGAAGCAGGTCTGCCTGACGGCGTTGTGAACTTCATCCCGGGCAAGGGAAGCGTCATTGGCAAGGTGGTAACAGCAAGTCCCGACTTGGCAGGTTTCCACTTCACAGGTTCTACTTCGACATTCAACACGTTGTGGCGCCAGATGGGTGAGAACCTCGGACACTACAAGTCCTATCCG
This sequence comes from uncultured Parabacteroides sp., assembly GCA_944325345.1. Classification (GTDB taxonomy): domain Bacteria; phylum Bacteroidota; class Bacteroidia; order Bacteroidales; family Tannerellaceae; genus Parabacteroides. Next base: position 79,035 of record CALUZV010000011.1, read on the forward strand.
AAGATTGTAGGCGAGACGGGCGGAAAGAACTTCATCGTAGCTCATCCGTCAGCTTGCCCGTTGGAAGTAGCCACGGCGATTGTTCGCGGTGCCTTCGAATACCAGGGACAGAAGTGCTCGGCAGGTTCTCGTGCATACATTCCGAAGTCTTTGTGGGGACAGGTGAAAGATTACGTAGGCGATATGCTGAAGGAAATCAAGATGGGTGATGTGCAGGACTTCACGAACTTCATCAATGCCGTTATCGACGAAGCATCGTTTGACAACATTATGGGCTATATCAATTATGCCAAGGAATCACCTGATGCAGAAATCATCTTCGGCGGAAATGGAGACAAGTCTGTAGGTTACTTCGTCGAGCCGACGGTTATCCAGACAACCGACCCGAAGTTCAAGACGATGGTGGAAGAAATCTTCGGTCCGGTCATCACAATCTTCGTTTATGACGATGACAAGTATGAAGAGACCCTCGAACTCTGCGACCAGACATCACCGTATGGCCTGACAGGTTCAATCTTCTCGCACGACCGGTATGCTATCGACAAAGCGTTCAACAAGCTGCGCTATTCAGCAGGTAATTTCTATATCAACGACAAACCGACAGGCGCCGTTATTGCCCAGCAGCCGTTTGGTGGCTCTCGTGCTTCGGGTACGAACGACAAGGCCGGAGGTCCGTTGAACCTTATCCGCTGGACGAACCCGCGTTGTATCAAAGAAGCGTTGGTTCCGCCGACAAGCTACGGTTATCCGTTCTTGGGCGAGAAGTAAGTGCGACACATTATGATGAGTTCCGAGTTATGAGTCATGAGTTCTCTGCTCGGAACTCATATTTCATAACTTATGACTCTCATAATTCCTTAAATACATTTGCCATGTTAGACTTTAACAATACCGAAATAGCATTTTCTGCTAAATCACAATCCGAATTGCAAAATGCTTACCTTTTATTCAATACAATCAAACATCCGTGGATTGTCAAATGTGCCAGTGCCGCAAGCAATATAGCCTTGAAGATACACTTCCCCTTGGCATGGGCGGTCAAACCTACCCTCTATAAGCAATTCGTAGGAGGAGAAACCTTGGAAGATTGCCGCAAAGTCATAGACCATCTGCGGAGCTTTAATGTCCGTTCCACATTGGACTTCTCGGCCGAGGGCGAACAGACACCGGCGGGTATCCAAGCGACTTTTGAAGAAACACTCCGCTCCATCGACTTTGCCAAAGGGAATGATAACCTGGCGTATGCCGTATTCAAACCCTCGACCATCATTACGGATGAACTATTAACCAAAGCCTCGGAGAAACGGGAAGAACTGACCATAGAAGAAATTAAAGAGTTCCGCGAGTTCAAAGAACGCTTCATGGCTTTTTGCCAACGGGCTTACGAGAATGATGTCCGTCTTATCGTCGATGCAGAGGACTATAGTTTCCAAAATGCTTTGGACGAACTGACCGACGAAGCTATGCGCAAGTATAACAAGAAACGGGCTATTGTCTTTGCCACTCTCCAGATGTATCGCCATGACAGAATGCCCTATCTGCGTCAGATTTTGGCTGATGCCCAGGAGAAAGACTACATTGCGGGCGTGAAGTTTGTGCGTGGGGCTTATATGGAGGCCGAGCGTGCCCGTGCTGCCGCTATGGGATACCCCGACCCGATATGTAAGGACAAACCGACCACGGATGCCAACTTCAACGAGGGAGTCAGCTTCGCGATGGATCATTTGGATCGGTTTGAAATATTCATGGGGACGCATAACGAGGAAAGCAACTATATGCTTGCCAAGTTAATAGACGAGAAAGGGCTGGCTCGCGATGACAAACGCATCTTTTTCGCCCAGCTTTTGGGTATGAGCGATAATATCTCCTTCAACTTGGCCCATGAGGGATATAACGTAACAAAGTATGTTCCTTATGCTAAAGTACGCGATGTCTTGCCTTACTTAATCCGTCGTGCCGAGGAAAATACCTCCGTAGCCGGACAGACAGGACGCGAGCTAAAAATGCTGAAGACGGAGATTGAAAGAAGGAAACATACTAAATAAGGTATGAAAACATGGGGAATAAGGAACGAAAAACACATGTTTGATTCATCGTTCCTTATTCCTCACATTTTATTCCCCGATCACTTGCTGGCCTTCAATCCACGCACAACCGATGCGCTGAAGCCGGCGATTTCCATTTCATTCAGACCTTTGATGGTGATACCGCCAGGGGTTGTTACCTTGTCAATCTCGGTTTCCGGGTTTGAACCATTGGCAATGAGGAGGTCCACCGCACCCTTGACGGTGTGGATGACTATCTCGCGGGCGACTTGGGGGTAGAAACCCATCTCGACACCTCCCTCCATAGCGGCACGAATATAGCGCATGGCGTAAGCTATACCGCTGGAAGCAAGAGCCGTGGCCGCAGGCATGAGCTGCTCTTCAACAAGCATCGCATGACCCAACTCCTTGAAGATGGAGAGGATTGTTTCTTTTTGGTCTTGCGAGGCATTGTGGGAAGCCACGAATGTCATACTGCTCATAACGGCGATGGCCGTATTAGGCATGACGCGGAAGAGCGTGGGGTGGACTGTCTTGTACTTACGCGGAATATACGAAAGTAGCTGCTCGAAGGTGATACCTGCGGCTATCGAAACGACTATCTGCCGGCTGAAGTCGAGCGCGGGGCAGATTTCACTCAGGGTTGGCTCCATCCTCCAAGGCTTTACGGCCAGGACGATGATGTCTGCCTCGCGGACAGCCGCTTGGTTGTCTTGCGTGGTGTTGATGTCGCTATTGAAGGCTTTAATCTTCTCAAGATTAGCTTCAAATATATCCGTGCAGGTGATGTCAGAGGCACTAAAGAAGGCGCCTTGAGCCAAACCACGGACGATGGAACTTCCGATATTACCGGTACCTATAACTGTAATCTTCATGGTGATATTTTATATTACGTTATCAATAGGCCGCAAATGTAGGCAAAAGGTTTGTATTTCCCTAATACTATCCAATTTTTCATAAAATAAAAGGGCGCAAAGGAGGGACTTCCTATAATTTCGTTAATAAACAAGGCGAAGCCATCCTATGTCATGAGATATTCGTACTTTTGCTTTATTATTGTTAAACATCAAATATCATCATAATATGAAAAAGACTATTATCGCAGCTGTCTTGCTGCTGGCATGTGCTTTCCCTGAGGTGAAGGCACAGACGACCGAAGGTTATACCTTTACAACCGTCAAGGAGAATAAGATTACTTCCGTGAAGAATCAGAACCGGACAGGAACTTGCTGGTGCTTCTCGGGCTTGGGCTTTATTGAAGCAGAATTGCTTCGGATGGGCAAAGGCGAGTATGATTTGTCGGAGATGTTCATCGTGAGCAAGAATTACAAAGATAAGGCGGACAAGTACGTCCGGTTGCATGGTATCCTGAACTTCGCGCAAGGTGGGTCTTTCGACGATGTATTGTGTGCCATCCGCGATTATGGTGTTGTTCCCGAATCGGAAATGACGGGCTTGCAGTACGGAGAAGATATGCACGTACACGGAGAGATGGAACAAGCTGCTGCAGGTTACCTGAAGGCTATCGTCGAGAATCCGAACCGCAAACTCTCGACTGCATGGAAGAAAGGCTTTGATGGAATCATCGATGCTTATCTGGGTGAGGCACCTGAGAAGTTTACTTACAACGGAAAAGAATATACGCCGAAGAGCTTCGCACAAGAATTAGGTATTGATGCGGACAATTATATCTCCCTGACGTCTTATACACACCATCCGTTCTATACGGCTTTCCCTATTGAGGTGCAGGACAATTGGAGATGGACAAACTCGTATAATCTGCCTATTGACGAATTGATGCAGGTCTTCGATAATGCTATTAATAATGGATATACGGTAGCTTGGGCTTCTGACGTAAGCGAGAAAGGATTTACCCGCAATGGCATCGCCGTCATGCCGGATATCGAATCTATGGAGCGTAGCGGTTCGGACCAAGACCATTGGTTAGGTTTGAGCCAGGCAGAGAAGAATAAGGAAATCCAGAAGATGCTTGAAAGACCTTGCCAAGAGATTAACGTAACGCAGGAGATGCGCCAAGAGGCTTACGATAATTATGAAACGACGGACGACCATGGTATGCTCATCTACGGTATCGCCAAGGACCAGACCGGGAAAAAGTTCTATATGGTGAAGAACTCTTGGGGTACAGATAGCAAGTATAAAGGAACTTGGTATGCGTCGGAGACATTCGTTAAGTATAAGACCATGACTATCGTGGTAAACAAGAATGCCCTCCCGGCTGCTATCAAGACAAAACTGGGTATTAAATAACTATCCTCTTCTTCTATAATGTGTGCCGGTTTGCGTCATTCTTCATGGCGTAGGCTGGCACTTTTCCTATCACCCTATCCATATAACCCCTAAAAAACACAAGGATGAACTGGCAACAACTCCTATCAGACAAGCGCTTTGGCTTGGAAGAATATCATGGACACAAACAAGAGCGGACGGACTTCCAGCGCGACTATGACCGGCTTATCTTCTCTTCTCCCTTCCGCCGGATGCAGAACAAAACCCAAGTATTCCCTTTGCCCGGGAGTATTTTCGTGCACAATAGATTGACGCATAGCTTGGAGGTCTCGTGTGTAGGCCGCTCTTTGGGGAATCATATCGCGAAGGAATTGAGTGTAAAGTATCCGGCGTTGGTTAGCAACCTGTCAGAGATTGGGGCTATCGTGTCTGCCGCTTGCTTGGCGCATGATATGGGGAACCCGCCCTTTGGCCATTCGGGAGAGCGTGCTATCTCTGCCTACTTCGCCGAGGGATATGGGAAGAAGTTGGAAGAAACTATCAGGGAAGAAGGCGGGAGATGGGAAGACTTTATTCATTTTGAAGGGAATGCCAATGCCTTGCGCCTGTTGACTCACCAGTTCAATGGGCGGCGCAAAGGAGGTTTTGTCCTGACTTACTCTACCTTGGCTTCTATCATCAAATATCCCTATTCCTCTCTCTATGCCGGAGAGAAAGGGAAGTTCGGCTTCTTTCAGAGCGAGGAAGAATCGTTCCTCCGCATAGCCGAAGAGTTGGGGATCGGGCATGACCCTAAGGATGACAAGCGTTTCCTTCGCCATCCCTTGGTGTACTTGGTTGAAGCGGCTGATGATATATGTTACCAAATCATGGATATTGAGGATGCGCATAAGCTCCATATATTAACGAAGGAAGAAACTATAGACCTCCTCCTCAGCTTCTTTGACGAGAAAAGACGGGAGCGTAGTTTATATGTGATGAAGATGGTGGACGATACCAACGAGCAGATAGCCTACCTCCGCTCGTGCATCGTCGGCATTCTGGTGGATGAATGTAGCCGAGTCTTCCTTGAGAATGAGGCGGGAATACTCGATGGAACGTATCACGGGGCACTGATTGACCACATCAGCGATATTCCCCGATTGGCATATAAAGAGTGTACGAAAACCGCATGGAATAAGATATACAAAGCCAAAGAAGTATTGGATATTGAGCTTGCGGGCTATCATATCTTCAGCCATCTGATTGATAGCTTGGCCGAAGCCGTCATGCGCCCCGAGCACGCTTATAGCAAGCTCCTGCTCCAACGTATTCCCGAGCAGTACAACGTCAAAGCCCCGACCGTCTATGGAAAGATACAATGCGTGCTTGACTATATATCCGGGATGACTGATGTCTATGCCTTGGATCTATACAGGAAGGTTACGGGTAATGCCTTATTCTAAGATCGTCCCAGTACTTCCCGGGAAGTACTCCAATCCTTCCCCAGCAGTACTCCAGTACTCTCGGGGAAGTACTGCACTCCTCTCTGGGGAGGACTGGGCACAACCTCTGGATTTAGATACGCGCTGACTCTGCGGCGTGTTGATAATGATATTGAAAGAGGCACGGATGCTTATTCCCCGTGCCTCTTTTTTCGCTTATCGTATGATGCCCCCACCCAAGGAACGGTAGAGGTAAACATGGTTAATGCACTTTGCCGTGTTCAGTTCTATGCGCTCCAACTCGCAGTCCAAGTACCGCTCGTCGGCAGAGAGCACCTCCAGATAGCCTACAAAGCTCAACTGGAACAACTCCTTAGCGTTTTCGATAGAGCGGTGGTGAGTCTCACTCTCCTCTTCTTTCAATTCGCAACGGAGGGTCAGCTTCTCGTGGGCCGTAGCCAGATTGACGACTTCCTCGTAGGCTTTCAGTGCCGCTTCATGGTATTGCAGGAGAGCTATCCGCTGGTTGCTCTTCGCTTCATTCCACAGAAGTTTCAACTCATGCTGGTTGAAGATTGGAGCGGATAAGCCTGCGGCCAAATTATACACCAAGGAGGCGGGAGCTGTAAACCAGTGGCTGAGGTCAAAGGCATTGAATCCTCCTCCTGCTCCAATGACCAGCGAGGGGAAGAACGCCTTGCGAGCCGCCTGCAAATCAGCTTTGGAGGCCAGCAACTCCCATTCTGCCGCCCGGATATCTGGCCGATAGCGCAGGAGTTGAGCCGGGACACCTGTCTGCACGGGGAACTCCAATGTCCTCATCTCGTCGAAGGAAATCCGCTTGACCTCGAAGGGGAAACCTCCCAATAACGTCGCCAAAGCCCGTTCCGTCTCGTCCGTCAGTTGTTCCGTTTCCAAGAGGAGGCCCTTGAGCCTAAGAAGGCGGGACTGGAATTGATCCACGGCGAGTTGCGTTACTTCTCCTTCCTGTTTTAGCTCGTAGGTCAAGCGATAGGAGAACTCCGTATTCTCTATCGCATCCCGCAGGATTTCTTGTTGCTTATCTAAGCCAATCAACTCGAAATAGCGAGAGGCGACTTCCGAGATAAGCAAGGTCCGGGCATATTGCGCAGCCTCGGCAGAGGCCATCCATCGTGCGGCGGCGGCCCGCTTCTTCTGACTCAGTTTGCCCCAAATGTCGGCTTCCCATTGGAACTGGACGCCGAAGTAGAGGTCTTTGTAGGGATCGGGGATATGTCTTTCCCTCTCCAAATCAGGCGTATTTGTTGTAGCATTACCCACACCATCCATGGTATATTCTCCGAAGCGTTGTATGCCTGCACTGAGACTTGCCGAGAGCTGGGGAAAGAGCGCCTGTTTCCGCTGCTTCATTTGGCTCTGAGCCAGATAAACCTGTTCCAAAGTCTGCTGGAAGCTATGGTTGTTTTGGAGCGCCGTATGGATGTAGCCCTGCAAGAGCGTATCAGGGAAAAAGTGTTCCCAAGAGAGGAGCGCGAGGGTAGTCGTGTCCGTCTCCGACTGATTCTCTATATACGTCTCTGGCAGTGTCATCTTCTCCTCCGATGTCAATTCCGGAGCCTTGCAACTCCAGAGGGAAACGCTTGCGAGGAGGAGGATGGCAGGAGCGGCTATCTGCGGAGCATTCACCTTGACTTTCTTAGTCTTCAGCTTCGTCTCTAATGCCTCGAAGAGTATATAAAGCCCAGGAATCAAGAAGATTCCGACCATAGTCCCTAAGAACATGCCCCCGGCCGCAGCCGTACCGATGGAGCGATTACCCAGTGCCCCAGCCCCAGTTGCGAATACGAGGGGGATAAGTCCACAAATGAAGGCAAAGGAAGTCATCAAGATAGGACGGAGTCGGCTAGTCGCGCCTTTGAGGGCGGCTTCCAGGATACCGGCTCCTTGTTGCCTGTATTGGTTGGCCATCTCGATAATCAGAATGGCATTCTTCCCCAACAAACCGATGAGCATCACCAATGCAACCTGCGCATAGATATTGTTCTCCAACCCGGCTATTTGCAGGAATAGATAGGAACCGAAGACTCCCGCAGGCAAAGAGAGGATAACCGGGAATGGCAACAGAAGGCTTTCATATTGTGCAGCCAAGAGCAGGTAAACGAACAAGAGGCAGATAGCGAAGGTTGCTATCGTCTGTCCGCCAGATTCCTTCTCTTCCTTGGTTACACCCGACCATTCGGTATGATAGCCACGCGGCAAGACATCCTTGGCGATTTCTTCCACGGCGGCGATGGCTTCGCCCGAGCTGACACCTTCTGCGGCATCGCCCGTAATCAAGGCTGAGGTAAACATATTGTAGCGGGTAATCTGGCTCGGACCATAGATACGTTCCATTGTCATGAAATTGGAATACGGTACCATGTTCCCTTCCTTGTTCTTGGCGAACAGGCTAAAGACATCGTCCGGGTCCATGCGGTATTCGGGCGAGGCTTGGAGCATCACTTTGTACATCTGTCCGAAGCGGATGAAGTTGGAGGAGTAGAAACTTCCGATATAGGACTGGAGGGTCTCCATGGACTCCTGGAGGTCCACACCTAATTTCGCGGCTTTCGCCAAATCTACCTTTAATAAATACATCGGGAAGTTCGGATTGAATCCCGAAGACACCCCTTCCAACCGTGGGTCTGCATTCAACCGTTCCACCAACTCGTTGGCTACTGTTGCCAAATCTTCGAATGAACCTGCTGTCCTATCCTGAAGGCGAAGCTCAAAACCGCTGGCATTACCAAAACCAGGTACTGCGGGCGGCAAGAAAAACTGTATTTGCGCATCCTTAATATGGGCTGTGCGGTCGGCAAAGACGGTCATTAGTTCGTCCGCACTCTTGTCGCGGTCGCTCCAAGGTGTGAGGTTGATCATACCCATACCGAAACTTGCGCCTTCGGTCTCGGTCATCAAGCTGTAACCGGCCAGCGTCGAGATGCTTTCTACTTCCTCGAAAGGCAAAAGGGTTGCCTGGACACTGCTCAGTGCAGCCTCACTTCGTTCCAAGGTGGCACCCGGAGGTGTATCGACGTTCACATAAATCATACTCTGGTCCTCATTCGGGATAAAGCCGGTTGGCAGGATGCTGCTCATCCCCCAAGTGGCGAGGAAGAAGATGATAAGCGTAGCGTAGGTAAAGAACCGTCTGCCCAAGAAGCGTTGCAACCCGGAGGCATAGCCGGTCTCAAACTTCTGGTAATGTTTATTAAAGAGACGGAAGAAACGCCCCATCAGCCCGACTTTCTTATGCAATTCTCCGGGCGGCTTCAGCATCATCGCACAAAGAGCGGGCGAAAGGGTGAGGGCATTGATACCGGAGATGAAAATTGCTGCCGCCAAGGTCAATGAGAACTGCCTGTAAAAGATACCGACCGTCCCTTCCATAAACCCTACCGGCAAGAACACGGCGGACATCACCAAGGTAATGGCGATAATCGCGCTCCCGATTTCCTTGATGGCGGCAACGGATGCCTCAAAGGGTTGGAGCCTCAACTGGTGCATCTTCACATGGACGGCCTCGACGACCACGATGGCATTATCCACCACAATACCAATGGAAAGGACGAGGGCAAAGAGGGTCAGCATATTGATGGAGAAGCCCATCGCATCCATAAAGAAGAATGTCCCGATGAGCGAGACGGGCACCGCTATGGCGGGTATCAACGTCGAACGGAAATCTTGCAAGAAGATATAGACTACGACGAATACCAAGAGAAAGGCTTCCAGCAGCGTCCGCAACACGGCTGAGATAGAGGCGTCGAGGAAGCGCGAGACGTCGTAGGAGATATTATAGTCCATGCCGGGCACGAAGCTGCTCTCCTTCACTTCTTCCATCTTCGCCTTGATGTTCTGGATGACTTCGCGGGCGTTCGAGCCCGGGCGCTGCTTGATCATGATGGAGGCGGAGGGGCGGCCGTCGGTCATGGAGATCATGTTATAGTCTTCGGAGTCGAATTCTATCTTCGCCACGTCTTTGAGGCGCAGGAGGGAGCCGTCGGACATGGCCTTGAGGACAATCTCGCCATATTCTTCAGGCGTAGAGAACTTTCCGGTGTATTGCAAAACATACTGGAGGTGTTGCGGGAGCTTGTCGGAACTGATGCCGGTCTTGCCCGGCGCCGCCTCGATGTTCTGGCTGCGGATGGCCTCGGTTACGTCTTGCGGCGACATATTGTAGGCGGCAAGGCGGTTGGGGTTGAGCCAGACACGCATGGCGTAGTCGCGGCTTCCCATGATTTCCACCAGACCGACTCCATCAATACGCTTCAGTTCGCGAAGGATGTTGATGTCGGCAAAGTTATAGACGAACTTCTCGGTGTGCGTCGTATCCGTACTGAAGATGTTGAGGTACATCAGCATACTGTTTACCTCCTTCTCGGTAACGACGCCGGCGCGGATAACTTCTTCCGGCAATTCGTCCAAGACCGTCGTTACGCGGTTCTGCACATTGACGGCCGCCACATCGGGGTCGGTCCCTACCTTGAAGTAAATTGTAGTCAATGACATACCGTCGTTTGTACAGACGGTGGTCATATAAGTCATGCCCGGCACGCCATTGATGGCACGCTCCAGCGGCGTCGCTACGGTCTTGGCCATCACGTCGGCACTCGCACCTGTGTAGCGGGCGGTTACGGTTACCGAGGGCGGCACGATGTCCGGGAACTGCGTAATCGGGAGGTTCGTGAGGGAGAGGATTCCCAGGCAAACGATCAACACCGATATCACGCAGGACAGAATGGGTCGTTTTATGAATAGTTGAAACATATCAGATACATTTTAATGATTATTTTAAGAAAAACTTATATTTACACATGTATGGGTATATCTGCAAGTTGCAAATCCATGCGGTGAGCCTCACCGGGTGCATTTGCAAGTTGCAAACGCATGCGGGAAGCCTCACCGGGCGCATTTGCAAGTTGCAAACGCATGCGGAAAGCCTTACCGGGTGCATTTGCAAGTTGCAAAACCATGCGGTGAGCCTCACCGGGTGTATTTGCAAGTTGCAGACGCTTGTCATTCGTGGCGCACCGTCGAATCCGTTGCCGAATAAGCCTCGCGGAGGATTTGCCGGAAGCTCACGGTGTCGGGTTTGATGCTCATCCCGTCCTTGACACTCTGGATACCCTCGTAAACAATCACCGTGCCCGGCTCCAAATCTTGTGTAACATAAAATTGCTGATAACGCTCCAGCGGCTGGAAGCTGCGGACTTTCGCCACGCCGACGGAATCGACGACATAGACGTAGGTGAAGTCCTGAATCTCGAACGTGGACTTTTGCGGCACGAGATAGACGTTGTCCATGTGGGTCTGCATCCGGATTTTACCCGTAACGCCATGCTTGAGCAGTCCCTCCGGATTGGGGAAACGGACGCGGAAGGCGATGGAGCCGGTGCCGCGCTCGAAGTCGCCCTCGACGGTCTCCAGTTTTCCTTTATGGCGATAGACGGTACCGTCGGAGAGGAGGAGTTCGATATTGTTCATCTCGGGCTGCTTCTCACCCTGGAGCTGGGCACGCTTGTATTTCAGGTACTCGCTCTCATTGACACGGTAATAAGCAAAAACCTCGGAGACGTCGCTGACGGTGGTCAGGAGGCTGGCGGGCGTAACGAGACTTCCTACCTTATAAGGAATGCGGTCGATATAGCCGTCGAAGGGCGAAGTAACCGTGGTATAGGCATAGTTCGTCTGGGCACGCTGGAGCTGGGCCTTGGCTTGTTCGACCTTCATGCGGGCAACCTCCTTCTCGGTATTCGCCTGGTCGAGACGGATTTTGGCGATGATGTTTTTTTCCACCATGCGGCCGATGCGCTCAGATTCGTATTCTGCCATCTGGTAGCCGGCCTCGGCTTGCTTGAAATTGGCTTCAGCCTCCTTCACTTGCTCGGCATATTCCTCGGAGCTGAGGCGGAAAAGGGCTTGGCCTTTGGAAACTTTCTGTCCCTCATCGACCAGAATCTGCTGGACGAAGCCTTCGACTTTCGGCTTGACTTCGACAAACTGGATAGCTTGGACATCAGCGACATACGACTGAGGGACATCAATCGAAGTCGGTTGCAACACCGTGATCGGCGTCGCGGCGGAACGGAAGACGGAGGCTCGCTGCGTCTCGTCGCACGATTGGAACAGTCCTGCACACACGAAGAGGACTGTAAACACTTGGAATGTATTTACCTTCATATTGAAAAAGAAAATAAGTTATTGTTTGCGTTTAATGAAAATGAAAATTGTGTTTGAAGTGGGTATCCCTTGATTAAATACGGAAAACACAATAAACCGTCTGGGCGTTAAGTCCTTCTGGAAGGATGGGATAATAAATAGGGAATATAACTTCTTCTTTCTGAATGGTGGAGAAAAGATTTGGCAACAAAGCCAAAGCAGGCAAAAGGGCGACCATCGTACGGGCCGACGGACGCGGAAGCTGCCGGTAATAATCATCGACACAGACTTCGCCCTGCATTTCGCCGGCATCAGTCTGGACCCACTCGATTTCCGAGCAGAGCGAAACCTCGCATACGTCGCACGCCAACACGTCCATCTGCACCATCAGCAAAAGGATGGCACAGAGGAAACGAACGATATAATTACGAATGGATTCCTTCTTGAACATCTCGATGATTAAATCTGCGTCGGCAAAAGTAGGGAAAAAACTCCAACAATCCTAAAAATCACCCCACCTAAAAAATAATTGCAATTTTTTTGCCGAAAAGCTTGCACAATCCAAATATCCGCCTTACCTTTGCACCGCAATCGAGAGAGAAAGCGACGAAATAAATAAAATGGTGCGTTAGTTCAGCTGGTTAGAATACATGCCTGTCACGCATGGGGTCACGGGTTCGAGTCCCGTACGCACCGCAGATATCCTCAAAGTCAATGGCTTTGGGGATTTTTTGTTATGGTACTACAGGTGATGGGTGTAGTAGATTTGTGATATTAAATACACAATAGTACACAAAAAAAGCACCAACTTTCGTCTTTCCGACTATTTGTTAGTGCTTTAAATTCTTTGTGATTCACTGTGAATCATTTGGGTGGAGCTGGAGAGATTCGAACTCTCGTCCAAACGAGGAACTAATCTGCTTTCTACATGTTTATCTTCGCCTTCATTGTCGGGAGCAAGCAAGACCGAAGCCACCCACTTACTCCTTAGCCCCTGAAAACTTCGCCTGTTGCCCGAGGCAAGCGCCAAGCTATCTCCGATATTTCTGCACCACCGGTTCGGGTAGCTTCGGAGCCACAGCACCCGGGTGATGTCCCGTCCCCGCAACTTTTGCAGGGATTAAGCTTTAATCTACTATTCTTCGATTAAGCAGCGAGAGCATAGTTTTCTTCGCCAGTTAATTGTTCGCCGTCTGAGATTAAAGTGCAAGCCGACTACGCACTACATGCTTACAAACCACTTCTACCCGCTGTCAAAACCGGTCAGCCCCTCTTCGTGCTTTCGTTGTGATTCGTCGGTGCAAAGGTACGGATTTTTTCGATTGGGGCAAGGTTTTTAGGGGGAAGGTGCAATTTTTTTTTCATTTTTTCTCCTTTTTATTTGGTCGTTAGAAAATATGTACATACTTTTGCGACGGTAAACAAATAGTAAGTTCTATGCGGCAATTGCTTCCATATATTCTCGGTTCTTCCTCCTCCCGCAAGGCGGAGAAGGCTCGTGTGTCTAATATGGAATGCCGATTTACCCCCCCCCCTATTTGCATTTAATAACTGATCATTTATCTTATTTAACTCTACTGCTGGCTCTCGCTACATCGCTTCTGGCGACTTCGTGTGGCGAGGATGAGCATGTCTTGCCCGATGTCCCGGATGTCCCTGATGTGCCGGAACCGACTCCCGACCCTGACCCTACGCCCGTCCCCCAAGCGGAGAAGGGCTGGCTTGCCTTGGACTTGGATTGGTCGGACGCGCTGACGGAGGCCTCTGTCCCCGACACTGTATTGGCCCGCTTCGGCGACTCTGACGCTCGGGCGTATGCCACCGCACTGGATGCCTGCAGCGATTCTTTGCCGGCGGGGAGTTACGGAGTAGAGGCTTGGAACGTCCCTATATATATAAATGTACGCGCGAGGGAAGCCAGTGTGCAGACCGACCGTGAGGGCCTCCTCCTCCCTATGCCGGGTTACCTCTTCGCTGCTTCGGCGGAGGGAATAGTGGCGGCGGGCGACACGGCCAGGGTCGGCCTCGCGATGCGTCGCCTCGTAGCTCCGGTGGTTATCACGCTTAATTTCACGAAGGCATACCGGGTGAAGAGCGTCTCGGCATCCCTATCGGGGCTGGTCGCTGCGGTCAGTCTGCCGGACGGGTCTCCTATTAGGGAAGAGGCTGTTGCCGCCTTTGCTTGGGAGGCGTTGGAGGGGGACAAGGGGCTGGTGCTCGGCCTCCGCACGCTGGGTATAGTGCCTGGAGCAGAGCAAATCCTCGAGGCAAGCATCCGCCTCGCCGACGGGCGCACGCTCTCTATCCGCTCGGATATATCGGACTACCTTGCCGATTTGCACTCGCTGGAGCCTATCCACCTGGAAAATACAATCGATACAGAGCGGCCCGAGCCCGAACCTGACCCCTCGCCAGACCCCGACTACCCGGTCGATGAACCGGATGTAGAGTCCGGCTTCACCGCAACCATCGAGGGCTGGACAGTAGTAGATGGCGGCGACCTGCCTGCCGAAGAAGTCAATCCTTTCGAATATTAATCCATAAACATATATTATCATGAAGAAGAATATTACCTACTTATGTATGGCGGCGGCAGCCCTACTCGTGTCGTCGTGTACACAGAATGAAGAGATAACGCCGACGATAGAGAACGAGGGGAGAGTACCGGTTTTGTTTACTGCTAAGAATAGTGCAGTGTTGGAAACCAGAGCAGATGGTGTTATGGGAGGTGGTGAAAATATAGGAATTTCTATGCTTCCAACGGAAGGCTCCACTGAGCCTGTAATCAATGCACACTTTAAAAGTGTAAGGTCTCAAACCGAGACATCTCTTGTCCCGACTACTGATGCTTACACGATATATTATCCTGCAGATGGTAGCAATGTTAAGTTTAACGCCTACCTACCTTATGATGGTACATTTTCCGAAACGGTTACTTGGAACTTTGTAGATAAGAAAGGAGAATTCTTCTATACGGCGACTACCGAAGGCGATAATAATACCTACAATAAATTTACAGGTGCAGAACAATCCGTCTCTCTTGCTTTTAAGCATGAGTTAGCTCAGATTCGAATATTTGTTAATAGTACAGATTACACAATAGATGGTAGCTTTTCGGCGACTATCTCCAATCATCCATCTTCCTTTACATATAATATAGCAACAAATCAATTCACACAGTTTGGGGAGAAGATAGATTTACCTCAATATACAGTTAGTGGCAATTCATTATTCTTTAACGTACTACCTGAAGCCTTGGGAGATGATAATATAATAACCTTCCACGTTGCGGATGGCGTATCGTTCCAAGCTACTTTAACTCCACCATCAGATGGGTTTAAGGCAGGCATACAGTATGAGTATGAAACTACCTTGACTGCAACCAAGACAGAAGGTACATTCAAGGCAACTCTTGAGACTTTAACTCCACAGAAGATGGATACATTAACTTCAGAAGAAGTACAGGTAGAACCTTGATAAATCCTACACTATAATGTAGCATCCAACTACATTATAATGTACCACCTCGCTACATTATAATGTAACAGCATGCTACATTATAATGTACCGACATGCTACATTATAATGTATTTATAAAGCAGATTGTTTATTTTAAATCAATATATACTATGACATTGAAATTCAGATTAATAGAGAGGAAGAATCCTCAGAAGAGGGACGAGCCGGCCAAGTGGTTTGCCGTCCCGGTGTACAACGGACAAGTAGATATCGACTTCCTGGCGCGGGAGATCGCCAAACGCTCTTCGCTGACAGTGGGCGATATAAAGAATGTGATCGAAAACTTCTTCGACATTCTGCCTACATTCATGCTTTTGGGCTTCACAATCAAGATTGACGGACTGGGTACGTTCCGGATCAGCTTCTCGAGCGAGGGGGCGGAGACGGAAGATACGAAGGTAACGCCGGACAAGATGCGGAGCATCCGTATCCTTTTCAGGCCCGATGCAGACCTCAGGGCCCGTATATTGCAGGAGATGGAATACGAGCGCGTAACGGAAGGCGAGGTTACGGTGGATCCGGATGATGAAAACGATGAAGAGATTGAAGACGGGCCGGTTGTTCAATAGGTAGGCCGTCTTTAGAAGCTGGTTGGGTACCGGGCAGGGGAGTGCTGGAGTAAGGGCACTGGGCTGTCCGGTACTTTTTTTGTGTCAGCTTCCCGGCGCGGGAGGGGGCGGCGGAGGCGGTGTGGAGCCGCGTCGCCCGGGGGCAGCCGGTCCCCTGCGCGGCGTGTCGGCAGACGATGCACCCCCCTTGAAGATGCTGAAACGGTAGATGAAGTGAACCATGAAGTAGCTCGAAAGCGTGTTGTACTGGCGGTCGGCAATCATGGTCGAGGAGACTGTACGGGAGATGTTGCTGCGCTGCTGGAGGATGTCGTATATCTTGAAGCGGAGCGTTCCCTGGTTTCCACGGAGGAAAGACTTCGAGAGGGCGGCGTTCCAAAGCACCTCGTTTTGTTTGTATCCGTCGGAGTAGCCCGAGTTGGTGCTCCAGGTAATATCGCTCTCGAGGCGTATATCCCAGGGGAGGTATAGAGTCGTATATCCGCCCACGTCGTAGTTGAATGTACGGAGGTTGTTCTCGGGCTGCAGGGAGTTGGTATTCGCCGAGAAGCGGATGCTTGCGTTGAGGCCGAGGTCGAGGAAGTCCGAACGGAAGTCGGCGCCGGCCCGCTCGGAGAGGGTCAGGATGCGGCTTCTGTTACGTTCGCCGTTCAGGAAGCTGTTGGTATTCCGGAAGGATGCGGAAGTGTTGGAGTTTAGGGAGAAACGCTTGTTCCGGAGCGGGGTATTGAGCATGGCGCGGGCGTTGAGGTTGTAGTTACCGTTGATGTTTTCGTAGGTTGTACGCTGGGCGCCGGTCTGCTGGTCATAGACTGTCTTGGAGACGATGTCGTTCAGCGTGTAGCTTCCACTGAGGGAGAACATCATGGCACGCTGCTTCTCGGGAGCGAATTTATTACAGGAAAGACGGAGGTCGTTGGTATATCGGGGCTTCAATTCCGGGTTGCCGACGATGATTCGGAGCGGGTCGGAGTTGTCCACGACCGGCTGTAGCTGGGTCATACTCGGCTGGGAAGTACGTCCGTTGTAGTCGATGCGGAGGTTGGTACGCTGGTTGAAGCGATAGTTGAAACGCAGCATAGGAGAGAGGTTCACTACGGAGCGGCTGATGTCTGAGAGCACGGTATCACCGATGAAGTTCTCGCTTCGGGAGTAGGAAGGGTCGATGTTGAGACCTATTGTATATTGGTATTTCTCACGCTGGGCCTTGAAGCTGAGGCTGGCACGTTGGTTGAAGAAGGTGTTGCGGTAGTTTCTACTCGAAGCTGTGTCTAATACATTATATATATTACTCCCCGGTTCCTGGGTATATGCATTCTTGAGCGATTCCTGCTGCTGCCGGCTGATGGAGTAGGTAGCCTGGAGGAAGTTGCCGCGTCCCAAGGGTTCGACCCACGAGATGTAGGCACGATAGTTGAAGCTGCGGTTATCGTAGCGGATGCGTTGGTCGATGGTCTGGAGGCGCTGCTCGCGGAGGTAGTCCGTCTCCGAATAGTTGGATTCATTATTATAGGAATCATTGTATCCGCCCGAAAGAGAGAGGCTGAGGACACGGCCGCGGCTGTTGAGCTTGCGGCTGAAGTTGAGGGAGGCGTTGAGGTTGTAGCCCGCGCCGTCCGAGAAGACCTCGGAGCGGCTGGTGTTCAATGTATCTTGGTTGATTCGTGTATTCTCGTCTTGGAAATTCGAAGTCCGGCTCGTGCTGTATCCGAAAGAAGGGGTGAAGAAGAGCTGGGTCAGCGAGTCGGGCCGCCATTCGAGGCGCGCGTCGAAGCCGTAGTTGTTGCTTATCGAGTTGTTGCGGACGTGGGAGTCGGCGAACGAGGTGCTGTCGCCGGGGAGGAACGTCTGGGTGCTGCTGGTGCTTTCCGCGTCGTTGTCGGAGTGGGAATAACGGGCATTGCCCCCGATAGTCAGCTTGGAGCCGAACTCTTTACTGAAGTTGGCGCCCACGTTCCCGGAGGTTGTGATGCCGTTGCCCGCCGAGCCGCGTCTCCCTCCACGCATACCGGAGAACATGGAAGAAGCCATGTCGGAGAAGCCCATGTTGTTGGTATTGTTCAGTCCGCCGGTGATGGTGAACTGGTCGTTGCCGATGAAACGGTTCACCATGGCGTTGGCTTCGTAACGGTCCTTGCTGCCGTAGCCGGCGTAGGCATTGCCGAACCAGCCACGCTTCATGCCGGGTTTGACGGTGAGATTCAGGATGGTTTCTTCTTCTCCGTCGTCGAAACCGGTCATTTGGGCCATGTCGGACTTCTTGTCAAGTACCTGGACCTTATCAATCATCTTAGCGGGGAGGTTCTTGCTGGCTACTTTGGGGTCGTTGGAAAAGAACTCTTTGCCGTCCACCATGATCTTGGATATTTCCTTGCCATTGACGGTAACCTTGCCCTCTGAATCTACTTCGACACCCGGCATCTTCTTGAGCAAGTCCTCGAGGACAGAGCCTTCGGCGATCTTGTAGGAATCGGCGTTGTACTCGGTAGTGTCGTTGCGGACGATGACTTCAGGGGCTTTGCCGATGACGACGGCCTCGGATAGGAGGATGCTGGCGTCGGACAAGGGGAGCGTTCCGACGTTGATACGGCCACCCTTCTCCGTTACCTTTATATCTTTATATAAGGATTCGAAGCCGACGAAAGAAATATGCAGCAAGTAGCTTCCCGGGCGGATACGGACCAGGGAGAAACGACCGTCCTTCCCGCTGGCTACACCCCGGACCATCGAACTGTCTTGGGGATTGAGCAGACGGACGGTGGCCTGTTCGATAGGTAGCTTAGTACTTTCCTCTATAATACGTCCGGATATAGATGCCCGCTTCTGAGCCGAGAGCGAGGCGGGGAGAAGGAGGAAAGTGAAGAATAGAATAGATATAAGTCTGCACATGTCGCTGTTTCATTAGTGAATTGTGTATAAGACGCGGTTGGAAAAGGTAAGTTTAATCGTTTCCTGCATAGCCTCGAGGAAGACGATAAAAAAGTTGTATTTGTAAAATGCTGTAAATTAACGAATACAAATTTTTCTTCAAAATTTCCCCTCAAAACATTTTGTCAGTTCAGAAATACTCTCTACTTTTGCACCCGCAAACGAGAAACGAGGTTACTTGGTTGCGAAGATCTTTGAGGGAATTACATAT
>CALUZV010000012.1 GCA_944325345.1 uncultured Parabacteroides sp.
CGCAGCTTAAAGTACATGAACCGATTTTTATGGCTAACGAAAAAAAGAAGGTGCATCGTGCATTACGACACACCCTCTTCACATGTAAAACCTTAAAAATATAGTCTTGTGATTTGCGAATTAATGCGTTATAAACTTCGCAAACAGTGAAAATTGTATGGAAAGTTTACAAGAAATCCAAATGGCTCCCGGCGAATCTTCACAGATTGACCGGAAGTACCTCCTTGTGATTCTAATGTGTTATACGTTTTTTGTTTAAATTATTCGGAGCATTTCCCGACGCTTCGGGGAATACGGAGGCAAAGATAAGGAATAAAATTTGGTAATTCGCAACGAAAATATAAGAAAAATGTGGGAATATGTTATAAAACATCATTTGGGAAGGGATGCCCCGCCGTGCCTATATTATATAAGGTATAAGGAAAGGCGCGCGCATTTTTCGGAATTTGCCTGCCCGGGTTGTTCCCAATTCCGGAGAATTCTCCGTACCTTTGCCCGACATCCAAAAAACGACAGACAAGATTATGGCAAAAAAAAATAGGGACGCGAAACGGGAAGAGAAGAAAGGGAGCCGTTGGGCGTCGATGAAAATGTTCTTTGTGTGTGAGCGGACGCGGTTTATCACGGGTCTGTTGCTCGAAATCCTGACAATTTACGTAGCTCTGGCGATGGTATCGTTCTTTTTCACGGGCGGGGCAGACCAGAGCAAGATAGAAAATGTACCCTTCTGGCCGGATTTGGCGATGAACCGGGGGGCAGTGGCAAACTGGACGGGGGCGATGGGGGCCTACGTCTCGGATGTGCTGATGAACCGGTGGTTTGGGGTTTCGACCTTCTTCCTGCTGTTCTTTGTGGCGGCGGTGGGGGCGAAGCTGATGAACCTGCGGCGCGTGAAGCTGATGAAATGCTTTTTGTTCAGCGCGGCGTCGATGATTTGCGGGTCGGTGCTCTTTGCCTTCCTTTTTGTAAAAGGATATGAAGACACGTTCTTCTATTTGGGCGGCTTGCACGGGCATCTGATAGCCGAGGCATTGGAGACCAACCTCGGGATACCCGGGACGGCACTCGTCCTGCTGGCTACACTGACGGTGATAGCCATCTTCGCCAGTCCGCGCACCATTCCCGCGTTGCAAAAAGCCTTCTCCTTCGGCTGGTTGAAGCGCAAGAAGAAGGCGGAAGTGCAGCCCGAGCCGGAAGCCGAGACTTCTGAACCTGAGGAAAAGCCCGCCGAGCCGGAGGAAAGCTATGCGCAAACCGAAGAGTTCGACACCGAGGCCGAACTGAAGGCCGCCGGCATCGAGGAAGTGCCTGCCCCGGCCGAGCCGGAGCCTGCCGCCGAACCGGAAATAGAGGAAACGAAAGAGGAGCAGCCCACGGAGATGGAGATTGTGGACGCGACACGGCCTACGGAGGAGCATCCCGTGGCGGAAGTGCCCGGGGAGAAGAAGGAAGAGCCGACCCAGTTCGAGGTGAATATCCCGAAAGGCGAGGAGATGGACTTCGAAGGGAAGGAACTGGGCGACTACGACCCGAGGCTCGACCTCTCGCGCTACATATTCCCCTCGCTCGACCTGCTGAAGGACTACGACACGGGGAATGTCGAGGTCAGCAAGGAAGATTTGTATGCCAACCAGCAGCTAATCAAACAGGCGCTGGAGGATTTCAGCATCAGCATCGCGTCCATCAAGGCGACGGTCGGGCCGACGGTTACCTTGTACGAGATAATCCCCGCCGCAGGTGTCCGGATCTCCAAAATCAAGACGTTGGAGGATGATATAGCCTTGAGCCTCTCTGCCCTGCAAATCCGAATCATCGCGCCGATGCCGGGGAAGGGAACCATCGGAATCGAAGTGCCCAATAGGAAGCCGCAGGTGGTTTCGATGCAGTCTGTCATCGCCTCGCGGAAGTTCCAGGAGTGCAAATACGACTTGCCGGTCGCCATGGGACGCACGATAACGAATGAAGTCTTCATGTTCGACCTCTGCAAGACGCCGCACCTGCTTGTGGCCGGTGCGACGGGGCAAGGAAAGTCTGTGGGGTTAAATGCCATCATTACATCCCTGCTCTATAAGAAGCATCCGGCAGAACTGAAGTTTGTGATGGTCGATCCGAAGATGGTGGAGTTCAGTATCTACTCGAAAATCGAGCGGCACTATCTGGCGAAGCTGCCTAACGAAGACAATCCTATCGTAACGGAACCGGCGGATGCCGTGGCGACGCTCAATTCCCTCGTAACGGAGATGGAGAACCGCTACAAGTTGCTGGTAAGTGCCAACGTAAGAAACATCAAGGAGTACAACACCAAGTTTATAAGCCGGACGCTGAATCCGAACAAGGGGCACAGGTTCTTACCCTATATTGTCGCCGTGGTGGACGAGTTCGCCGACTTGATTATCACCGCCGGGCGCGAGATAGAGATTCCGATATCGCGAATCGCCGCCAAAGCCCGTGCCGTCGGTATTCACATGATTCTGGCAACACAACGACCCGATGCGAAGGTGATTACGGGAACTATCAAGAGCAATTTCCCGAGCCGCATCGCCTTTAAAGTAGCTTCAATGATCGACTCGCGCACCATTTTGGATGCTCCGGGTGCTAACCGCCTAATCGGGCGCGGCGATATGCTGATTATGGTTGCCGGAAATGACACCGTGCGCGTCCAGTGCGCTTTCGTCGATACGCCGGAGGTCGAGCAAATCGTGAATTTCATCGGCGAGCAGCCCGGATATCCGACCGCCTACCTGTTGCCCGAATACGTGGCCGAAGGAGACGGGAAGAACGGAGGGGCAGGGGCCGTCGATATGTCCGACCTCGACCCGCTGTTCGACGAGGCAGCTCGGTTGGTTGTCATCCAGCAGCAAGGCTCTACGTCGCTTATTCAGCGGAAGTTCTCCATCGGCTACAACCGTGCGGGACGCGTTATGGACCAGCTGGAGGCCGCCGGCATCGTCGGGCCCTTCGAGGGAAGCAAGGCAAGGCAAGTCCTCGTGCCGGATGAGTTCTCCCTCGAGCAAGTATTGAAAGATGTAAGAAACAAAAAGTAAAACGAAAGGAACACAACGATGAATACGGAAAAGAAACAACATATCGTGCGCGTGGCAGTCCGCCTCATCCTGGCGGTGCAGCTTTTGATGCTCGTCGGAGTCCTCGGCGCACAGGCACAGACGGCATCCGGCCTCTTGAAGAAAGCCGCCGCGAGCTACGAACAGGCTTCGGGCATCGAGGCCAAGTTTACCCTGCGGGCTCGCTCCGCTTCGACCCATTCGGGCGAGAGTTTCGAAGGCGTCATCTACATGAAAGGCGACAAGTTCAAGCTCCAAACACCCGACATGATCACTTGGTACGACGGCGAAACCCAGTGGACCTACGTCGTGCGGACCGAAGAAGTGAACGTAACCACCCCGACAGGCGAGGAACTCCAGTTCACCAACCCGGCCGTCCTCCTGCAGAACTACCAGAAAGGATTCGACGCCACACTCAAAGGCACCAGCACCACGCGACAAGGCAAAGCTGCCTACGACATCGAGCTGACACCGAAGAAAAAGAGCGACCTCCGCACGGTAGTCCTCCAAATCGAGAAGAACACCACCTTCCCCGCCTCGATAGACCTCGAGACGAAGGATGGGATGCGCCATACCATCGTCATTAGCCAATGGCAAACTTCGCTGAACCTCTCCGACGACTACTTTGTGTTTCCGGAAGGAGAGTATCCGGAGGCGGAGGTGGTGGATTTGAGGTGAGCTATACAATGAGAAGCTGAAGAAATGCGACTGACATCATTTTAGTTATGATAACGATTGACAATATAAAGAAGTTGATAGCTAAAGACGAAACCCGCACTTTGGAATTAAAGAAAACGACGGGAGAACTTTATAAGGGCATGGAAACAGCATGTGCATTTCTTAATTCTGATGGCGGTTGGCTTATATTTGGTGTCGCTCCGTCCTTGAAAATTATCGGGCAAAACGTAACTGACAATACTCGGCAAGAGATCGCAAATGCTCTCCGAAAGATTGAACCTGCAATAGATGTTGAGGTAGAATATATAGAACTGCCTGACAAAACAGACTATTATGTTGTAGCCATTTACTTTGATTCCAATAATTTCAAGAACGGACCTTATTCTTTTGACGGCAGGGCATTTTATAAGGTAGAAAGCACAACGGCGTTGATGCCGAGACAAATGTATGAGGAAAGGCTGAAACTTAGTAATCCCCGGCGATTTAGTTGGGAGAATACGCCAAACCCGGCAATTTCAGTTGAGGACATAGATACGGAATTGTTGTATCAGACCTTGCATGACGGCATAGGTTCAAGAAGAATACATGCTTCAGCAATGACATTGCAGGATCCAATGAAAATCATGTTGAAACTGGGAGTGGCAAGAAAGGACGGAATGTTATTGAATGCTGCAAATGTGTTGTTCGGAAAAGAACCGACTTTGCTACACTCACAATGCAAGATCCGTCTGGCCCGTTTTGAAGGAGTTGATAAAAGAGTATTTCGAGACCAAACTGTTTGTGAGGGAA
Organism: uncultured Parabacteroides sp.; assembly: GCA_944325345.1. GTDB lineage: Bacteria > Bacteroidota > Bacteroidia > Bacteroidales > Tannerellaceae > Parabacteroides. The sequence continues at coordinate 4,530 of CALUZV010000012.1, forward strand.
ATCTGTTTGAGCAATATGATGCTGTAATGGACTTTTGCTTGAAGCATTTGAATTTATCTGGTAGAATGGATAGTAAATTCAGACAAGATACATTGACAGTTCCGTATGAAGCGATAAAAGAAGCGACAATCAATATGCTTTGCCATCGTTCGTGGAATGCAGAAAATGCAACTCCGAGTTTGGCAATCTATGATGATCGCATTGTATTTCAAAATCCTGGAGCATTCCCTCTCGGTATGTCATGGCAAGATTTTGTAGATGACCAGATAGGTTCTCTTCCGGCCAATCCTACGATTGCAAATGTTTTTTATCGTCGCGGCACAATGGAAGCATGGGGACGAGGTATAGGGCTCATTATGAAAAGCTGTAGAGAACAGGAGCTTCCTGTTCCCGAAATAAGAGTGGTTGCTCCATTTGTTAATCTCACAATATGGTTCAAACAACCATTGACAGAGGTAATAAATAAACCGGCATTCAAAATCGATAATACAGACACCCCAAGGCACACCCCAAGTGATGACGATTTCACCCCAAGATATAATGAAATTCACCCCAAGTCGAGTCTTGTATCACCCCAAGATAAGGTGTTTGAGTTCTGTAAATCTCCTAAGAGTATAGTTGAAATAGCGAATATGTTGGGAGTGAACGATAGACGATGGGTGCGCAAGAAATATATTGCTCCGTTTATCGGGATAAAACTGCAAATGACTATTCCTGATAAGCCTAATAGTCAGAATCAGAAATATAAAACAATTGAATGATATAAAATGTAACCAATCGCTTTGTACGCTCAAGGGTTTTGGCTACTTTTGTATTGAGTTATTTGACAGTAAAGCAACGCAAATACAGAAAATTGTACTGTTGTCAAATCGTTGGAAATCTAAAATAAAAGCAATAATATGAAGCATCTTATATTATTATCCCTCCTTCTCCCGTTTCTCTCCTGTTCCGAGAAACCGAGTGGGAATGTCGAATCCTTCTGGGACGACCTCGATGTCGTGGCGGAGAAGGTTGTTGTGGACGGAGATAGCGCGATACTTTGCGATTATAATAAGATAAAAGGGCAGGAGAGGAAGACGATTCCGTTTGCTGAACTTTTTGAGGATTATGAAGTGGTTAAGCTGGATAATGAGGATGAGAGGGCGCTTCTAAGTTCTCAGGGGACTGCGGTTGCCCTTTCTGAAAATTACATCGGAATATATTTATATGAACAATTCCCGTTTAAGTTGTTCCGTCGGAGCGATGGCAAGTATTTGCGAGATATTGGAGGGTTCGGTCAAGGTCCGGGCGAGTATGGTTCGATCTTACAAGCACAAATAGATGAAGAGCATAATTGTATTTATGTGATGCCAAATGTCATGAATGTCATATTCGTGTATGATTTGGAAGGAAATTATTTAAGAAAGATACAATTACCAGATATTTGCTTTGGTTTTGCCGTTGATGTCGAAAATCAGCGTTTATTAGCGGCAACGGGGATAGGAGTGCGCCATACTCCATTTCTTTGGGAATTGGATTTGAATGGCAATGTTCTGCAAGAGCTTGTATCTTCAGAGAAATATGATTTGCGAGGAGCTCGGCTTTTGTGCGGTTCTATGAATGCCGGGGCATTTGATATTTTTATAAATTATCGTCATGTTTCCTTTTATGGCAATACAGAAGTTGATGAAAATTCTATTTATGCCAATCGGTATGATCGGACAAATCCACAGAATACTGTAGATTTTCTTTGTCATTATCTTCCTGAAGAGAATCGTTTGTCTGCACAGTTCGGCATTAAAAATCTGGATGAAATTTATGCTATCTATGAATTTTCAAATCAATTCGTCGTAGAAACCCTTATGAGTACTTATGGCGTATCAGAAGATGATTTGAAATCCGAGACAATAATCGTGGATAAGAAAACAGGGAAGGGATGTCGGTTTGACGGGATTCGGATGCCCTCAGGCTTACTATTAAAAATGTACACCAGTATGCGTTTTTATCGCGATGGCTATCTTTTGGCGAATGTCTTCGGGAGCGAGCTTGACCGCCAAATAGAAAAGTTGGACCGCTCTACCCTGACATCCTCCGAGCAAAAAGAATTGGAACGCTTGGAATCAATGATTCACGATGGCAAGGAAGATTGCAATATTATCTTTATCGCAAAGATGAAATAAAATAGAAATCATAAATTAAAAGACTAAATATTATGGCAACAACAAACGAACAAGTGAAGTGTTTGATTATCGGTTCGGGACCGGCCGGATATACAGCGGCCATTTATGCGTCGCGTGCCAACTTGGCTCCTGTCTTGTATGAAGGCATTCAGCCCGGCGGACAGCTGACCACAACGACGGAGGTCGAGAATTTCCCCGGCTATCCGGAGGGCGTAACAGGAACGCAACTGATGGAAGACCTGAAGAAGCAGGCTCAGCGTTTCGGTGCGGACATCCGCATGGGGATTGCGACGGCTACGGACTTCTCGGCCTCTCCTTACAAGGTAACGATCGATGGCGAGAAAGTGATTGAGGCTGAGACGGTGATTATATCGACTGGCGCAGCAGCCAAATACCTCGGTCTGCCCGACGAAGCGAAATATGCCGGGATGGGTGTGTCGGCCTGCGCGACGTGCGACGGTTTTTTCTATCGTAAAAAGAACGTGGCGGTCGTCGGAGGCGGAGACACGGCTTGCGAGGAGGCTATCTACCTGGCTGGCTTGGCAAAGCAAGTTTATTTGATCGTCCGGAAGAACTACTTGCGTGCCTCCAAAGTGATGCAGGAGCGGGTTTTCAAGACACCGAACATCACCGTGTTGTTCGAACACAATACGATAGGACTCTTTGGCGAGAACGGTGTGGAAGGCGCACATCTGGTGAAGCGGAAGGGCGAACCCGACGAAGAAAAGGTAGATATCGCCATCGACGGCTTCTTCCTCGCCATCGGGCACAAGCCTAATTCGGATATCTTCAAGCCGTGGCTCGAGACGGACGAGGTTGGATACATTAAAACTATCGACGGGACGCCACGGACTAAGATTCCGGGAGTCTATGCGGCGGGCGACGTAGCAGACCCTCATTACCGTCAAGCAATTACGGCGGCGGCCAGCGGTTGCAAGGCGGCGATAGAAGCAGAACGGTATTTAAGTAATAAGTAACATGGTTTTTCCTTCGGACAAAACGGTATTTTCCTTCGGAGGAAACGTAATTTTCCTTCGGATGAAAATAGTTTTTCCTCCGGAGGAAATTTTTAATTGGTAGGCAATGAAAAAGCAATTAAGACAGGCACGCTGGATGAGCGTAGCCCTATTCCTGCTCCTTTCGATTCTTTCCGTAGGGGCACAGGAGAAAACCCAAGTGATAGCGCATCGCGGATATTGGAAGACGGAAGGGTCGGCACAGAATTCTTTGGCTTCGTTACAGAAGGCTGCTGAGGCCCGAGTCTTCGGTTCGGAGTTCGACGTCCATCTGACGGCGGATAACAAGCTGGTGGTTTTCCACGACGATGAGGTGGAAAGCATCAAGATACAAGAGAATAAGTATAAGGCAATAAAGTCTGTCCGCCTGACAAATGGCGAGAAGATTCCGACGCTGAAGCAATACCTGAAGAAGGGGAAAAAGCTGAAAAACGTCGAGTTAATCTTCGAATTGAAGTCTCATGCAACTCCCGAGCGCGAGGACGAAGCCGCCCGCCGCTCCGTCAAGCTGGTCGAACGGATGGGACTGGCCGACCGTACGACGTATATCGCCTTTAGCCGGTATGCTGCCGAAGCCTTGCATCGTTATGCGCCCGAGGCGGAGGTGTATTACCTGAACGGCGATATCGCCCCGAAAGAATTAAAGGAAATGGGGATGGCCGGCCTGGATTACCATTATAAAGTCATACAACAGCACCCGGAATGGGTCAAGGAAGCCCATGAGTTAGGTCTGAAAGTGAACGTCTGGACGGTGAACGACCCTGCAATCATGGAGGAGATGAAGACCCTCGGCGTAGATTATCTCACGACCGACCATCCGACGGAAGCCTTGGAGGTAATGGCCGAATGAAAGGATTCCTGCTATTGATAGGCATTGTCGTATCTCTCTCTTGCGCGGCGCAACACGTGGTACCGCCCAAGAAAGAGGTACGCGCCGTTTGGCTGACAACTATTTATGGCTTGGATTGGCCTCGCAATCGGGCGACGGATGCTAATTCCTGCCGGGCACAGCAAGCCGACTTGTGTCGGATACTCGACCGCTTGAGCGAGGCGAACTTCAATACTGTCTTTTTCCAAGTCCGCTTGCGGGGCGATGTCCTTTACCGTTCAGCCATCGAGCCTTTTGCCAAAATCTTGACAGGAAAGAGCGGGAAGTCTCCAGGCTACGACCCTTTGGCCTTTGCGATAGAGGAATGCCATCGGCGCGGGATGGAATGCCATGCCTGGTTTGTTACCTTTCCCTTGGGCACGGACAAGAACGTTCGCGAACAGGGAAAAGCCTCGGTCGTGCGCCGGCATCGCGATTTGTGCAAGTGGCATCGCGGGGAATGGTATTTGGATCCCGGTGCGCAGGGGACGGCAGACTACCTCCTTTCGCTGGTGCAGGAAGTCGTGGAGAATTACGATGTGGATGGGATTCACTTCGATTATATCCGCTATCCGGAGCAAGCCAAGGCTTTTCCCGACGCGGCACAATATCGGAAATCCGGACGAAAACAGCCGCTGGCCGATTGGCGGCGCGAGAATATCAACCGCCTGATGACGCGTATCTACGACTATGTCAAGCAAATCAAACCTTACGTACAGGTAAGCAGTTCTCCGCTTGGAAAATATAACCGCATCCCTGCCGTGCCCAATGCCGGTTGGACGGCTTATGAAAGTGTCTATCAAGACCCCCAACTATGGATGCAAACAGGCAAACACGACATGATTGTCCCCATGATGTACTATAAACATCGTAACTTTTTCCCCTTTCTCGACAACTGGGTGGCTCAAAGTAACGGCCGCCTCATCGTCCCCGGCCTCGGAGCTTATCGCTTGGAAGAAGGGGAGGGCGATTGGACGCTCAACGACCTCACGGACCAAATCGACTATGCGCGTTACTACGGAGGAGCCGGCTGCGCCTTCTTCCGTTGCGCTCAGGTGCTCGGAAATACCAAAGGCTTGTATGATGAACTGAAGGATAACTATTTTCGTTACTCTGCACAGCTTCCTGCGCTTACCTGGCTGAGCGATTCCGTCCCTCCTTCGCCTCATGAGATTGGCGTGGAGCGTGTCGGGGGAGAATTGAAGCTCTCGTGGCAGAAGCCCCAAGGCGTGAAGGACGATTTGACTTATACGGTCTATTATTCCCTCTCGGATTCGATTGCCTACGACCATCCGCGCTCCCTCCTGATTACGGGAACACGCGACACGACGCTCTATCTCCCGGTCGATACGATACGCGAGCGCGGTTTCCTTTTCTCGGTCTCGGCTTCCACTCGTTTCCATATCGAAGGCAAACCCTCGGCGGAGACCTTCTATTATCTTTCCCGTTTCGTCAAGTAAATCAAGGTGTACGGCGAACTATCTGCATGCCTCGGGCTTTGGAAATCAAAACTAATCCTTATCTTTGTGCGATTTTTTCGCAGAAAGAATGCAGCATTTGAACTAAAAACTTCGTCTTTGTAGGTGATGAGCACGTACAAGGGAGGTAAAGCACATGGTTGATGGAAGGACAGCAGCTGATCGATGAGTGCAAAAAAGGCAATCGTCTGGCACAGAAAGAACTTTACGACAAGTACGCCCGCAAGATGATGGGCGTTTGCCTGCGGTATGTCAGCGACCGGGAAACGGCGCGCGACCTCCTGCAGGACGGTTTCGTGAAGGTCTTCACCAGTTTGGATACCTACACTGGCAGCGGCGTGTTCGATGCTTGGATTCGGAAGATTTTCGTCAATGGTGCGCTGGAATACCTTCGCAGGGGCGATGTCCTTCGCGAGGCTTCTGATTGGGACAGCATCGCCGAGCCGGTCGAGTCCTTTTCCGCTTCGGCGGTCTCGGAGCTTTCGGCGGCCGAGCTTATGAAGCTGGTTCAGGAGTTGCCCGCCGGTTTTCGCACGGTCTTCAACTTGTTTGCGATTGAAGGCTATTCGCATCGCGAGATCGCGGAGATGATGAATATCACCGAGAGCACGTCGCGCTCGCAATACACCCGTGCCCGTCAATTGTTGCAGAAAAGAGTGAAAGAATTATTTCGATGAGCTACGATAACATGGACAAGAAGGAAAGAGACCAAATAGACGATTTGTTCCGCGACCGCCTGCACGACTGGGAGGCCGACATCGAGCCTGCAGCCTGGGACGCGATAGCCGACCGCTTGCCGCAAAAGGCCCGCGTCGTATCGCTTCCCCGCCTTTTCCGTTACGGAGTGGCTGCTGCCGTGGCTTTGTTGCTGGTTCTGGTTTCGGGGATATACTTCGGTCGTGAAAAGATACAGCCTGTGGCCAAGACGGAGGTCCCGCCCGTTGTTCGGGAAGAGGTCCCTGTTTCGGCTCCGGCAGATACGGTGCTCCCGGCGGAGGTATCCGTAGCTTCGGCCCGTCCGGTTGTCCTCCCGGCCCGTCTCTTGGCAGTTGCCGAGCCTTGGGAAGTCGGGGATGAGGAGGGCGATTATGCGATGGAGCCGTCTCCCGTTCCGGAGGCTTCAAACAAGACTTTGAAGTTAATGCGAAAAGTTGATACGCAGCAAGACAAGAATGCTTCTCCGTCCGTTTCCGAAAGGAAGCAGGAGGGAGGCAAGGCCAAACCGTCCCGCAAATGGGGCTTCGGCATGGGCGCCGGCGGTTTTTCGGTCGGCTCGGCCAATACGATTCAGGGTTCGGTCTTGAAAAATGCCAACGTCAATGAGGCGCAGTTGGACTTGTTCAACGCCGCGTCGAACAACAACCTCTCGACGAATACCCCGAAGACAAACGTCCGCCACAAGACCCCCGTGTCCTTCTCCGTGGGCGTAAGTCGCTACCTCGCCGACCGCTGGTCCCTGCAGACGGGCTTGTCTTACTCCTTCTTGGTATCGGAGTGGACAACCAACGGCGTCTATCGGGGCGAGACGAAGCAGAAGCTCCACTTCCTCGGCATCCCGCTTTCGGTGGTCTATCGAATCGCCGAGTGGAATCGCCTCCAAATCTATGCGGAGGCCGGAGGAATGGCAGAGGTGAACCTGACGGGAACTTCGACGACTACCCTCTACTCGGGTACCGAGAATCTCGGCCGTGTCCGCGACCGCGTCCGGATGCACGAGTGGTACTGGTCGGTCAATGCACGCGCCGGTGTCAGCTATCCGCTCTTCCGCTTCCTCAGCGCGTATGCTGAAGTGGGTGCGGCTTATTACTTCGACAACGGGAGCGATATTGAGACTGTCCATTCCGACAAACCCTTCAACGTGAGCTTCGACTTGGGCTTGCGCCTGGGCTTTTGAGCGGGAATACGATTGAATGAATAATGTATTAATATAAATGTATAGCAAAAGAATGAAAAAGTTTGGATTTTTTGCAGCTGCCCTCGGCTCGGCAGCTTTGATGCTTACCTCCTGCTTGGGGGAAACGACCAACAGCCAGAGCGTGGTGAATGTCCCCGGCTTGATTGAAATCGACGGCGCTTCATCGACGGGCTACCATACGTTGATCAACGTCGGCGACCTTCGCATCTACTCTTCCCTTTTGGATAACAAGGGCTTGACGACCGGCGATTGCGTCATCACGAGTTTCGAGGTGGACTACAGCTCCGACGAGAACGCCAACGCCGCTGCCGTAGGCTACTACAACGCTACGGTTTCCACCTGCGACAAAGTCGATAAGTACAACCTCGAGTCGCTGACCCTCCCCGCCGATACGGCTGCCCTCCTCGAGAACGAGGTGGCTGTGGACGGCGCCGTGAACGCCCTCTACATGCAGTCCTATCTCAAGGGCTACCAGTTCTTGTGGTCTAACATCACGCTGAAGGAAGATCAAGATGTAGCTTGGCACATCTACGCCGATATGCATAACTTGGAGCCTATCGCTCAGGAGAACGGCATCAACACCTACGCCCTCTTCCTCCGTGCCGTGCAGACTCGCGAACCGTCGGACGACACGACCAGCAAGGTGCTTACATGCAACGCCTTCTTTACGAAGAACTACATGGATGCCATCAACAGCCGCGAAAAGAACGAGGGCAACAATTACTACCTGACGCGCGTTTACTACGTCAAGAGTATCGACAGCAAGACAAACAAACCGGTCTGGGACTACGACACCGTCCAGACCCCTGTTTCTCAGAATTAATTCATCGGTTTCATTTCATCCCGAGCGGAGCTTCCGGTTTCTTTCGCCGGAGCCCCGCTCTTTTCTTTTTATTTGGATTCTTCCTTAAACACGCCTTCGCGCGGCAACTGCTTCTCCAGATTGGCCACGCCCAGCACCACGACAGCCGTAACCACCGCCGTGTGCTCCTGATATTCCGGGATGTTCTTGGTATAGAGGTCGCGCTCGGTATGCCATATCTCGCCGTAGTCGAAGTCGTAGCCTTTGACGTCCTCGGTCGTGAACGTGTAGGTCGGCACGCCCTCTACGGCAAACACTTCCGCGTCCACGCCTCCGGGCACCTTCGGCCGTTCGCGCGGCTCGCGTACCGTTACCTCGAACGGGAAGTCGGGATTGATGTCTTTGACCGGCTCGCAGATTTTCACAAAATCTTCATACATCGCCTGCGACACGCCGATGCCCACCGGTGGCTCCGGCCCGCCGTCGCGGTTGAAGAGGTTGGCTATCTTCGGCAGCTGTTCGGGATGCGCCTTGCAGTAGGCCTTCGCTCCGAGCAGTCCGAACTCCTCGCCCGCAAAGGCGATGAAGAGAATCGTGCGTTTCGGCTTCGCTCCGGACTGGGCGATGAGGCGCGCCGCCTCCATCATCGGCCCGATGCCCGTCCCGCAGTCGATGCCGCCCGTCGCGGAGTCGAACGAATCCAAGTGTCCCGAGACGATGACGTATTCGTCGGGGTATTTCGTCCCCCGGATGGAGGCCACTATATTATGGTAGGGCACCGGCCCGAGGCGGAAGTGGTTCCGGATGTCGAACTCGAGCTGGAAATCCTCGCGGCGCTCGCGCACCATCTCAGCGATGATGTCGAACTGGTGCTCGTCCAACTTGATGTCGGGAACTTCGGGCACGTTATCGAAGGTCATCGAGTCCACCATCTTGCGGTCGTACAGCGCGCGGATGGGCACCGGCGACGACTGGATGAATCCGAGCACGCCCGCCTCCACCATCTCGTGATAGAACAGTGCGGGGAACTCCTTCAGCGGCAGCATCTCGTTCTTCTCGCCTTTCTCCCAGTTGCGCCGCCTCAGCTCCGCGTTCTTCTTGGCTATCTCTTCATTTTCTTGCTTAATTGCTTGACGCGTCGAGTCGCCCGCAGCCGAGCGGTCGATGGGCCACCCCGTGTTTTCGCCGCTGATGAGCACCCACGCCCCCTTGAGGCGATGCTTCATGCCCCGGAACTCCGCTTCGGTTTTCGGCTCGAAGAGCACGTGCCCGCGCTGCACCCCTTTCGTCCCGGACGTGTAGGACGGCGTGGCGAAATGCAGCGTCATCCCGTGGTCGTGGCTCAGCAGCTTGCCGAACCAAGGCCCGCGATTGAAGCCCACACCCATCTCCCCAGCTTTTTCGGCCTTCACCTCGAGGCCCCACTTGCGATACTCGCGCATCATCCACTCCGCCGCGTTGTCGTAGGCATCCGACCCGATGGGGCGCCCCCCGAAGCGGTTCGTGAGCACATCCAGGTGCTCCATCGTCCGGTTGTCCGTCGTCCCGGCCTCGATGATTTGTTTCACAGCCTTGTCCTGCGCCCCGGCGTTGGGGAACGAGAGGGCGCAAACGGCCGCTACCAACATGTAGAAACGTTTCATTTGATTAGAATTTATTGTTAGAATGATGCAAAAGACGGGAAAAATAGGGGAAAAAGCAAATTTTTGTTTCCTGTTTTGGATGTTTCATACCCTTTCCCCCTTATGCATAGCCCGGCGGTTCACCGCCGGGTTCGGGAGGCCGTTCCCTTTTACGCCGGGTTTTAACCCGATGTTTAGCCCGGTAATTTATTGCCGGGTGCGATGGCCCTTTCCTACCTATCCGGGTTTCAACCCGGGAAAACAGTGTATCAGAATGCGCAAAATACTGATATTTACCTTGCTGCTATATAACAGCGAGCCAAATCCGTGCTTCTCCGACTTGCTGTTATATAGCAGCAAGCCAAATCCTCGTTTCTCCGGCTTGCCGTTATATAGCAGCAAGCCAAATCCTCGTTTCTCCGACTTGCTGTTATATAGCAGCAGGCCAAATCCTCGTTTCTCCGGCTTGCCGTTATATAACAGCGGCCAAAATCCGTGCTTCTCCGGTCTGCTGTTATATAGCAGCAAGCTATATCTCAATTATTTATGAAAAAAGAAAGGCGTACGGAGGAAAAAATCCTGCGGTACGCCTTTCTTGTGTATTATACTGGGAATTTATTTCTCAATCTTCATTCCTCAGAGTCTCGCCTTGATAGCCTCCGACTCCTTCTCGTATCCCGGCTTGTTGAGCAGGGCGAACATGTTCTTCTTGTACGCCTCGACGCCCGGCTGGTTGAACGGATTGACTTCCAGCATATAGCCGCTGATGCCGCAGGCTTTTTCGAAGAAGTAGAAGAGCTGGCCGATGTAGTACTCGTTGATTTCCGGGAGGGTAATCTTGAGGTTGGGCACACCGCCATCGACGTGGGCGAGCTGCGTGCCGAGTTCGGCCATCTTGTTCACCTCATCGACGTGCTTGCCGGCCATGAAGTTGAGGCCGTCCAGGTTGGCGTCGTCGGTCGGAACTACGACAGAGTGTTCGGGCTTTTCGACGGAGATAACCGTCTCGAAGATCGTGCGCTCGCCGTCCTGAATCCACTGGCCCATCGAGTGCAAGTCGGTCGTGAGGTCCACGGAAGCGGGGAAGATTCCCTTGTGGTCTTTCCCCTCGCTCTCGCCGTAGAGCTGTTTCCACCACTCGGCGATGTAGTGCAGCTTGGGGTTGAAGTTGCAGAGAATCTCGATCTTCTTGCCCGCCTTGTAGAGTTCGTTGCGCGTAGCGGCGTAGATAGAGGCGATGTTCTCGGCGAAGGGAACGCTCTGGTCCGTAGCCTTCTCCATGAAAGCGGCACCGGCCACGAGCTGGCGGATGTCATAGCCAGCGACGGCAATCGGGAGCAGACCTACCGGCGTGAGGACGGAGAAGCGGCCGCCGACGTTGTCGGGGATGATGAAGGTCTTGTAGCCCTCTTGGTCGGCGAGCGTGCGGAGCGCGCCTTTGCGTGCGTCGGTGATGGCGACGATGCGCTGGCGAGCCTCGTCCTTGCCGACGGCGTCTTCGAGCTGCTTTTTCAGGATACGGAAAGCGATGGCCGGCTCGGTCGTCGTCCCCGACTTGGAGATGTTGATGATACCGAACTGTTTGCCTTTCAGCGTTTCTGTCAATTCATAGAGATAGTCCTCGCCGATGTTGTTGCCGGCATAGAGGAGGACGGGGTTCTTGCGATCCTTCTGCAACCAGTCGAAGCTGTTGTTGAGGGCTTCGACGACGGCCTTCGTCCCGAGGTAGCTGCCGCCGATGCCGACAGCGACAACGACTTCGCACTTGTCGCGGAGGACTTTAGCGGTATTCTCGATGTCCGTCAGGTGTTCGTCGGTGATGGACGACGGGAGGTGGAGCCAGCCGAGGAAGTCGTTGCCAGCGCCATTGCCGTTGTGGAGGGTTGCGATACATTCGTTTGCTTTTGCCTCCTGCGCGTCGATTTGTTCTTTTGAGATGACGCCCAGGGCCTTGTTGATGTTCAAACTGATGTTTTTCATAAATATGTGTCTATTAAAGTTGTATTTGCTTGAAAATTATTTGAAAGTCTCGGTGAGCTGGCGGATGACGGTCGTCGGCGATTTGCGCTCGTAGAGGATGTCGTAGAGCGCGTTGAGAATCGGCATATTGACCTTGTAGCGTTGCTCGTTGACCTCGTAGATGCATTTGGCGCCGAAGTACCCCTCGGCAATCATTTCCATTTCTATCTGCGCAGTCTTGACCGAATACCCTTTGCCGATCATCGTCCCGAAGGTGCGGTTGCGGCTGAAGCGGGAGTAGGCCGTAACGAGAAGGTCGCCGAGGTACACCGAGTCGGTGATGTCGCGCTCGAGGCCGTGCACCGCGTTCAGGAAGTTGCGCATCTCCTCGATGGCATTGCAGATGAAGACGGCGAGGAAGTTGTCGCCATATTTCATGCCGTGGCAGATGCCCGCGACGATGGCATAGACATTCTTCAGCACCGAGGCGTACTCGATGCCCATGACGTCTTGGCAGCAATAGTTCTTGAGATACTGGTTTTTGAAGACCGTGGAGACGGCGCGAGCGTTGTTGATGTCCGGGCAACCGAGCGTGATGTACGAGAGCCTTTCGAGAGCAATCTCCTCGGCGTGGCAGGGGCCGCCGATGACGGCGATTTGCGACGGCGGGACGTGATAGTACTCCGTGAAGTAGTCGGTAATCAGCATATTCTCGTCGGGGACAATTCCCTTGATGGCGGAGATGATAAACTTGTCCTCCATCGAAGTCGTAACCTTGCGGAGGTGCTGCTTGAGGAAAGGCGAGGGCGTTGCGAAAATCAACGTATCCGACTCGTCGATAGCTTGGTTGATATCCGAATAAAAGGTAATCTTGTCTAAATCGAATTTGACAGACGAAAGGTAGCTGGGATTATGGCCGTAGAGCTTGAACTCCTCGATTTGGTCGGGGCGGCGCATATACCAGTTGATACTGTCTTGGGTAGAAAGTACAATCTTGGCCAAGGCGGTAGCCCAGCTACCGCCTCCCATTATTGCAATTTTTCCGGGCAAATTCATCACGAAAGTTTTATTATTTGGCTGCGTTGGCGATCCATGCGGCGACCTCATCCGCCGAGGGGTTAGGCAACTCCAGCTTGTATTTCTTATTAATCTCGCAAAGTTCCTGGCGCACCTTGTTGGGGTTGGCGTCTTTCAGCACGTCGATGGTTACATAGCCGGCTTTTTGGAGGGCCGGCACCCAGTCTTTGCTGATGCCCAACGCTTCGTACTTCTCGGCAGCGTCTTTCTTCACGGTCTTTTCCGGACGCATCTGCGGGAAGAATAAGACTTCCTGGATGGTAGTCTGCCCCGTCATCAGCATCACCAAGCGGTCGATGCCGATGCCGATACCGCTGGTCGGCGGCATACCATATTCTAATGCGCGCATGAAATCTTGGTCGATAATCATGGCCTCGTCGTCGCCCTTGTCAGCCAAACGCATCTGCTCTTTGAAGCGGGCCTCTTGGTCGATGGGGTCGTTCAATTCCGAGTAAGCGTTGGCCAATTCCTTGCCGTTCACCATCAACTCGAAACGTTCGGTGAGACCTGGCTTGCTGCGGTGCATCTTCGTCAGAGGCGACATTTCCACCGGATAGTCGATGATGAAGGTCGGCTGGATGAACGTGCCCTCGCAGAACTCGCCGAAGATTTCGTCGATGAGCTTGCCTTTGCCCATCGTCTCGTCGATTTCCATGTTCAGCTTCTTGCATACCTCGCGGATTTGAGCTTCGTCCATGCCTTCGAGGTCGTATCCCGTCTTCTCCTTGATGGCTTCGAGGATAGGCAGACGGCGGTAAGGAGCCTTGAAGCTGATGGTCTTGCCATCCACTACCGTTTCGCTTGTCCCGTTTACGGCGATGCAAATCTTTTCCAGCAAGTTCTCGGTGAAAGACATCATCCAGTTGTAATCCTTGTATTGGACGTAGAGCTCCATGCAAGTGAATTCCGGATTATGGTTGCGGTCCATTCCCTCGTTGCGGAAATTCTTGCCGATTTCATAGACACCCTCGAAGCCGCCGACAATCAAGCGTTTCAGGTAAAGCTCGGTAGCGATACGCATATACATGTCGATGTCGAGCGCGTTGAAGTGGGTAATGAACGGACGGGCACTGGCACCTCCGGGGATGGATTGCAGCGTCGGCGTTTCGACTTCCGTATATCCCGCCTCGTCCAAGACGCGACGCATCGTCTGCACGACTTTCGCACGTTTGAGGAAGATATTCTTTACGCCGTCATTGACGATCAAGTCCACGTAGCGCTGGCGGTAGCGCAGTTCCGGGTCGTTGAACCCGTCGTAGGCCACGCCGTCTTTATATTTTACAATCGGTAGGGGACGCAATGACTTGGCAAGGACAGTCAACTCTTGGGCATGGACGGAAATTTCCCCCATCTGCGTGCGGAAAACGAAGCCGCGGATGCCTACGAAATCGCCAATGTCCAGCAATTTCTTAAATACTATATTATAAATGTCCTTGTTTTCGCCCGGACAGATATCATCGCGCGAGATGTAAACCTGGATTCGCCCTTCCGAGTCCTGCAATTCCATAAAAGAAGCCTTGCCCATGATGCGGCGGCTCATGATACGGCCGGCGATGCTGACCTGGCGCGGTTCGCCTTCAGCGTCGTCGCGAAAGCTTTCTTTTATTTCTTTAGAAAATGCATTTGTTTTATATTCTGCTGCGGGATAAGGGTCGATACCCATTTGGCGCAACTGCTCCAGGCTGTTACGTCTTATGATTTCTTGTTCGCTCAGTTCTAATAGATTCATTGCGTTGTCGTTTTGTATAATATCGTGGCAAAAGTAAGAAAAAATATTAGAATATGTGTCTTTTGCTTCATGTTTCTTCTCCGAACGCTTGCGGAACGCCTCTTGGAATCGGCGGAAATGATGCCATGAACAATTTTTAACTACGTATTATCCGTTTAAAAAATAGTCCGTTAAAATAAAAATGCCCGGCGAGTGTCGCGAAACGCTTGCAGAGTTAGAAAGAATACCTACCTTTGCACCCGGGTAAGTCCTACACGGCATGCTCCCTCGGAATCCCCCAGGGCTTGACCGCAGCAAGGGTACTTGGTTGTAGCGGCGCGATGTAGTAAGCTTACCCACCTGCCTCTTTAGCTCAGTTGGCCAGAGCACGTGATTTGTAATCTCGGGGTCGTTGGTTCGAATCCGACAAGAGGCTCAAACAGTGAATGAAGAATTAAGAATAGAGGAATGAAGAATTTGGTGTAGTAAATTCTTAGTTCTTCGTTTTTAATTCTTCATTTTTTATATCCATGAGCGAAACAAAAAGCATCCTTCTATCGAGCGCCATGCGCTACGGCCTTAGCCTAGGCATCTACTGGGTTATCAAATATCTGTTTTTCATCCTGAGCGTTTCCATGCCTTTCTTCTCCTTCGTTTATTGGGGAATGTCGCTGGCCGTCCCGTTCATCGCCTATTTCCTGACAAAGCGCTACCGCGCGGACATCGGCGGGAACATCAGCTTCCTCCACGCTTGGCAGTTCGGCGTCTTGATTTACTTTTTCGCCGGGCTCATCGTCTCATTGATGCACTATGTTTTCTATCGCTACATTGCCGACCCGTCCCTTTTGTCGAATACGATTCAGCAGACATTGATTCTCCTGAAAGAGATGAAAGCGGGCGAGGATGTGATAAACTCCGTCAGCCAGTTGCAGCTCACGCCTATCCACATGGCTGTCCAGGGCATCTTCAACAATGTCTTCTATGGCATCGTGCTCTCCATCCCCGTGGCGGCGATTGTTTGCCGGAACAATGTAACGGGGCGGATTTGAATTTGAGCCGTCCCGCTCCGTTTGCAATCTTGAATAAATAGTTTGAATATCATGAAACATATCGCGTTATCTTTCCTCTTGTTTTTCTCTTCCCTGAGTGCGCTTTGGGCTCAGGGCTATCGGAATCCGGTCATCCCGGGTTATCATCCCGACCCCAGTGTCTGTCGCGTGGGCGAGGATTATTATTTAGTAAACAGTAGCTTTCAATATTTCCCCGGAGTCCCTTTGTTTCATAGCCGGGACTTGGTGCATTGGGAGCAGATCGGGAATTGCCTGACGCGCGAATCGCAAGTAAGCCTCAAGCATACCAACTCCGGCTCTGGCATCTTCGCCCCGACTATCCGCTACCACGAGGGTACCTTTTATATGGTTACGACGAACGTAGGCGGAAAGGGAAACTTCATCGTGCACACGACCGACCCCCGTGGCGAATGGTCTGACCCCATCTGGCTCGAGCAAGGCGGCATCGACCCTTCGCTCTATTTTGAAAACGGCAAATGCTACCTCGTGAGCAACCCCGACGGCTACATCACCCTCTGCGAAATCAACCCGCAGACCGGCGAGCAGCTCTCTCCCTCGAAAAAAATCTGGGGCGGAACGGGCGGCCGCTATCCCGAGGCTCCCCACCTTTATAAAAAAGATGGCTGGTATTATCTGCTCATCGCCGAGGGCGGAACGGAGTATGGCCATGCCGTTACGATAGCCCGCAGCCGCATCATCGACGGCCCGTACCTGGGTAATCCTGCCAATCCTATTCTCACTCATGCGAATAAGAATGGCGAGGGCAATCCGATTCAAGGCACGGGCCATGCCGACCTAGTCGAGGCGTCGGACGGCTCGTGGTGGCTGGTTTGCCTCGCTTTCCGGCCGATTCCGGGGAAAACGCATCATACGTTGGGGCGCGAAACCTTCTTGGCGCCTGTGCGTTGGGATGCGAATGCCTGGCCGGTGGTGAACGGCAACGGAACGGTCGCGCTGGAAATGAATGTCCCCACGCTGCTCCAGCATCCGCTTCCCGGTCGTCCGGAATACACGGATTTCAAGTCCAAAACACTTTCGCCTGAATGGATTTACCTCCAGAATCCCGATAGTGCAAATTATCTTTTCACCCGCGATGGCCGTCTCCGCCTCTGCGCATCCCGGGCTACGCTCGACAGCGACGCTGCATCTCCGACTTTCGTCGCCCTCCGCCAGGAGCATTTCGCGATGGAGGCTTCGACGGCTGTCCGCCTGCAAGAGGCCCGGCCTCGCGACGAAGCTGGCCTTTCGGTCTATATGGAATATCATTCGCACTACGATTTGTTTTTGCGCCAGGAAGACGGAGGCCGTCAGTCGGTTGTCCTTCGTTATCGCCTGGGCGAAATGACGCATATCGAGCGCGAAGTCCTTCTCCCCGAAGGTGCCGGGGAGGTGGAACTGACGGTGCAGTCTGACGCCGAGTTCTATACCTTCAGCTATACCTTGCGCGGCGAGTTCCATGCCTTGGGACGGATGAACGCCCTCTACCTCAGTTCGGAAACCGCCGGCGGCTTCACGGGCGTCGTCCTCGGACTCTACGTCGTCTCTGCTTCCGGCCAGCCGGGTGCCAATGCCGATTTTTCATATTTTAAATATGTAAGAAAATGATTAAGCTATCCCCCGAAGAAGAACATCTGCGCATCGCCCAGCGTATGCTGACGAGTAATATTTTTCGCCGCAACGGTATGCTAATAAGCCTCTTGGTGGGTTATCAGAAATATCTGACTTACGAGAAATGCAAGCAGGATTTGAACGTGAATATTTCCTATCAGGATGTTGAGCGGATACTTGATGTCCTCCAGGAATATGTTTCCATCAATCTCCCGCCGGAAGTATTCGTCAAGAGCGAAGACCAGCGCGCCAACGAGTTGCTTGATGCTCGTGAAGCCTTCGAGAGCTTCATGGACAAGAATTTCAAGGGTGCATTTCGCCCCATGGTTATGGGTTTTTTCAAACAGCTCCGCTATCGCTTGAAAATGGACCATGTCTGGGCGAAAGAGCTGCATATCGCCTTGTCTGCCTTCCACAACTATGCTATTGGTTTGATAGACCGTGAGGAACTGCGCCAAAATATGATACGTATCGATATCCGGCAGGGTAAGACCATCGTCGTCGATTCGATGTATATCCGTCATGACGCCATCATGTTCGAGCGCATTTTCCACGAAGTCTGCATCAAGCGTGCCGCCCGCGACATGAAAAAGGAAGGCCGCGTCTTGACGAGTTTCAACATTGAAGTCGGAGTTCCGGATGAGTGGGAACTGCCAAAATAGTTTCCTGCAATTTGCAGGACGCTTGCGACGCCGTCGCGAGCGTCCTTACATTTGCAGAGTAACTTGCGACGGCGTCGCAAAGCCCAAAACTTTTGCAGAGCTCGTTGCGACGGCGTCGCAAGCGTCTTGTTTTTTGCAGAGTTCTTTGCGACGCCGTCGATTTAACCTTGTAAAATGTTTTATAACAAAAGACGGCGTCGCAAGCTACTCTGCAAATTGCAGGAAACCCTCGAAACCCGTCGCGACGCATCTGCCGCGCGCCGAGGGTTGGAAATTCGGAGAAAAAGCGTACTTTTGCAGCCATTGATTCTAAAACGAACTTGGATATGGATATTTCGGTGGTTATACCTTTATATAATGAAGCGGAGTCGCTTCCCGAGCTTTACGACTGGATTGTGCGGGTGATGACGGCCCATAATTTCTCGTACGAAATCATTTTTGTCGATGACGGGAGTACCGACGGCTCGTGGGATGTCATCGAGGGGCTCCGCGCAAAGTCCGACCGGGTGCATGGCATCAAGTTCCGCCGCAACTACGGGAAATCGCCCGCGCTGCATTGCGGATTCAAGAAGGCGGCGGGCGACGTGGTCATCACGATGGACGCTGACCTCCAGGACAGTCCGGACGAAATCCCGGAGCTTTACCGCATGATAACCGAGGACGGCTACGACCTGGTTTCCGGTTGGAAGAAGAAACGCTACGACCCGCTCTCCAAAACTATCCCCACGAAGCTTTTCAACGCTACGGCCCGCAAGATTTCGGGTATCCACAACCTGCACGACTTCAATTGCGGCCTGAAGGCTTACAAAAACATCGTCATCAAGAACATCGAGATTTACAACGATATGCACCGCTACATCCCTTATCTGGCGAAGATTGCCGGCTTTAATAAAATCGGGGAGAAGGTCGTGCATCACCAGGCGCGGAAGTATGGCAAGACGAAATTCGGGCTGAGTCGTTTCTTCAACGGCTATCTGGACCTGATAACGCTGTGGTTCACCAGCACTTTCGGGAAAAAACCAATGCACTTCTTCGGATTGCTGGGGAGTCTGATGTTTTTCATCGGCTTCATCGCCCTGCTGATTGTTTTGGGGATGAAATTGGCGTCGATTATCGAGGGCGACCTTCGTCCGCTGGTTACCAGCTCGCCCTATTTCTATGTCTCGCTGACGGCGATGATACTGGGGACGCAGCTGTTCCTCGCCGGCTTCATCGGGGAGTTAATCTCGAGGAGCTCGCCGAATCGGAATAATTATAAGATAGAAACGGAACTGTAACTCATAACTGAAATAAGATGGATTTACTTGATTTAGCAAAGAAACGTTGCTCCGTCCGCCAATACGCCGCCACGCCGGTGGAACAGGAGAAGCTGGATTATATCTTGGAGGTCGCGCGCCTCGCGCCTTCCGCCGTGAACTTCCAGCCGTGGCAATTCTTAGTCGTTTCGACGAAAGAAAATTTGGAAAAAGTACAGTCATGCTACGAGCGCGAATGGCTGAAGACCGCCCCGCTCTGCATCATCGCCTGCGAAGACCACGCCGCTTCGTGGAAGCGCGGGAGCGATGGGAAAGACCATGCCGACATCGACATCGCTATCGCCGTCGAGCATATCTGCCTCGCCGCTGCCGAACAGGGATTGGGGACATGTTGGGTTTGCAATTTCGATGCCGCCCGATGCCGCGCTCTCTTCCAGTTGCCCGATAATCTGGAGCCTGCGGTCCTCATCCCCCTGGGCTATCCGGCGGAAAGCGCGTCGGAAAGACATACGAAGCGGAAGGAAATGGAGGAAATTGTACGATATTTCTAACTCGTAACTCATAACTCTTTCTCCGTGTCTCTGTTTGAAATCATCTTAATCGCCATCGGCCTCTCGATGGACAGCCTGGCCGTGTCGGTAACCGGCGGAGTCGTCTTGAAGCATTGCTCGACGGGCAGCATCGTGAAGATAGGTTCGGTCATGGCGCTTTTCCAGGCGGGGATGACCATCGCGGGCTATCTCTGCGGACTTAGTTTCCGGCGGCTCATCGAATCCTTCGACCATTGGATCGCCTTTTTCCTCCTCCTTTATTTGGGAGGCAAAATGATACGCGACAGTTTGCAGGAAAAAGACGAGGATGCGAAAATCAACCTCCTTTGTACGAAGACGCTTTGCGGATTAGGGCTGGCGACGAGCATTGATGCGCTGGCGGTCGGTATTTCGCTGGCCATCTTGAAGACGCCACTCTTCGATTTGGCGCTGATAGTCGCCGTCGTTACCTTCCTCTTCTCGGCCTCGGGGGTTTACTTCGGGCACAAGATAGGCGAGCGGATCGATTTGAAGCTCGACCTTATCGGAGGATTGATTCTCATCGGCATCGGCTGTAAGATACTGGTCGAGCATTTGTTTTTGGCTTGAGGAAAAGCCTTCGGAGTCCTTTCGTAGGTTACGAAAACGTTTTTCGGGGTCGCAAAGTCATTTTGTAGACTACGACGACATATTGGAAGAGGGTGCATCGTTCATTATGCAACACCTTCTTTTATGATGCTATTTGAACGCCTCCCGGTAATTGGCGGCAAGCATCCGCTCAATGTCCGATTCCTTGTAGAGAATCTTGCCGCCCAATTGGTAGTAGGCTATCATTCCGGTGTTGCGGTAGTCCTGCAAGGTGCGGCGGCTCACTTTCAGTCGTGCCGACACCTCCCTGTCCGTCAGGAAGCGTTCACCGCCCAAAGTCGGACGGCTGTTTGCCACAAAGTTCTCGATGCCGTCCAGCAGACGGTCAAGCGTATCGCCGAACTGGGCGACCAGCGCATGGTTCTTGGTAATCATTTCACTCATTGTTACATTGGTTTTAGTGGATATTTCTATTAGGTAGCCGGATTTTTTCGTCTGTTTTCTACAGGCTTGACGATGCGCATCACGTCCTCCGGCTTGTAAAACACCTTGTGGTTGATTTGCGAATAAGCCAACGTGCCGTTGTCGCGCAGCGTCTGCAAGGTTCGCGGACTGATATTGAGTTGTCGGCACACCTCTTGGTTGTCCATCCACCCGTTCATAGACTTACCGCCCTGCTTGGCAAGGATGGCATCCACCCGTTCCGTGAAACGACTGAACTTCGCCGCCATTTCCTCAAAAGCCTCTTTCTGAATAATCAAAATTTCCATTGTCGATGCTGTTTTTACTGTTGATACTCGGTTTTGCCTGCAAAGTAAAAGGGTATTTTCCGTAATGCGATGGATATGCGATGAGGTGGCAGCTTGTGGCATTTTGTTGTCCTCAATCTCCACATTTCTGGTTATCACTTTACTTGGCGATGCAAAGTAAAGGCATGGTTGGCAAAAGTCAATCACTTTGTGCTTTCGTGGAAGCATTTGGCGTTGATGTGGAAGCCTATGGCGTTAGTAATAACTAAACATAAACAAAAAAGGCTGTCTTATGACGACCTAAAATGTTATAGCAATACAGCAATTATACAGCCACATTATTTTGAGTACGGTATTCCTTCGGCGTACACCCAACTTCTTTCTTGAAGAAACGCAGGAAGTGTTGCGGGTATTGGAAGCCAAGCATATCGGCAATCTGCTTTATGCTTGCATCTGGTTCAAGCAGGGCATTCTTAGCCATTCCGATGATTTTAAGGTGGATATGTCCCCTTGCCGTTTTACCTGTTTCGGATTTGACCAAATCCCCAAAATAGTTGGGTGACAGGCATATCTTATCTGCAAAATACTTCACTGTGGGTAATCCTTGCTGTTTGCTCGCACCCGAATCCCAGTATTCATCTAATAATTTCTCGAAACGTACAAGCACATCGTTGTTCAATTCTTCACGAGTGATGAACTGGCGTTCGTAAAAGCGCATGCAATAATTAAGCAGCACTTCGATGTTGGAGATAATCAGCGGTTTGGAAAACTTGTCAATGGGATGCTCCAGTTCGTGGGCAATTTTGTTCATGTAGTCCTGCACAATCAACCGCTCGTCCACGGACAGATGCAAAGCCTCGTTGGACGCATACGAGAAAAAGGTATATTGCTTTATCTTTTGGGACAATGGCGTACGGTGCAGGAAGTCAGGATGGAACAGCAGCGCATCGGCTTCCGGCACGGGACCATCCTCAATACGGTGAATGCCCACAGTCTGCCCCGGCGCAAAGCATACCACCGTTTCATCATCGAAATCATACTTCGTCTTACCATAATTGATGGTACATCCCACCGTCTTTTTCAAAAAGAGTGCATAAAAGCCGAACGTCATCTTGTGCGTCGGCTGGTTTTCCGAGCGGTCGAAATGCACAATGTCTACCAACGGATGTTTGGTCTGAAACCCGAAAAAACGATTATATTGTTCTATGGTATCCGCTTTTATTATTTCCATGTTTGTAAACGACTAAATTTTCAACGGCAAATATACACTTTTATCCAATATCTCTAAAATGCCATAGCGTAAAAGGCGTAATTCAGGTATCTTTTTCTGTATTATATATACCTTGCTGATATTCAATGACGCAACAAGCTAAACTAAATCCGTGTTTGAGGTACTTCTATCCGTTGTCCGGGTATCGGGTAATATAAATGTAGCGGCTACTTTTGCATCATCATACTAAAAGAACGAAATATGAATATCAAGACTATCATTGCAACAGGTATGTTAGCCGTCAGCGCAACAGCCTTTGCTCAAAACGGACAACAAGAGATGAAGTTTCAAGAAGAACAACTGAACTTGACGATGGAATGGGACAAGACTTTCCCGCAGAGCGACAAGGTGAAACACAGTAAGATAACTTTTCATAACCGCTACGGCATCACGCTTGCCGCCGACTTGTATATTCCCAAGAACACGGAAGGCAAACTCCCGGCGATTGCCATAAGCGGCCCGTTCGGTGCGGTGAAAGAACAATCATCGGGGCTGTATGCCCAAACATTGGCAGAGCGTGGCTTCCTGACCATTGCCTTTGACCCATCGTTTACTGGTGAGAGCGGTGGACAACCGCGCAGCGTAGCTTCTCCCGACATCAATACGGAAGATTTCAGTGCGGCGGTGGATTATCTTGCTACACGTAACGATGTGGATGCGGAGCGTATCGGCATTCTCGGCATTTGCGGTTTCGGCGGATTTGCCATCAATGCGGCAGCGATGGACACACGCATCAAGGCAACGGTAGCTTCCACGATGTACGACATTTGCAGGGGAGCCTCCAAAGGTTATTTCGATGCCAACGACAATGCCGATGCCCGCTACGAAATGCGCAGGCAGATGAATGCCCAACGTACTGAAGATTATCGCAACGGTACATATAAACGTGGCGTAGCGAACCCAAAACCTGCCGATGACGCGCCACAATTCCTGAAGGACTATTATGATTATTATAAGACTCAGCGCGGTTATCATCCCCGCTCCATTAACTCCGGCTTGGGCTGGAATGTCACATCTTCGCTTTCGCTCATCAATATGCCCATCCTGTCGTATGCAGACGAAATTCGCAGTGCGGTCTTGATAGTGCACGGCGAGAAAGCTCATTCACGTTATTTCGGTGAAGACGCTTTCAAGAAGCTGAAGGGGGACAATAAGAAACTGTACATTGTGCCGGGAGCCAGCCATACAGACCTGTACGACAATCTGGATAAGATATCGTTCGACAAGATTGAGCAGTTCTTCCATGAGTATTTGAAATAATCCCTTAAAATGTACGTTATGGTGAAGCATTTATTAAATGGTATATTGGTCACTCTTCTTTTTTCCTTCACGGCAAGCACACTTGTCGCCTGTACGGGTGATGGACCGACAGATGAAATGACGGAAATCCCTACACCTCCATCTGATGAAGGAGAAGACGATAATGAAGAAAACAACGATGACAATGACAACAACGATAATGATAACGAAACTATGGAAAGAAACATAACCATCACGGTAAACGGGACATCGTTTGCCGCCACTCTTGAAGACAACGAGGCCGGACGAGCCTTTGCCGCTCTATTGCCTTTGACTTTGGACATGAGCGAAATGAACGGCAATGAAAAATACCATTATCTGGATGAAAGCCTGCCGACGGAAAGCTACCGTCCGGGAACGATTCAGACAGGCGACTTGATGTTGTACGGCTCGTCCTGCGTTGTACTGTTCTACGAAACCTTTTCTTCGGGCTATAGTTATACACGTTTAGGACGGATAAACAACCCGGAGGGTTTGGCGGCTGCTGTCGGCAGAGGAAATGTGACGGTCAGTTTTACGGACTAACCTCATCTCGGACGGTGATTATTCCGTAGGAGTAGTATCGGGAAGATAACAGATTAAACGATTTAATTTTTAAGACGATAGATTATGCAACTGATTAGCAACAAAGAATTTGGAGGTGAACGCCCATTGTTTGCCTCGCACGACCTCCACTTGGACAACGTGACCATACTTGCAGGAGAGTCGGCCATTAAAGAATGCAGTAATATTGTAGCCACCAACTGCCGCTTTGAGGGAAACTATCCCTTTTGGCACGTGCATGGCTTTACCATTCAGAACTGCTATTTTGCCGTAGGAGGGCGTTCTGCACTTTGGTACTCCGACCATTTGAAAATGACGGATACGGTAATCGACGCGCCTAAGATGTTCCGTGAGATGAACGACATTGACATTGAGAATGTCGAAATGAACGATGCGGACGAAGTGTTCTGGAGATGCAACTGCATCCAAGTGAAGAACCTCAAACTGCACGGCGGCACTTATCCGTTTATGTTCAGCAACGACATCTATGTGGACGGACTGGAAAGCGACAGCAAATACGTTTTCCAATATGTAAAGAATGTAGAGATACACCATGCGAAAATCACGACCAAGGATGCCTTTTGGGAAGTGGAGAATGTGACCATCTATGATTCCGAACTGAATGGGGAATATCTTGGCTGGCACTCGAAGAACCTGCGCCTTGTGAACTGTCATATCGCGGGCGAACAACCTCTCTGTTATGCGCACGACCTGATATTGGAGAATTGCACATTCGATGCCGCCTGCGACCGGGCGTTTGAGTATTCCACGCTGGATGCCGACATCAGAGGTGGCATCACCAATATCAAGAATCCCATGTCCGGGAGAATTGTGGCAGATTCCATCTGCTCTGTCACCATGGATGAGAATATCAAGGCTCCTGCCGATTGTGTGATTCAGGAACGCGGCAAATGAGATGAAAGCGACTGCCAGCAGATATGCTGTTGCCATCGCCTATTTCCTGATATATGTGGTATGGGGCTCCACCTATTACTTCATCGGCGTGGCATTGGAAGATCTTCCGACTTTCCTGCTCGGTGCCTTGCGTTTCAGCGTGGCTGGGGTAGTGCTGCTTTTGTTGTGCCATATCCGTGGAGAAAAAGTGTTCCGTCCCGCGCTTGTCCACCGTTCCGCAATTAGCGGTATTGTGCTGCTTTTTGTGGACATGGCGGTCATTATGTTGGCGCAGCGTTATATAAACAGCAGTCTGGTCGCGATTGTCGCTTCCTCCACAGCCATCTGGATTACCTTGTTTGATGTGCCAATGTGGCGGCGGAACTTCCGCCATCCGTCCACGCTTGTGGGATTGTTGTTGGGATTTACAGGAGTGACCATGCTCTATATGGAGCAGTTGGACGGAGAAAGCGCATTAGGTCGGCATGGCGAATATGGCATACTGATTCTGATAGCGGGCTGCATCTCGTGGTCGCTGGGCACGCTTTATGCCAAATACCGCTCGTCGGCCATAGAAGAAGTGAACGGCTTTGCAGGCTCGGCATGGCAGATGCTGTTTGCCAGCCTGATGTTTTGGGCTTGTTTCGGATTGTCGGGAGAACGGTCTGCTACAAATCTTTCGGAAACATCCGGCACGGCTTGGTGGGCGTTGTTTTATCTGATTGTGTTCGGATCGCTGCTTGCCTATTCCGCATACGTATGGTTGCTGAAAGTGCGTCCGGCAACGGAAGTCGCCACCCATGCCTACGTCAATCCAGTTGTAGCTGTCATTATCGGCGGGATTGGAGGCGAAGAAATAACAATGATTCAACTGGCGGGATTGGCTGTCATATTGGCCAGCGTCATGTTGGTTAATAGAAAAGACAAGAACTATGCTTAGTACAAATGATATTTCCCCTGTAAAGACTTCCGAACGGTATGTTATCCTCGATGCCCTGCGCGGCTTTGCCCTATTAGGCATCTGTATGGCAAATTTTCCGGAGTTTTCCCTTTACACGTTTCTTTTGCCGGAAACGGTGGCAGCTATGCCTACGGCTGTGGCAGACAGGATTACCCGTTACCTGCTGTATATCTTTGTCGACGGCAAGTTCTATACGCTGTTTTCCCTGCTGTTCGGCATCGGCTTCTCCATCATCATCCGCAATGCGGAGCGGAAAGGGACGAACGGATTCCGCATCTTTTACCGGAGGATGGGGATGCTGCTTCTCTTCGGCTTCCTGCACCTGATGTTCATCTGGAGCGGAGACATTCTGATGCTGTATGCCTTGTTGGGAATGTTACTTCCGTTGTTCAGGCGTGTATCGGACAAGAAACTGCTTGGGTGGGCATTGTTCTTCCTTATCCTGCCGATAGCTATGGATGGCGTATGCGAAATGACTCATACCAACTTGGCACTCCCGTTCATTCATTTGCAAGATACCTATTGTGCAAAATATGGCATCAACGAAGCCAACTTTGCCTATTGGCTGCACGATGCGGAGGACTATGGCACGGTATTCCAGTTCCTTGTGCAAGGGGCTTGCGTCCGGATGCAGGAGTTCATCATCGGGAACCGCTATTTCAAAGTCTTGGGATTGTTCCTTATCGGCTTTTACATCGGCAGGCATCGCGTCTATGCCGATTTGGAAGGCGGAAGGAACTTGCTGGTGAAAGTCTTTCGTTGGGGCTTCACGCTGGGTCTGCCCTGTTCGCTCCTCTATGCCTGGAGCTGCATGAGCGGGCATCCTTTCGGAAATACCCTGCACAGCGTGTGCTATTTCATCAGCGTCTATCCGCTCGGCTTCGCCTATGCCGCAGGCCTGTGCCTCCTCTATCTGAAATGGAAAGAAGGAAGTATATGGAAATGGCTGGCTGCTCCGGGACGGATGGCATTGACGAACTACATCGGGCAATCCGTCATTGGTATGTTCCTGTTCTATGGCATCGGCTTGGGATGGGGGAGCACCATCGGACTATGGCAGACGGAAGTAATTGTGCTGGCGGTCTTCCTGTTTCAAATGCTGTTCAGCCGTCTGTGGCTTTCCGGTTTCAGATTCGGACCATTGGAATGGATATGGCGGATGCTAACCTATGGGAAATGGCTTGCTATAAGATGAATACAGCATATTAGGATAATCAAGTATGATGTAAAAAATGGAACATTTGTCGCTGCGATATAGAATTCTCATAGGGTACATATTGTTGATATCTATTGTCGGGAGTATGGTTGCCATATTATTGTATGAACATCGTCAAATGAATATAATTGAATCTGAGGCTCATGAAGTACAACTGATTAGATACCATATAGTTGCTATACATCAAAACCTTATTAATTTATCTATATTAGGCGAGAACGTCATCGGGTGGGTAGAAGCCGACAGCACCCGTTACCGCGCCCTCCGCCTACGCACCGACAGCCTGCTGCAAGCCTTGAAGCCCCATTGCCGGGACTATGTGCGCCCGGCACAGATAGACACCCTGCGTACCCTCTTGGCGGAAAAGGAAGCCCACCTGCTGCATCTGACGGAAATCCTTGCCCGTCAGGACGAGGCGGACAGTCTCTTGGTGAACCACCTGCCCGAAGTGGCGAGACGTGCCACCCGTGTGCGTACCATCGAGCAAAAGAAAAAAGGCATAGCCGGGGCTTTCGGCGGCAAGAAAACTGTGCAGGTGCTTCCCTCCGCCAAGGAACTGCATCAGTTCAGCGACAGCCTGATAGCCCTGCAACAGCGGCAGACGGCGGAAATGGATGCCTACGCCGACAGCCTGCGCAACCGCAACCGGGCATTGAACCGGGAACTGAACCGCCTCGTCAGCGACCTCGACACGCAGGCACAGACCGCCTTCGGGCATCGGGAACGAAAGATAGCCGAAGCACAGGCATTGTCCGTGCGGCTGTTCACCATTACCATATCCTCCGCCATCATCCTGCTGTTCTTGTCCTACCTCGCCATCCACCGGGAAATGAAACGCAACGACCAAGAGCGGAAGCGGCGCGAGAAACTCATCGGCGAGTTGCAGGAAAGCAACGAGGCGAATAGGAAGCTAATCAAGCTGCGGCGCAACCTCATCCAGAATGTAACCCACGAACTGCGCACCCCATTGACCGCCATCAGCGGCAACGCCGAACTGCTGCTGAACGACACGGAGGCGGACAGTCGTATGCGCCACGCACAGACCATCCACGATGCCGCCGGGCGCATGGCAGGGATGATTAACAGCCTGCTTGTGTATTTCCGATTGGACAGCAGCAAGGAAACGCCAAGCGTCAAGCCGTTCAAGCTATGCTCAATTACCGAAACATTGAAAACAGAGTTTGAGCCATTGGCAAAGGACAAGGGTCTTGACTTCAAAACGGAGGGTGTGTCAAAAACTAAAATGGCCACATCCAAAGGTTACATTGTAACTATAGGTCGTATCAAGCTCTGAATTGAGTAATGATACGACCATTTCTTTAGTTTTTAGGATGCTCAAATTTCAAATTGTAAGTTCATCTTTTCAAAAATTGAGTTTCGGCACACCTTCTTTGTGTTTATTTCAACAGCTGCTTCAATTCATCCGCCGCTTTCGTCCCGTTTTCCCCCAACATCTGGACAAACTTGCTGCCAATGATGGCGCCGTTGGCATGGGCAAAAGCCGCTTCGAGGGTGTCGTGATTGCTGACGCCAAAGCCGATTAGGCGGGGATTGCGGAGGTTCATGGCTTGGATGCGCCGGAAATAAGCCTGCTTGTGCTGGTCGAAAGTCCGCTGCGCACCGGTAGTCGCCGCGCTGGAAACCATGTAGATGAAGCCACTCGTGTGGGCATCGATTTCGCGGATGCGCTCCTCGGAAGTTTCTGGGGTGATGAGCATAATCATCCGCAGGTCGTATCGGTCGGCCACGGGTTTGTATTCCGAGAGATATTCGGCGAAGGGAAGGTCGGGGATGATGATGCCGTCAATCCCGGTTTCGCGGCAACTTTCGCAGAAATGCTCGAAGCCATATTGCATGATTGGATTAAGGTAACCCATCAGGATGACCGGAATGCGAACCTTCGGACGCATCTCCTTCAGTTGGCTGAAGAGAAGGCGGAGACTCATGCCGTTGCGCAAGGCTTGTGTCGAAGCCTGCTGGATGACAGGGCCGTCCGCCATCGGGTCGGAAAAGGGAATACCGATTTCAACCATGTCGATGCCAGCCTCTTGGAGGGATTGGAGGACGGGCATTGTGTCGTCTAATGTAGGATAACCGGCCGGGTAATAGATGGACATAATCCGGCTTTGCTTTTGCGTGAATAAAGAGTTTATACGGTTCATATTCGTTGAATTATTGATTTGTTATACAAGAAATGATTTGTTGGACTAAGGCAGGGTCTTTGACGCCAGGCGAACATTCCACCCCGCTGTTCAAGTCGATGCCCGCCCAATAAGGATGGGCAAAGTTTCGCAGTTGCTCCTTGTTTTGTAGCGAAAGACCGCCGCTGAGCAGGAAGGGAATAGGCAACCGATAGTCGGCGAGAATATCCCAATCGAAACTCCGGCCGGAGCCGCCGCGAGACGAGCAACGCGTATCGAAAAGGAAGTAATCGACGCTCTCAACGTAGTCTTCCAGCGGCTTCAAGTCTTCGGCAGAAGCGATACCGAAGGCTTTCACGATTTTCAATCCGCTCTGTGTGCGAAGCTGGCTGCATTGGGCGGCAGACTCGTCGCCATGAAGCTGGATGTGTGTCAGCGAGAAATGGGCTGCCAATGTAAGTATCTGTTCGGCTCGTTCATTGACAAACACGCCGAACTTCCGGCATTCCGCTTGATGTACGGCTTCGACCAATTTATCGTCTTCGATGCAGACACATCGCGGGGAGGGAGGATAATAGATGAGGCCGATGGCGTTGGCTCCGGCAGCAAGCACCTCGCGGATATTCTCCGAATCCTTCATTCCGCATACTTTATAGATAAAGGCGGAATCTTGGATAAACTGGCGAAGCGTTTCGCCCGGTTCCCCCGTCTTCATGAACGTCTCCCCGATAAGGAAGCCTCCGAAACCTTGTCCACGCAGGACGCGAAGCTGTTCCGGACGACTGATGCCGCTCTCGGAGACCAGCAACGGCTGTGTATGCTTGTCGGGATGCTCCGAGAGAAAACGACGGATTCGCCCGACAAGTTGAAAGGAGTTTGCAACAGAAGTATGGAACGTTCCCAGATTGCGATTGTTTACGCCCAGCATATCCACTTCGGGACAAAGGCACCGAAGCTCTTCCTCCGAATGGATTTCGAGTAAGACCTCCAGCCCCAGCTGGTGGGCGAGCTGGGCAAAGCGATGGCAAGTCTCAGGCGAAAGGACGGCTGCGATAAGGAGCACCGCATCTGCCCCCAAAAGCTTGGCTTCATACAATTGATAAGCATCGATGACGAAGTCTTTCCGGAGCAGAGGCAAGTCCACGAGGAGGCGTGCTTGACGCAAATCTTCATCTTTTCCTCCGAAGAGACATTCATCCGTCAGGATAGAACAGGCAGAGGCACCGGCTCGCTCGTAGGCAGGGACAACTGATGCGACGTCGGCATCCGGATGCAACCACCCTTTGGAAGGACTACGACGTTTGAACTCCGCAATAATCGAGGTCGGAGAAGAAGCCAAGGCAGCCTTCATCGAACGTGTCGGACGAGGGGAGGCAGACGCTATCCGTTGCTTTAATTGCTCAAGCGGGAGGAGGCGCTTCCTCTGCGCCACCTCTTCCTGCTTATGCGCTACAATTTGAGTGAGAATATCCATATACGTTAGCTATTTAGAGATAAGAAACGGAGAAAGGTGGCGCGCGCCTTGCCCGCCTCGAGGGATTCACGAGCTTCAGCTATGCAATCGGCCACCGGCAACTCCGGACGGATGACGTGGATAGCGAAACCGGCATTCGCGATGACGCAATCGCGTTGGGCCCGGGTTGCAGTCCCATCGAGCACGGCGTCGAAGATACGGGCCGCCGCTTCGGGAGTCTCGCCTCCATCGAGGTCGGCTTCGGCGATGCGCTGGAAGCCCAGCATCTCGGGGGTATAGAGTTTTTCTTTATCGGCAGTGGCTACTTTGAATTCGCCGGTGAGGGAGATTTCGTCGTAACCATCCAGACTATGTACCACGGCAAAGCGTGTCCTGCTCTCCTGATACGTATAATTATATAATCGGAGAAGAGGCAGATTATAGACGCCCAACAGCTGGTAGGTCGGCATTACCGGATTCACCAGCGGTCCCAGCATGTTGAAGAAACTGCGGACGCCGAGATGCTTGCGGACATTGGCAACGGCCTTGAGCGCCGGATTAAACAGCGGAGCATGGAGGTAAGCTAGGTTGCAATCCTCTATGGAGCGTCGTAATTGTTCCACATCGGTGGTAAACTTCACCCCGTGCTGCTGCATGACGTTGCTTGCGCCACTGACCGAAGTCGCTCCGTAATTCCCGTGCTTCACGACCTTGTAGCCGGCACCGGCGACAACGAAGCAAGCCGCCGTACTGATATTGAACGTATTCTTACCGTCGCCGCCCGTACCGACGATGTCAATGGGTTTGTATTCTGCCAAATCTACAGGGACACGCATATCTAACAAGGCTTCGCGGAAGCCCATCAGTTCATCTACGGAGATATTACGCATCAGGAAGACCGTGATGAGACTGGCGATTTGCGCATCGTCATAACAGCCGGTCGCGATATTGTGCAGGATGCGATGGGCTTCATCGCGTCCTAAGTATTGGTGCTCAAAGAGCCGGTAAAGGATGTCTTTCATTTTGTTTCGAGTTTTAAAGCATGAATAAATCAAATGTCCATCAAGAGGTGCATTCAGCGAATCCAGTTTTCCAAGATTCGCCTTCCCTCCGGTGTCAGGACGGACTCCGGGTGGAATTGAATGCCTCGTACGTCATATTCCCGATGACGGAGCGCCATAATCTCTCCATCCTCGCTCGTCTCCGCCGTTATTTCCAAGCAAGAAGGAAAATCCTCGCGGGAAACGACCCACGAATGATAGCGCCCCGCCATGAAGCGTTCTCCCATCCCTCGGAAGAGCGGTTCGTCGGCTATCACGCGGATTTCCGAGGCAACGCCATGATGCACCTCTTGTAGGTTCAGGAGTTTTGCCCCGAAAGCCTCGCCGATGGCTTGCTCGCCCAGGCAGACGCCCAAGATGCTCTTCTCGGGAGCATAACGGCGGATGAGCGGCAGAAGGATGCCCGCCTCTTCGGGGATGCCTGGTCCGGGAGAAAGGAGGATTTTGTCGAAGCGGGCTACATCTTCCAGCGCAATCTTATCGTTTCGATGCACTTCGACATCTGCCCCAAGCTCCTTCAGGATATGGAGGAGATTGTAAGTGAAAGAATCGTAATTATCTAAGAGTAAGATTTTCATTTTGCAAGTCAATTTTATCTGTTATGTTCGTGTCTTTTTTAATTCATCACTTCTTCAGCCATCACGACGGCTTTCTTCAGGGCTCCGAGCTTGTTGTTCACTTCCTGCAACTCGCGCTCCACGTCGCTCTTTGCCACAATGCCGCCGCCCGCTTGATAATAGAGGACATTGCCCCGGCTGACGAAGGTGCGTATCGTAATAGCTTGGTTCAGATTGCCGTCCAGCCCGATGAATCCGATGCATCCGCCGTAGGCTCCGCGGTTGGTATGTTCTATCTCCGTGATGAGCTGCATGGCCCGGACTTTCGGTGCGCCACTCAATGTTCCTGCCGGGAAAGTCTCAATGTACGTCTTGATGGAGTTGCTTTGAGGGAGTACATCACCGCTCACCCGCGAGACGAGGTGGATGACATGACTATAATATTGAACTTCCTTATAGAAATCGACATGCACATGCTCGCAGTTGCGCGACAAGTCGTTCCGTGCCAAATCAACCAGCATGACGTGCTCGGCGTTCTCCTTCGGGTCGTTCCGGAGGGCTTCGGTGCGCTGCCGGTCGATCTCGACATTGCCCGTGCGGAAGGCCGTCCCGGCTATCGGGTCGATGGTCGCATGTCCGTCAGCGACTTTGCAATGCGTCTCGGGCGAGGAGCCGAAGATACGGAAGCCTCCGAAATCGAAATAGAAGAGGTAGGGCGAGGGATTGATACTCCGAAGCGCGCGATAGACTTTGAAATCGTCTCCCCGGAAGGGCTGCTCGAAGCGGCGGCTCAATACGATTTGAAAAACATCTCCCCGCAGACAGTGCCGTATGCCCTTGCGTATAATCTCGCGATGCTCATCGTCAGATACCGGCGAGGTCTCGACCCCGACGCGGCGGAAGTTATAGGAGGCGTAATTTCGGTTATTAAGCAACGTCTCAATCTCCTGGAGGTGGTCGCTCTCGCCTTCCCGTAAAAGTTCCACAAGCGTAAGCTCATTTTTGAAATGATTGAAGACGAGGACGTAACGATAGAGTATATAGAGCATATCCGGCGCGTCGTTCTCGTCGTGGTGGCACTCTGGTATGGGAATGGGTTCGAAATAACGAACGGCATCGAACGCTGTGTAGCCGAACAACCCGCAAGCTGCGCTTTCTTCTCCGGTTACCTGAAAACGTCCCAGGAACTCGTTGATGGCCGTCCCGACGTTATATGCTGCCGTGAGCGGGCGCACTTCCTCCGTCCCGTCCGGGAAGTGCATCGTGCATAGGTTGCTGTTTATGCCAATGCTCGCGAGGGGGCAAAGGGCGATGTACGAGAGGCTGTTCTCGTTGCCGTGATAGTCTGAGCTCTCGAGGAGGGCAGATTCGGGATAGACATCCCGCACTTTGAGGTAGATGCTGACGGGCGTATGTAAATCTCCCAGCACCTTCTTTGTTTTTGTTTGAAAAGCGTAAATCATCTCTTATCTGTTTTTACTTCTAATGGAAAATTATACTTGCGCATCTGCTTTCGGATAGATGAGCATCTATATTCCGATACTTGAGCATCTGTCTGTGGATAGATGAGCATCTATCCGTGGATACTTGAGCATCTGTCAGAAGATAGATGAGCATCTGTCGGAAACTACTTGCGCATCTATGAAAATCTCATTCCTCATCTCCGCCGAAGAATTGGATGTACGTATCCATATCCTTATCGCCGCGACCCGAGACCGTCAGCACGACCACATCCTCCGGCCGGAAGGAAATCTTCTCCAGCGCACCCAAGGCATGCGCACTCTCCAGCGCCGGGATAATCCCCTCGAGGCGCGTCAGCTCGTAGGCCGCACGGAGCGCTTCGTCGTCGTTGATGGCAAGGACAGTGGCGCGGTGGCACGAGGCCAAGTTGGCGTGCAACGGACCGATGCCCGGATAATCGAGACCCGCCGAGATGGAGTAGGGCTCCTCGATTTGTCCGTCTTCGTTCTGCATCACCAGCGTCCGCGCGCCGTGGATGATGCCCTTCTTCCCGAGGTGGATAGTCGCCGCGCTCTTTCCGGAGAAGATACCTTTACCACCGGCTTCCGCGAGGACAATCTTCACCCGCTCGTCGCTCAAGTAGTGATAGATAGTGCCGGCGGCATTGCTTCCGCCTCCGACGCAGGCAAAGAGGTAGTCGGGGTAGTCGCGGCCTTCCTTTTCCGTCAGTTGCTTCTTGATTTCCTCACTGATAACCGACTGCAAGCGGGCGACCATGTCGGGATAAGGGTGCGGGCCCACCGTCGAGCCGATGATGTAATACGTATCCGCCGGATGACAGCACCAGTCGCGGATAGCTTCGTTCGTCGCGTCCTTGAGCGTCATGTTGCCGGAGGTAACGGGGACGACCCGCGCGCCGAGCATCTGCATCTTCTGGACGTTAGCGTGCTGCCTTTCCACGTCTGTTTTTCCCATATAGACCACGCACTCCATGTCCATCAGGGCGCAGACCGTGGCGGTGGCGACGCCGTGCTGTCCGGCACCCGTCTCCGCGATGATGCGGCGTTTGCCCATCTGACGGGCGATGAGAATCTGGCCGATGGTGTTGTTGATTTTGTGAGCGCCGGTATGGTTGAGGTCCTCGCGCTTGAGGTAGATTTTGCAACCGTACTTCCGGCTGAGGCGTCCGGCCAGATAGAGCGGAGAGGGGCGGCCGACGTAATCGCGCAAGAGCTGGTCGTATTCCTTGCGGAACGTCTCGCTGTTCATCACTTGCAGGTAAGTCTGCCGCAGCTCCTCCACGCAGCGGTGAAGGATTTCCGGGACGTAAGCCCCGCCGAATTCTCCGTAATAACCTTTGTCGTTTACTTGGTACATAGCATTTATTGTTGTTTGAAATTATTATTCTGTTGAGTCGTGATAAAAAGAAAAGCGGCCTGCCGCAAGTGCGACAGACCGCTTTGGATATTT
The DNA here is from genome assembly GCA_944325345.1 of uncultured Parabacteroides sp. GTDB lineage: Bacteria > Bacteroidota > Bacteroidia > Bacteroidales > Tannerellaceae > Parabacteroides. Next base: position 39,923 of record CALUZV010000012.1, read on the forward strand.
TCGATTCGTATAAATACACACAGTAGCCTTCGTCTCTTACGACCATTTAGGTTGTCCGAGGCGCCACCACCAATTTGTATTTACGATAAATGTTCTCATTTGTCTTTTTGCTATTATTTCGCCGCAAATATACGGCGAGAATTATAAACTGCAAGCGTTTTCCGGAAAAAATTACGAAAAAATTAGTACGTCTCCCCCGGTGTAAAGAATATCCGGCTGCGGGCGAGCAGACACGCCCCGACGGTTCCGGCCTTCTCTTGCAGCTTGGTTACAACGATTTCCGTGTCCTTATTGACGAGGTTCAGCGAGTATTTTCGCATCGCGCTGCGGATGGGCAGCAGGATATAGTCTCCCGTCTGCGCCAGCACCCCGCCGATGACCACCAACGCGGGATTTAACACGTTGATGAACCCTGCCAAGTACCTCCCCAGCTTCTGCCCAATCTCTTCAATCAGTTCGATGCACAAGAGGTCTTCCTTGTTGATGGCCTCCACGATTTCATTCAGCGTCAGCGGACTTTCGCCATGCAGGATGCGGTCGGAGAGGATGGACTTCCGCCCTTCGTGTACGGCTTGCAAGAGGGAGCGGTGGAGTGCTTCGCCCGACACTTCCGTCTCGAGGCAACCCCGTTTCCCGCAATGACAGAGAATCTCGTTGTCGAAAACGATGAAATGCCCGATCTCACCCGAGAATCCGGACTTCCCGGGATATACTTTCCCGTCGATTATCAGTCCTGCCCCAAGCCCCCAGCTAATATTGATGTACATCGCGTCCTTGATGCCGTGCGCCGCCCCTTTTATCAGCTCGGCGTAGGTCATCGCCCGTGTATCGTTGTCGATGCTCACCGTATAGCCCAGCCGCTCGGTCAAGACCTCCGCCAGCGGGCGTTCCTCGAAATTGAACCAGCTGTAGCTATAGCCCGACTCCGGATTGACGCGCCCGGAGATATTGATGCAAATATTCAGGATTTTGTTCCGGTCGATGCCGGTGCTCTCGATAAACCGCGTGGTGTAGTTGCAAAGCTCGGTGAGTCCCTCCGCCGTATTCTCCAGCGAGCAGGGGATATCCATCTCGGTCTGCACCATGTCTCCCGTGAAGTTCATCAGGGCGATGTTGAGCGTAAACTTCTTGATATCGACGCCGACGAAGTAGCCGGCCTCGCGGTTCAGCCCGTACACCGTGGGCGGACGCCCTTCACCCGTCTCCAGCTTCCCGTAGCTGAGGACGTAGCCTTCCTCGCACATCTCCCCGATGATTTTCGTTACGGTAGGGATGCTGAGGTCTAAAGCCTTCGCCAAATCCGGTACCGTCGAGGACTGATTGTTCATAAAGTACGCGAGGATTTTTTTCTTGTTTAAAGCCGATTTCGACCCTCTGTCTATGTCGGCAAGTAGCTGTTTTATCATAAAACTCCCGTTATTCTCCTGCAAAGGTACGATTTTTCCCCGAAAACCTTGCCCCGCGCCTTGAACTTCGCCCGGAAAGCCTTACCTTTGACTTCTCATTTTAAATCGAAAACAACATGCGACACATTTCTCTCCTCTTCCTCGGATTCTTCCTTTCCCTCGCCTTCACCGCCAAGGCGCAAACGATTTCTGTCCCGGATTATCCCCAGCCGAAGGGCGTCTCCGCGCCGTTTGCCGGTTTCGTCGGCGACTGGCTCTTGGTGGGCGGCGGTTGCAATTTCCCCGGTGTCCCGGCTGCCGACGGCGGTCCGAAGGTTTTCTACAACGACCTTTATGCCATCCGTCCGGAAGCCGATGGCGAACCGGCTTGGACTGCGCTCCCCCCGTTGCCCCGTCCCGTCGCCTACGGTGCTTCGGTCGAAACGCCTGCGGGCTTGCTCTGCATCGGGGGACAGAACGCCGACGGCTCGACGGCGGAAGTTTACCGCATAGAACCCGCCGGCTCCTCGTTCCGCATCGTTCCCCTCCCTGCGCTCCCGGTTTCCGTCGATAACGGTGCCGCCGCGCGCTTGGGCAGCAAGGTTTATGTTGCCGGGGGCAATCAGGGCGATGGCGGCAACGGCCTCTTCGTCCTCGACCTCGACAAGGCCGGTTCCTCGTGGCAACGCCTGGCTTCCTATCCGGGTAGCCGACGGACGCAACCGATTCTTTTGGCCGAAGGAAATTCCCTCTACTTAATCGGCGGATTCTCGGGCAAGCCCGTTTCCCTTTCCTATAATATAATAAGGTATAGCGTGGCGACGGATACTTGGACGGAAGAAGGCGAAATCGTCCCGACGGCCGACGGCTCGCCCCGTTGCCTCGTCGGTGGCTCCGGCGTGGTGCGCGACGGGATGTTGGCGATGACCGGTGGCGTCCATGCGCCGATTTTCCAGGCCGCACTTGAGAAACGCGCCCCGGCGGACTACATGACACGCCCCGTCTCGTGGTACCGCTTCAACGCCGACCTCTTGCTCTACGACCCCGCCCGCCGCACGTGGACGGTCCGCCGCTCCCTCCCCGGACTGGCGAAAGCCGGCGGCATCCTCCTTTCTCGCGGGAACTATTATTATATGGTATGCGGCGAAACCAAGCCCGGCGTGCGCACGCCCCGTATCGTCGTCGGGCAGTGGGAATAGGCCTGCGCCCTCAGAGCCACCGCCGGATGCGCTCCATCGCCTCCTCGCACTCGTCCCGTTTCGCGAAGGCGGCGAGGCGAATGAAGCCTTCCCCGCTCGGCCCGAAGCCGATGCCCGGCGTTACAACCACATTGGCCTCGTAGAGCATTTTTTCGAAGCACTTCCAGGAACTCAGTCCGTCCGGTGTCTTCACCCAGATATAGGGCGCGTTGATGCCGCCGTAGTAGGTGAGGCCCATCCGCGCGAGGCTTTCGCGGATAATCCGCGCATTCTCCATGTAATAAGCAATCTTCTCCTTTATCTGCTGCTGCCCTTCGGGGGAATAGGCCGCCTCGGCTCCCCGCTGGGTGATGTAGCTCGTGCCGTTGGATTTGGTACATTGCCGCCGATACCAGAGCGGGTTCAGCGGGATGCGCTCGCCATTGATGTTGGCCGCCGTAACTTCCTTGGGCACTACCGTATAGCCGCAGCGCACGCCGGTGAATCCTGCCGTCTTGGAAAAGCTCCGTATCTCGATGGCCACTTTCTTAGCCCCCCGAATCTCGTAAATCGAGTGGGGGATGCTCTTCTCGTGGATATATGCCTCATACGCCGCGTCGTAGATAATCAGCGTGTCATTCTTCAGCGCATAATCCACCCACTTCTTCAACTGCCTATGCGTCAGCGTCGTGCCCGTCGGGTTGTTGGGGTAGCAGAGGTAAATGATGTCGAGCCGGTGGTCGGGCGTCTCGGGGACGAAACCATTCGCCTCCGTGCAAGGCAGGTACATGACGTTGCTCCACTTTCCGTCCTCGCCCCGCGTCCCGGAGCGTCCGCACATGATATTGCTCTCGGCATAAACGGGATAGACCGGGTCGGTGATACCCATGCTGTTATCCCACCGCAGGATTTCGCCGATGTTGCACGTATCGCTCTTCGCGCCGTCGCTGACGAAGATTTCCGAGGGCGTCAGTTCGATGCCCAGCGGCGCGAAATCGTGCTTCAAAATCGTGTTAATCAGGAAGCTGTAGCCCTGCTCCGGTCCGTAACCCCGGAACGTCTCCTCGCGGGACATCTCGTCGAGCGCCCGATGCATCGCCTCGACGCAGGCAGGAGGGAGGGGACTGCTGACGTCGCCCCGCCCGATGCGCAGCAGTTTCTTCTCCGGGTGCGTAACCCGGAACGCGTTGATTTTCTTTTCAATGTCCGAGAAAAAGTAGTTCTCTTGCAATTTCAGGAAGTGTTCATTTATTAATGCCATACGCTGTAATTTTTGTGTTATATCGAGTTGTTTTTTTGTCTTTCCGCAGGTAGCTTGCTTTTTGTATCTATTCCGCGTAATTTTGTTTCAAATTTCTTGCAAAAATAACGATTCGCTATCAAAAAGCAAAAGGCTACAACCGGCAACTCCCCTCGAATTTCACCTTTCCCACCGTCCGCTTTGAGATTATCATCAAAGAAACCCGCTGTCTTAAAAATGAATATAGAATCTAAAGAATATCTATCAAATCCTCAAATTTCCCCAATTTTCCCCGTATTTTTTCCTCCCGCAAAAGAAAAAAAGCGGAAAAAATGCCGGGCGGGGGAAGAAAAAGGCGGGGAAAATGGGGGAGATGCGGGGGAAAGTGGTAAATTTGTCGAAGCAAAGAAAAAGAGCTTTGCGAAAGTTCTTTGTTTCTTGGAATCCGTTTTCGCGACGCGCGAAAATCACCCGTTGTCAAAAGGCTATTTTTCGCGACGCGCGAAAGTTCCCTGCACAGCGCAGGACGTTTTCGCGACGTGCGAAAGTTTCCCGCACAGTGCAGGACGTTTTCGCGACGCGCGAAAGTTTCCCGCACAGTGCAGGACGTTTTCGCGGCGCGCGAAAGTTTCCTGCACAATGCAGGACGGATTCGCGGCGTGCGAAAGTTTCATTTTCTAAACAGTAATAATTATGCTAGAAATTAATTATCAATTTTCACGTGAGAAGGCCAAAAACGCCCAACACGTCCAGTTTGCAACCGACACCCTGGCCGCCATCCCCGAGGACGTCGCCACGGAGCAAGGTTTTGGCTCGCTGAGGGCTACGTATGAGGAAGCCGTTACGAACGAAGTCCTCTGTTTCAAACCCGACAAGTCCTACATGGACACGCCGGAAATCGTCGAGGCCGACGCGCTCCGCGACGATACATTCCTCTTTTACGACCAGATTGTTGATGCCTACGCCACGTATTGCCCCGACCCGGAGAAACGCAAGGCTGGCAAGACGGCTAAACATGTGTTTCACGAGGCGGGAAGCCCCACGCGGGAGGATTACACCTCCGAAACAGCCCTGCTCACCGATGCCGCCGCGCGCCTCCGCGAGGAGCCATATAGCTCGGCGCTGACGACCATCGGCCTCGAAGCCGCCCCCGATGACATTGCCGAGGCGAACGATGCCTTCCATGCCATCTATCAGAAACGGGCAGCCGAGATGCGCGACCGGAAAACGACCTTCACCATGAAGGCACTCCGGCCCGTTACGGACGACGCCTTCGATGCCCTCGCCAAGGCCATCAACGCCCTCTATCTGACCAACGAGCTGGTTACGAAAGATGAGGACAAGGAGGCTGCGCTGAAGAAAGTCATCGACGACGTGAATGCGGTCGTGATTAGCTTCAGAAGCGTTATCGGCGGTTCGGCTGATGTCGATCCCGAACTGCCCGACGAGCCTGCGGAGGAAGAGACGCCGGAACCGGGCGGTGAAGAAGACCGGCCGCAAGTCCAGTAGGGGCTGAAGGCTGTTTTAAGACGCGGATGACGCGGACGACACGGATTGGGGCACGGAGAGGAAGCCGCGTCCTCCGTGCCATCCGCGTCTTATTTTTTTACTCCAAATCGTGAAAACCACTCATTTTTTCTCGTTTTTTCTCCGAAAACAGGCGGTGCGGGGGCGTTAATTGAAAAAATTACGGGGAAATGACAGATTTTTTACAAAAATATTGCGCCGAATGCTTGCGTTTAAAAAATATGTCCTATCTTTGCCGTCGAATTAATTAAATAATTTAATAAGTCATGGAAAAGATATGTGGACTCATTGACGCGCCATTTACGCCGTTCGACAAGAACGGGGAAGTGAACCTCGAACCGCTGGGCATCTACGCTGCGATGCTCGCGAAAAACGGTTTGAAGGGAGTGTTTATCAACGGCTCGTCCGGCGAAGGCTATATGCTGACCGACGAGGAACGGATGCAGCTGGCCGAAAAATGGATGGAGGTAGCTCCTGCCGGTTTCAAAGTGATTGTCCACGTGGGCAGTTGCTGTCTGAAGTCGAGTAGGAAGCTGGCGGAACATGCGGCGTCGATAGGCGCTTGGGGGATTGGCTCGATGGCACCGCCGTTCCCGAAAATCGGGCGGATTGAAGAGCTGGTGAAATATTGCGAGACGATAGCGGGCGGGGCGCCGGAGCTGCCGTTCTATTACTATCATATCCCGGCGTTCAACGGCGCTTACTTGCCGATGATCGAGTTGCTGAAGGCAGTCGATGGGCGGATACCGAATTTCGCCGGTATTAAATATACGTTTGAAAGCCTCTACGAGTATAACCAATGCCGGCTCTACGGCGGCGGCAAGTACGATATGCTGCACGGGCAAGACGAGACGATTCTTCCCTGCCTCGCGATGGGCGGAGCACAAGGGGGCATCGGCGGCACGACGAACTACAACGGCGTGAACCTCGTCGGCATCCTCGAGGCGTGGAAGGCGGGCGACTTGGAGAAGGCTCGCGAGCTGCAGAACTTCTCGCAGGAAGTCATCAACGTGATTTGCCACTACCGGGGCAACATCGTCGCCGGGAAACGCATCATGAAACTCATCGGGCTGGACTTGGGACCGAACCGGGTGCCTTTCCAGAATATGACCGACGAAGAGGAAGCACGGATGAAGCAAGAACTGGAAGCCATCCACTTCTTCGAGCGTTGCAATAAGTTTTAATCCCTGAAACGAAAGGAACGAACATGAGTATCCAATCCATAACGACGTCTCCCTACGCAAAGACATACTTGGCGTATTGGGAAGCCTCCTACAAAGAGGATTTGACGCACGACATCATGCCCTTCTGGCTCGAGCACGGGCTGGACCGGGAACACGGCGGAGTCTATACCTGCGTGGACCGGGCGGGCAAACTGATAGACCCGACCAAGTCGGTGTGGTTCCAGGGACGCTTTGCGTTCACTTGCTGCTTTGCCTACAACCACGTGGAGAAGAATCCGGCGTGGCTCGAGGCGGCGAAACGGACACTCGACTTTATCGAGGCGCATTGCTTCGACAGCGACGGGCGTATGTACTTCGAAGTCATGGCCGACGGTACCCCGCTCCGCAAGCGGCGGTATGTCTTCAGCGAAAGCTTCGCGGCGATAGCGATGGCGGAGTATGCGAAGGCGACAGGCGACCAGGAATATGCGCGGAAAGCCTTGGCGCTGTTCAAGGATATGCGCCGCTTCCTCTCGACGCCGGGCATCTTGGAGCCGAAGTATCTGCCGGCGTTCCAGGCGCAGGGGCATTCGATTACGATGATTATGGTGAATGTCGCTTCTTGCGTCAAGCAGGTGGCCGACGACCCGGAACTGGACCGGCAAATCGACGAATCCGTCTTCGCGCTGAAGAATTACTTCATGCATCCCGAATTTAAAGCCTTGCTCGAGACGGTCGGACCGAAAGGCGAGTTCATCGACACCGGCGCAGGGCGGACAATCAATCCGGGGCACTGCATCGAGACCTCGTGGTTCCTCTTCGACGTGGCACGGGCTCGGGGCGACCGCGAACTGCTCGAGATGGCGTTGGAAATCCTCGACTGGTCGTGGGACTGGGGCTGGGACAAGGAATATGGCGGAATCATCAACTTCCGCGATTGCCGGAACTTCCCCCAGCAAGACTATTCGCAAGACATGAAATTCTGGTGGCCGCAGACCGAAGCAATCATCGCGACGCTCTATGCCTACAAGCTGACGGGCGACGAGAAGTACCTGCAACGGCATCGGCAGATAAGTGAGTGGACCTACGCCCATTTCCCCGACAGGGAATACGGCGAGTGGTTCGGATATCTCCATCGTGATGGCTCGGTGGCACAACCGGCCAAGGGGAACCTCTTCAAAGGGCCGTTCCATATCCCACGGATGATGACAAAGGCATACAGTCTGTGCAGAGAATAAACATTTATTAGAAAAGCCGGCGGAGACGGCAAGGCTTGTCCCTACTTGTCGTCTCGCCGGAAAACATTGTTACCTGAATAGCGAAAACAATATCGAGATGAAAAACTCAAGTAAGATATATCCTTGGATAGTCGTCGGGCTACTCTGGGGAGTGGCGTTGCTCAACTACATGGACCGCCAGATGTTGAGCACGATGAAAGAAGCGATGCAGATAGACATCGCCGAATTGCAGTCGGCAACCAACTTCGGGCATCTGATGGCAGTATTCCTTTGGATTTACGGCTTGATGAGTCCCATCTCAGGCATCATCGCCGACCGCTTGAACCGGAAATGGCTCATCGTCGGAAGCCTCTTTGTTTGGTCTTCTGTAACCTACCTGATGGGCATAGCCACCACGTTTGATCAAGTCTTTTGGCTCCGCGCCTTGATGGGCGTCAGCGAAGCCTTGTACATACCCGCCGGATTGTCGCTGATAGCGGATTACCATACGGGGAAGTCCCGCTCGCTTGCTGTCGGCATCCACATGACAGGTCTCTATACGGGACAGGCCATCGGAGGATTCGGGGCGACGGTAGCGGCTGCGTTTTCTTGGCACACGACGTTCCATTGGTTTGGCATCATCGGCGTAGTTTATGCCCTTATCCTGATGGTTTTCCTTCGCGATAAAAAGACGGTGGCAGAACAACCGGCGGCGGCAGTGGCTGCACAACCGAAAGACAGTGTGCTGGCGAGTTTGAAAGCCTTGTTCTCGAATGTAGCCTTCTGGGTTATCTTGCTCTACTTCGCGGCACCGAGCCTCCCGGGATGGGCGACGAAGAACTGGCTGCCCACGCTGTTTGCCGAGAACTTGGGCTTGCCGATGGCGCAGGCAGGGCCGATGTCCACGATTACAATAGCGGTATCCTCTTTCTTGGGTGTATTGATAGGCGGCACGCTTTCCGACAAGTGGGTACAGAAGAACCTGCGGGGAAGAGTCTATACGGGAGCTATTGGCTTGGGACTGACGATACCTTCGCTGTTATTACTGGGATTCGGGCATACGATATTCGCCGTCATCGGAGCCGGGCTGTTGTTCGGTATCGGCTACGGGATGTTCGATGCGAATAATATGCCGATACTCTGCCAGTTTGTTTCGGCACGGCAGCGAGCTACGGCGTACGGTGTGATGAATATGGTGGGCGTGTTCTCCGGAGCGTTCATCACGAATCTCTTGGGAGTATGGAGCGACGGGGGAAATCTGGGATTAGGCTTTGCGCTCTTGGCTATCGTGGTAGCTGTCGCCTTGGCTGCACAACTCTACTTCCTGCGTCCGAAGACGGACAATATGAATTGAACGAATAATTGACGACTGATAATAATAATAGGAATATGATAGTATCCAGCTTATACCATAGCAATCGTATCGAACCGCTTCATCCGCTGTTCAAGAAGCTCTTCGATTACGTGAAGACACACGATTTGTTGCATACGGAATGCGGCCGTATCGAAATCGACGGCGACCGCCTTTATATTAATAATGTAAATCCGGCCTGCGTCCCGGCTTCGGAGCAAGTCCTGGAGGTTCACCGCGATTATATCGACATCCACATCCTGTTGGAAGGCGAAGAAACCATCGGCTGGAAACCGCTGGAAGCCCTGACGGATGAGCGCCAGGCGTACGATGCCGAGGGAGACTGCGCCCTCTATAACGACAAGCCGACGGCCTACGTCAGCCTGCAGCCCGGCGAGTTCCTCGTGGCTTGGCCGGAAGACCCGCACGCTCCGGTCATCGGGACGGGAAAGATTCGGAAATTGATAGCGAAAGTAAAAGTAGAAGTATAACGTCAAATCTAAATAGATACACATGAAAAAGATATTATTTGCCCTCGGGCTCATGGCTTCTGTCTTCTCGGCCGAAGCTGCGGATACGATATTCGTGAAGCAACCGCAAGTCCCCATCTTGCTCGAACGACACGACAATGTCTTGCTCCAGTTGCGCCTCGAAGCGACGGAGAGCCAGACGTTGGACGAAGTAACGGTTTCCCTTGGCGAATCCGTTCAGTTGGACAATATCAAAGCATTGAAACTCTATTATTCCGGGACAGAGGCACGGCAAGACCGCAGTGTTTACCGCTTTGCCCCCGTGAAATACATCTCCAGCAATACGCCGGGTGCGACGTTGGAAGCTAATCCCAGCTATTCCATCCGCAAAGCTGAGGTTCGCCCGACCAGCAACACCATTACGCTCGCCGGCAACCAGAAGCTCTTCCCCGGACTGAACTTCTTCTGGGTAAGTGTCGAGATGGATGCCTCGGCTTCCTTGGCTACTACTTTGACGGCCGACGTTGCTTCGGTGAAAGTCGATGGCAAGTCGGCTCCGGTCAAGACAGTATCTGACCCCGAGATGGTTCGGCGCATGGGAGTGGGTGTCCGTCATGCAGGCGATGATGGCGTGGCAGCCTATCGCATCCCGGGCTTGGTTACGACAAATAACGGCACGCTCCTCGGCGTCTATGACGTACGCCACAACAGCAGTGTCGATTTACAAGAATACATTGAAATCGGTTTGAGCCGAAGCACCGACGGAGGGAAAACATGGGAAAAGATGCGTATCCCCCTCTCTTTCGGTGAGTATGGCGGATTACCAGCGGCACAAAACGGCGTAGGCGACCCCTCTATTTTGGTTGATACGAAGACAAATACAGCCTACGTCGTTGCCGCTTGGACGCACGGTATGGGTAATCAGCGCGCTTGGTGGAGTTCGTTCCCCGGCATGACCGTCGATAGGACTGCCCAGCTCGTACTGGCAAAGAGCACGGACGACGGGCAGACATGGTCGGCTCCTATCAACATTACCGACCAAGTGAAGAAGCCGGAGTGGTTCTTCCTGCTCCAGGGACCGGGCCGAGGCATCTCGATGTCCGACGGAACGCTGGTCTTCCCTATCCAATATATCGATGAGACACGTATCCCCAACGCCGGTGTCATGTATAGCAAAGACGGCGGGGAGACATGGACGATACACAACCATGCACGGACGAACACGACCGAGGCACAGGTTGTCGAGTTGGAGCCGGGTACGCTCATGCTCAATATGCGGGACAACCGCGGAGGCAGCCGAGCTATCTCTACGACGACAGACCTCGGACAAACCTGGAAGGAGCACGAATCCTCGCGTACGGCGCTCATCGAGCCGGTCTGCATGGCAAGCCTCATCAGTGTCAAGGCGGCGGACAACGTCTTAGGAAAGGATATCCTGATATTCTCGAATCCGCATTCTACCCGCCACCGCAAGGACATGACTATCAAGGTTAGCTTCGACGGAGGAAATACCTGGTCGCCGGAACATCAGCTCCTCCTCGACGAGGAAGAAGGCTGGGGCTATTCCTGTCTGACGATGATAGACCGCGAGCACGTTGGCATCCTCTACGAAAGCAGTGTGGCGCACATGACGTTCCAAAGTATCCCATTAAAAGATATTGTGAAGGAGTAAATAATTCATTAGGACAGCTGATAAAGTTAATTAGGTCTTGACATAATCTATAAACGACAGTGTCGTTTGTAGAAACAGCACTGTCGTTTGTACAGACAACTGTGCCGTTTGTAAAAACGACAGTGTGGTTTGAAGTTTATATAGTGATGTAAGAAAATAAATGCCTAAATCTATAAATTAAAATCTCAAGGGTATGATAAATTATTGTAAGATTGGTTTGATCCTGCTATTCGGAGGTGGTCCCGTGGCGTTTGCAGAGACGTTGCCGGAAGTATCCCGGATGGATGCGTTGCAACAGAGCGATGCGTGTACAGGAGTTGTTAAGGATGCGCTGGGGGAATCCGTTATCGGTGCATCGGTCATTGTAAAAGGGACCACAAACGGGTCAATTACCGACCTTGATGGTAACTTCACTATTATGGGCGTAAAGAAAGGGGATATTATCCAGATTTCTTACGTAGGATATGTTACACAGGAAATTGTTTGGGACGGTTCGCCGCTCAACGTCATCTTGAAGGAAGATACGCAAACTTTGGACGAAGTAGTCGTAACCGGTTATGGTGGCCAGCAGAAGCGTGCGACATTGACGACGGCTATCTCAAAGATGGACGACAGTGTTTTGGAGAACGCAGCTATCAGTAATGCCGGTCAAGCTTTGCAGGGTACGGTAACTGGTTTGCGCGTTATCAATACGACAGGTCAGCCGGGTAGTAATCCGGATATTACCTTGCGTGGTGGTGCGACGATTACGGGAACGAGCAGCAATGCCTTGGTTGTAGTCGATGGTATCATCCGCGAGAGCCTTTCAGACATCAACCCTGCCGACATCGAGTCTATCCAAGTCTTGAAGGATGCGGCTTCGACGGCTATCTACGGTGCACGTGCCAACGGCGGTGTTATCTTGGTAGAAACGAAGAGCGGTAAGGAAGGTAAGGCTACGGTAAGCTATAAGTTCAAGATGGGTGTGAACTTCGCCCGCTACGGATACGATTTCTTGAACGCACGGGATTATTTGTACTACAACCGTTTGGGATATAAGCGTTATACAAACAATGTGCCCTCTGCCGGAAGCGTGGATACACAGACTGGTTACGGTACGCAGAATGATTTGATTGACGTTCGTTATGCCGACGATGGCGGTTCTTATCCGGCAAGCGAAGGCTGGCAGACGATGGCCGACCCGTATTATGAAGGTCGTACTTTGGCTTTCCGCGATTACAGCGGTTTGCTGAATGATGCCGTATTCGCCAATACTGCTATGACGCAAGATCATTATGTAAATATCACCGGCGGTAACGACAAAGGTACATACGTAGCCAGCTTGGGTTACTACGATGAAAATGGTCAGGTACGCGGGACAGGCTACCAGCGTTTCACCGGTTCATTCAATGGGTCATATAAAGTTCTTCCGTTCTTGAATGTCCGCACGGGAGCTACCTATACGTGGTCCACGCAGCCCGACTTGTGGATTGGTGCTTATGAATTGTTCTATCGTACTCGTTCACAACGTCCGACATGGAATCCGTATTTGGAAGATGGCTCTCCGGCATCTGGTTGGGGAACTGGCGACGGTAATCCGGAATACTACCGCGAGAAGCTGACGCGCGAGAACTCAACCCGCAAGGCTACTTACAATATGGCCTTCGACTTGGACATCATTCCGGATAAGTTGTCGTTCACAGGTTCTGCATCGCTCTATCATCTCGATTACTCGCAAGAAACATTCAATAAGTCGTATCAGTTGCAAACTTCAACGACACCGACTAATACACGCGATGCTTCGGCTGAGGTAGAACGTCGTACGCAAATCCAAGCCAGCGGTGTGTTCAACTATCACGATACGTTTAAGGATGATCATAACTTGGATGTGATGGTCGGTACGGAGTATTTCGATTATAGCGACTTCGTATTCTCGGCACAGACTCAGAATTCCCCGACCGATGATATTCCGACATTGAATGCCGGTGCTACACGCACATCGACTTATTCTTATAAGGATGATTATCGTATCGCTTCCGTCTTCGGTCGTGTGAACTACAACTATAAGATGAAGTATCTGGTGTCGGTAGTTGCCCGTTACGATGGTATCTCTCGCTTGAAAGATAATCGTTGGGGATTCTTCCCTGGTGTATCTGTAGGATGGAATCTTACTGAAGAAGATTTCTGGAAAGATGCCGATATCCAATGGATTTCCAATATTAAACCTCGTTTGAGTTATGGTGTGAATGGTAATGTAAATAGTATTGGTAACTTTGAAGTTTATGGTATCTATCAACAATTGGGTGGTGATAATCCTTATAATTATAATGGACAGACGGGATATTATAATTCTTCATTGGTGAACACGGGTTTGCGTTGGGAACAGAGCCGCTCGTTCGAGGCTGGTTTGGACCTTGGCTTTTTCAACAACCGATTAAGCTTTATCCTTGATTACTACAATCGTACTACCGATGATTTGCTGACGAACGTAAATCTTCCTGCTTATACTGGTTTCTCTACGATGCGTACGAATCTTGGTCGCTTACGTAACTCTGGTTTTGAGATGGAAGTACGTGCCAATATCATTTCTCAGAAAGATTGGAACTGGGAGGTTACAGCTAACTTGACATCCGTATCCAATAAGATTCTGGAATTGCCGCAGAGCGATAAACCGTTCAACCAGATTGATGGTTACGAAGTAGCTGCCGGCGTAGTGGATGCCAATGGCGAAACACCGACGAAATGGATTGGTGGTTATCGCGAAGGTGGTAAGATTGGTGATATGGTTGCCTACAAGCAGAATCATATCTTCCGCGATTGGGACGACGTAAAAGCACATGCCAACAATCGTATTGACGACGTGGCTAACTTGTATGGCCCGGGCATGGCAGACAAAATCAATCCGAATACTGGTGTTACTTATAAGGAATCAAGTGGTTGGAAGCCTATCGAACCGGGTGATGTATGCTGGGAAGATGTTAATCAGGACGGTATCATCAATAGCTTGGATAGAATGGTTGTCGGTAATTTGTTCCCGACTGTAACCGGTGGTTTCTCTACGACGTTGTCTTATAAGAACTGGTCGCTCTATGCACGTTTTGACTACGCTCTTGGGCATACGATCTACAACGACTTGAAAGCTCGTTCGTTGGGACAGTATCAAGGTCAGTTCAATATCATCGATAAGGTTCACGACATGTGGAGCGAAACCAATGTTGATTCCGACCTTCCGGTCTTCACGTATGCGGATCAGTTGAATAAACGTAATATTACGCGTTCGAATAATGGTAATACAGCAGTCGATAACAACAGTTCTCGCTTCTACGAAAAGGGTGATTACCTTTCTTTGCGTGAAATTACGTTGACTTACACGTTGCCGCAGAACGTCATCAGCAAGATTGGTATGCAGAACGCTTCTGTCTATGTAACAGGTCAGAACTTGTTCTACATCACTGGTTACGATGGCGTATCTCCTGAACCGGCCGTATCGACGGTTTATGGTCGTGGTATTGATAACGGTCGTTATCCTACGCCGCGTACACTCTTATTCGGTTTATCTGTAACATTCTAAAAAAACAACAAATAGGTTATGAAAAAGATTTTAAAATATATCGTAGCGGGTTGTTTGGTTGTTTCCATGACAAGCTGTTTGGATTTGGAACCTGTCAGCAGCATTACAGATGCTAACTTCTGGAAAGATGAGGCCCAATACACCGCTTTTAATACCGGTTTGCATGGTTTGCTTCGCGAACGGGCCTATACTATTTTTGAATTAGGCGAGCCGCGTGCAGATATTTATAACTCACTGCCCTTTACGGGTGAGGCTTCGCAAGGTGTGGAGCGTATGATTGACAATACGCTGAATGCTGCGAACCCGGTATTAAGTAACTTTGGTGAATTCTATACGCTCATCAATCAGTTGAATTTGATGATTGCCCATTCGGAAGAAACTGACCTTTTGGATGAAGCAACGCGTACATACTACTTGGGTGAGGCTTACGGCCTTCGTGCATACGTTTATTTCCATCTGTTACGTGCTTACGGCGATGTCGTTTTGCATCTCGACTATACGGAAGGAACGTCTGTAGATATCACTAATATTAGTAAGGCTGCTTCTCCGGCTTCTGAAGTAATGGCTCAAATCAAATCGGACATTGCTGCATCTGAGAATGCTTTTGGGGATGATTATTCTTACAAATATGGCAAATGTTATTGGTCGAAGCCTGCAACCATGATGTTGAAGGGTGAAGTTTACCTCTGGAGCGGTCGCCAAATGGGTGGTGGCGAATCTGACTACCAGACGGCGAAGTCTGCTCTCGAAGCTGTTCAGCAGCATAGTGGAGCCAGTCTGTTGTCTGATTTCCATAGTATTTTTGACTATGACAATAAGGAAAATTCCGAGATTATTTTCACAATCCATTATGGACGGAATGAATATAATATGTGGAATGATACTTATCGTCAGACTATGGTCATGAATGCAGCCAACTTGACAACCTATTGTACAGAAGACGGAACGCCGCTGAATGAAACAGAGCTTTCTGGTGTAAACGGAACAATGCGTTATCAGGTAGAGCAGGATCTTTGGTATAAGTTATATCGTGATGGCGACACTCGCCGCGACGGTTCTATCAAAGCTATTTATAAGCGGGATGAAACGACGGGTGATATTGCTTATCAAGCTCCTATCGCATGGAAATTCCGTGGTGTTTTGCTCGACGGTGATGCTCAACTGAGTTGGTTGGACGACTATCCCATCTATCGCTACGCCGACTGTCTCCTCATGCTGGCTACGGCTAAGGCTTTCTTAGGCGAAGACATCGCAACGGAGATTAACGCAATCCGCGAACGTGCTTACGGTGCCGATTATTTCAGCGCCCACCAAAGCGAACTGGCTTACCCGAACGATGCAGACGGTACTTTCTATTCCGGCAACCAGTTTGTCGCTTCGGATGCCAACCCACTGGAAGCAATCTTGAAGGAACGTATGCGTGAATTCCTCTTCGAAGGAAAGAGATGGTACGACATCCGCTTGATGGGTAATGAGTTTGTTACCAAATACTCAACTGCTTCTCTCGACCGCCTCTTGTGGCCTATCGACGAGAACTCTTTGGGTGAGAACCAAGCTTTGGAACAGACTCCGGGCTATTAATGGACCATTTTCATTCATGAAATATCTCAAATTAGAATCTTTTAGTGGTTTAAGGATTAGCTAATTTTCAAAAGAGGGTGTGTCCGTCTCGGCGCACCCTCTATTTGCTGTTTATAATAGTATCAGCGTTTTGATGCTGTTTGCGACGGCACCGCAAGCCTTCTGCCACGCGGAAAGTTCCTCGCGACGGCGTCGCAAACGTCATTCCACGCGGAAAGTTCTTTGCGACGGCGTCGCAAGCCTTCTGCCGCTCGGAAAGTTCCTTGCGATGGCGTCGCAAGCCTTCTGCCACGCGGAAAGTTCTTTGCGACGGCGTCGCAAGCGTTCTGCCACGCGGAAAGTTCTTTGCGACGGCGTCGCAAACCTTCTGCCACGCGGCGGCTATTTTTTTAATATCAAGAAATATGAAAACACGACTTTTACTCCTGCTTTTGCTCTTTCCCCTGCTTGTTCCGGCTCAGGAACGGGTTTATACACCTGATTGGGAGTCTATCGACAGCCGTCCCATCCCTTCATGGTTTCCCCAGGCTAAATTCGGTATTTTTATCCACTGGGGGCTATATTCCGTACCTGCTTGGTCGCCCAAAGGCACGTATTCCGAATGGTATAAGTATTGGTTAGACACTAAGGCGCTCTTTGGGAACGGCGATTTCGCCGGCGACGAGGTATATCAATATCATTGCAAGACTTACGGACAGGATTTTACCTATGCCGACTTCGCCCCACTATTCACCGCCTCGGAGTTCGATGCGGGTGAATGGGCCGATTTGCTTCAGCAATCCGGCGCAAGATATGTTGTATTAACGACGAAGCACCACGACGGTTTTGCGCTCTGGGATAGCAAGGAAGCATCGCGTGATTATGGCCGTCCGTGGAACAGTTGCGAGATTGGCGCGCACCGCGATTTAGTCCGCGAGTTTGTCGATTCCGTCCGTCAGACACCCCTTAAAGTCGGTCTCTATTTCTCCCTTCGGGAGTGGGATAATCCGTTATATACCGAAGAGTTGATGCCTTTATACCTCGACCGGCATTTCTATCCGCAGCTGAAAGACCTTATCCACCGTTTCCAGCCGGATTTAATCTGGTCGGATGGCCCGGACAGCTACGACGAAGAGACATGGCGTACGCGCGAGTTCCTTTCCTGGCTCTATTCCGAATCGGAAGTCCGCGATAGCGTTGTCGTAAACGACCGCTGGGCGAAGTTCAAGGGAGAAAAGCACGGCGATTACCTAACCAGCGAATATTCCGCCTCCGAAGCGACGCATTTGAAGCCCTGGGAGGAATGCCGCGGCATCGGTCTCTCCTTTGGCTATAACCGCAACGAAGATTTGGAAGATTACGCGACACCCGAGGCGCTGATTTTCACCTTGGCCAAGGTAGTCAGCCGTGGCGGTAACCTGCTTTTGAATATCGGTCCTCGTGCCGACGGCAAGATTCCCCCTATCATGCAAGAGCGTCTTTTGCAAATCGGAGCGTGGCTGAAGGTAAACGGTGAAGCCATCTACGGAACTACCCCTTGCCGCCAGACGGTCCAATGGTCGGACGGAAAACAAGATTGGAAGCCCGAGGGCAAATACTATATTCATGGCAACGCGATTCTCAAGCAAACGATAGACCCCGACCCCGGCTACGCCGTCCAGGAAGCATTCTTCACGCAGAAAGGCGATGCGACTTACGCTATTCTTACGGCTTATAAAGATTGTTTCGTCTGGAAAAACAAGCAACTTGCTCCGGGAGCAGTCATCACCCTCTTGGGTTATGACCGGCCGCTCGAATGGGAGCAGACCGGCAGCGACATCACCATCCATCTCCCCCGGTTACTCCCCGACGAGATGCCATGCGACTTCGCCTGGGTTTTAAAACTGGTTTCAAACCCCAATTAACAACGGCTAAACATATAGTTTTATGAACAAAAAGCTTATCTTTTTCATCTTCGTCCTGGTGTGTTCTCTGGGGCTGTCGAGGGCAGAGACGAAGCCTATGTTGCTCCCTTATCCGCAAAGTTTTCAGTCCTCGGGCGGAAGATTCCTGCTGGAAGACGTTGCGCTGAACACCTCTGTATTGTCGCAAGCATTCACGGAGTTCTTTCGGGAAAACAGCATTCCGCTTGCCGGGCAAAAGGCGCAGCGGCGTGTAACTATTACCTTGGTCGATTCCCTACCGCAGATTCCGATAAACCAACCGGAGGCTTATACCCTTTCGGCTACCGAATCGGAGATAATGATAAAAGCGACTACGGAAACCGGCGTCTATTGGGCGCTCCAGACGCTCCGCCAGCTTCTTCAGACGGATGAAGGAGGTACGCGCTTCATCCCGGCCTGTCAAATCACGGATTACCCTGCCTTCCGTCTGCGCGGTTTCATGCACGACGTGGGTCGGACGTACATTTCCCTGCCCGAGCTGAAAAAGGAGATAGCCCTGCTCAGCCGGTTCAAGATTAATACGTTTCATTGGCATCTGACCGAGAACCAAGCCTGGCGCCTCGAATCGAAGCGTTATCCGGAGCTAAACCAGCCGGAAAATATGACCCGTATGCCCGGCAAGTTCTACACCTTGGAGGAAGCCCGCGATTTGGTGGCCTTTTGCAAAGCTCACAAAATATTACTCATCCCCGAGATTGATATGCCGGGCCATAGCGAAGCTTTCCGCCGCACCTTCGGCACCGATATGCAATCGGAAAAGGGGATGGCTATCTTGAAGGAAATACTTGCGGAGGTTTGCGAGACCTTCGATGTCCCCTATATCCACATCGGCACGGACGAAGTTCGTTTCACCAACCCCGACTTCGTCCCCACCATGGTCGCTTTCATCCGCTCCCTGGGCAAGGATTGCATCTCCTGGAATCCGGGCTGGCATTATGAGCCGGGAGAGATAGCGATGACCCAGCTTTGGAGCTATCGAGGCCGTGCCCAAGAGGGAATTCCCGCCATCGACTGCCGTTTTCACTATATCAACCACTTCGATACGTTTGCCGACCTTGTTGCTCTCTACAACAGCCGCATCTATGACGAGGAGCGGGGGAGCGACGACTTGGCAGGTGCTATTTTGGCCGTTTGGAACGACCGTTTCGTCCCCGACGAGCAATCTATCTTGGTTGAGAATAATTTCTACCCGGCGATGCTGACCCTCGCCGAGCGTTCGTGGCGTGGCGGCGGCTCGTGCTACTTCAACGGAAAAGGAACGCTCCTTTGGGACGACGAGCCCGCCCAGCTCGCAGCCTTCGCGGAATTTGAAAATCGCCTCTTGTGGCACAAAAGGAACACCTTGCGTGGCGAACCTTTCCCCTACGTGAAGCAAACAAACGTCCGCTGGCGCATCACCGACGCTTTCCCGAACGAGGGCGACCTCGCGAAAGCCTTTCCCCCGGAAACTTTGCCGCAGGAGTCGTGCGACGGTCCGACATATACCTATAATAATAAAACGTATGGCAGTCGCACCATCACCGGCGCGGGCATTTATCTCCGTCATGTCTGGGGCGACCTGGTTCCGGCTTTCTTCCCAGAGCCGAAGGAGAATAGCACGGCATACGCCACCACTTACGTCTTTTCGCCCGACGACAGGACGGCATGGCTACGAATCGAGACGCAGAACTACAGCCGTTCGGAGAGCGACCTCCCACCGAAACCGGGAACTTGGGATTACAAGGGCAGCCGCGTCTGGCTGAACGGCGAGGAGCTGTTGCCCCCGACATGGACAAATACGCACACGGAGCGGAGCAACGAATTGCCCCTCGGCAACGAAAATGCCGTCGCCCGCCCTCCCGTGCAGGTCTCTTTGCACAAAGGCTGGAACAAGCTGATGCTGAAGCTGCCAATCGGTGCCTTCCAGACGCCGGAAGTCCGTTTAGTCAAATGGATGTTTTCCGCCGTTTTCGTAACTGAGGATGGCAAGGAGGCCATGCCCGATTTGATATATTCGCCGGACAAAATGCCGAATTACTCCACATATTACCACCAGCGTGCCAGCCTATTCGATGAATTGCCTATCGATGCCAACGATATTGTCTTCGCCGGAAACAGCATCACCGACGGCGCCGAGTGGCACGAGATTTTCTGCAATCCGGACGTAAAGAACCGAGGAATCAGCGGAGATACGACGTGGGGCCTCTACGACCGCCTCAGTTCCATCACCTCTGGCCATCCGCAGAAGTTCTTCCTCCTCATCGGTACGAATAACATCCCGCGCGGCGAAAGCCCGGAAGAAATTGCCTTCGGTATCCGGCGAATCGTCCGGCAAGTCAAAAAGGACTCCCCGGAGACGCAAATCTACGTCCAAAGTATCCTCCCCGTTACGCCTCACTACGGAATGTTCACCGGCCACACGTCGCGCTGGCAGATGATTCCGCAAATCAATGCCCTGATTGAAAAGCTCGCCCGGGAAGAGGGTGTAACGTACATCGATTTGTTCTCCCGCTTCGCCGACGGGCAAGGCCAGATGAAACGGGAATATACCAACGATGGCTTGCATCTTTTAGGCAAAGGCTACATGCTTTGGAAGGAAATTGTCGAATCTTATTTATAAATTTTGCTATGAAGAGGCTTGTTTTTGTCTTTACATTACTTTGGGGGCTATTTTTCTCCCTCTCAGCCGCCGAGAAGGTCCGCGTGGCGTGCGTTGGAAACAGCATCACCTACGGCATGAAGTTGGCGAACCCGGCGGTGGAATCCTACCCGTCGCAGCTACAAACTTTGTTGGGTCCGGACTATGAAGTCGGCAACTTCGGCAAATCCGGCGCGACGTTGTTGTATCATGGCCATCGCCCGTACGTCCAGCAGGAAGAATATCAGGACGCCTTGCGTTTCAAGGGCGACATCGTCGTGATTCATTTGGGCATAAACGATACCGACCCGCGAAACTGGCCGAACTACCGGGATGACTTCGTCCACGACTATCTTGCCCTGATAGATTCTTTCTACGAGGCCAATCCCAAAGCCCGCATCCTGCTCTGCCGGATGACGCCGATTCGGCACGACCATCCGCGTTTTGCCTCCGGGACACGCGATTGGCACGCCGAAATCCAGCGGGCTATCGAGACTGTCGCCGCCATCAAGGGCTTGCAGCTTATCGACTTGCACGAAATCCTGTATCCCTATCCCCATTTGTTCCCCGATGCCGTGCATCCGACCAAAGAGGGGGCAACGCGGATAGCCGAGGCTGTCTTTTCGGCCATCACCGGCGATTACGGCGGGTTGCAGCTCCCCGCGATATATTCCGACAATATGGTTTTGCAGCGCAACGTGCCTTTGACGATTCTCGGCCGGACTGATGCCCGGAAGACCGTGGAAGTCCGTATCGGGGACCAGCAGCAGCGGGTCCGTGCCGGCTGGGACGGAAAATGGAGCGTCCGCCTGAATCCCCTCGATACCGGCCGGGTTTATACCCTGACTATTAGCTCCGGCGACCGTCAATTCGTTTTCCGGAACATCCTGGCCGGCGAAGTCTGGCTCTGCTCCGGACAATCGAACATGGAATTCCGGTTGAGGCAAGACAAGGAGGCAGAGACGGCTATCTCCGGTAGTCGCGACCAAATCCGCCTCTTCAACATGCAGGGCCGCTGGGCTACGAACAACCACGCCTGGCCCCGCACCGCCCTCGACTCGGTGAACCGTCTGGAGTACTACAACGACACCCGCTGGGAGATTTGCAACCCGGAAACCGCCTCCCGCTTCTCCGCCGTGGCCTATTACTTCGGGAAAATGCTGCAAGACAGCCTCCGCGTCCCGATTGGTCTGATTTGTAACGCCGTCGGCGGCTCCCCGATAGAGGCGTGGATTGACCGGCAGACGCTCGAAGAAAATTTCCCGGAAATCTTGTCGAATTGGACGGAGAACGACTTCATCCAGGATTGGGTGCGCGGCCGAGCCTTGGTCAATATGGGCGGCGAGGCAAACGCGGCGCGCCATCCCTACGAGCCGTGCTATTTGTTCGAGGCCGGCATCCTGCCCCTCCAGCATTTCCCGCTTCGCGGCGTGATTTGGTATCAAGGCGAATCCAACGCCCACAACAAAGACGCTTATGCCAAACTCTTCCCCCTCATGGTCAATAGCTGGCGGACGTTCTGGGGCGCGCCGTCGCTGCCCGTTTATTACGTCCAGCTCTCCAGCCTGAGCCGTCCTTCGTGGCCCTGGTTCCGCGATGCACAGCGCCAGTTCCTCGCGCGGGTCGCCCACACTGGGATGGTGGTTTCGTCGGACAAGGGCGACAGCCTCGACGTCCATCCCACGGAAAAAAGGCCTGTCGGGGAGCGCCTGGCGCGATGGGCATTAAACCAGACCTACCACCGGGATATCCTGCCTTCCGGCCCCCTCTGCCGCGCGGCCGAAGTGCAGGCGGACGGGAGTGTCTTGCTGTCGTTCGACTATGCCGAAGGACTTCGGGCATCGGACGGGCAGCCGCTCCGCGAGTTTGAGGTCGCCGAGCACGACGGACTTTATTTCCCCGCCACCGCCGAGGTCGAGGGGGAAAACATCCGGTTGCGTTCGTCGGCCGTCGCGTCGCCCCGTTATATAAGGTACGGTTGGCGACCTTATTCCCGCGCCAACTTGGTAAATCGCGACCGGCTGCCTGCTTCGACTTTCCGGATAGAAGTCGGGCGGTAGCGCGCGTTTCCGCCACAACCTGCCCTTGAGCGAGGCTGGAAATTCCGTCGCCGGCACTTTTTTCTGAAAAAAAGTATTGGCGACAGCGTTTCCAGCCCTTTTTTCTGAAAAAATCTAGTGAAAACGGCGTTTCCAGCTATTTCTTTTTTCAGTTTACCCCATCTACGCATACGACGGGAGTTCTTTTTTCCAGTTTACCCCGTTTACGCGTACGACGGGTGCTCCTTTTTCCAGTTTACCCCATCTACGCATATGACGGGGTCTTTTTTTCTCAGTTTACCCCATCTACGCGTACGACGGGAGTTCCTTTTTTCAGTTTACCCCATTCACGCATACGAAGGGGTCATTTTTCAAAAAAAAGGGATGTTTACGGCGTTTCCAGCCCTTCCTGGAAAAAAGAAGGGCTGGCGACGGCATTGGAGTGTGAATTCTTTTTATCTTTGCCCCACGTATAAGAAAAGCAAGAGTTATGGATGCAAATACATTGGAGTTGAGGGCAAATATATTCCGGGATTTGAATGTATTGCTCGACAACGAGAAAGCGTTGAGGTCGTTGAGTAGTTTTCTGTCGATGTTAAAAAAGACGGTAGTAGAAAATCGGACGTATTCGATAGAAGAGCTGCACGAGCGGATAGCCAAGGCGGAAGCAGAAATCGCCGCCGGAGATGTCTTGACGAATGAAGAAGCGAATGCGGAGATAGAAAAATTATTACCATGGCTCAAATAGAACTGATATAAATAAACAAAGAATGGACGATTCAATCAAACAACACTTATTAGAGCGGGTTCACACGAATCCATACGTCAATTATTTGGAAATTGATTTTCAAGAGATAGAAGAAGGGCGAGTTGTAGCCCGTATGCCCCTCAAGCCCGAGCAGCGGCAATACAGCGGGGTTATCCACGGCGGAATCCTTGCCGCCTTTGCCGATACCGTGGCGGGTTTTGCCGCATACACGATGACCCCGAGCGACCGCGACGTGCTGACGGCCGAGCTGAAGACTTCCTTCCTCCGGGCGGCCTGGGGAAACGAGTTGATAGGAGTGGGGACGGTCGTGAAGCCCGGGCGCAACCTGCAATTCGCCGAGTGCGAAATCTTTTGCGACGGCAAGCTGGTGAGCAAGGCCTCCGGGACGTTTTGCGTGGTGCATCCTCAGATTTAAGGTATAAACAGATTTAATCAAAAAGAATATGAAAAACACTTGGTTACAGATTGCTTTAGCGGCATCGACTTTCTTTATCAGTACCTCTTGCGTGCAGCAGGCAGAGCCGGAGACGAACCGGCAGAGGATGGATTTGGCAGGGCGGTGGGCTTTCCAGCTGGATTCGCTGGCCAATTTCCCCGATTCCCTCTCGCTGCCCGGTACGACGGATACCAATCGGAAAGGAGTGAAGAACAACAAGATGGACGAGACGACCTACCTCTCCCGTGCCTATAGTTACAAAGGAAAAGCCTGGTATCGGAAGACGGTGCAGATACCCGCCGAGTGGCAAGGACAAACCGTCCGCCTTTTCATGGAGCGCACGAAACCGACGGAGGTCTTCGTCGATGGCAAGCTCGTCGGACGGAATGATGATATCTCTGTCCCTCAGGTTTATGACTTATCCGCCTATCTCGCGCCGGGCGAGCATACGATAACCATCATGGTCGATAACGGCGAGAGCGTCCCGCCGCAGTTGCTCGGAAGTTCGCACGCCTACACCGAATCGACGCAGACGAACTGGAACGGCATCATCGGCGACTTCTACCTCGAGGCGGCAGATGCTTGCCACATCGCCGACGTGCAGGTCTATCCCGATTATGAGCAGAAGACCGCCACGGTGAGGGTAACGCTCGCGGGGACTGACAAGACACAGGCTCCGATAAAGCTCTCTTGCGGAGCCGAGACGTGGAACACCGATATCACCCAGCGCATTAAAGCGGAGGAGGCTACCCTCCCGCAGACGGAGCAAACCCATACTTTTACCCTCGACTTAGGAGAAAACGCGGCGACGTGGAGCGAATTCGACCCTGCCTTGTATCGCGTTACGGTCGCCCTGGAGACGGGGGAGATGCGCGACGTCAGGACGGCAGATTTCGGACTGCGGGACTTCCGTACGCGGGGGACGAAGTTCGTCATCAACGATAAGACTACCTTCCTCCGAGGAAAGCACGACGCCTGCGTCTTTCCCCTCACGGCGCACACGGCGATGGATGTAGAGACGTGGCGGCACTACTTCCAAGTGGCTAAACAATATGGCATTAATCATTATCGCTTCCATTCGTGGTGTCCGCCGGAGGCCTGTTTCGAAGCAGCGGATATCGAAGGCATATACCTGCAACCCGAACTCCCGTTCTGGGGAAGTTTGAACCAGAAAGACACAACCCTGATTGCTTTCCTCCGAAAAGAAGGCATCCGCATCCAGCGGGAATATAGCAACCATGCCTCCTTCGTGATGTTCGCCATCGGCAACGAGATATGGGGCGAGAAGCAGATTCTGGAGGATTTAGTCGGTAGCTTCCGCCAGGAAGATAGTCGGCACCTCTACGCCTACGGCTCGAATAACGGACTGGGCTTCGCGGGCCAGCAAGCAGGAGAGGACTATATGACGACGTGCCGGGTAGGACAACTTTCGGATACGTCCTTCGTAACACACGCCCGCGCCTCTTTCTCTTTTGCAGATGCATACGATGGCGGATACATGAACCATACCTATCCGAATACGGTGATGAATTTCGATAGTGCCGTGGCGCGTTGCACCGTTCCCATCATTAGTCATGAAACAGGGCAATACCAAGTCTATCCAAACTATGACGAGATGAAAAAATACACCGGCGTGCTCGAGCCGCGCAATTTCGCGGTCTTCAAGGCACGGCTTGAGGAGGCAGGGATGCTTCCGCAGGCACACGACTTCTTCTTAGCCTCGGGCAAATGGTCTGCCGCGCTCTACCGTGCCGAAATCGAGATGGACCTCCGAACGCGCGGCTTGGGAGGTTTCCAACTCTTGGATTTGCAGGATTATCCCGGCCAAGGCTCAGCTTTCGTAGGCATCTTGGATGCGTTTATGGATAGCAAGGGATTGATTACGCCCGAGGAATGGAGGCAATCGTGCAACACGGTAGTCCCCCTCTTCGAATCACCTTCCTATACGCATAGCGCGGATAAGCCGCTGACAGGAAAGGTTATGTTGTCCAATTATTCGGAGGATGAAGTAGCCGGCACGCTGGCTTGGACGCTCGCGGATGCCGCCGGGCAGGAGCTTTTCCAAGGTTCTTGGGAGGTTTCCGTGGCTCAGGGTGAGGTGGCCGAGGTTGGTTCGTTGGACATCGATTTGTCCTCTATTTCCGAGGCCAGCCGCTATACGTTATCCCTGGAATTGCAGGATACACCCTATCGGAACACTTACCCCGTCTGGGTCTATCCCGCTGATATTGACACCACACCGGCCGATGACATCTTGGTCGCAAAGAAATGGAATCATGACTTGATAGCACATCTCCGCGCGGGCGGCAAGGTACTTTGGTTTCCCGAGGCAAACGATTACCCGGGAGCTACGGTGGGCGCCCTCTTCCAAACGGACTATTGGAATTATCGGATGTTCAAAACCATCTGCGAGAACGCCAAGAAGCCTGTTTCCCCCGGCACGATGGGTTTGCTTATCAACGAGAAACATCCTGTCTTCCAAAACTTCCCGACGGAGTTCCATACCAACTGGCAATGGTTCCCCATCGTGAAGCAGAGCCACCCGATGATACTCGACCGCCTGCCTGCGGATTATCGCCCGATAGTCCAACCTATTGATAATATCGAGCGCAACCATAAGCTCGGCCTGCTCTTCGAGCTTGAGGTCGAGGGCGGAAAATTATTAATCTGTATGTCCGACCTCGCCTCCGTGCAAGACAAGCCCGAAGCGCGCCAGTTCTACGCCGCCCTGCTCCGTTACATGGAGAGCGATGCCTTCAAACCTACGCTTCGATTGAAGGCCGACGACATCCCCGCCCTCTTCCGAGCTCCCGAAGCACGGGGCGAGATAAAGACGCTCCGCAATATATCGTACGATTGATAGGGGTGCACAGAAAGTGTAGATTTGGCAGATTTCGCCGAAAAGTGGTAAATGCGTTAGGGAATTTATCAGATTTCGTAGAAAAGTAGTAAATGTAAGAGGGAATTTACACCTTTTCTGCGAAAAGTGGTAAATGCGTTAGGGAATTTATCAGATTTCGTAGAAAAGTAGTAAATGTAAGAGGGAATTTACACCTTTTTTGCGAAAAGTGGTAAATGCAATACGGAATTTACCACTTTCTGTGATTCCTTCGGATGTTACAGGAATGTCAGCCCGCTGAAACCTTTTTGTAATATAGATACCTGACCTTTGCATCGTGAAACATAAAAACGAATATACGATGAAAAAGAAGTATCTATCTTTCTTGGCCGCAGCTTGTGCATTGGTAATGACGGCTTGCGGTGGGCAGAAATCTTCGGATGGCAGTAATGGTGTGGAACTGACGGGCGCAGGTGCCACCTTCCCCCTTCCTTTTTATACCATGACGTTTGATAACTACGGGGAAACTTCGGCGGACAAGGTTTCGTATGGAGGCATCGGTAGTGGTGGAGGCGTGCGCAACCTGAAGGACGGAATTGTCGATTTCGCGGGAAGCGATGCCTATCTGAGCGACGAAGAAATGGCCGAGTTGAAGCCCGTCGTGCATATCCCGACCTGCATGGGCGCGGTCGTATTGGCTTATAACCTGCCTGATGTGCAGCAATTGAATCTTTCGGGAGACGTGATAGCCGACATCTTCGCGGGCAAGATTACCCGCTGGGATGATGAACGCTTGAAGAAGCTGAACGAAGGCGTGGCCCTTCCTTCGCAAGAAATTATCCCTGTGTTCCGTTCGGATGGAAGCGGGACGACGTTTATCTTCTCGGATTATCTCTCAAAGGTAAGCGCCGATTGGAAAGCTACTTATGGAGCAGGTAAGACGGTCGATTTCCCCGTCGGGCAAGCCGCCAAGGGGAATCCCGGCGTGGCAGGTATCGTGCGCCAGACGCCAGGTTCTATCGGCTATATAGGTTCGGAATATGCTTTCGCACAGAAGATTCCGTATGCCAGCGTGATGAATAAGAAAGGCGAGTTGATTACGCCTTCGACGGAGAGCATCTCGGCCGCGGCAGGCGATATTCCTCAAGATACGCGTTGCTCTATCACCGACCCTGATATGTCGGGCGCTTATCCTATCAGTTGCTTCACATGGTTGATTATCTATAAAGACCAGAACTATTCAGACCGGACAAAGGCGCAGGCGCAGGCTACGGTGAACCTCTTGAAATATATGCTCAGTCCCGAAGTACAGAAGAGTACCGAAGTGGTGCATTATGCTCCCCTTCCCCAGAAGGCCATCGACCTGAGCTTGGAGAACTTGAAACAAGTAACCTATAACGGAGAGCCTCTCCAATAAGCCATGCAAGACAAGATATTCAGAATCATATTATTATTATCAGCCCTTGTCATCCCGATAGTCGGAGTGGGGATTATCGCTTCCCTCATCTCCGATTCCTCGGGAGCCTTCGAGACGTTCGGCTTCTGGAACTTCCTCTTTTCCGATGACTGGACGACAAAGGCGGGGAGCGAGAGCTACGGAGCCTTGCCCTTCATCACAGGCACGCTGCTCACGACCTTCCTGGCGCTGATAATCTGTATCCCCTTCTCCCTGCCCGTGGCCCTCTTCGTGGGGGAATATTTCAGGGGAAGGAAGATAGCGACGATATTGAGTACCGTAACCGACTTGCTGGCCGGTATCCCCTCTATCATCTACGGTTTGTGGGGATTCTACGCCCTGCGTCCGATATTCATGCACTTGAATCTTTCGCCCCAAGGCTCGGGTATCCTCACGGCAGCCTTTGTGCTGGCCATTATGATTGTGCCCTACGCGGCATCGCTGAGTGCGGAATTCTTCAAGATGGTTCCCTCGGACTTGAAGGAAGGAGCCTACGCGATGGGGGCGACGCAGGCCGAAGTCATCCGCCGCGTGGTCTTCCCGATGGCTGGCTCGGGCGTATTCTCCGCCTATGTCCTGGCAATCGGACGCGCTTTGGGCGAGACGATGGCCGTAACGATGTTGATAGGAAACACCAACCAGATGCCCGACACGCTACGCACGACGGGGAATACGATGGCGAGTATCATCGCCAACCAGTTTGGCGAGGCCGACGGGTTGAAGCTCTCCTCGTTGATAGCCATCGGACTTCTCTTGTTCCTCATCACCGCCTTCATTAACTTGATTGGAAAGATTTTGATTCGTAAAGCACAACACGTATGATAAAGGATAAGAATTTAGTAGCCCGCATAGCGAAGAACAAGCTGGTCTATATCCTCGTCTGTGTCCTTTCGGGCCTGACGGCTATCCCCTTGCTCGCTATCCTCGGGGAAGTATTGATAAAGGGCTGGAGCCAATTAGGTTGGTCTTTCCTGACCGAGGCCACCCCGAACGCCTACAAAGCGTTGATGGCGATGGAGGCAGGCGAGGCCGTCCCCGGCGGCATAGCCAATGGTATCGTGGGCACGTTCCTGATGCTCTTGATGGCTTCTATCGTGGCTATCCCCGTGGGAGTCTTGTGCGGCATCTGCCTCTCGGAGTATCGGAAGAACTGGTTTGCCATCATCGTGAGCTATCTGACGGACTTGTTGCAGGGCACGCCTTCGATTATTATCGGTATCATTACCTATATTTGGGTCGTAGTCCCCATGAAGGGATACTCAGCCTTCGCGGGAAGTGTCGCCCTCTTCATCATGATGTTGCCCTTGATTATCCGCTCGACGGAGGAGACGATGAAGATTCTCCCCGCCACCTTGAAGGAGGCCGGCCTGGCCCTGGGCGGAAGTTATTGGCGCGTCATGCTCCAAGTGATGCTGCCCTCGGCCTTCGGAAGTATCTTCACGGGTATCCTCCTGGCCATCTCGCGCGTGGTGGGAGAGACCGCGCCTCTGATGTTCACCGCCCTCGGAGCGGCGGCTATCAGCTGGAACGTCGCACGGCCCATGTCTGCCGTACCTTTGTTGATTTGGGAGTTCTTCAACGACCCGAATCTGCAAAACCTCATCTGGGGAGCATCCCTCTTCTTGCTCACCTTCGTATTATGTCTTAATTTATTAGCTAAAAGAATCGCAAAGAAATGGAAAATATAAAAGACCCCATACTTCAAATGAAAGATGTGTGCATCTCGTATGGCGAGACGATGGCCGTCAAGCACGTCTCCGCCGATGTCGAGAAGAACACGATTACCGCCATCATGGGCCCCTCGGGTTGTGGCAAGAGTACGCTCCTCCGCGCCGTGAACCGTATGCACGAGCTTTACAAGGCTATCCGCGTAACGGGTGAAATCCTCCTCAATGGCGAGGACATCATGAAGATGCACCCCACCGAGGAGCGCCGCCGCATCGGCATGGTCTTCCAGCGCCCGAATCCCTTCCCGACGATGAACATCTACGACAATGTCCTGGCGGGCTATATCCTGAATGGCATCCGCCTCTCGAAGTCGAAGAAGGACGAGATTGTGGAACGCAACCTCCGTAATGTCGCCCTCTGGGACGAGGTGAAGGACTCGCTCACCAAGCGGGGTACCTTCCTCTCCGGCGGTCAGCAGCAACGCCTCTGCATCGCCCGCTCCTTGGCCCTTCAGCCTGATATCCTGCTGATGGACGAACCGACATCCGCCCTCGACCCGATTGCCACGAAATACATCGAGGACTTATTATTGAAGCTCAAGAACGAGGTAACCATCCTCATCGTAACGCACAACATGTCGCAAGCCATGCGTATCTCCGACCGTTCGATGTTCATGTACCTCGGCGAATTGATAGAATACGACGATTCTAAAGTCATGTTCACCAATCCGAAAGACGAACGAACTCGCGCTTATCTGACAGGAAAGATGGGATAACGGGTATTTTATGTTTCTACCGAAGGCCGCCACAGGGGAGTGTTTCCTTGGGCGGCCTTTTTTAAGTTATCCGTAAATAGATATCTTTTGAACTGTTAAACAACGGCGACCTTTCGGGAGCTTAATCCAATCTGTTGTGATTTGCTCTCAAATTAGCATCTTTGAGCCATTGAAAACAACACCGTTCTTGATAGCTGTCTTCGTCAGCACGTTGTGATTTGCTCTCAAATTAGTATCTTTGAACCATTGAAAACAATTCCTGGCCCACTGCTCCCTCTCGCCCTATCGTTGTGATTTGCTCTCAAATTAGTATCTTTGAACCATTGAAAACAATAAGGCTATGAAGAAGTTCGATGAACGATAGTTGTGATTTGCTCTCAAATTAGTATCTTTGAACCATTGAAAACAATCTGATTTGTTGAGTTAGCACATACCCTACGGTTGTGATTTGCTCTCAAATTAGTATCTTTGAACCATTGAAAACAATTCGTTGAATTTGCGGTGCAAGAAACATTCTGTTGTGATTTGCTCTCAAATTAGTATCTTTGAACCATTGAAAACAATTTCTCTCCGGGAAGCGGGGCGCAGACCTGTGTTGTGATTTGCTCTCAAATTAGTATCTTTGAACCATTGAAAACAATCATTAAGCAAGCTAAGGCGGAACTCGATAGTTGTGATTTGCTCTCAAATTAGTATCTTTGAACCATTGAAAACAATAACAGTAACCAATTGACGGGTAAGGTATTTGTTGTGATTTGCTCTCAAATTAGTATCTTTGAACCATTGAAAACAATTGACACGCTCGAGATGCCTCTTCCCATACGGTTGTGATTTGCTCTCAAATTAGTATCTTTGAACCATTGAAAACAATTGGGAGAAGAAGAAAAATAAGTTGCAATCGTTGTGATTTGCTCTCAAATTAGTATCTTTGAACCATTGAAAACAATTATCTGATGACGTGCCCCTGCGCAAAAATGGTTGTGATTTGCTCTCAAATTAGTATCTTTGAACCATTGAAAACAATTTTGATATAATGATATTGCTTCTATCCTAGTTGTGATTTGCTCTCAAATTAGTATCTTTGAACCATTGAAAACAATTAAACTCTTCTGTTTGTTCCTTTGTTATCGTTGTGATTTGCTCTCAAATTAGTATCTTTGAACCATTGAAAACAATCGGTGGTTCGGTAGTTTCCGATGAACTTCGTTGTGATTTGCTCTCAAATTAGTATCTTTGAACCATTGAAAACAATAGAGAAATCTGAAAATCTAAAGAGGTCTGGTTGTGATTTGCTCTCAAATTAGTATCTTTGAACCATTGAAAACAATTTTAGCCTTAAATTCCCTCATAAGGTCTTGTTGTGATTTGCTCTCAAATTAGTATCTTTGAACCATTGAAAACAATTTGCAGACTTGCTGGCTCGTGGTCTTTCCGGTTGTGATTTGCTCTCAAATTAGTATCTTTGAACCATTGAAAACAATTTTAGTTACGAATTCTTCTATAATGTAGTAGTTGTGATTTGCTCTCAAATTAGTATCTTTGAACCATTGAAAACAATCTTGGCCCATAATAAAAGCATATAGGTCTTGTTGTGATTTGCTCTCAAATTAGTATCTTTGAACCATTGAAAACAATCTGGAACGTAAGACACTTCAATACTCCCAGTTGTGATTTGCTCTCAAATTAGTATCTTTGAACCATTGAAAACAATTTAACTCGATATAGGTGCATCCCTCTTCCGGTTGTGATTTGCTCTCAAATTAGTATCTTTGAACCATTGAAAACAATTTGCCATATAATACTATCTATAAATTGTTGTTGTGATTTGCTCTCAAATTAGTATCTTTGAACCATTGAAAACAATTCGGGTTTGTTTCTTAATTCTGATGCAAAGGTTGTGATTTGCTCTCAAATTAGTATCTTTGAACCATTGAAAACAATTTCCAACCGACGAACAAGCTGTTATGCTGGTTGTGATTTGCTCTCAAATTAGTATCTTTGAACCATTGAAAACAATCTTTCTTTTTGAAACAACTTCCTTCTAATCGTTGTGATTTGCTCTCAAATTAGTATCTTTGAACCATTGAAAACAATCACCGTACCGGATTGTGAGTGATGGAATAAGTTGTGATTTGCTCTCAAATTAGTATCTTTGAACCATTGAAAACAATGCATGGAAAAATGAAATTAATACAAATCCGTTGTGATTTGCTCTCAAATTAGTATCTTTGAACCATTGAAAACAATAGATTATTCGTTTTGTATTGGTTATTAGGATTTTATAATAGACTTTAGGAATAGAAAAATATTTGTTTTCAATAATAAATCCCGTCTCTACAAGCGGGATTTATTGTTTTAAAAAAGTTCCAATTGCTGACCAGGTGTCTTTACGCCTTGTGACTTTTTCCCGTAGAATAACTCGATTTGGCCGAATTGCTTATCTGTTATGCACATGATTCCTACCTGTCCGAACTCAGGAAGAAAAGATTTAACTCTTTTTATATGTACCGCAGCATTCTCACTGCTGGCACAGTGGCGGACGTAGATAGAGAATTGGAACATCGTGAATCCGTCACGTTGTAAGTTCTTTCGGAAATCGGCATACGCTTTTTTGTCTTTCTTCGTTTCTGTCGGTAAATCGAAAAGAACCAGCACCCACATAACCCGATATTCGCTAAAACGGTCCATCAGAACTCCGGATAAACGATTCGGCGAAGTTCGCCCGAAAAACATTTATACAAAGAAGCCGTAGTCTGCCCTACGGCAACCATCAAGGGACTCCGCTTTTTGTTTATCCGTACTTCGATTGTCGGGATGGAAAGCAAAGCGGCTTTTATATCTTTCGTGAGCGATACGTTTTCGCCGTATTGGTTATACAGGTCGAAAACCAGTTTGTCGATGTATGGGCGATAAGGTTCCATAATGTCATCTGCCAAGCAATAGGCGTTGTACCGGTTGTGGTGATGGATGCCCAATGTAGGCAGCAAACCACTAGTGACTAAGCCGCGCGCCACTACGGCACGGAGAATGGCATAACCGTAATTCAGCAGATTGTTTGGCGGTATGCCTTCACGGTCACGGGTAAATCCTTTCACTTCTGCAAACAACGTTTTCCAATAATAAGCTGCCGCACGTGCTTCTAGATTATCGGGGTCGCCGCTGCGGACATCGTTTGCCCAAACACGCATACATTTCGATTCTTCTTTCGTACAAATGGACAATACTGTCGCTTGATTATTGATTTTCACCTGAATGGTTTGTTGCCACAGTTGTTTTTTTAGTGGCAAAGACGCGGATAGTTGTTCCCGAAAGCGTTCGTTTTGTGTAGTGTTTCCGTAAAGCGGAAGCATTAATCCGACCGGCATGCTTTTGCTGTCGCAGGTGATAAGGGCGCAGTTATTTTCCAATAAGGCTTCCATTGCTCCCGAAGTAATTGTGATTTGTTTATTGTCCAGCACCACGACTCCCAAATCTTCTATCGGTTTGGTCACTTCTGAGCGGCGTTTCATCGCTTCCGGAAGTGAATCGTTGTTTTCTACTTCCGGAAGTTTGATAACCAATTGGCCATTGCGCAAAGACAGGTATGCAGGATTGCCGAAGTAAAGTGTTTTCTTTATCATAGCTTCTTAATTATGTTTCCTAATCGGTCTACATGAATGGGGATGCAGATTTCTTTAATCATTTCGCCAGACCATGCGCGTTGAGCCTTATTATTACTTCCTAGTTCAATTGTTTGAATAATAGGATTGGCTATGTATGTTGGTACAAAGTGCCCTTCATTTCCCGTACAACTAACCATTTTATAAACACGTGTCTTGTCTAATGGATATGTCATATTTCCATTCGCAATTTCTTCTTTTGTCGGTACATACACTAAATCATTCGGCGAAAGCACAAATTTGGGCAGGTTGTCGTTCTCGTCTTCGGGAGCGGAAGGTAATCCTTGCTTCTGACGGTCGATAACCACATTCAGCGGAATTGTGGCATAACTGCGCTTCTTGATTATTTCACCTGTGCTTTTGTCTTCCAATACTGTTTCATAGATTGCAAAGAACAGATTGGTTCCTTTTGCTGCTTCTACATATTTGGTGGATTTATTACCGGTTTGTCCTACGACAAACTTGTCGGCTTTCTCATATACACGAACCTTATAAATCGGTTGATGCCATTTCCCGTCATTCAATTTGATGATGTTCTTATTCATTGCTTCAATGCCTTCAGGTGAAAATGCTAATTCCGCATTATTCCTATTTGCTTCTAAATGACGAAGTAGGATTTTTTGTATACCTGTATCGGTCACGCTTCCCGTAATTTTCTTTCTGTCGAAGCTTGAGTCCAACAGTTTACGCACGGCAAAGAAACAGTCTTTTGTTTCTTTGGAGAAATAATATACTTTTATTTTCTTCAAATCAACATCCTGCCAAATATCTTTGTTGTCTTCAAAGTATTTCTTTATCTGCTTTTCATTCAGATTTTGTGCCAACAGTTCTTTCAGCTTTTTCTTTAAGTCTCTCTCTACGATGGCTTTCGGTTTTTTTAACGCTTCTTTCAGCTGCACAGACTTTATATCCCGAAGGTTTACTTCTCCATGTACGGTTTCTTTATGCATTGGTTTACGGATCGCCCAACTGTCTCCTTTCGTTTGGGGAATCAAGGTTTTCTTGCCGTTTTCATAATGCTGATAATGATTGGTTGTTTTATTGATGACACGCAGGTTTTGTTTGAAACTGACGATAATGTCTTGCAGTGCCCTATAAACGTCTTGGGAAAAAGTGTCCCACGGCTTTTTGATGAACCAGTGGTAATTTCCTTTATCGTCTGTCTTCTGCTTGTCACACAGTAGGCGTTGCAAATCGTAGCGGGAAATCTTGGCATTCTTACTTGTCGATTCATTATTAAGGTAATTCACGATATTGCGGTTTGCACAAGCTATGACAATCGCATCCATCGCATGATGGCGGTGGTCGATTCGTTTTTTATTGAATCCTTTCTGTAATTCCAAGGGCATTGCCGGTATTACATTTCCGTTTGTGTTGACCGAAGTGAAACGGTTGCTTCCTGTCAACTCGTTCAGGCGCAAGAATCGAGGAAGAATAATTTTGTTCCAAACCTCGTTGATACCCCAGTCTTTTTTCAGACGGTCGGTGACACTGCCTGTACAGACAATCACATTTTTTGAAGTTTCTTCTTGCTCGCTTTCATCACGAACGATATTAGATAACAAGGATTTGATTAGCTTGCTGATGTAGCGGCTGTCATTCAGTTGGCGTGCAATGAATTGCTCAGGGATATCCTCCATGAGTAACTTCTTCATTTTGGCCGGATTGCTCGCATAATTATCTTTTACAAACTTCTCATACGCTTCTATAGTTTGTATTTTGGCTGATTTCCCAAAATTCATCGGAACCATTCTTCCTTGATTTTCTTTTATAAACTCATATCCCAGCATATTGCTTTTCAATTTGTTGACTTCCGCTTCACAAATAACTTTGTTGCTGAATGAGTCATCAAAATAGCGTGCTTGCGGGATGATATGTTCGATTTCATAAGCAGGAGTGAACAGTTTGCCCAAGGGAATCATTTCTCCTGTATAAGGTGAACGGTATTTCTGCTCTAACCAGAGTTTATAGCGCAACACTTCGGAGGTTGTAGGACGTTTCTTGACATCACTTTCGTTGAATTTCTTGATGATTAGGGCTATTTCATCAGGCACTTCATCCACGCTGTTCAATACCCCTTCTTCAAAAATTCGCAGCAAATCCTGCTGGCCGGGTGAATAGGGACGCACATTCTCTATTTCAAATTCAGGATTCATAAATTCGGTAAGCAAAGCCTTGATGCGGAGATTCGTATTTTCGTTTTCCTGAATTTGCCGGGTCATCTTTGCACGTTCGTCTTTAGTATTCTTCATCTCTCTTCCCAATTCCACGTGGATTTCATCGATGTGTCCCACTTGCTTCCATATATCGCGGACGGTACGCAAGGTCTCTAAAATAATCTGCTCAACAATCGGATTGTGCAATGAATGTTGCTTGAACTTTTTTAGATAATCGTCTATGTCGGAAGGATTTTCCCATTTCCGTACATCCTTTGCTTCGGAATGGCGGTCGTAAACTACATAGCAAGCTAGCCAAAGCGGAAGTCCCTTGAATGAAGATACTTCATCCAAATGAATCGCCTTTTCCCTTACGCGTGTCCGGATGTTTTCATCGTATTCTCCCGAAATGATTTTATCAATTCGGTTGCGGGTCTGTTTGTCTATCTCATTTTCATTCCAATATTTTCCCATCCGCATTAAGGGCAATAACTTCTTGATGGCTTTGTATGAATAAGCTCCATAATCTTTTGGAAAAGGAGGAGTTTTCAGAAATTCTCCTACAAATCTTTTATCGAATCCTTGCTTTTGTGCAAAAGACTTTAGAGCCTTTTGCAGTTCTTCTTTGTCGGAAATGGAATACAGGATGTGCCACAAGGCTTCCTCCTTTTCCCGTGTCAGGAAGTCAGCGGCTATTCCCGCTTTTTCCAAACGTCCCAGGATGAGTGCACGGGTTTCATTACCCGGATAAAGCTTGTCTTCTACATAATTCCAACGATATTTACCTATGTCGTTCTTTTTTAATCCAAACAAAGGGCATTTCAGGAAAGAATCCTGCTTGACACTTTTTTGTCGGTTAAGCCAGTCAAACAAATCGGTATAATCTTCTTCGTCTTTCAAAAACTCAGAAGTTACGTCCACGTCTAGGCACAATTTCCCGTCTACAGTTTTTTCTTTTTGGTAAATCCTCAGATTGGAAAGGAATTGCCACAGGCGGAACTCTTGGAATAAAGGATGTGATTTGGCGATGCACTTTATTCCGAAATGCCGGACTTCCCCTGTTCCCTTATCAGTATGAGTATATCCCTCGTAAGGGCAATCGGCGATTAAAGACTTCTTGCTTTTCAGCGGACGTTGATAGAACAGTATATCGTCAACAAAAAGATAAACCAAATCGCGAGCGCTTATCAGATTACGATGTGCTTCATTCTGCGGATACAATTCTTCCAAACATGCTTCGTATAAAGCTCGGTCTTGAAATTCGGGATGAAACTCTTTTTGTTTCTCTAAAATCCGACGTAATTCTTCCTTATAATATTTACGCTCAATCGTGCGTACCAGCTTTCCCCTAATCTTTTGTTTGGGCATTTGCAACAAGGTGTCATAAATATAAGCACCGACAGTTTTCCCTGAAGCATCCAAATCACCTTGTGTTTTTGCCTTTATCAGTTCCCATTGTTCTTCCCATTCTTTTTCAGTAGGAATCTTGAATATACAGCAGAGTTCACCAGTTTCGTCATATTTGTCTTTTCCCTCTTTATCTAAGTCTATTTTAATGATAATATCTTTCTTTTGTCCAATCCAATCAGGAACGTCTTTTCTGAATATCTTCCCTTTCATCCCGTTTTCCAATATGACGGAAAGCACTTTCATGCCTTTATACGTCTGATTCGTATCAATGATATCGGTTATTGTTTGGCGGTCGAAATATTGGCGGGTCTTGGAAGGACGTTCTTGTTCTTCTTCACCTCTCAATTGATAATATCCGCGCTTTTGGTTGAAGTTTAGTAATATCCAAGCCAATTCTTCTTTGCTTATCTTTTGCCTCAAAGCTTTTTTACGTAAATAGTAGATTGTCCAATCGTAAGGCACCTTTTGGCCTTTTGATAATAGTTCGGGTTGGTTCCGGTAAAAATCAGCTAACATTTCATCAAATGATTCCTGGAAGATGAACGTCCAATGTCCTTGCTCGTCTTTATGCCAAGGCAACTTAGGTTCGGTTGCGGCAATGAATTTGCCGTAACGGTCTAATTGATTGGAGTAATGTAATGGTAAAAAGTTTAGTAACGCCAATACCCGATGTAATCTTTCTCGGCGCAATTTGCCCCGTTCGTATAAACGGCGCATACTTCTATATTGGGTTCGGTCGGCTGTTTGTGACTTTGAATTGCCTTTATCAAAATCACCCAACACAGCCGCATCCATCGGAATGATTCTTACGCCGTCACAATTGATGCCATCCAATTGTTCTTTATCTTCTTCGTTTTTCGAAGCGTTAATCACTGCCCAACCGATACTGTTAGTTCCTAAATCTAAGCCTAAAATATGTTTGTGTTTCATGAGTTTATTATTAGATTTTTTATTTGACCCCTCAAAATTAGAAATTCTTTTTGAAAAAAATATGATAGCAAAAAAATTTTCTTACCTTTGCCACACTAATTTGAAGCAAATCACAATAAGGATTATTCCGTTGTGAAAACATTTAGGTTTTCCCCTCGTCCTTTAACGGGGGGATTTTTTTGTTTATGAAGTTGGTAATGAGTTGTTTTAAATCCTTTTTTCAAACGCCATCCTCACGCATTCCCCCCGGTACACGCATTCCCCCCGGTAGGCGAACCCGAGGTCGTCTATCAGGCGCAACATATACTGGTTATCGTAGTTCGTATCGACACGGAAATGGGTGATTCCTTGGCGTCGTGCGACCTCCTCGGCCTCGAGCATGAAGCGTTTGGCCACGCCTTGGTGCTTCATTTCGTCGGCTACGGCCAGGCGATGGACCACGAGATAGGGGAGAGGGCTTTCCCATGTGTCTAATTGTTGATATACAGGTTCCCCGGCGAAGGAAACTACTCCGTAGGCTACGACATGACCTTCTTGCTCGAAGACATAGCCTTCGCCTCGTTGGATATCTTGCGAGATGCTTTCGCGGGCGGGATAGGACTCGTCCCATTGATGGCTTCCCAAGCGTTTCATTTGGGCTTTGGCTTGGAGGATGATTTCCCAAATCCGCCCTTCGTCTTCCATTCGTGCTTTTCTAAACAACATAAACCTATATTTTCTATTTTCTAAATACCCATTTTAAACGTGCTAAAAATATGAATCCTCGGAAACAAAGTTCGATGCACATTGCCAGCCATACGCCTTTCAGTCCCATCGAGGGAGCGAGCGAAGCCGCCAAGGTAAGGCGTACCGCCCAGATGCTAAAGAAGTTCATCAGGCAGGGAACAATCGTATTGCCCATACCGACAAATACTCCGTAAGCCACGATAGCTGCCGCAAACATCGGTTCCGCAAAGGCTTCGATGCGCAGGGCTTCCACTCCGAGGGCGAGGACTTCGGCATCCGGCGTCATCGAACCGATAATGAGCGGGGCGCCGATATACATGACGATACCCATCAATCCCATGATGGCCATACCCATGAATACCGTGATGTATCCGAACCTGCGGGTCAAATCTTTCCGTCCGGCGCCATAACTCTGACCTACCAACGTGGTGGCTGCATCCGCGATGCCATACCCCGGCATATAGCAAAGGCTTTCTGCCGTGATAGCAAAAGAATTGGCCGCTATCGAGAAGATGCCAAGCGGAGCTACGATAACGGTGGTCATGATTTGCGCTCCGCAGATGACGGCATGTTCTATCCCCATCGGGAGGCCGATACGGACAGCATTTTTCAGGGTTATCGACGTGGGTTTGAAGCTCCCTTTCTCTTCCGTCAGCTTCAAGTCTTTCGAGCGTTTGCATAGGAACCAGAGCATTAAGCCTGCGGCTACCAGCTCGGCTAAGCCTGTGCCCAAGGCCGCTCCTTCCACGCCCCAACCTGCTCCGGGGACCCAAAAGTCGAACCCTAACAGACCGATTTCCCGCGAAGGAAAGATGAGGAAGAAATTGAATATGACATCCAAAAGGCACATCAGGACGCTCAACATGCTGGGCACACGCATATTCCCGCTACACCGGAGCATTCCTCCGGCCAAAATATAAAGTTGGAAAATGGGTAGGAAAGCGGAATAAATCAAAAAGTAGAGCGACGAATCCCGGCATATCGAAGCATCTCCGCCCAACCAAATCGGGAGCGAATGACTAATCGCCATCCCCGTCGCCCCCCAAAGGAGACCGAACAAACCTACGGCCACCAAAGCCTGCCGAAGTATTGCCCTTGCCTTCCGCATATCGCCCGCCCCGATGGAATGGGCCACTTGCACGGAGAAACCTGTAGCCGCCGCCGAGCAAGTCCCCCCAAAGAGCCATGTCGTCGTGGAAACCAAGCCGATGGAAGCCGCCGCACTTGCCCCCAAGCTCCCTACCATGGCCGCATCGATATATTGCATGACGATGGAAGACAACTGAGCCATGATAGCCGGGATACTGAGCACCAGCGTGAGGTTCAGTTGCTGTCCTAACGTCATGGGTTGCCCCTTGCGTATGAGTGAAAGCAAATAATCTGTATTGTTCATCGTTTTTGGGGGACAAATGTACGCAATTTCTTAGGAACGGAGATAATCTCGGAACAACTTCAATCCTTTAATCATCGCGTCGCGCGGACAGGCTATGTTCCATCGCATGAAGCCTTCTCCTTCCGCTCCGTACATGGTTCCGGCATTCAGCCAGAGCTTGGCGTCCTCGACTAACCTCTCTTCCAGCTCCTCGGAGGGGATATGGAGCTTGCGGCAATCCATCCAGACGAGGTATGTCCCTTCCAACTTAGTCAGGGGATAATCGGGGAGGTAGGTTTCGCAAAAAGACTTCATGCACTCGTAATTCCCCTTCAGGTAATCGAGCAATTGGAGGAGCCAGCCTTCCCCTTCCTCGCTATAAGCGGCTATGGTGGCTATGACTCCGAAGGGATTGACATCGCAAACCTCGTTGATATTAATTGCTTTGTCTATCTTCCTCCGAATCTCTTCGTCCGAAGACACAATAGTAGCTATTTGCAAGCCCGCAATATTAAACGACTTGCTGGGGGATACGCACGTGATGGTATGCCGCAAAAACTCGTTGGAGATTGAGGCAAACGGGATATAAGTATAGCCCGGATAGACCAATTCGCAATGGATTTCGTCGGATATGACTTTCAATCCGTGCCGGAAACATATCTCGCCAATCTTCGTCAATTCCTCGCGTGTCCAAACCCTTCCGGCCGGATTATGGGGATTACATAGCAGGAGAATCTTCGCTTTCGGGTTCGCGGCCTTCCGTTCCAAGTCCTCGAAGTCTATCCGATAGGTATCTCCCGTTTGGATTAACGGATTACTTACGATTTCGCACCCGTTGTTTCGGATGGACGAGAAGAAACAATTATAGACCGGAGTCTGGACGATTACCTGCTCTCCCGGCACGGTCAGCGCCTTGATAATCGCTGAAATGGCAGGCACAACCCCAGATGTATATATCATCCAACCGCGTTCTATCGTCCAATGATGCCTTCTGGCAAACCAGCGGCTCACGGCTTCATAATAAGCCTCGGGCACACGGGTATAGCCGAAGATGCCATGCTCCACCCGTCGCTTCAAGGCTTCGATGATGCAGGGTGCCGTGCGGAAATCCATGTCGGCCACCCACATCGGGAGGACTTCCGCGTCCGAGGCGCTATCCCACTTATAGGAATTCGTATCGCGGCGCGGAATGATTTCATCGAAATTGTACTTCATCTTATTTCCCTCCCCGTTCTTCAATCACGCAATTGGCCGGAGCCTTGATGTTCTCGTCGAGGGTTATCGAACCGATGGAATCAGCCACGATATGCCCTGACATCGGATTCTTGATGTTCGTAATGCTCCCCCGGATGTCCGCCTTCACACTCGAATACTCGAAAGCACGGTCGCAAGCCGCATCGAAGGTACAATTCTCCAGCACGAGGTCTTCGGCATAGCACAAAGGTTGCTCGCCGGAGATATGGCAATTCACGAGGCGGAGATTCTTGGAATGCCATCCGAGATACTCGCCATGTAGTTCCGAATCATAGATTGTTACGTTTTCCACCTCCCAAAACGCATCTTTCGTCGTGATTTTAGCGTTATGTATCTCCACATTCTTCACGTATTGGAAGACATATTTGCTATCGCTTTCCAATCCATCGACATAAATATCGTTGCTGAACATGAAAGGATAAGTCCCGTCGTGCAACTTGAGGTTTTTTACGTTGATACGGTTACACCGCCAGAAGATTTCGTCCGCATCGTTGATTTGCACGTTTTCTATCTCGATGTCATTCATCTCGCGGAACATCTTCGGGGCATCTATCACCGTATCTTTCATTTTCAGATGGTCGGAATACCAAAGCGCCGAGCGTCCGCCCACGTCGAAGTAACAATCCTGAATCGTAAAGCCGTGCACGTGCCAAAACGGATAATTTCCTTCAAACCGGCAATTCAACGCCACAATATTGCTGCATTCCTTAATCGCCGACTCCCCGGCGCGGATTATAACGTTCTCCAACTGGAGGTCGTGCGTGCCGAACAAAGGCCGTTCGCCACCAAATTCTTTGTCTTTAATCAGTTGCATATCTTTCTGTGTATTTTAATTTGATGCAAAGATACTTTGGTAAATCTATACTTCGCGTAGATAAATTACGGAAGTTTTGACGCGAATTACAGATTATATTCCTACCTTTGCCCTCAATAATTTCTAACATAGGTGGATATGAAATAACTTCTTCTTCTCTCATCTCTCTTCCTGGCCTTTTCAATGGTCTTGCGTGCCCAAAGTCTCGTGGGCGACTGGTCGGGCGACCTTCAAGTCGGGGCAAATTCGCTCCCGCTGGTTTTTCATTTCGGATTGGATAGTTCGGGGAATGCTACTTGCTCGCTCGATAGTCCGATGCAAGGTGCCAAGGGGATTCCCGCCTCAGTGCTTTATTTCAGTGCCGATTCGGTTTCGACGGATATGCCTCTCCTCGGAGCTTCTTTCCGTGGGAAGCTGGTCGGAGGCGAAATCAAAGGACTTTTCTCCCAATCTCCAAGCCTTCCACGGTCGTCCTGATGGTTTCCGGGAGTGGAGCGCAAAGTCGGGATGAGGAAATTGCCGGCCATAAGCCTTTCGCGGTGATTGCGGATTATTTCGCCCGGCATGGCATCGCTTCCTTGCGTTTCGATGACCGGGGCATCGGAAAATCTACCGGTCCGACATCGAATCTGACTACACAAACGACTTTGTCCGACGCCCGAGCCGCCCTTTCTTACCTCCGGAAGAGCAATCAATTCCATCGAATCGGCCTTCTGGGGCATAGCGAA
Organism: uncultured Parabacteroides sp.; assembly: GCA_944325345.1. GTDB lineage: Bacteria > Bacteroidota > Bacteroidia > Bacteroidales > Tannerellaceae > Parabacteroides. The sequence continues at coordinate 83,827 of CALUZV010000012.1, forward strand.
GGAGGTTTGGTCGCTTTCTTGATTGCCGGACAATACCCGAAGGAGACCGACTTCGTGATAAGTCTCGCCGGGAACGCTATCCGGGGCGATAGCCTCTTGCTCGAGCAAAACCGCATCTTCCTCCGCCAAAGCGGACTCCCGGAAAGCACGACTGAGGCCTATTGCCGCGTCTTGTCCCGTATCTTTTCCTATATCATAGAGGCGAATCCTGCCGCCGACCGTCGGAAGCTGCTTGCCGATTATCTCCAAGCCGAAAACGCCGACTTGCCTCCGACTTTGCAGGAAAATTTGCTGACTATCTTGGATTCAACAGACCCCTGGCTCCCGTATTTCCTCCAATGCGACCCAGCGCCGATGATTTCCCGCATCTCGTGCCCCGTCCTCGCCCTCGGAGGGAGCCTGGACACGCAAGTCCCTGCGTCTTCCAACCTCGGAGCCTTGCGCCGCCTTCTCCCGAAGAATCCCCAGACGCTCGTCCGCGAATTTCCCGGCCTGAATCATCTTTTCCAACATGCCAAGACGGGAAATGTGGCGGAATATGGGGCAATCGAGGAGACGATTTCGGAGGAAGTGCTGGCGGAAATGGGAAAATGGATACAAAATTTATAATCAATCCCACCGCCAATCCCTTTTCTTCTCGTGATGATGCTTTTTCTTCGGATGCTTCGGTTTCTTGGGCTTCTTATGCGGTTTCGGGTGCTTCTTTTCCACCACCACCGTCTGATGCGGGTGTGTGCGGACGACGCACGACGTAAATCCACTCCCTACAATGCTTAACGCAAGCAATAAAATCAAATGTTTCATGTTGTGAAAAATTAAAAGGTTCGAAGGGTTAGACGGGGGAAGGGAGGGAGAGTTTAAGAAGAGAGAGGGCGGGGGGCGAAATGGACGATTTTCAATTCCCTTCCGTTTTCCCTTTCTTCCTCCTCTCCAATCTAATCTCCTCCACCAAATTATTGACTTCGAGGACAAATTTTTTAGCCATCTCGTTCGGTTGCAGCACAACCGTCGCATCGGCGTAAGAATTAATGACTTTGATGACGTTTTCCACGCGCCGGTTTATCTCTGCCGTCGTCGGCGAGTTCGTTTTCTTCGTCCGTTTCTCACTTCTCCGGGCTTTGAGGGTGGCATACCGCGTGTTCAACTCCTCCAGCTCAGTCAGGTAAGGCTCGTACCCGAGCTTCGTGATATAATCCTTATTCTCAGGCTTCCGAAAGTCCAGCAGCAAACCGTTTGCCAAGGCATAGCGTTGTCCCATCGGCTCGTCGTAAAACTTCGCATAGGGCGCGGCGACGGGCTGCAACCGCTGGGCGGCCTCTTGCTCGGCCTCGAGAGGCCACAACTTGTACTGGACGGTCTGTCGGACGAGCCATTGCATGATTCGGTCGCGGTCGGCGGCGACTTCCTGCAATTCAGGCGTTTCTGTCTTGGCTCGACTTTCGTTTGTCGCGTCCGTTATCGCGTCCACCGCCTCTACAAGCTCGTCGTACACCTCCTTCGGGACATTAAGTTCCGGCACAGCCCCCTCTTTTTGATATTTTTTCACCAGACGGAGGTAGCGCATGGCGAAGTCGGACTTGGAGGCTTGCTTCAGATTATAAAAAACTAAATCTTTCGTTCTGATAAACGGTTCCATATCTATTGAAACTTAAAATATTCATACTGAATTTGTAAGGCCAAAGGTAGAAAACACTTTCAAGCCTTCCAAATTTTTCGTTCTCTTTCTGCAAAAAAAAATTCTAATACTAGAAAATTATGACCCTTGCCAGTTTTTTTTATTTTCAAGATATAGAAAATAGAAACCTTATTAGGTTTATTAATTTATAGGTCTATAAAGTTATGTTCATTGACAATATTTTACTTTTATAGGTATATAAAATAAGAAAACTGAAGGAGATTCTAATTTTATAGTAGTAGAAAATGAAAAAACTGACGAGGAATTGACTTTTCTAGATCTAGAAAGTTAAAAATCCCTGTCAGTTTTCCCTTTTCTAAAGGCTGAAAAGGAAAATCAGAACCTCTGTTTCTGTTCCGCGCCCGCTCCAGTGCCTTTGTACTTGCTCGGGGTCATGTTGAACTTGTAGCGGAGGGTGAGGACGAACTCGCGGGAGTCAGAAAAGTTCTTCGCGGCTGCCCACAGACGGTTCATGTACATCGTCCCTTCGTTGAATTGTTCATGGAAGAGGTCGTTCCCGCGCATCTCGACCGTCAGGGCGTCTTTCAAGAAGCTCTTTTGTAGGGATACGTTACAGATATACCGGTTTTCAGAGAAATAATAGTTCTCCATATTCCCTTTTCCTTGGAATGAAAAGTCGGCTCCGAACATCAAGCCCCATGGAAGGGTGATGAGGTTGTTGAAAGAGGCCGTCAGCATTGGGTCGCTCATGTTTATCTTCTGATTTTCATACGTTATGTCGAACCATTGCTTGGTTACACCGATGGTGAAGGTTGGCGACCAGCAGCCGATGGTCGGTGCGGCACCAATCATCGCGTTCAGCGTCGGCAGTTTGTCAAAATTCTGGTGCGTGATGACGGCGACGGAGTGGTCCGATGCGTCCGGGTTGCTCCATTGCAGGATGGGGTCGCGTTTTTGCTGGAAACTAATCATCGCTTGGAAGAAACGCCAGGCACCCATCAAGGTTATGTCGTGCGTGATGGCCGGCTTCAGGGTCGGATTCCCGATTCGGCGCGTGAAACGGTTTATATATACCGTGTTGTTACTCAGTTGGAAATAACTCGGACGGTTCGTCTTGGCCGAATAGCTGGCCTGCAACTGCACATTGCCAATCTGCGTGCCGAAAGAGGCATTTGGAAAGAAGTTATCATACGTCCGGCTCTGGTCGGGGCGATACGTATGGTCTTCATAATATTTGAACTCATCATGTTCGTAGCGCAGACCGGCGGAAAGTTGGCCGAAAGGCAATGAATATTGATATTCCAAGAAAGCTGCGATATTATGTTCGCGTATTTTGCTATATGAAGTCGGGATATACGTTTCCGAAAAACTTAAATAATCGTCCGTGCGGAGCGTATAGGTATATTCAGAACCGAAAGAAAGATTTCCGCCAAATAAAGGATGTTCAAAAATCAATTTTGCAGCCGCTAATTGATTATCGACAGGATTCAGAGAACGAATTTCACGGTCGTCTTTATCTTCGCTATTTTCAAAAGTCGTAGAATTATAATCGTATGATTGTTTATAATAATCGATATTTAAGTCAATAGATAAATCATTTATTTCACCATTATAATAACCATTCAAAGTGTGTGTAAGATGGTTTTTATAATAAGAATGCGATTTGTTCAATAATTGGTCATAATAATTTCCATTTAAACCAACATTACTCTCGGTATTCATATCATCTTTATAATCCAAATACCCCGTGATATCGTATTTGACACCAAGAGAATGATTTTCTTTCGGCATGAAGTTAAATCCGAAGGTAGAATTTAATTCACTTTCACGCCCTTTGTCTCTTGCAGTATTCGTTTGCGTCCAAACATCTTCCACATGATTGCTTGTTTCCGAATCTTCTCCCCATTCATTGTTTTGGTAATTATAATATCCATCCCAAAATATATCCCAATTATTGTGTCGATAATTTATATTCCAATGATTATAGGAATCCGTGTTTTGAGACTAATAATAGGAAGAGCGCAGATCGATGCCGAAACCGTCGCCTTTGCGTTTGACCGTTTGAATACGGATGACAGCCTTCACCGTGGCATCATATTTTGAGCCGGGATTGGTTATTAATTCCACATTCTTAATTTCGTCCGAATTCAAACGTTCTAACTCCTCTTTATTCATCACTTCGCGACCGTTGATATAGATAAGCGGCTCACCTTTCCCAAAAACATTGAAAGCATCATCGTCTTTCGTAACGCCCGGAATCTTTTGAAGCACATCATTTGCCGAACCTACTTTGGAAAGCACCGTATTTTCAATACTTGTTACCATTGCATCCCCTTTTATTTTGGTTACAGGCAAAGAACCTTTTATCACAATCTCGCCAAGAGCCGTTGCCTCTTCCTGAAGCTGGATGATACCCATGTCGGTTTTATTTTGAATCGGGAGGATTTGTTCTTGATAGCCGATGTAGGAGATTTTTAATAAAGTGGCCTGCTTTGTCGCCGTTACTTGGAAAGTTCCGTCTTCGGCGGAGACATTCCCGCTGATAAAAACGGAGTCTGCATCCAAGGCGAGGATGTTCGCGAAGGGGACAGGCTGGTTCTGCTGGTCGATAATCTTTCCCGTAAGGGTTTGAGCGTATGTTGCTACGGAGAGCAACGCACTGAGAAGTACTAATACTAATTTCATGATACTGTTGTTTTATTTTATTGTTACATATATAATATAATACGTATCGAGTGGAAGGAAGGTTACAGAATCTTCGAACAAATTTCGGAACTCCATGAACCATTCTTTCTATCAAAAAATATACAAATATCGTGCCACTTTTGTAATCCATAGTAAGCCAGAAGCATAACACTTTTAAATAAATTCCGAGTGTCCAATTTTTGGACAGTAGTGTCAAAAAATTGGACACTTTGGGGCAAAAAATTTTTCATCCAATCATTTCTCATTCTCCATTTAATCCCTATCTTTGCGCCGTCAATGGTGTAATCTCCTGTCGGCCGACGGGAGATTAGTAAAAGGGAATCCGGTGAGAATCCGGAGCTGTACCCGTAGCTGTTAGTCCGTTAAGAATCCCGGGACGAACTTGTTGCCACTGGTTTTGCGCGAAGCAAGCCGGGAAGGTGTCCTAAGAAAGGGATGGACGAGCCAGAAAACCTGCCATTACCAAGCAATGACGATTTCTTTCGGGTGTAGAGAGGTCGAAACGGATATTTAATTATGCAGATTGATAAGTTGAAGGTGTGTTGCGCGGTCGCAGCAGCCCTGATGTTTCGTGGAAATATGGTTTCCGCCCAAGAAGATAGCCTTCGGACGCGGGAATTGGAAGGCGTGGAGGTCGTGGCGCACCGTCGCCCCGCTACGACGCGCTCTGCCGCTCCTTTGCAGGTCTTGGACCGGAAAGGAATCGAGCAACTTTGCGTGCAAGACCTTTCGGAAGCCGTCAAACGCTTCTCGGGCGTAACGGTGCAGGATTATGGAGGCGTGGGCGGACTGAAAACGGTCTCGGTGCGTAGTCTCGGAGCCAAGCATACGGCGGTGCGCTATGACGGAGTTACCATCACCGACGCGCAGAGCGGGCAGGTGGATATCAGCCGCTTTTCGCTCGACAATATCGAGTCTGTGGCACTCAGCATCGGACAAGCGGACGATATTTTCCAGACTGCGCGGATGTATGCCTCCGCCGGAGCCTTGAGTATCCGCACCGCAGCCCCGACATTCGAGGACAAACCTTTCCGGGCATATATAAAGGTAAAGGGAGGCTCGTTTGGTCTCTTTAATCCGACTCTCCGCTACGAGCAGAAGATAAACCGACGCTGGGCGGCGACGGCGCAGGCCGATTGGATGCAAAGCGACGGGGATTATCCCTTTACCTTGGTCAATGGAGGCTTGGTAACGGAAGAGAAGCGGCGGAACAGCGACGTGAAAAACCTCCGGCTCGAGGGGAATGTCTATGGTGAGATGGGGAAAGGCGGTTCGCTCCGGGCGAAAATCTATTACTACGATTCGGAACGCGGCTTGCCTGGCTCGGTCATCCTGTATAGCAACACGGCTAACGAAAGGATGTGGGACAACAACTTTTTCGTGCAGGCGAATTATGAAAACGCGCTCTCGGAGCAATGGAAAGTACGTGCCGACGTGAAATATAACTATTCGTTTACGCGCTACATGGATGTGAACGACAAATATGCCGCCGGATTTCAGAAAGACGTGAATACGCAGCAAGAATACTACGGTTCGGCAGGCGTTTTGTACCGTCCGTGGCAAAGTTTCTCCGTCTCGTTGAACACCGACCTTTCGCGGGCACGGCTTTCCAACAACTACGTGGACTCGCCCATGCCGAAACGCTGGACTTCACTGACCGCTTTGGCCTTGCAATACAAGACAACACGGCTTACGGCGACGGCAAGTCTCCTTGGAACCTATATCACCGAGCAAGTCGTGCAGGGAGAACGTCCGGCGGACAGGAAAAGACTCTCGCCGGCCGTCAGCCTTTCTTGGCGACCCTGGGAAGAACAGGGGTTTCGCGTCCGCGCTTCCTATCAGGATGCGTTTCGTGTGCCGACGTTCACCGATCTATATTATTTGAGGATAGGAAATACCAATTTGAAGGCAGAGAAAGCTACGCAATACAACGTAGGGATGACATGGAGCGGAGAAGCGGGTTTCCTCAGCTTCCTGAGCCTTTCGGCAGATGCTTACTACAATAAAATAAGCGATAAGATAGTTGCCTTGCCGACAATGTATATCTGGAAGATGATGAACATGGGCGAGGTCGAGATGAAAGGCTTGGACGTGAATGTGCACGGAGAAATCCCGTTGCCATTGGATATGTCGCTCGCTTTGACGGCAGCTTATAGCTTCCAACATGCCATCGACGTAACCGACGAGAAGGATAAGAACTATCGGGACCAGATTCCCTATACGCCGAGGCATTCCGGTTCGGCATCTTTGGCCTTGGAGAACCCGTGGGTGAACATCGGATACAGCTTAGTTGCCTCCGGCGACCGTTATGCTTTGCCTCAGAACATCGAACAGAACCGGATAGATGCGTATGTGGAGCATACCCTCTCGGCGAACCGTTCCTTCACGATAAAAGGCAAGGTGAAGCTGAAGGTGCAGGGTGAAATCGTCAATCTGACGGATAAGATGTACGATATTATCCAATACTACCCGATGCCGGGACGTTCGTGGCGGCTCAGTGTCAGTCTGCAATATTGATAATTATAATAAATGTATAATAACTCATAAACACAGTACACAATGAAAAAGAACTTACTTTGGGCAGCCGCATTCGGGCTGCTGATGTCGGCAAGCTTGGTGTCTTGCGATGATGATGACCCTGTAATCGATAATCCAGACAATCCGGATGATCCGAATACTCCTCCGACGGAAGAGGTGGTTACGACAAACGGTTACTATGTCTTGAATAGCGGGAAAATGGGTAGCAACAATGCTTCTCTTTCTTTCTACAATACCGATACGCAGGAAGTAACGGCTGATGTCTTCATGGAAAAGAACGAACGCGGCTTGGGAGATACGGCAAACGATATGCTTATCTATGGGGAGAAAATGTATATCGCAGTCTATGGCTCGCAAGTTATCGAGGTTACGGATTTGCAAGGAAATTCGTTGAAGCAAATCCAATCGACGACTGGCTCGCCTCTGCAACCCCGCTTTATGACTTCACACGAAGGGAAAGTCTATGTTTCTCTTTACGATGGTTATGTTGCCCGCTTGGATACTGCCTCTTTGGAGATCGAAACACAGGTGGCTGTAGGAAGAAATCCGGAACAGTTGGCTGTGGCGAATGGCAAACTCTATGTGGCTAATTCCGGAGGTTTGGATTACAATACGCCGCTTGGCTACGACAAGACAGTCTCTGTTGTTGATTTGGCTTCATTCACTGAGACAAAGAAACTGGATGTCGTGATCAATCCTTGCAACATGGCCGTAGATTCGGAAGGCGATGTTTACTTGGTTTCGATGGGAAACTATGGCGACGTGCCTAATACTTTGCAGCGCATCGATACGCAGACAGATGAGGTAGAGACTATCACTACGACCAACGCTACGGAATTGGCTTCTGCCGGCGACGAACTCTTTATGATGTATTCGCAATATGATGCTAATTGGAACCAGACGATTTCCTATATCCGTTACGATGCTATCAACGAGGAAGTCATCACCAACGAATGGATTACGGAGCCGATAGCCCAGCCGTATAAGATTGGTTTAGATTCAAAATCAGGCACGCTCTTTGTAACGGAGTCTGACTATACGAACAATGGCGATGTCTATTGTTTCACGAGTGAAGGCACACAGACTGCAAAGTTTGAGGTTGGCCTGAACCCGATTCGCGTCTTCGCAGTATCTATACAATAATCTATAGTAGTAGTTTTTATTTGTTTTGCCACACATTCTGTATCATAGGTTAAGGGGCTTTGTGAAAAGCCCCTTAATTAGTTTATCAGCTTGTATCCAGCAACTTTCAGCGCCTGCTGAATCTCGTTAATCTGTTGCTGGTTGCGTGTCTCCATTTCCAAATGCAGATAACAACCGTTGATGTCCTTCGTATGGCTTACTCGCTCGTGGAAGACAGAAACGACATTTGCCCCGCATCGTGCGATAATCTCGGATACGTGTTGCAACTGTCCCGGTTTATCGACCAGCTCGACCGTAATCGTAACGGAGCGGCCCGACTTCTGCAATCCTCGTCCGATGACACGTGAGAGGATGGTTACGTCTATATTCCCGCCCGAGACCAAGCAAATTACTTTCTTCCCCTCGATAGGTACTTTGTTGAACATCGCTGCAGCCACGGATACGGCTCCGGCACCTTCGGCTATCAGTTTCTGCTGCTCGATGAGGGCGAGGATGGCCGTCGAGATTTCATCGTCGTTCACGGTTACGATGTCGTCCACGAATTGTTGGCAATAATCGAACGTGTGAATGCCCGGTTCCTTCACGGCGATGCCGTCGGCAATGGTACGAACACTCTCAAGCCGTTCTATCTTCCCATGCCCGATGGAGTTCTGCATACTTGGCGCTCCTTGTGCTTGCACGCCATAGACCTTAATCCGCGGGTTCAGTTGTTTGATGGCAAAGGCTACGCCCGAAATCAATCCGCCCCCGCCAATGGGGACGATTACGGCGTCGGCATCGGGCAGTTGCTCGAGGAGTTCCAGTCCGATAGTTCCTTGTCCGGCAATCACGTCTTCATCATCAAACGGATGGATAAACGTATATCCTTCTTCGTCGCGCAGTTGGAGAGCACGCTGGTAAGCATCATCATAGACGCCTTCCACGAGGCATACGTCGGCACCCAATGCTTTCGTGGCTTCTACCTTTGAAATAGGTGCATTGTCCGGCAAACATATCAGCGACTTGATGCCATGTGCCGTCGCCGAGAGCGCCACGCCCTGTGCATGGTTCCCCGCCGAGCAAGCGACGACGCCCCGTGCCTTTTCTTCGTCGGTCAGTTGAGATATTTTGAAACAGGCGCCCCGCACCTTGAACGAACCCGTTACCTGCAGGTTTTCGGGCTTCAGGTATATCTGGCTAAGCGGGTTGATGTGTGGGGCAAAGATGAGGTCGGTGCGGCGGATGACAGTCCGCAACGCATACGACGCTTGATAAATTCTGTCTAATGTCAGCATTTTGTCTAAATATTTTTCGGCTGCAAAGGTAGGAAATTCTCGCTTCAATCGTATGTAAACTTAGGATTAGCTTAGGCTGTGAGGAAAGTTTTCCCGGCATGTAGCTGGCAGATTCCGAAAATCCGCGTATCTTTGCCCTCGGGAAACAGTTTGCCGGCCTGTCGCTCGTCGCAAGACGGGAGGAAAGTCCGGGCAACACAGAGCACCATACTTCCTAACGGGAAGCAGTCTGCGAGGGCTGAGTAATGTAACAGAGAATAACCGCCTTATCCCTTCGGGGAAGAGGTAAGGGTGAAAAGGTGAGGCAAGAGCTTACCGATCCTGTGGCGACACGGGATGCCGTACATCTTATGGGTTGTAAGGTCATGTACACCGGCGCATGTAGGGCGGCTCGTCCGATGTCGGGGGGTAGACCGCTAAAGCTTGTCGGCGACGGCAAGACGAGATAAATGGCAGGCACCCGCCACGTGCGGGGACAGAACCCGGCTTACAGGCAGACTGTTCCTTTTTCAGAATGACGAACGAAGCAATACGAGGGGAAGAATGAAAGAACACAAGTCGTTGGGCGAACGCATCGAAGCCTTCCTGACGTGGGTAGTCCATTTCGTTACCTACGACATCTGGCGCATTACCGAGAACGAAGTCAGCGGGCTAAAGGTCTTTTACATTAATATTATAAAGACTATCATCCTTGCAATACGGGGATTCCTCGGGGAGAACCTGCAGACGAAGGCCTCGGCTCTTACCTATAATACGCTGTTGGCCATAGTCCCCATGCTGGCGGTCTTATTGGGCATTGCGAAGGGATTCGGTTTCCAGGAGACCGTGCGCGACGAGTTGCTGGCCTATTTCCCCGGACACGAGGTGGAACTGCACAAGGCTTTTGAGTATGTGGAGAGCTATCTGGTGGAGGCGCAAGGGGGAGTTATTCTGGGCGTCGGTCTTATCTTGTTGTTCTATACGGTGATTAGTTTGATATCCTCCGTCGAGGATACCTTCAATGATATCTGGCAGATACAGAAGTCCCGCCCTTGGTATCGGAAGATATCGGACTATTTGGCGATGTTCATCGTCCTTCCTATCCTGATGACTTCGTCGAGCGGTATCTCCATCTTCCTTTCTACGTTACAGAACTCGTTCCTGAGCCAGTATGTATTCCTGACCCCCGTGTTGGGTTTCATCCTGAATGTCTCGCCTTATATCATAACCTCCCTTACCTTTGCCGGTGTTTACATTCTGTTGCCGAATACGAAGGTGAAAGTATCCAATGGATTGATAGCTGGGGCGATTGCGGGCTGTGCCTTCCAGTTCTTCCAGTTCATTTATATTAGCGGACAGATCTGGGTGAGCAAGTATAACGCCATCTATGGTAGCTTTGCCGCTTTGCCTTTGCTGCTCTTGTGGTTGCAACTCTCGTGGTTGATTTGCCTTTTCGGTGCCGAATTGTCCTACGCTTCGCAGAATGTACAGAAGTTCAGTTTCGACCGCGACAGCCGCAATATCAGTCGCCGCTACAAAGATTTCCTGACCCTTTTGATTGCTTCGCTTATCATCAAACGTTTCGAGAAGGGGGAAAAACCCTATACGGCAGACGAGCTTTCGAATGCTTACCGCATCCCCATCCGCATCACGACACAGATTCTCTACCTGCTGGTCGAACTGGGGATTATCATCGAGGTAAACATCGGCGAGGACGACCGTGTCGCCTATTACCAGCCAGCCATCGATATCCATAAGATTAGCGTAGGTTTCCTCTTCTCGCGCCTCGACCGCTTTGGCTCCGAGAACTTCAAGATAGACACCGCCAACCTTTTTAGCAAGGAATGGGAAACTCTTTTGGCGACGCGCCGGAATATGCTTGAAGCGGGCGACCGTGTTTTATTGAAGGACCTTTAGGAATGAAGAATGATGCATTAAGAATGAAGAGTAGGAATGACCTGACGCAAGGTCCTGTGGGGATGACTATTCTCCGTTTCGCCGGTCCTTTGCTGGTCGGGAATATCCTGCAACAGCTCTACAACCTTACGGATAGCATCATCGTGGGGCGTTTCGTGGGGAAAGAGGCGTTGGCGGCTGTTTCGGCTTCCTTTTTCATCTATTATTTTGTGATTTCGCTGGTTATTGGTATCGGGAGCGGAACGTCGGTGGTTGTTTCGCAATATTTTGGAGCCAAGCAGTTTGACAAGGTGCAACAGGCATTTTCCTCATTCTTCCTTTTTATGTTGGTTGCTGGGATACTTCTTTCCATTGCCGGCATCATCTTTGCGGAACCTATCTTCCGGATGGTGCAGACGCCAGAGGAAGTTATCCCCGGAGCGGTGAGTTACTTCCGGATTTACATCGGCGGTACTTTCCTCTTTGTTACCTTTAATAGTATCATTTCCATCCTTCGAGGTTTGGGGGAATCCGTTCGTCCTATGCTTTTTATCCTTCTTTCGACCGTCTTGAATGTCTTGCTCGACCTTCTTTTTATCGTTGGTTTCGGTTGGGGTATCGAAGGGGCGGCGCGGGCTACCGTCATTGCTCAAGGCATCGGAATGTGTGTTGCGCTTTATTATGTCAATGAGCAGCATCCTTTGCTTTCCATCAAAAAGAAAGACTTGCTTTTCAATGCCACGATATTCCGGCAAGAACTGCGTATCGGTCTTCCGTCCAGTGGGCAACAGTGTGCGATTTCCTTGGGCTTGATGGCTCTCCTCGGTATCGTCAATAGTTTCGGTACGAATACGCTGACGGCCTACGGTGCAGCTGGAAAGATAGATACGATTATCACCCAAGCTATCCTTGCCCTTTCCAGTGCGTTGGCTACGTTCTGCGGACAGAATATCGGGGCAGGGAAGATGCAGCGTGTCCGTCAGGGGGTGCGTTTTGCTCTTCTTTTTAACCTTGTCTTTGGATTTACCATGTTTACCCTTCTTTATTTTACTGGCGACCGTTTGATGCTCGCTTTCACCGACGATGCCGAAGTAATCCGCATTGGCCATGAATACCTGATTATCATTGGAAGTTGCTTCCTCGTCCACGGTGGACTGAATGTCTTCAATGGCGCCTTGCGCGGTGCCGGAGATACACTGTTCCCGATGTTTATCAGCCTTTTCTGCCTCTGGCTGATACGTATTCCATTGGCCTATTGCTTTAGCGATTGGTGGGGCGAAACCGGTATTTGGTGGGCTATCAATACCAGTCTTGGCATCGGATTGACGATTGCTGCCATTTATTATAGAATGGGACGGTGGAAAGGGAAGGGTGTGATTTAATAAACATTCTTTAACATGCTATCTCTCTCTTGGTAAGAGAGAGACAAGTGCTCGTAAACAGCTATGTATCAGTGGGGAAAAATTGAGATTGAGGTGAAATAAGCCCAAATTTGGTCAACATCTCATTAAAAAAATCGCATTTTTTTCGGGGATTAACTTGTCTGTTCCAATATTTTGCCTACCTTTGCCGCGTTGTTGTCTTTCTCTTACCAAGAGAAGGACAACCAAATTTCGAGGAACTTCCTCTGTTTGAGCCTGAAAATAGTTTTTTCGTTGAGC
>CALUZV010000013.1 GCA_944325345.1 uncultured Parabacteroides sp.
AACTGAAGGCGAACAACGTGAAGCTCGACCTCGAACCCGGCACGTATTACGCCCTGACCTGGGCGGGATTGGACGAAAGCTCTTACGAGTGGCCCCAGCTGACGCCCGGCTCTTCGACCATCCAAGACATCAAGGTGCGCACGCTCCGCAACGCCGACGCGACGCAACCCAATGAGTTAGAACCCCTCTGGCACGCGCTTGACACGCTCGTCATCACCGGCACGGCCCACGAGGACAAAGAAATTTCTCTTGCCAAGAACACGAACAAACTCCGTTTCGTCTTGCAAGACACCGAAGGTTACAGCATGAACGTCGATGATTTCACCTTCGAAATCACGGCCGACAACGGGTACATGGACTACGACAACACCGTGCTCGACGACCCTCAGATAACCTATCTCCCTTATTATACGGAAAGTATCGACATCGCCTCGGGCAGCGAATCAGACGAGGCCATCGGCAAACCGCTCTCGCAGATGGTCGCCGTCGCCGAAATGAACACCATGCGGTTGATGGCGGGCGAAAACTACCGCCTCGTCGTCCGCCACAAGGACTGGGCAGACGATGTCCTCAACATAAATCTCCCGAACTATCTGTTATTGACGCAGATGGAGGGCCACAACATGTCGGCACAGGAATACCTCGACCGTCAGGATGAATACTCCATCATCTTCTTCCTGACCCCGATCCTCTGTCCCGACTGTCCCGATCCGGAGCCGGAACCCGAGCCTGAACCAGACCCGGACCCGGATCCCGACCCTGATTATCCTGACCCGCCGCATCCTATCGTGGGCTATGCTTGCTATAAGATACAGGTGAAGGATTGGGTGATAAGGTTGAACAACGGAGAATTGTAAAATGTATTCCGACCTCGTGGCAACACGAGGTCATAAATAGCCGTAGGTTTTAACCTACGGTACCGATGGACGGAATCGATGGTGTCCGCACACCGTATTCGCACCGTATTTGCACCGTAGGTTGAAACCTACGGCTATTTATGACCCTTCATTTCATTGCGGGTCGGAATAGAATATGTTGATTTTGGGGGTTAAACCCCATTCCCGCCCGGTTTTGTGGCAACGCGAGGTCGCAATGCCCCATTCCCGCCCGGTTTTGTGGCAACGCGAGGTCGCAACGCCCCATTCCCGCCCGGTTTTGTGGCAACGCGAGGTCGCAACGCCCCATTCCCGCCCGGTTTTGTGGCAACGCGAGGTCGCAATGCCTCATTCCCGCCCGGTTCCGAGGCAACGCGAGGTCGCAATATATAAGAACCATTAAACAACGATATAAAATGAATTTGGAATATGAAAAAGTCGAGACACTAAGTCTCAAGCGTCTCACAAACGCCGAATTTATCTATTTCATCACCCGTGTCGTCGAGCTTCTCGTTGCCATGCAGGAGAAGGAAGATGAGGGCGATGATGGTGAAGAAGATCTGCCGTCGGTGCAAAGTGCCGAACCGCGTGCTGCGGCAGATGGTGTGCCGGCACTCTACATCCCCCAGGAGATGATAGATGCCGTGAAGGAAGCCTTGGCCAAGATGCAGAATCTGACGAAGGAATCGCGGGCGAACGCGATAACCAAACAGTTGGAAATCATCGACCGCCGTCGCGACAGCCTCGCCGCATTCGTGCTGGAAGCTATCAAACGCGCCGCCGATATGTTCTCCGAGGCCGAGGAGTTGGCTTTGGTTCTTGCCCTGCAAACGGCGATGAAGCCCTACGCGGGAATCGGGAAAGACCCTCAGAAACAGGAGACGGTGAACATCCGTGGCATGGTGGCGGACATCCGCAAGCCGCAGTTTGCCCCGATAATCACGTCGATGGGCATCGAGACCCAAGTCAATCTGTTGGAAGAAGAAAACGAGCGTTTCGCGCAGTTGGCGTCGCAGCGCAGCCAGGACGATTCCGACACTAAAAAGTTGGAAACGAACAAGGAATTGCGTGCCCAGCTGACCACGCTCTACAACGCTATCGCCGACCATGCCTTTGCCGCCAACCTGCTGCACGGCACGGAGGAGACCGCCAATTTCATCAAGGATTTGAATTCGCACATCGAGGATACGGTGGAGGATTACAATCGGCGCGGACCGAATGAGAGCACGGGCGAAGATGAAAAGCCGACCGAGGAAAATCCGGACACGGAAACCCCGGAAAATCCCGACGAAGAGACGCCGGAGGAGCCGGATGATAGGCCGGTGGTGCAGTAGCAATTGACAATTCTGATCCCATTCCGACCCCATTTCGACCCCATCCCCCCTTCGCAGGGGAAGAGTTCAGATACTATCAGATAGTATTTGTGGGTGCCAGACTGTTAGGTGCAAGTCTTCTAACTGCACTCTTCCCCTAAGTTAGGGGAAGTCCCCCGCAGGGGGGGATGGGGTCGGGGATGGGGTATGTACGACGGGTAAGAATAGAATATAAAAACAAGAAACGAACAAACATTAAATAAAAGGAATATGAAATACAAGCAAATATGGAAGACCGCAGCATCTTGTCTGGTGGCTGCCCTGATGTTCCCCTCTTGCTCGGATGACGAAGGCGGCAGGGGCGATGTGCAAGATGATAGATACCGCACGCTGATGATTACCTTGAATAGCTTGGGGAGTCCGGAGATGGGGACGAGGGCGGAAAATGATGTGGTAAATCCTGATTATGATGACGAATTCGACGAGCATTTTATTTCCCGCTACTGGCTCTTGGTCTTGAAGCAGGATGCTGAAAGCAAAAAATTTAAGGTGGATCGTGTTATTGATTCCGAGGACCCGGAATATATCGTTCCCGATAATACAAACGACAATTCGGAGACGGAGCTTGGCGTAGAGGTCGAGGTTGGCCAGACTTACCGATTCTATGCGCTGGCGAATCTTGATGGGCTGGCAAATGGAGATGATGTTATTGCTGCCATAAATGCCTTGAAGGCCGGAGATCCTTTCTACCCAACTAAGATTCTCAGTGCCACAGACCAAACTATCTATGCTACCGTAAAAGATATGTCGAAATACCCGAAGGATGGGCAGAGCTATATCCCGATGACGAGCTATGGGTACGACGAAACGATAACTTCTTCAACAACGCGTTTGACGGATGACGAAGGAAAGCCGGAATCGATTGCGTTGATTCGTCTGGTGGGGAAGGCTACAGTTTCTATCGATAACCTGACGGGGAAAGCAGTTAAACTCTCAAGCCTGACTATGCAGCCGATGCGTAAGGGTGATATTTTCTTATTCCCTTATGATGTGGCCGCCGATACTCGATACCTTTTGGATGAGGAAATGAGTGAAATATATCCTCCGGCATTTGGAGAATCTAAAGGTGAACCTTATGATATCGAGTTTGTCGAAAACGAAGTTTCTATTCCAGCAAATACGAAAAAGGAAGATATAGTTTATAGTTATTTGCCGGAAACAAGTTGGGATGATAATGCAGATTTGACGGTTACTTCAAAGGTTACAGACCGAAATCCGTATCCGCAAAGTATTCATACAAGTTTTGTTCGTCGTAACGACTGGATAAGGATTCCCATGCAGATTACTCCTATTACAGCAGAGTTTACAGTCAAGCAAGAACACATGCCGATTGGAGGAATTCCGGCAGAAATAGGATTCCCGGCATACGAGGTAAATATTCCAATTATTTCTTGTACGACGGACCATGCAGGAAAGGTAACAATAACTTATACGATAAAGGATGAGGAAAAGCTTTTCACAAGCCCGACGATTTCATATAGACCGGCAGAATTTGATCCGACCGCTGAATATACACATGCTACAATTCTTAAAAATGATAACGACGTGCTATATGAATTGACGGAAGGCGACGAAATCTATTTATCGGGGGATGGAACGCTCACCGGTACTTTGGAATTGACCGTGCAGGAATTGGCAAATACTTCTTCTGCTCAAGTCCAGCTTTTGATCGTAATAGCCGAAAGCGGAGAGACTGGACCGGATAGCAAACGCTTGGCTATCCCCTACACGATTAATCTTACATATAAGAATAAAGAAAATTAGGAGGACACAATATGGAAAAGCGAATACAAAAAGACAGTTGGTTGAGAAAGATATGGACGCTGGCGGTCGTCGGGGTGATGGCGGTTGTCGGGGCGGGGAGTGCCTGGGGGCAGACGACGATTAATCCAGCTTCTAATAGGGATACTGTACATACAAGGACAGAGATAATTTATGTAGATGGTTCTCGGGAATTGTATATTCCGGAGTTGAGGATTAATGATGCAAGTTTTTCTTATAATAGAGATTATGCTTGGTATGTACATTGGTATGGAGCGAAGGGTTCTATTGCAGGTAAGAATATAAATATAGATAAACCAACTGCAGAAGCTCGAGGTGGTGCAGTTCGAGGAGGAAATTATAAAACGGATTTGCGTTCGGCAACCGATGGGTTGTGGTGGTATGAAGGTCATGGTACAAAGGATACAAATGCACCTACTGGTAATTTGAGTCAAGAACAATCGAATGGTCAATATTTACATTTGGCTAGTTGCGCATCAACGATTACTTATACGGAACCAAGTGGAGGATTAACCGGTGAAGATGTATTAATTTGTGATGTTAGTAATTATAGAGATTATAATTTATCGGGAAATACCTTTCAAGAACCTACTTTATTAAAGCGATACAAATATATTATTCGTTCGGCTGAAGAATGTGCAACGAAATTGAAAAGTGGGCCATTAGAAACCTATAATATAGACTATCCTATTAGAAGTGCTTCGAGTATAAACTTTTCAATGCTTTCTTTGCCTCAGAATTATTTTTGGTATGAGGGTAGTTCTTTGGTTTCTGCTTCAGGATTTCAGTATAGAATAGGGACTGTGGGTGCTTTTACAGATTTCCCTGCAAATCAGCCGCAAGTTGTGACAATAAATTTGTCCTCTTATACGTCAGAATCAGTAACAGTTTATGTAAGAGCAACAAATGGTAGTGAAAATCGTCCGATTTTGGCTACTTATACATTTAATCCTACATCAGGAACAGAATTTGTTTTAGAGGACTATGTTTCTGATAATAGAAAACCGGAAAATGATAAAGATATGTATGAATTGATTGGTTCTGTTGATTTTGACCAAGATAATCGTGTCTCAAGTTTAACGGCTGCAAATTATCAAGATAATATTGCATATAGTCCAATGGAGCAGAGTGAAACCGTTTATGGCTTTTTATATCCCAATACACCGTCTATGAGATCTTATCTTACTCCATCCCAAAATCAATATGGATTATACAGAAGTGCAAATGTAGGCAGTATTTCAACAAATTCGGTAGCAATTAGTGGAAAGACATATAGATGGATCCCCCCTTTGATGAATGGATCTTATGCGGGAGAAAATTGGGTGTTATATGACCGGACTTGGGAGAAAGGGGGCAAAGAGTATGGTTTCTTCTATTATATAGATGCTTCAGATGATCCGGGAACATTGGTCAATGTACCGATAGATGGTACGCTGTGTGGATATACAGAATTAGTTGTAACGGCATGGGTGGCTGATATGACCAGACCATCGGATTCTCCTCTACCTCCTAATATTAATTTGATATTGAAAGGATATGATATTAATGATAATGAGAATGAAGTGGTATTACATCAGTTTACTTCAGGGAATGCTTGGACGCAGGGAGATCCTAACAATTATTTGATGAAATGGCAGCAACTCTGCTATCGAATCACTTTGACTGAGTATGATATAGAAAACTACCATAATTTCCACCTCGAAGTCCAAAACAACGAGCCGCATACGGATGGTGCCGATTATGCAATCGATGACGTATGTATCTACAAAACGAAACCAAATATCCGGGTAGCTCGTAAAGATGAGTGCGATGCTTCAACTTTGACAGTAAGTTCAGATTATGGGACACTGTTGAGAAACATGGGATGGAAAGTTGGGCAAGATGTTCCGAATACAGTGAGCAGACCGGATAGTATGCAACAATATAATTATGGCTTTCCGGAAGGGGCAGAAAGAAATAAGTATGGAAATATTTATTTCGCCTTTTTGGAAGGACTGAAGGAAGTTGAGCATGAAGATGGAAGTACAGAGTTGATTGTTGGTACAGATGGCACAGATTTGTCGTATGAAGCGAAGGACAAATTGGATGAAGATATAAAACCTATAGTGGTTGAAGACGGCGAATATCGCTGGGTACGTGTCAATCGAAGTTTGACCAATCCTTCTTATCAATCGGTCTATTCCTATCGTGTGGTGATAAGTACGGATATTAGTCAATTGCCAGACAATGAAGCGGACGCTTTGGCTCAAGAGAAGATATGGAATTTCCAAGCGGTATTGGATTTTAATGCCGATACGGAAAGAGTCTGGGCCACTAATAGGGCAGATAAAGATGAAATACCTAAGTCTATAGATATTAAAGAAGATGGAACGATTACAACGGCCGGTGATGGCTTGATTAAGGCAAATAAACTTACGGTGAATAATATTGCTAATGAGGATAATAATGATTTATACATAAAGTTAGGTGAGGAGCTTTACAAGTATTTGCAAATTCCCCGTATGCGTTGTCCATGGCATACTACCGAGAATGGGGTAGAGCGGCTTAATCTGTATGAAATGGATGTAACCGTTACCGACTTAATGTATGTAGGCGAGGAGTACGGACAGGATGCAAGTGGGAATCCGCTAACTGCAAGTGGTAAGTACCATGTGATGTTGTTCTCGGCTAATCAGATTAATAATTATGCGAATCCGACGGAAGTAGGAGAAGATGTTGTAGCAAGCCCTTGTGCTCTGATTTCTCCGTTTGAAGTCCAGCCTTCAGCAACGATACTTGTTCGGACAACATCGGATGACAATACCGCAATCTGTTTAGGTACGCTGAAAAAGATAACGGCAGAATTGAACTTCTATGAAGATAAAGGAGGCAAAGATGTGCCGACGGAAGCTCCTACAGATTTGGATTATGTATTCGATTGGTATTTGGGTTCAAGAGCAGATTATGATGCGATTGAAGAGAAATATAATTTCACGGTGAAGAATGCAATAGTGGATTATCGAGAAAAAACTCAGAATACGACTAAATCTTTTAAAAGAGAAGATTTGAAATCATGGTCGCCGAGCAATTCTGATATGAAAAGAGTACTTGAATCTCTTTTTGATCAAGAATTATTATTGACAGGAACAACACCGGGTGAAGCCTTTGATTTGAGAATAGAGCAAGAACAAATTGTTGCGATGCCTTATGTTCAGAAAGGATATAGTGTGGGAGATAAGACGTATATCTATTGTACGGAAGAGACCAATGTCGATTTACGAGTATCGGATAATATGATACCGGAGTTGCATTTGGGATTCCCTGATGTTTCTTATCCTTTCAAGGGAGAAGTGCCTTTGCGTTTAGGTCATGTGAATATGGGGCAAACGATACCTTTGACTATTCCTGTACGGAAAGGTTTTACTGATACAATGGCCGGAGATAAATTGGGTAAGCCGACCACGGGTGCGACAGTATCGATAGAAATAACTCCGAATACCTATAAAGATGTTGGTGTATTGAATAAACTGGAGATTTCTAAAAATGCTCAGAATGCAACCATAGAGATTGCTTTCAATGATGATGCTAAGACTGTTTTGTTGGAAGGAGAGCAATATGAATTGTTTATACCGTTTATCCAATATCAAGGTAACAGCCTCTTGACCGACGAATGCGACGGTTTGATTTCGTTGCCTGTAAAGATCGTCCCCGAATACCTAACCTGGAAAGGTAAGGCGACTGACCTTTGGCAGAGCGATATGGAAAACTGGACGATTTCGACCAGCGAGGAATTGTATAACAAGGTTTCCAATGCAAATCCAACACGGTCTTATTCTCCGTTGTACTTTACGAAGATAACGATACCGGCAGGGGAGGAATTGCAGTTGAATACCCCAGTATATACCAATAAAGTTTTGACTTGGGATTCTGCTGATGATAAAGACGATGTGTTCCGTTATGATATGGCGGTGAACAATACCGGCACGGATAAAGCCATAGAAGTTGTTCCTTATTATATTAATGATATAGAACAAATCTACTTCAAACCGAACGCAACCCTCCTGAACCAGCATCGCCTGACTTACGACAAGGCATGGGTGGAATTTGAGATGACACCGGGTGATGATTATTGGATGGCATCGCCGCTGAAAGAAGTATATGCTGGAGATATGTATGCGCCGACAAGCGGAGGGCAGCAGAATACAGAGGCGTTTACCCCGATAAAGTATGATAGCGACAAGAACGACCGCTGGAATCCGGCATTCTATCAGAAGGCGTGGAATAGATGTGTTACTTATGCCGATGCGGAAAGTGATGGAGATGCAACATCTACAGTTACAGTCGAAGCGGTTAAATCAAACTGGAGCGTTGAGTATAATAATACGACAACTCCTTATTCAATAGGTAAAGGCTTTTATCTAAGAGTAGAAGATGAAGATGCAACAGAGAATACGGTAATGGTTCGTTTGCCTAAGAACGATGAACATTATACGTATGAGACTCGTGTGGCTGATGGTATTAATAATGTAGATACAAAGAGGCATCAGAAGAATCTGGCAGATTTGGATACCGACGGCTCCATGACCCTCGACCTCTCCACTGTCGATAACGACGGCGACCACTTCTTGATTGGTAATCCGTATATGGCTTATTTGGATATGAGTGCCTTCTTAGGAGCAAATACAAATGTATTGGCAAATAAATATTGGACAGTAGATGGTAATAAGGGCGTAATCGTAGGCACGCCGGATGTAGTATGGCCTGATGGAAGCGAATTAACAAGCGGCTATATCGCCCCGATGCAAGCCTTCTTCGTAGAGCGAGTTGGTTATGATCCAAATGCTACGAAGGCCGACGGAGAAACAACAGAAACAAAGAAAGTTACATTCAATGCTTCTATGACAGTTTCAGCAACAACGGCAACCAACACCGAAACAAAAGCCTTCGCCGCAACGAACCCTGTCCTGACCCTGACTGCATCGAGCAAACAGGGACAGAGCCGCGCCGCTGTCGTGCAGAAGTCCGACGCTTCAAATCAATACGAAGCCGACAAGGATGCCGTTGCCCTCTTGGATTCGGAAATTGACGCACCGATGGCTTACACCATAGCAGGCAATTATGCTGCTGCCGTCAATGCTATCCACGACTACAAGAATGTGCCGCTCGGCGTCTATGCCAAGGACGGCGAAGAGGTGGAACTGAGCATCGAAGGCGCGTCGCAACTTGTCAGTCCGCTTTACCTCTACGATGCCGTAACGCGCAGTACGACACCGATAGACGGCGATAGCTTCACCCTCAATCTGACAGGCAGCAGCCATGGGCGCTACTTCCTGACGACCGACGAAGGCATCAAGGCAGAAGGCGACATCCGCATCTACTCGCCGGCAGACGGGCAACTGATCATCGCCTCCACGCCGTCCGACCGGCTGAAGCAAGTGCAAGTCTATGACCTGAACGGGCGCATGGTCGAGAGCCGGCAGAACGTAGGCACGGCGACCTGCCAACTCTACGTCCCGGGCGGAATCTATATCGTCCGCGTCCAGAGCGAGCAAGGCGAGGCGCAGGCGAAGCTGAAGATAAAATAGTTGTTGGGAAACAACTCGTTTCTTTTCGCGCGAAAGAACCTAATTGTTTTTTAAGTTTTGTAGAAGAGCTGTTGCCCGGTGGGGTGGCAGCTCTTTTTACGTTTGGGAATGGGTGAACATCTACGATGGCGCGGGTGAAGATGTATGCAAACGCGGATGAACATGTATGAAAGGATGGGTGAAGATGTATTTTGTGGGAAGGAAATATATGCTATACGGAGCACCTGTCTTTGAAAAAAATGCATTTTCTCGAAAATTTTTTCGCGAAAAGTTTTGCACATTCAAAAATCCTTCCTACTTTTGCGATACGGAAAAAGAATTGAAGAGTTAAGCCGCACATGTTCGATTGGGAAACTCATCAAATTTTTTAAATTCCGAGACAAGCTCTTATCGCTAATGGCGGGCCGCGCCCTTCGGGGTATGCATCGCACGGCGGATTACAAAGGCGGTAAAGCACTCAAATCCTGTCATACGGAGTTTGTTCATATCTACAGTGCGGCTTTTTTTATCATAGAAGGGAAAATTCCTCAGGGAGTTTTCCCTTTTTTATTGCCCAGTGGCATAATATCCGTATATTTGCCGTTGAATAATCTTTTATCAGCGGGAAAACACAAGACATGTACCTTCCTTGAGATAAAAACTAAAAACATTTTTCTTATGACATCATTGCCGAAGCTAACTAAGCAAGTAATGACAGGGGCGGCATTCTGCTGTACCTTGTGGCTGGCTGGTTGCGCGCAACAGCAACCGGCACCAGTAGTTAATTTGATTCCGAAGCCCGTGAACCTGACGCTGGGCGAAGGCTATTTCCGGACAGACAGCGCCTCTATTTGCGACGGGGCGGAAAACATTCGCTATGTAATTAATCCAGATATGGCAGGAGAAGAAGCCTATCGGCTGACCGTTACCAAGAACGGCATCGAGGCGCAGGCAGCCACGGAGACCGGACTCTTCTATGCCCGACAGACCTTGTTGCAACTGCTTCAATCCGGGGGCGTGCCTTGCGTAACGATAGAAGATAGTCCGCGCTTCGGATACCGAGGTTTGCATCTCGACGTTTCCCGCCATTTCTTTCCGAAAGAAGAAGTGATGAAGCTCATTGATGTAATGGCCTATTATAAGCTGAACCGCTTGCATTTCCACCTGACAGATGCCGGAGGTTGGCGCATACAGATAGACAAATATCCGAAGCTGACCCAAGAAGCCGCCTTCCGCACAGAATCGGATTGGCGGAAATGGTGGGATGGAGGCGACCGCAAGTATCTGCCGGAAGGGACAGAAGGAGCCTACGGAGGTTACTATACAAAAGCCGACATTCGGGAGATAGTCGCCCATGCCGCAGAGAAACATATCACCGTAATTCCAGAAATAGAATTCCCCGGCCATTCCGACGAAGTCTTTCAAGCCTATCCGGAGTTATGCTGTGCAGGCAAACCCTATTCCGGAGGCGACTTCTGCATTGGCAACGAGAAGAGCTATCGATTCATGGAAGATGTGCTGACTGAGATAATGGAACTTTTCCCCTCGGAATATATTCACATCGGAGGCGATGAAGCAACGAAAGCCGAGTGGAAGACCTGTCCTAAATGCCAAGCACTGATGCGTCGCGAAGGCATGAAATCGGTCGATGAATTGCAGAGTTATATGATTCACCATGCCGACCAATTCATTACATCCAAAGGACGCAAGTTGATAGGCTGGGATGAAATCCTGCAAGGAGGTTTGGCACCGAATGCTGCGGTCATGTCGTGGCGAGGCGAAGAAGCCGGTTTCCGCTCAGTCCGTATGGGACATAACGTCGTGATGACACCAGGCAATTACATGTACTTGGATTTCTATCAAGCCTTCCCCAATACCCAGCCGTATGCTATCGGCGGTTACACACCCATCAAGAAAGTCTATAGCTATAATCCTATCCCGAAAGACTCCTTGACGGCAAAGGAGGAAAAACACTTCATGGGTGTGCAGGGCAATACGTGGACAGAATATATCCCGACACCGGAACATTTGGAATACATGATGTTTCCTCGCGCCTTGGCCGTGGCAGAGATTGGCTGGACACCGCAAGACTTGCGCTCTTGGGAAGATTTCAAGCCCCGCGTGAATGCCCATATCCCGGTTTTGCATCGCAAGGGTATCAATGCTTTTACCCTTTCCAATGAAATCGATATAACGATGTCTGTCGATACGTTGAAGAAGCAAATCTCCGTTTTCATGGATGCCGAGAAACATCCTGCGGAAATCCACTATACGACAGATGGAAGTGAGCCAACCCAGGCTTCGCCTATCTATAAAGATGCTGTCATCGTAACCGATTCTGCCGATATTCGTGCGGCAATCTTTAAAGACGGGCAGATGCAGGGTGAGCCTACCGTGAAGCGTGTAGATTACCATCGAGGCATCAACAAACCTATACATTATTATAATAGGCTCTATCCCGGCTATATGGCAGGAGGCATGAATGCACTCTTGGATGGTTATCGCGGTAGTTTGACTTATCTTGACGGTCGTTGGCAGGGATATTTGGACAATCTGGATTGCGTGATAGACATGGGAGAGATAACCGACCTGCATAAAGTCTCTTCGCGCTGGATGCAACTCACCGGGCCAGGCGTTTACCAACCGACAGAAGTGGAGTTGCTTACATCGGAAGATGGAAAGACGTTTACTTCGCGCGGCACGATGCCGACCACCATCTCCCAAGACGACTCCCGCCTTTTGTTCCAAGAATATACCTTCTGGGGCGAGTGGAAGGCACGTTATGTAAAGGTGAAAGCCAAGAATCCTAAGGGCTTTATCTTTGTGGATGAAATAGTAATTTGGTAAAATATAAAACAAGATGAGAATGAAGAATCAACTTTTGACGCTTTGCTTGTGCGGTTCCCTTTTTGTTGCCGCGCAAGAGCCAGTGGATTATGTGAATCCTTTCATCGGGACAAGTAACTACGGGACAACCAATCCCGGAGCTGTTTGCCCACAAAGAATGATGAGTGTAGTCCCCTTTAATGTAATGGGGTCGGAAACAAACCGGTTTGACAAGGATAGCCAGTGGTGGTCCACTCCGTACTCAGCAGACAACGATTTCTTTACCGGTTTTGCCCACGGAAGTTTGAGCGGCGTGGGTTGTCCCGAAATGGGAAGCCTGCTGTTAATGCCGACCTCTGGTGAATTGGAAGTAGATTACCATAACTACGGAAGTCATTACAAAGACGAGGTTGCACATCCTGGCTATTACAGCACGGTGCTGACCAAGTATAACATCAAGGCCGAAGCTACCGCTACGCCTCGCACGGGTCTGAGTCGCTTCACCTTCCCAGCAGGGCAGGGGAATATCCTCCTGAACTTGGGCGAAGGATTGACGAACGAGACCGGGGCGACTGTCCGCTTTGTTAGCGACACGGAAATCGAGGGAAGCAAACTCCTCGGTACTTTCTGCTACAATCCGCAAGCCGTTTTTCCAGTCTATTTCGTGATGAAACTCAGCAAAGCACCCAAGGAAAGCGGATATTGGAAGAAACAACGCGAGATGAAGGGTGTCGAAGCCGAGTGGGATATCCATTCCGGAAAGTACAAGCTCTACACGAAATATAACCGAGAGATGAGCGGCGACGACATCGGCGTTTGGTTCAAGTATGATACGGAAGCCAACGAACAAATCACCGTGAAGATGGGCATTTCCTACGTCAGCATCGAGAATGCACGTGAGAATATGGAGCAAGAAGTTTCCGGTTTTCCTTTCGAGGATGTAGTGAAGTCTGCACGCACAAGTTGGAACAATGCGCTTTCAGTTGTAGAAGTGGAAGGCGGAACAAAGGATGAGAAGTTCATCTTTTATACAGGATTGTACCATCTCCTGATTCATCCCAATAGGTTGAATGATTTCAACGGTGAATATCCGAAGATGGAATCTCTTGAAACGGGGAAAACCTTGCGCGACCGCTATACAGTCTTTTCGCTTTGGGATACATACCGCAATGTAAGTTCACTGATGACCTTGCTCTATCCCGCCGAGCAGTTAGAGATTATCCATACAATGATTGAAATGTACAAGGAGAATGGCTGGTTGCCGAAGTGGGAGCTTTACGGTCGGGAGACCTTTACTATGGAGGGCGACCCGTCCATCCCTTATATCGTAGATGCATGGATGAAGGGGCTTAAGGACTTTGATGTAGAGACAGCTTATGAAGCTATGCGCAAGGGGGCAACAACTCCAGGCGAGTTCAATCTCCTTCGTCCAGATGCTAATGATTACTTCTCGCTGGGCTATGTCCCTTTGCGGGAACAGTATGACAATTCCGTATCTCATGCGCTGGAGTATTATATTGCCGACTGGAACCTGAGCCAGTTTGCCAAAGCCTTGGGTAAGAAGGACGATGCTAAGCTGTTCTACGACCGTTCGATGGGCTATAAGCATTATTATTGCAAGGACTTCGGTACGCTCCGCCCGATTCTGCCAGACGGTAAGTTCTATGAACCTTTCGACCCGAAACAGGGCGCGAACTTCGAACCGAGCCCCGGCTTCCACGAGGGCAATGCTTGGAACTACACCTTCTATGTCCCCCACGATATCAAGGGCCTGGCCAAGTTGATGGGCGGCGACAAGAAGTTCGTTGCAAAGCTCCAGAGTGTCTTCGATGACGGCAACTATGACCCGGCGAACGAACCGGACATCGCGTATCCTTACCTCTTCAGCTACTTCAAAGGTGAAGCTTGGCGTACCCAGAAGGAAGTGCGCAATATCCTGAAGACTGGCTACCACAATGCCCCGAACGGTGTCCCGGGCAACGAAGACACCGGCACGATGTCCACGTGGGCTATCTTCTCGATGATGGGTTTCTACCCTGCTTGTCCCGGCTCGCCGGATTACGTGCTGACTTCGCCTACCTTTGACAAGGTTACAATCCATCTGGATGAGAAGTATTATCCGAAGGGGAAACTGGTTATCGAAGCCAAACATGCCACTCCGGAATCTATCTACATCCAAGAGGTCAAGGTGGGCGGCAAGAAGCTGAAGGGCTTCACGCTTTCGCACCAAGACTTAGTAAAGGCCGGCACGCTTGAATTTGTGCTGAGCGAAGAGCATCCCTAAACGGATGGCAACGGCTTCGGTCTGGCTTAGCTAAGAACCGAGGCGGATACCTGATATAAAAAGAGCCGGAAGCTTGCAATGACGCTTGCCTCCGGCTCTTCTTCTTTCTGTCTTATAACATTCAGGAGTTTCTCCCTTTGTAGTCTTCGTAGCCGAACTCCCGCACGACCTTGACTCCTCTTCCCGGCTCATAGATACAGATAGCCGGATGTGAGACTCCGTTAAACATGGTGGTTTTGACCATCGTATAGTGAATCATGTCGCGGAAGACCACCCGCTCTCCGACCTTCGGTTCGTGCCCGTCGTCGAAGGACCACGTGCCATAGTAGTCTCCTGCGAGGCAGCTGTTTCCGCCCATCTGCCAGCCGGTCTCTCCCTCCTGCGTATCGTGCATTCCAAGGATGGTTGGCTTATAAGGCATCTCCAGGCAATCCGGCATGTGGCAGGCGAACGATACGTTCAGCATCAGCGTGTTCACCCCTCCGTTTCGGACGATGTCTTCTACGGTGGCGACCAGGCAACCAGTGTCCCACGTAAAGGCACTGCCCGGCTCGAGTATGATGCGCAGATGCGGATAGCGCGCCTTGAAGTTCAGGAGAAGGCAGATGAGTTCGTCCACATCGTAATCCTTGTGCGTAACCAAGTGCCCTCCTCCCATGTTGAGCCACTTGATATGGGGAAAGAACTTCCCGAATCGTTCCTCCACAGCTTGAAGCGTGCCCGCCAAGTCCTTCGGGCGTGATTCGCAGAGAGAATGGAAGTGCAATCCTTCGATGCCTTCCGGCAACTCTTGTAAATCCACCGAACGTACCCCCAAGCGTGATGTCGGGGAAGCCGGATTGTAGAGGTCCGTCTCAACCGTCGAATACTCCGGATTAACGCGCAAGCCACACGAGATGCCTGCCTCGCGCGCCCTCTCCCCGAAGCGTTCGTATTGCCCCACGGAATTGAAGGTGATATGGCTACTGCACGCCATCAGCGAGGGGAACTCTTTCTCGGTATAGACCGGAGCGTATGTGTGCGCCTTTTCCCCGTACTCTTCCAAGACCAACCTTGCCTCGTTGAGTGAGCTCGCCGTAGCGCCGTCGGAGTGTTGTCTTAGCACGGGGAAGATGCTCCACATAGCGTTTGCCTTCAGCGCAACTATGACTTCCACCCCGGCTTCGCGCCTCACCTTGTCGATGACCTTCAGGTTAGCTGCCAGCAACTCACTATGGAGGATATAAGACGGCGAAGGGACTCCGTTGAAGTCCCATTCGCGTAAAGCTCTGTCTTTGTCTAAGCCTATCATACCTCCAAGTCAATATCGAACTTCTCTATCCACGGCAGCCCCTGCTCATCCAGTTCCGCCAGGAAAGGATCGGGATCGAACTCTTCTACGTTGAACACGCCCGGCCTCTTCCAGATGCCGCGAGCGAACATCGCAGCTCCGAGTGCCGCAGGTACGCCCGTCGTATAGCTTACGGCCTGCGTTCCGGTCTCCTTGTACGCCTGCTCGTGGTCGCAGTTATTGTAGATGTAATAGGTACGTTCCTTCCCGTCTTTGATACCCCGAATACGGCAGCCGATAGAAGTCTCTCCGTGGTAGTTGGCCCCAAGAGACTTCGGATCTGGGAGCACCGCTTTCAGGAACTGCAGGGGAACTATCTTTACCCCGTTGTATTCTACCTCGTCAATACGTGCCATGCCGATATCCTGGATGACGCGGAGGTGCGTCAGGTACTCTTGTCCGAAGGTCATCCAGAAGCGTGCCCGCTTCAGCGACGGGTAGTTCTTGACCAGCGACTCGAGCTCCTCGTGATAGAGGACGTAGGAATCACGCTCGCCGATATTCGGGTAGGTCAGCATCTTGTGTATCTCCATCGGCTTGGTGGTTACCCACTGGCCATTCTCGTAGTAACGTCCGTTCTGCGTAATCTCGCGGATGTTAATCTCAGGGTTGAAGTTCGTAGCGAATGCCTTCCCGTGATTCCCCGCGTTGCAGTCCACGATGTCCAGATATTGCATCTCGTCAAAGTGGTGCTTCGCTGCGTATGCGGTGAAGATGGCAGACACTCCCGGGTCGAAACCACAGCCCAGGATTGCTGTAAGCCCTTTCTCCTTGAAGCGGTCCTGATAGGCCCACTGCCAGCTGTACTCGAAGTGTGCCACGTCCTTCGGCTCATAGTTGGCCGTGTCCAGATAACTGGCTCCGCATTCCAGGCACGCGTCCATGATCGTGAGGTCCTGGTAGGGCAGGGCCACGTTAATAACAATGTCCGGCCGAAACGCCTGCATCAGCTTCACCAAGTCGGGAACGCTGTCGGCATCCACCTGAGCGGTTTGGATACGGTTTCCGCCCACCGCTTGCGCCACTTGGTCGCATTTAGACTTTGTACGACTTGCCAACATGATATCCGTGAAACAGTCATGCTTGGCTACCTTGTGAGCGACTACTGTTCCGACGCCGCCCGCTCCGATGATTAAAACTCTTGCCATAATACATTATTTAATTGACAATGGAGAATTGACAATTGACAATTGGAAGGTGGCATCGCCCCAGCTTCCAACCTCAAATTGTCCATTGTCCATTGTCCATTGTTAATTGCTTAAAAACATTGTCCATTGTCAATTATCACTTGTCCATTGCCAAGATGGAAAGGATCTGATAAATGAGCTTCGCCGCCAGGAAGTCCGACGCCTTCGCCATCGGGTTCGGGCACAGCTCCACCACGTCGAGTCCTACCACCGTATGTCCCTCCGCGATTGCTTTCACCGCGTTCAACACGTCGCGATAAGCCAGCCCGTCCGGTTCCGGTGTCCCCGTCGAGGGCAAGAAGGCCGGGTCGAGCACGTCGAGGTCTATGGTTATATATACGTAAGGTTTCAACTGCCGGGCGACTTCCCTTTCCCAGCCGCTCTTACCTTTAATAACGTGTGCATGGAAGATACGTTCGGGGTTGATGTTCCGCAACTCGCTACGGTCGGAGCTCCGGATGCCCACTTGTGTTACGCTCCGAGTAACCTCCAGCGCCCTCGCCATCACGCAGGCGTGGTTGTGCGTCGAGCCTTCGTATGAGTCGCGCATATCCGAGTGGGCATCAAACTGCACGATGGACAGCTCGTCGCCATAGCGCTTCCCCATCGAGCGGAAGGCACCTATGCTCACCGAATGCTCCCCTCCGATAAGGACAGGGAACTTGCCGTCGGCTATCACCCGGTCCATCCTCTGCTCCACGGCCGCAGCCATCGCCTCGGGTGAGGCGTCCTCCGTAACGGGCTCGAGCGTCGCTATCCCCCGGCGGAAGACCTCCGTGTCGGTCTCAATATCATAAAACTCAAGATTGAAGGAGGCATCGAGCAACGCCTCCGGCCCTTTGTCGGCTCCCTTTATCCATGTGCTCGTCCCATCGTAGGGGACGGGGAGGATTGCCACGGCTGCCGTGGCATAGTCTGTGTATTCAGGACTGAAGTCTCCGTATTCTCTCATAAACAAAGTTTTATTTCCGAGGTCAAAGATACGCCGATTCCCGCGTGCGCCGGCCATAGGCGGGAATGTTTTAGCTTTTTTTCAGTAAAGATGACCCCGCCCCGCCTTCCCGCAAAGTTTTTTCAAAAAAATACGCCTCAATGCTTGCACAGTCCAAACCTTTTGCCTACCTTGCCGCCCGTATTCAAATAACTAATTGTCCAACATTTTAAAACAGGAGGTCATCATGGCAACAATTAATGCAATAGCACATCTGAACCAGTTAACAACAGACGTTACAAACGACTACTACCTCACCGTCCAGTCGCGAGGCTCCCTGAATCCGCACGGCGTTATCGAGCGGATGAGACAACACGAGCTTCCCACCAAAAACGTCGATGGCGAGGCTTTCCTGGACAACTTCTTCGACGAGTGCATCCTCGCCTTGCAAGAAGGTTACAACATCAACACCCCATTATTCAACGCAGGCATCGGCCTCGAGGGGGGCGTCTTCGCCTCCGACCTTGGCCACACCGTCGGTCCCGACAAGGTGAAGGCCTACCTCCAACTCACACAATCGGCCACCGCCCGCAAGGCGCTGGAGGAATCCTCGGTGTACATCTTCCAGCAATCGGCCGCCACACTGCCTACCATCCAGTCGGTTATGGACCCGACAGAGGGCAAGGCCAACCACCTCAACCCCGGCGCGATGGTCCTCATCCAAGGGCTACGTATCGCAGTCAAAGGCGACGACCCCTCCATCGGCGTTACCTTCACCAAGTCCGGCTCAAGCTCTACGACGGTCAAGGTCGGTGTCGAGAAGATTTTCCCCAACACGGCGACTAAGTTGCAGTTTGTTTTGCCTTCGGAAGTAACGGAGGGAGATTGGGAGGTGAGTGTAACGACACAGGCATCTACCTCCGGTACAGTCTTACTGAAAGAACCTCGCACAGGCGTATATGAGGAAATTGTCAGAGTAGGAGATGAAGAAGAGGAACCTGATGGCCCCGTTGTTCAATAGCTTTTCAGTACCAAATGTTGGTAGCGATAACTACTAACAGTTAGTAGCGAGGGCTACCAACACTTGGTAGCGGTAACTACCAAGTTTTAGTAGAAAACGATACATTTATATTCACCCCCGGGCGTGCCCCGGGGTTTTTTTATGCCCACAATTAAATTGAAATCCGTACTTTTGCCCCCCGATACAAAGCATCTCAAATGAACATTCATACGAAGCATATACAAACCAGCCTGCTCGCCCTCGCCCTCCTCACCGGCAGCGCGCAGGCCGAGACAGGCGACCGGTTGGCCGAGGCGTACCGGATACCTCAGGACGCGCGTGGCCTCCTCGTGGCAAAGGTCGAGAGCGTCGAGTTCCTGAAAGACAACGAGTATAGTGGGGGGATACAAAAGGGATACACCCTTCCCGGCTTCCGCCTAAGCCCAAGGCTCATCTTCTTCCCGCACGACAACATCAAGCTCGAGGCCGGGGCCTACCTGCTCCGCTACTGGGGGGCGCGCCGATACCCGTGCTACGCCTATTCCGACATTGCAAGGTGGCAGGGCGAACAGTACCAGCACGGCTTCCACGCCCTTCCGTGGTTGAGGGCACAGTTCTCCTTGGGTGAGCATTGGAATATCGTCCTCGGCAACATCTACGGCGCGGGAGCTCACGGACTCCTCGAGCCGCTCTACAATCCCGAACTGAGCCTAACCGCCGACCCCGAGGCCGGGGCGCAGATACTCTTCGATACCGAGCGCGTCCACCTCGACATCTGGGGAAGCTGGGATAGTTTCATATTCCGGGGTGATACACATCAAGAGGCGTTTACCGTCGGGGCCGCCCTCCGGCTTCGGTGGAACCGACCCGAGGCGCCCGTACATTTCTACACCGACGTGCAGGCCCTGGCGCAGCACCGGGGTGGGGAGATTGATACTATCACGGTCAGCTCCGTGCAGACGTTGATGAATGGCGCCGTCGCCGCCGGGGCTGTTTGGAATACACGCGGGCGGCACGTCCGGGCTGTCGGCGGGGAAATGTCCGTGGCAGGTTACTACCAGCAGGCGGGCGAGCTTCTGCCGTATGACGATGGCTACGGGGTATATGTGCGGGGCTGGGCCGAGGTGCACGACTTCCGTGTGAAGGCCGCCTTTTGGCACTCGAAGACCTTTGTTCCCCTCTTCGGAAGTCCGTTCTTCGGAGCAGTCTCACAGGCCGAGTCAGGCGTCTTCTACCCGAAGCAACAGATGGTCCAATGGGGGGCGGAGTACGCGCGGAGCTTCGGGCGTGAATACACCGTCGGCGTGAAGGCCGATGTCTATCACCACCTCGGGCTGGGGACGAGCTTCTCGGCAGGTATCTTCATGCGGATAAGCCCGGAGTTTGTGATCAAGCGCTTCAGGTGAGGCTCAGTCAAGCTCCACAACAGTTATCCCCGCCCCCCCGAGTTGGACATGCTCATCGTGGAAGTTGCGGACGCCCGGGACGGTCGCCAGATACTGACGCACCAGCTGGCGGAGGATGCCCGTTCCCGTCCCGTGGAGGATGCGGACGCGCTGGGCACCGACCTGGATAGCGTCGTCGATGAAATAGGTTACGGTCTGGAGGGCTTCGTCGCCGCGCATACCACGTATGTCAATCTCTTGTTTGAAGTTGAGACGCTTCTCGTGCATCTCGTCGGTCGTCTGCTCGCTGAGGAATGTGGCCTTCTGAGCCTCCCGCTTCAGCTGGTTGCGGCTGACGCGCTCGAGGCGGTCGAGCTTGACGGTGCTCTTGATCATGCCGAAGGCGACGGTCGCCTGGTTCCCCGCTACTTCGATAACCTCACCTGCCGAGGTCTGACCCTTGAGGCGCACCGCGTCGCCCGGCTTGAGAGGCTCGTCTTCGGGTCGCGGTTTCGGGAGCGCAGCCTTCTGTTGCTTACGGGCAGCACGGTCGCGAAGTTGCTGCATCTTGCGGGCGATGGCGTCGTTGTCGTCCGGTTTGTCGTGGACGGATGACTTGAAGTCTTCCAGGGAGCGGCGGGCGAGCTTCGTCTGCTCTTTGTCGGCCTGAGCCTCTCGGATTTCACGGATGGTGTTCTCAATGCGGGCGTTGGCCTCGCGGAGGAGACGG
The DNA here is from genome assembly GCA_944325345.1 of uncultured Parabacteroides sp. GTDB lineage: Bacteria > Bacteroidota > Bacteroidia > Bacteroidales > Tannerellaceae > Parabacteroides. Next base: position 21,247 of record CALUZV010000013.1, read on the forward strand.
TCGGCGTCTTCTTTCGCCTTGGCAAGGATTTCCTTACGCTGTGCGTTGATGTCAGCCAAGTCTTTCTCGTAGCGCGAGGTGATATCCTCGAGGCGTTTCTCGCGCTGGCGAATGTTCTGCCGCTTCGTCTCCCAGTACCGCTTGTCGCGCACAATGTCCTGGAGGTACTTGTCCATATTAATGTAATCCTCACCTACCTTGGCGCTGGCGTCTGCGATGACCGCCTCGGGCAAACCAATCTTCCGGGCAATCTCGATGGCAAACGAGCTGCCGGGATGACCGATGGCGAGACGAAAGAGGGGCATCATCAGGTGGCGGTCGTAGAGCATAGCGCCGTTCACAATGCCCGGCGTGTCCTCGGCAAAGTGCTTCAGATTCTGGTAGTGCGTGGTGATGATGCCGAAGCAGCCGTTCTCGTTGAAGCGCTTGAGTAGGGCCTCGGCAAGTGCTCCTCCGATCTGGGGTTCGGTTCCGCTGCCGAACTCGTCGATGAGCAACATCGTGCGGGGCGAGCCGTTGCGGAGGAAGAACTTCATGTGGGTCAAGTGGGAGGAATAGGTGCTAAGGTCGTTCTCGATGCTCTGCTCGTCTCCGATGTCGATAAAGATACTGTCGAAGATGCCCATGCGCGACGATTCATCCATCGACGGCAACAAACCACACTGAAGCATATATTGGAGCAAGCCCACGGTCTTGAGGCAAACCGATTTGCCACCCGCGTTCGGACCTGAGATGAGCAATATGCGCCTGTCGTCCGCCCTCAGCTCTATATCAAGGGGCACCACTTCTTTCCCCTGCTTCTGCAAGGAGAGGAAAAGGAGCGGGTGGATGGCGCGGGACCAATCCAGACCTTGCCTGTCCTCTACGACCGGCATCACCCCGTGTATTTGCTGAGCGAAAAGTGCTTTGGCGCGGATGAAATCGATTTCCGCCAAGAACTCGTAGGAGTGGAGGATGTCGCCGATGAGGGGCCGAACCTCAGAGGTGAACTCCGTCAGGATACGGACGATCTCACGTCGCTCTTCGGCCTCCAGTTCGCGGATACGGTTGTTCGCCTCGACCACTACCTCTGGTTCGATGAAAACTGTCTTTCCCGAAGCCGACTCGTCGTGGACGATGCCTTTAATCTTCCGCTTGAAAGCAGGAACCACAGGTATCATCAGACGACCGTCGCGCATCGTAGGTGCCACATCCTTATCTACTACGCCCTCGGCCTGTGCCGTCCGGAGGATAGACTGGAGGTTGCGGGAGATGCTGCTCATCGTGGCGGTCATCTCACGACGGATTTGGAGGAGGCGGTCGGACGCGCTATCTTTCATCTTGCCGAACTTGTCGAGCAAAGTATCGATGCGCCGAACCAATAAGGGGAAAACCATGGTATCGCCGGCAAGCTCGGCAAGAGCCGGGTACTTCAACTCGTCCGAGCCTTGAGGATGGAGGAAGCGAAGGATGTCGGCGATGGTAATCAACGAGCGTTTGAGGTCGAAGATTTCCTTCTCGTCGAGCCACGTCCCCTCTGGGCGGATGCGTCGGAGGGAATAGCGGACATCGAAGAAGTTGTTAGCCGGGAATTCCTCGTCGCCTTGCAGGATGCGGACGAACTCGGCCGTCTGAGACAGCCAGGTATGAATAGTAGGGAAATCATTGGAGAAGGCCATCGCGTCCACTCGGTCTTTCCCGAGAGGGCTGAGGCAGTTGGAGGCAACAAAAAGACGGACTTTATCGAAGCCCGTCTTCTCTTCAAAATGGTTCGGATAAATCATGCTATTTTAGTTCAATCGTTACTTCTTTGCGGATAGTTGGGCGGATGATAACCTCGGAGCGTTCCTTTTTCCGCACGATAGTGAGGGTACAGGAGTTGTTGCCGGTCGGATTGACGTAAGGCGTGAACGCGTAGAGGTAGGAGAATGCCGTCAGATTATTCTCGTTCTGGAAAGCATCGGCGATGTTTGGATACTGGAAGGCATCCCACAACATACAGCGGGTGAATCCATTCACGTCGGTATATTGGGTTTTCGGATCGCGGTACGAGAATGTGTTTGTGATGAATTGCCGATAGGCTGCCGAGAACTCGTCTATGCTGTATGATAGCTTATGCTCGTCAATGCGTTCGATGATATCTCCAGCGACGATGCCCGCCTCGGCAGCGGGAGAGTTTGCATCGACGGCGGCGACCTCATTCAGCTTGTCCATGTTGAAATTGAGGCCGGTATAATTGTATGCCCTTTGTATAACCGTGAAAGGTACGTTCTGCTTAAACCGGATATAAGGAAACTGGAAACACATCAGAGGGACATGCATCCGGGCATAATCTTCCAAGCGGAACGGCTCTTTCAACAACTCGTTCGCCTCACATTCCCAAATCACCCTTCCCGGCTGAATCTTGCAATCGATAAGGCGGAAGCCGAACTGCAGAAGGTATGCAGCCTCCGATTCTGAAGCAGACGGGCTGAGGAACGGGAGCTCCACCATTGCGTTCCGGCGGAAATCATAGCGGAACGTCTTCTCGGTCTTTATCGCGACGCTGTTTTGCCCCTTGTAATTGGGATTGCGGTCGAAATAATAGAATGTTTCGACACGAAGGTCGGGGTCAGCGCCGTTAGGTTCCAGACCTTTTTCCATCAGCTCGCTTTGGATGGCACGGTTGATGACACGTTCCAGATCGCCATTGTTAGCATCCTCGGGAGCGAAAGCGAAGGTCTTGAAAGAAGAAAACTGTACGGTATCATTAACCGAAGTTGTCTTGAAAGGGCAGACGAAGCGGCGTTCGCTGGTCGTCTCCAGACTGTACATACAGAAAGCTGCCGCCAGTTGTTCTTCAGAGATGGCGTTAGCCGGTTTGCATTCCTTTCGGAGGATGACTTGCCTTGCCGGATTCTTGAAGTTGGATAGCGTAAGCTCGATATCCCTTTTACCTACGGGGTTCAGCAAGATTTCTATTTCGGAAGCACTGAGGTTCTTTGTATTGATGCCTTCGATTTCCGTGATGATATCGCTTTGCGTGATTCCCGCCCGCTCTGCAGACGAGTAAGGGGCAACGCCCGTAATCACAGGCATTTTAGTTCCCCAGTTCTTGCTTTTGCTTATATCATACGTAATTCCCGAGCGGCAAACGGAACTTTTCTTCCCTTGAGCAGCCAAAGAAAGTAACGCAAGGCAAAAGAATGCAGCTAAGAATAATCTTCTCATGTTATTTCGAATATACATTTATGGTTGCGCAAAGATACAGAATTTCGTAGAAATGTTTCCCAATTCATGCATTATTCGTACTTTTGCTGTGCTGAAAACGTATGGGAAACGTACTTTCCCGGTATAGCATATATTATATTAATGTAGAAAGATAAAATAGATAAACATAAAACGATATGAAATTTGATGTATCCAGCACCGCTTTGCTTTCACGACTGCAAGCAATCAGCAAAGTCATAGTCAATAAAAACTCACTCCCGATATTGGACTGTTTCTTGTTCGATTTGGAAGGTAATCTGCTAACTATAACGGCTTCGGATGCCGAGACTCGGATGGTTACTTCGGTAGAAGTGATGAATGCCGAAGGTTCCGGACTATTTGCTGTATCGGCTAAAATCTTACTTGACCCGTTGAAGGAACTTCCGGAACAACCGCTTACCTTTGATATTAATGATGACAACTTGGAAATATTCATTCATTTCCAGAATGGTAAATATAATTTCATAGGACAGAAAGGTGATACTTATCCCCAGCAAAAACCGCTGAGCGATACGGCTGTTTCTTTGACGTTAGAGTCCTCTAAACTCTTGAATGGCATTAGCCGTTCACTTTTTGCTACCGCAGAAGATGAATTGCGTCCCGTGATGAACGGTATCTATTTTGATATTCTTCCGGATTCATTGACATTCGTAGCGTCGGATGGACATAAATTGGTGCGTCTGCGTAACCTTGCCATCAAATCACCGGAACGTGCATCTTTCATCTTGCCCAAGAAACCGGCGAACTTGCTGAAGAATATTTTGGCCAAGGATAGCGATATGGTAATTATCAAATTCGATGGCAATAATGTTTATGTGGCTTGCAACAACTTCGAGATGGTTTGCCGTCTTATCGAAGGACGTTATCCGAATTACAACAGCGTGATTCCGAAAGAGAATCCTTATAAAGTAACCATTGACCGCGTATCTTTCCTCAATGCATTGAAGCGTGTATCTATTTTCTCTAATCCTGCCAGCAGTCTGGTGAAGCTACATCTTAGCGATGGGAAGATGCTTGTTTCTGCACAAGATATCGACTTCTCTTATGCTGCTGAGGAATTGGTTGCTTGCCAATATGAAGGAGCAGAACTGAGCATCGGTTTCAAGGCAACCTATTTAATTGAAATATTAGGCAACATCAGCTCAGACGAAGTAATCTTTGAATTGGCCGACCCGTCGCGTGCCGGTGTCTTGGTGCCTTCGGAGAATGAAGAGGATGAAGACCTCTTGATGTTGCTGATGCCGATGATGCTGAATGATTGAACTATTCAAGACTGACGTATGCAGCTGAATCTGAAGAATCCGTTGGTGTTTTTCGACTTGGAGACCACCGGAATTGATATTGTACGAGACCGGATTGTGGAGATTTCCTATATCAAGGTTTATCCGAACGGAAAAGAGGAAACGAAAACGCAACGGATTAATCCCGGAATGCCGATTCCGCCGGCATCGACTGCCATCCACGGCATTACGGATGACGACGTGAAGGATTGTCCTCATTTCAAGGAAATCGCAAAGACGCTGGCCGCGCAAATCGAAGGGTGCGACTTGGCGGGATATAATTCCAACCGTTTCGATATTCCCATGTTGGCCGAGGAATTTCTTCGTGCCGACGTGAATGTGGATTTGACCAAGCGGAAGTTTATCGACGTGCAGACTATCTTCCACAAGATGGAGCAGCGGACGCTTTCTGCCGCTTATAAATTCTATTGTAACAAGTCGTTGGAGAATGCCCATACGGCGTCGGCGGATACAATGGCGACCTACGAAGTGTTGAAGGCGCAGCTCGACCGGTATCCGGAGTTGGAGAATGACGTAACATTCTTATCTAAGTTCTCCAGCTTTAATAACAACGTCGATTTCGCCGGGCGGATGGTTTACAACGACAAAGGGCAAGAAGTCTTTAACTTTGGCAAGCATAAAGGGCAGTTGGTTACGGAAGTATTTGCCTCCGACCCCAATTATTATGCTTGGATGATGAACGGAGATTTCCCGTTGAATACCAAACAAAAATTGACTGAGATAAAACTAAGAGGATTTAATCAGAAATAATAAGGATATTTTCCTTCGGAGGAAACATCATTTTCATCCGGAGGAAAATATATTTTTATCCGAAGGAAAAAGTATTTTCATCCGAAGGAAAATTTCGCCGGATGAAGGGCTATATTTAATAGAACGCAAGATGTTGAAAGGCAAACATATCATACTCGGGATAACCGGGAGCATCGCTGCTTACAAGGCAGCCTATCTGATTCGTGGATTCGTGAAGAAGGGTGCGGAGGTTCAAGTGGTCATCACGCCGGCCGGCAAGGAGTTTATCACGCCGATAACGCTTTCGGCGCTGAGTAGTAATCCGGTCATTAGCGATTTCTTCTCCAATCGGGATGGAACATGGCATAGCCATGTGGATTTAGGCTTGTGGGCAGATGCCATGTTGGTTGCCCCGGCCACGGCTTCTACGATAGGGAAGATGGCAAACGGAATTGCCGACAATATGCTGGTTACAACCTATCTCTCGTGCAAAGCCCCTGTCTTTGTGGCTCCTGCGATGGACTTGGATATGTTTGCACATCCGACGACCCAGCAGAATTTGGAACGCCTGCGCTCGTTTGGTAATCGGATTATCGAACCTGCAACAGGCGAGTTAGCCAGTCATCTGGTAGGCAAAGGACGAATGGAGGAACCGGATAAAATCATCGCCGTCCTCGAAGATTTCTTTAGTCGGAAGCAGATGTTGGAGGGGAAAAAGATATTGATAACCGCCGGTCCGACATACGAAAAGATAGACCCTGTCCGTTTTATAGGAAACTATTCCTCGGGCAAGATGGGCTTTGCTTTGGCAGAGGCTTGCGCGGAACATGGGGCAGAGGTTACGTTAATCGCCGGCCCTGTCTCCTTGCAGGTGCATCATCCTCGGATTCGGCGTATTGATGTCGAATCGGCAAACGAGATGTATGAGGCGGCTATGCAAGAGTTTCCTTCGGTAGATGCAGGAATACTATGTGCTGCGGTGGCCGATTACCGTCCGGAAACACGTGCCCAAGAGAAAATCAAGCACGAGAAAGAAGGGGAGCTAATGCTCCATCTTGTTGCAAATCCGGATATTGCGGCTTCGTTGGGTGCTATCAAGCAGGACAAACAGACGTTGGTAGGTTTTGCCTTGGAAACAAACGACGAATCGCGCCATGCCACCGAGAAACTGGAGCGGAAGAACTTGGATTTTATCGTTCTGAACTCTCTCCGCGACAAAGGCGCCGGTTTCCGTTGTGATACGAACAAGATTTCCATCCTTTTCCGCAATGGCGAACGGAAAGATTACCCGTTGAAGGACAAGTCGGAAGTTGCCGAGGACATTGTTGAGCAATTAAGTGAATTAATAAAGACAAAGGCATGAAATGGAAGAAACTATGCTTTCTGCTGGCGTTTGCTGTCTTGCCTTGGATGGGCCAGGGGCAGGAGTTGAACGCTCGAGTTACCGTGAATAGCGATAAGATTCAGGGTACGAACAAGTCTGTGTTTACGACTTTGCAGACGTCTCTGATGGAATTTATCAATAACCGGAAATGGACGGATGCGACTTTCGCCATCAATGAACGCATAGATTGCACCATGACGATTATCGTCAATGAACAGGAAGACAATACTTTCTCCGCCGAGATACAAGTCCAGGCCCGTCGCCCGGTCTATAACTCCGCTTATACGACGACGCTTCTGAACTACCGCGATACGGAATTCGACTTCGAATACGTGGAGTTCGAGCAACTGGAATATAATGAGAATACCTTGACCAGCAACTTGACGGCGACGGTCGTCTTCTACATCTATGTCATCTTAGGCTTGGATTTCGACAGCTTCTCTCCGCTGGGTGGCAAGGCTTACCTCGAGCAGGCGCAACAAATCGTGAATATGGCGCAGTCGCAAGGTACATGGAACGGCTGGAAAGCCTTCGATAGCAACAGCAACCGCCACGCTTTGATAACGGCTCTGACCGACAACGCCTCCGAGATTTTCCGAAATATGTGGTACACCTATCATCGTCGCGGCCTCGACGAGATGGCTGCCAATCCAGACCGTGGCCGTACGACGATTATCGAGACATTGCAGGCTTTGGAGGAAGTACGGCAAGTCCGTCCGACTTCGTTGCTCTTGCAGATGTATGCCGACTCGAAGCTCGACGAGGTAGTCAGCATCTATTCCAAAGCGACAACCCAAGAGAAACAAGCCGGCTTGAAACTTCTCTCCAATATTTTCCCGACGCAGGGTAATCGTTTAGAAGCATTGAAAAACACCAGATAGGCTATGCTGAAATCCTTATTTATACAGAATTTTGTCCTCATTGATAGTTTAGATATTCAATTTGAAAAAGGCTTTTCCGTCATCACGGGTGAGACCGGTGCGGGAAAGTCCATCATCCTTGGCGCCTTGTCTCTGGTCTTGGGACAGCGTGCCGACGGGAAGAGCATCAAGAAAGATGCCGATAAATGTGTGATAGAAGCGGTCTTCGATATCCGGCAATATAGTTTGGAACCGTTCTTCCTCTCCAACGATTTGGAATACGATGCCGAGAGTTGTATCCTGCGCCGCGAGCTATACGCCTCCGGCAAATCGCGTGCATTCGTGAACGATTCCCCGGTCTCCCTCGCCATTATGAAGGAATTGGGGACGAAACTGATTGACATTCATTCCCAACACCAGAATCTCTTGCTGGGCGACAACCGTTTCCAGCTGCGCGTGGTCGATGTCATGGCGGAGAATGAAATCCTGCTCATCCTCTACCGCAAGGAATATTCCCGCTACCAGGCTTTGAAGAAGGAGTTGAAGGAGTTGAAGGAGAAGGCTGCCCAAACCAAGCAAGAAGAAGACTACATCCGTTTCCAACTGGATCAGTTGGAGGAGGCTCACCTCTCCGCCGGCGAGCAAGAGGAACTGGAACAGGAGCAGGAAACGCTCTCCCACGCCGAGGAAATCAAGGGCACGCTCTACAAGGTCTCGCAGTTGCTGGACGGCGAGGAGATGGGCGGCGTCCAGCTCATCAAAGAGGCGTATTCCGCAGCGGATTCGCTGGAGCGTTATTTCCCCCGTGCCAAGGAAATCGGCGAGCGGCTCCGGTCGGCTTATATCGACCTCAACGACTTGGTCTCTGAAATCGAAATGCTGAAAGACGACGTGGAGTTCAACCCCGAACGCCTTGATTTCGTCAATGAACGCCTGAATACTATCTATTCCCTCCAGCAAAAACATCACCTGAACACGGTGGACGAACTCCTCCAGCTCCAGGCGCAATATGAACAGCAACTGAACGACATCAACTCCTTCGACGAGCAGATAGCCGACCTCCAGCGCCAGCTCGACGCCTCCTATCGCGAGCTGCTCCAGCAGGCTGCCGTCTTGAGCGGCCAGCGCAAAATCGCTTCGGAGGCTTTGGCCAAACAGTTGGTGCAGATGGTCATGCCGCTCGGTATGCCCAACGTCCGTTTTCACGTGGATATCACACCGCGCGAGGAGCCGGACAGCGATGGTATGGACGAGGTATGTTTCCTCTTCTCGGCCAACAAAAGCGGCGAGTTGCAGCCGGTCGCTCAGACTGCCTCGGGCGGCGAGATTTCGCGCCTCATGCTTTGTATCAAGGCGATGATTGCCGGCTTCACGGCCTTGCCCACGATTATCTTCGACGAGGTGGACACGGGTGTCTCCGGCGATATCGCGGATAAGATGGGCAACATCATGCATGATTTGGGCACGAAGATGCAGGTCTTCGCCATTACCCACCTTCCCCAGATTGCCGCGAAGGGTCAGGCGCATTACTTTGTCTATAAAACCGATGTGGACGACCGGACGGTTACGCGCATCAAGCGTCTCGACGACGACGAACGTGTCCGCGAAGTGGCGCGTATGCTGAGCGGTGCCTCGCTGACTGAAGCATCTTTAGCAAACGCAAAGGATTTATTAAGACAGACGACTTAAACTCTCTTTCCGCCCCGGGGTCTATGTTCAAACTTCTAAATGAAAATGATATGAGAACATGGAAATTGATTGCCCTTTTAGTCGTGATGTGCAGTTTGCCGGGTCAAGCGCAGTTTTGGTTGCACGTGGAGTGGGGCGCTCCGCATTGCCGGCAGTGTGCGTGGATGGAGGAAGCGTTGCATCTGCCTCCCCACGCCCGGAATGATTACCAGCGTATTATCCACCAATATGGAAAGAAAATAGAACGCGAGGCGCGGCGCGACTACCGCCATTGGGACCGCTCCGCCGAGCGTATCTACGACCTCCGAATGGCCCGCGACGGCCGCCTCCAGCGTCTGATGTCGCCCGACCAGTTCCGCCTTTACATCCACCTTATCCGCGAAGTCCCCCAGCGCGTGCACGATTATCGCGGCTGGTATGCCAACCCGCATCACCCTGATTGGCACCCATCTAACCTCTGTTTCCGCTTCGAGGATTCCTATTGGGACTGCCGCTGGGACTATCGCAACGGCCGCTGGAGCCACCATTTCGACCTCCACGCTTGGCGTCCGCCCCATGCCGTTCGCCCTTCAGCCCCGCGTCCGCCGAAGCCCGCGCCCCGACCGGAGGCTCGTCCGCCGAAACCGGCACCCCATCCTGATGCCAAACCCTCGCGACCCGATGTGCAACGTCCGTCGCGCCCCGCGCCATCCAAGGAACGTCCGCAGCGAGGCCGCGAGCAGCTTCGCGAGAAAAAGGAATCCCGCAAAGAATCGCGTAAGGAGCTTCGGCGAGGCTCGACCGGTAAAGAAAAGGCTGCCAAACGCTCTGCCGGGCGGCATTCCGAGGCTTGAAAATCATCCTTCCCTTACCTTAATATAATAGCTGCACTGCAGACATCCTGTCCAACCGTTCGGACAAGGTGTTTGCAGTGCAGCCATTGTTTCCGACCGTTCGGAAATGCAAAACTGCATTGCATCCATGCCTCCCGACGCTTTGGAAATCCAAAACTGCACTGCATCCATCGTTTCCAAACGTTCGGACGCGATGTCTGCACTGCATCCATGAATTTCTGACCGTTCGGACAAGGTGTCTGCGCTGCCTCCATGCCTTCCGAAGGTTCGGACGAGGTGTCAAACGCGTTTGATATAATTCTCGCCGGAAAGCGAACATGGAAATTATATTGGCCACCGATGGAAACTCTCCGCCGCGATATGATATTAATCAAGAATTATTTCTTACCTTTGTCCTCGGTAAAAAAATTAAAGAGAAATGGACTTGTCAAGACACATAGCACAGAAATTTTCCGAGCTGAGCTCGCCCCTGAGCGATGCCGCCTTAGATAAAATCGCTTCGATATTGGTGCGCACCGAGGTAAAAAAGAACACCTTGTATCTGAAAGAAGGCGAAGTAAGCAAATACATCGGTTATGTTTATAAAGGGATGTTGCGCCTCTTTTATTACAAGAACAAGAAGGACTTGACGGAGCATTTCGCCTGCGAGGGCACCAATTTCTTCAGCATCGAGAGCTTCTTCCGCCAGCAACCGACGCACCTGATGATTGAGGCACTGGAAAACAGCGTAGTCTATGGCTTGCCGCACGACGAGTTGCTGGAGTTGGCCGCCGAGCACTACGAGATAGAGGTGATGTACAGGACGCTCATCGAGAATTCCCTCATCCTTTCGCAGCAGAAAGCCGATACGCTCCGCTTCGAGTCGGCCAACGAGCGGTATCGCCGTCTGCTCCGCGAGCATCCGGAGATTATCCAGCGCGCGCCGTTGTCGCACATCGCGTCGTATCTGCTGATGACGCCGGAGACACTGAGCCGGGTACGTGCGAGCCTGGTATAGTTGATATTAGTCAATAAGATAGAGCGGGTTCCTTGCTTTTGATACAAGTCAAGACGTATATCGAAAATATCCCATACCTTTGCAACGGTTTCAAAATAGGTAAAGAAAATTACTCGAATGAGTATATAGGTGTTTGGTAAAAAGGTAAATGATTTAGGTTGTTTTTGATGAAAAAGGACAGGGCTTTCCGCTTTGTCCTTTGTTATTTTATATATCTTCGCAACGTAATTCGTAATAATAAAAGAAAAAGAGATGAAAGTAGGATTATTTATTCCTTGCTATATCAATGCGGTGTACCCCGAAGTGGGTGTAGCTGCCTACAAGCTCCTCAAGCATCTCGGTGTGGAGGTGGATTACCCGCTCGACCAGACCTGTTGCGGGCAGCCGATGGCAAATGCCGGCTTCGAGGGCGAGGCAACGGAGATGGCGCTCCGGATGGAAGAGCTTTTCCGGGCGTACGACTACGTAGTCGGGCCGTCGGCCAGTTGTGTGGCTTTCGTGAAAGAGAACCATCCGCATATCTTGGAGAAAGTAGGGCATACGTGCCGGAACAGCGAGAAGATATACGATATCTGCGAGTTTGTGCACGATGTCGTGAAACCCACGTCGCTCCCTGCCGTCTTCCCGCACAAGGTCAGTTTGCATAATAGTTGCCACGGCGTGCGCGAGTTGCACCTTTCGTCGCCGAGCGAGATGAACGTCCCGTATGCTTCCAAGTTGCGGGATTTGTTGTCTCTGGTCGAGGGGATAGAGGTCTTCGAGCCGAAACGTGTCGATGAGTGTTGCGGCTTCGGGGGCATGTTCTCCATCGAGGAGCCGGAAGTCTCCGCCTGCATGGGGCACGACAAAGTCATGGATCACCTGAGCACCGGCGCGGAATACATCACCGGGGCCGACAGTTCCTGCCTGATGCACATGCAGGGCGTCATCCGCCGCGAGCATCTTCCCATCCAAACCATCCATATTGTTCAAATCTTAGCCGCAGGATTATGAGTACGAAACATGCAGAAAACGCGGCGCGCTTCCTTGCCGACCGCGAACAAGAGAAATGGCACGACCAGACCCTCTGGCTCGTCCGCCAGAAGCGAGATAAGATGAGCCGTTCGCTTCCCGAGTGGGAACGGCTACGCGATTTGGCCTCGGCCATCAAGCTCTATTCCAATAGTCATTTGGATACCTTGCTCGAGGAGTTCGAGCGCAACGCCATCGCCAACGGTGCCATCGTCCATTGGGCGAAGGACGCCGAGGAGCACAACCGCATCGTCCTCGAGCTGCTCCGTCGCCACTCCGCCAAGAACCTCATCAAGAGCAAATCCATGCTTACCGAGGAATGCGAGATGAACCCTTACCTCATGGCACAGGGCATCGATGTAGTCGAAAGCGACTTGGGCGAGCGCATCCTCCAGCTCATGAACTTGAAACCGAGCCACGTCGTCATGCCCGCCATCCACATCAAGCGCGAGCAGGTGGGCAAGATGATGGAAGAGAAGCTGGGCACTGAGCCGGGCAACTCCGACCCGACGTACCTCACCCATGCCGCCCGCCGGCACCTCCGCGACAAGTTCCTCCATGCAGACGTCGCCATGACAGGGGCTAACTTCGCCGTTGCCTCTACAGGGGAAATCGTCGTTTGCACCAACGAGGGGAATGCCGACATGGGCACGTCTTTCCCCAAGCTCCACATCGCGACCTTCGGGATGGAGAAGATCGTGCCGAACCTCGAATCGCTCGGTGTCTTCACCCGCCTCTTGGCTCGCTCCGGTACGGGACAGCCCATCACCTCTTACACGTCGCACTACCGCCGTCCGGCACCCGGTTGCGAGTTTCACATCATCATCGTGGACAACGGGCGGAGCGACATTTTGGCTGATTCCGAGCACGTCCGCACCCTCAATTGCATCCGCTGCGGCGAGTGCATGAACACTTGCCCGGTCTATCGGCGGAGCGGTGGTTATTCCTATACCTACTTCATCCCCGGACCGATAGGCATCAATCTCGGCATGTTGCGCGACCCGGAACGGTATGCCGACAACGTCTCGGCGTGCTCGCTCTGCCTCTCGTGTTCCAACGTCTGCCCGGCCAAGGTCGATTTGGGCGAACAAATCTACCGCTGGCGCCAGCGGCTGGAGGCGTATGGGAGGGCTAATCCCGAGAAGAAGCTGATGTCGGAGGGCATGAAGTTCCTGATGGACCGGCCCGCTCTCTTCAACACCGCGCTGAAGTTTGCTCCCATAGTCAATCATCTGCCCCGCTTCCTGCTCTACAACCGGCTAAACGCCTGGGGGAAGGCACGCGAGTTGCCAACGTTCGCCAAAGAGTCGTTCAACGAAATGTGGAAAAGGGGGGAAGTACAATGAAAGACCGCGTTCCCTTACCGGGGAACGGTGCATTCCCTTATCGGGGAACGATGCATTCCCTTACCGGGGAACAGTGCATTCCCTTATAAGGGAACGAGCTCTTCCCGGAGAAAGGATGCAAAAGTCCCCGGCAGGAATCTATTCGATACCTATTATAATAATGAATAACGATGAGTACAAAAGACGAAATATTATCCCGCATCCGCGAGAACACCGGTCGCCGCTATGAGATGCCCGACCTTACGCTGGATGCCATCACCTACGAAGACCGCGTATCGACCTTTGCCGACAACCTGAAAGCTGCCGGAGGCGAGGCGGTGGTTTTGCAACCGGGCGAGGACGTGAACGCCGTCATCCGCCGTGCCTTTCCGAAGGTGCGGCGCGTGGCCTCAAACATCGCGGGGATTACCTGCGCGACGTTTAACCCCGACGACCTCGACGACCCAAGGGAGCTGAACGGCACCGACCTCTCCGTGGTGCGTGCGAGCTTCGGCGTGGCCGAGAATGGGGCAGTCTGGTTGCCCCTCAACGTCCGTTTCAAGGCGGTCTATTTTATCTCCGAGGCGTTGGTTATCCTCCTCGACCGCCGCGAGTTGGTGAATAACATGAACGAGGCGTACCGGCGGACGGCGGCCACGGAGTATAGCTATGGCACCTTCATGGCCGGACCGTCGAAGACCGCAGACATCGAGCAAGCGCTGGTCTTCGGAGCCCATGGGCCGATGCGCGTGATGGTCATTCTGGAATGAAAGGAGCGGTATGTTTGAGGAACTAATCCAAAGAGAGAGACGCGCTGCGGTCGTGGGGTTGGGCTACGTCGGTCTGCCGCTGGCGGTAGAGTTGGCGCGGAAGATAGCGGTCGTGGGCTACGATATCAACGAGGCGCGCTTGGAGCAACTGCGCCTCGGGCACGACCCGAACGGCGAACTGCCCGCCTCCGCCTTCGAGGGGACAGACATCCGTTTCACCTCATCCACGGAGGAACTGGCCGAGGCTTCGTTCTATATCATCGCCGTCCCAACGCCCATCGATGCGCACAACGAGCCGGACTTGCACCCTTTGCTTTCGGCCACGCGGATGGTCGCGAGTGTCCTCCGAAAAGGTGATTATGTGGTTTATGAATCAACCGTCTATCCCGGCTGCACGGAGGAAGATTGCGTTCCCCTTTTGGAGAGTATCTCCGGGTTGAAGGCGGGTGAGGACTTCAAGTACGGCTATTCGCCCGAGCGCATCAATCCGGGAGACAAGGTGCATACGCTTCGCAATACCGTCAAAATCGTGTCCGGCTGCGATGCCGAGGCCAGCGAAACCATCCGGCAGGTCTATTCCCTTGTCGTCGAGGCGGGGCTGCACGTAGCACCCTCGGTGCGCGTGGCGGAGGCGGCGAAAATCATCGAGAACACACAGCGCGACGTGAACATCGCCCTGATGAACGAGCTCTCCATCATTTTCGACCGCATGGGCATCAACACCTACGATGTCCTGGAGGCGGCGGGGACGAAGTGGAACTTCCTGCACTTCTCGCCCGGACTGGTAGGGGGACATTGCATCGGCGTGGACCCATATTATCTGGTTCATAAGGCGAAAGAATTGCAATACCACCCGAAGATGATCAACTCCGGCCGCTTCGTGAACGACTCGATGGGCCGCTACATAGCGAAGAAGATAGTCAAGAAGATATTGGGGCAGGGGAAGAATATCCTTGGGGCGCGGGTCTTGATTTTGGGCGTAACCTTCAAGGAGAATGTGTGCGATATCCGCAATACCAAGGTAGTTGATATGGTGCAGGAGTTCCGCGACTTCGGTGCCCGGGTGGACGTGATGGATGCCTACGCCTCGTCGTCGGAGGTCGAGCGGATGTATGGCTTCCCCCTCATCACGAAGCCAGAAGGACCGTACGATGCCATTGTGGTGGCAGTCCCCCACACGCCCTATCTATCCCTTACGGAAGACTATTTCCTCGCTTTAGCTTCAGACAAACCCGTCTTGGGCGACCTGAAAGGCATCTACCGGGGCCGTATCCACTGGATGATTTACTGGAGTTTGTAAAGCGTAAGTTCATTTTTGACCCTGAAAACCCGCCTCCCGTTCTCCGTAATTTGTTATAAAAAATATGTTGTAGAATATCTTTTTTTATTTGTAGGGGAAAAGAAAAAGATGCACCTTTGCATCCAGATAACCTAAACAATCTTTTTGCCTTAAGACTAATACCTATTGAAAGCCTGTGGAGCGGTCTTTGCGAAAAGAACCGCTCCGCGTGTTTCTTAATCGTTCAGTTCCTGGAGCAGTTGCATCCGTTCGAGGGAAAACGTGTTGTCGTTGGCCTGCACAAACTCAATCAGCTCGCGGGCTTTGCGTCGCAGCGGGAGCGGGTCTTCGCGTCGGTAGCTCTCTTCAATCAATGTTTTGGCAGCTAGTTCAGCGCGCTCGAGGCCGCAGCCGTCGTCGAGGTTCAGTCGCTCGCGGATTTCGGCAGGCGAGTGGGTGAGGAGGAAGTCGGTCGTCGTCTGCAAGGACTTGTAGATAGTCGCGAGGAGGTCTTCCGATTGCGCGGGGTTGCCGTCGTTCCCATCATTGCCATCATTCCGGTTGAGGACCAGCTGGACGACCATTTTGCCGATTTCCTCGATTTGCACCATAATAAAATCTCTCTTTAACATGGAAAATCTATTTTAATTGTTTGTTTATTTTTCTACGGAGACCTTGATAATCCGGATGTCCTTCACAGGCCGGTCGTAGCGGTCTTTCTTTTGGCTGGCAATCAGATCCAAGACATCGAATCCTTCGGTCAGTTCGCCATAAATGGTGTAGTAGCCGTCGAGATGGTGGCTGCCGCCGACCGTCGTGTAGGCTGCACGCTGTTCTGGGGTGAAAATCAGGTGGTCCGGATAGGCTTGGACGACAGAGTCAATCTTGGCGTTGATGCTGACGACCCATTTGTTGTATTCTACGGCATCGGCTTTGCGCAGCGAGTCCAAGGTAGTCTTTACCGGATAGTAAAACTCCTGCAGCGCGCGCTTCCGGGCGGGATAATTCTTTACTTTTTCGAGCGTGTCCAGTTCGCCACCGCGATAGACTTTTCCTTGGACGATAAAGAATTGCGACATATCAGATTTTCGCTCTGGATTTATTTCGTCCGGCTGTCGCGGAGCCGCCAGGGCACCTCGTTTATGGAAATACTTCGGGTTCATTTCCGGCGGAATCTCGGCACTCCGGTCTCCGAATCCGCAACGCCGACCCGGGAGGGCATTTCTCGAATCAGGCGCCCCCCCTTGAATCATGAAGTTCTCGATGACACGCGTAAAGAGCGTCCCGTCGTATTCCCCCTTCTCGGCGCGGGCGATGAAGGCACGCACGTGGCCGGGGACATCATCGTAGAGGCGGGCTTTCATGGTCCCGACGTTGGTTTGTATCGTAACGAAAGTCGTATCTTGCTGGGCTCCTGCATGACCCGCCATGAGTAGAGCGGCAAGCGAGGCGAATAAAAAGCGTTTCATATAGCGTATGATTTGAATTTTTTGCAAAAGTAGAAGTTTCTTCAACTGTTTCCCCATGACTTGTTTAATCTTCAGCATAAAATATGTTAAAGCGCTTGCGCTTCCAAATATCATGCCTACTTTTGTATCGACAATATTGTCGAACAAATAAGATGAACAATAAAGACGATGAAGAATAACGAGCAAAACACAGAGCAAATCATTCTGGAAGCGGCTGAAGCCGAGTTCTTAGAGAAAGGATATAGCAACGCGAAGATGCTGAGTATCGCCCGGCGTGCCGGCGTAGCCCATTCGATGTTGCATTACTATTTCCGAAGCAAGGAAAACCTGTTTAAATCGATATTGCAACGCAAGACGCAGGAGCTATTGCCGATGTTTGACGAAGCGCTGGCCTCAAATTGTCCCATTCGTGAAATCATACAGAAGGTCAGGGAGGCCCGCGACCGCTACGTCTTCGCGAAAAGTCCGCGGATGCCTTATTTCCTCTTAACGGAAATTTTGGCCAAACCCGAGAACCGCGAGATGCTGATAGAAGTATTCGATAAATCCCCAATGGTTCAGCTCCAACGGTTTCGCGAACGGCTCAACCAAGAGATAGCACAAGGTAACCTGCGCGAGATAGGTTTTGCCGATTTTATTTTTTTGCTGATAACCTTCGATGCTTCTTCCTTAAGCGCAATTCTCCTCGCCAAAGAGAGCGGACGCTTGCCGGAAGAGGTTTGCGACAAGCTGATGGAGACGTACCGTGAACATAATATGCAAATCATATTGGATGCGTTGCGTCCTTAATATATACCTAACTAATAAAAACAATAGAAGCATGAGAAGAAAAGCCATTTCCGTTTTCCTTGCCCTGATGCTGGGGAGTCCGGTCTTCGCCCAGTTGAGCATCGAAGAATGTTACAGCAAAGCGCAGGCCAACTATCCGCTTATCCGTCAATACGGATTGATAGAAAAGACGAAGGAATACAACTTGCAAAACGCAGCAAGGGGATACTTGCCGCAAATAACCGTTTCGGCACAGGCAACGTACCAGTCTGATGTAACGAAACTGCCTTTTAATGCCGCCGATTTGGGCTTGTCAGGCATCGAGATTCCGACCGTGAGCCAAGACCAGTACAAGGCTACGCTCGATGTGAACCAAACGATTTGGGACGGCGGGGCGATACGTTCCCAGCGGCAAACCCTTCGTGCGGAGGCGGATGTCGAGCAGAAAAATCTTGATGTGAGCCTTTATGCCGTCAATGAGCGCGTCAATCAGGTCTATTTCGGTATCTTGCTTGCCGATGCACAAATCCGGCAGAACCAATTGCTTCAGAAAGAGTTGGAGCGTAATTGCCATCAAGTGGAAACGTATATAGATAACGGTGTGGCCAATCAGTCCGACCTCGACGCTATCCGTGTGGAATTGCTGAAGGCAAAGCAAAGCGAAGTGCAGCTTCGGCATACCCGCAACGCCTATCTCACGATGCTCGGCCAATTGATAGGAGAGAAGATTGACGAGGGAGAAGAATTGCAGAAGCCGGAGGTCTTGTTGCCACTCAGCATGGACAATAACCGGCCGGAGCTGGCTCTGTACGACGCGCAAATCCGCCATCTCGAGGCGCAGCAGAATCGGATAACGGCGGGATTGATGCCCCGGCTGGGCCTTTTTGTTACAGGGGGTTATGGGAAACCTGGATTGAATATGTTGGAGAATAGTTTCAAAGCGTATTATCTTGCGGGAGTCAAATTGACTTGGAATATCGGTGGTTTTTATACTCAGCGGAACGATAGAGAGAAGATCCGCACGAATATCCGCTCTGTGGAAACCCAGCGGGATGCCTTCTTGTTTAACACCGAATTGGAAGTAACCCAGCGAAATGCAATTATCGGGAAATATCGCGAGCAGTTGAAGTATGACGATGAAATCATCCGTCTCCAGCGTTCCGTAAGGGAAGCCTCGGAGGTGAAGATGGCAAACGGGACGCTATCCGGGACGGAACTGACGCGCGACATCCATGCCGAGCAAGCCGCCGTCCTGGATAAGATATTCCATGAGATGCAATTACTTAGTGAAATCTATAATCTGAAATATGCAATCAATGAATTATAATATGAAGTCAGCAGTTTATCTTTTAGGTTTAGCCGTCCTCCTCTTTTCCTGTCATAACGAGGATGGCGAATACGACGCCACCGGCGTTTTTGAAACGACAGAAGTAATCGTTTCTGCCCAAGGTACAGGGGAAATCATGCGGTTTGATATCGACGAAGGGAAAACCGTGGATGCCGAAGTGGAGTTGGGCTATATTGATACCGTGCAACTCTCGTTGAAGAAGCAGGAACTCTTGGCTAACCTTGAGGCCACGGATAGTCGCCGTTATGATGTCGCTCGGCAAATAGCTTCGCTCCGCGAGGAGATTGCTACCCAAAAGCGCGAGCAGCAACGCTATCAAAATCTGGTTCAAGCCAAAGCCGCCAATCAAAAGCAACTCGACGACATCAATGCCCGTCTTGCTACGCTTGAGAAACAATTGGCGGCGCAGACGGAAACCTTGGAAAATGGCAATCGGACGGTGAGCGGACAAGTACGGATGCTCGAAGCGCAACTGGCGCAGGTGGAAGACCAAATTGGCAAATGCCGGATTAGTAGTCCGATAAATGGTACTATTCTTTCTAAATATGCCGAGGCAGGGGAACTGGCATCGCAAGGTCGCGCTTTGTTTAAGGTAGGCGATATCGTGAATATGTATTTGCGGGCTTACATCACAGCGGACCAACTGACAGAGCTGAAAATAGGGCAGTCCGTCCGTGTCTTTGCCGATGAAGGAGAAAGCGGGCACCGTGAATATGCCGGTACGGTCTCTTGGATATCGGACAAGGCTGAGTTTACACCCAAGACTATCCAAACGCGGGATGAACGGGCGAATTTGGTTTATGCCGTGAAGATACAAATCCAAAACGATGGCTTCGTGAAACGCGGGATGTATGGCGAGATAAAGATAGACTAATATGGTTGAGGTAAATGATTTGAGCAAAAGTTATGGTGCCGTGAATGCCGTTCGGGATTTAAGTTTCTCGGTTAATAGGGGAGAACTTTACGGCATCATCGGTCCGGATGGTGCGGGTAAAACTACCTTGTTCCGCATCCTCACGACGCTTTTGCTTGCCGACCGGGGCACGGCGCGGATTGCCGGTCTGGATGTCGTGAGAGACTATCGCCGGATACGCCAACTTATCGGCTATATGCCCGGAAAGTTCTCGCTTTATCAGGATTTGACGGTCGAGGAGAACCTCCAGTTTTTCGCTTCGGTCTTCAATACGACTATCGAAGAGAATTATTATTTGGTAGAGGATATCTATAAGCAAATCGAGCCGTTCCGCAATCGTCTGGCGGGAAAACTTTCTGGTGGAATGAAACAGAAATTAGCGTTAAGCTGTGCTTTAATACACAAACCTAAAGTTTTGTTCTTGGACGAGCCGACGACGGGGGTGGACCCTGTCTCCCGTAAAGAGTTTTGGGGGATGTTGCTCAAACTAAAGCAGCAGGATATTACGATACTCGTCTCAACGCCTTATATGGACGAAGCGAAACTCTGCGACCGCATCGCGTTGATGCAAGGGGGCCGCTTCCTCGAAGTCGATACCCCACAGCACATCATCGACCACTATCCGGAAACACTTTGGAGTGTTCGAGCCAAGGAGATGCACCGCTTGCTGGGAGATTTACGTAGCTTTCCGGGAACGAAAACCTCGTTTTCCTTTGGAGAAACATACCATATAACACTTGGAAAAAGTAGTTCTCCGGAGTCCTTGCAACGCTATTTGGAGGAGCGTGGGCATAGGAATGTATCGATTCAGCCGATAAGTCCTTCGGTAGAAGATTGTTTCATGCTATTGAGTAAGTAAGATGGAAGAAAAAGTAATTTGGGCAGATGGATTGACGAAAAGTTTCGGCGCTTTCACGGCGGTGGACCATATTTCCTTCGAAGTCCGCCGTGGCGAAATCTTCGGCTTCCTGGGTGCGAACGGGGCAGGCAAAACTACCGCCATGCGAATGCTTTGCGGCCTTAGTCTCCCGACCTCGGGGCGCGGAGAGGTCGCCGGCTTCGACATCGCCACGCAACAGGAAGAAGTGAAGAAGCATATCGGCTATATGAGTCAGAAATTCTCGCTCTACGAGGATTTGAAGGTCTGGGAGAACCTCCGGCTCTTCGGCGGTATCTACGGTCTGAAATCTCGGGCTATCCGCGAGAAAACCGACGAGATATTGAGCGACTTGGGCTTCGAATCCGAGCGGAATACCTTCGTTCGTGCCTTGCCATTGGGCTGGAAACAGAAGCTCGCCTTCTCAGTCTCGATTTTCCACGAGCCGAAAGTGGTTTTCCTCGACGAGCCGACGGGCGGCGTGGATCCGATGACGCGACGCCAATTCTGGGAGTTAATCTATCGGGCTGCGGACAAGGGCATCACGGTTTTCGTTACGACGCACTATATGGATGAGGCGGAATATTGCGACCGCGTTTCCATCATGGTCGATGGGAAAATAGAGGCGTTGGATTCGCCGCGTGCCTTGCGCGAGCAATTCCGTGCCGAAAATATGGATGATGTCTTCCAGCAATTGGCAAGAAAGGCTAAACGTACATCAGATTAAGGAGGAAATTCTATGAAGCAGTTTCAATCTTTTGTTTTAAAGGAATTCAAGCAGATATTCCGCGACCGGCGGACTTCGCTGATATTACTTGTCTTGCCTATCGTGGAGGTTCTCCTTTTAGGCTATGCCATCACGACAGAACTGAACAACGCGGCGATTGCGGTCTTCGACCCTTCGAAGGATGCCGAGACGCGCCAAATCTCGGAGCGCTTCCAGGCAAGCCGCTATTTCACCGTCGTCCGCGAGCTAACCGACGCGCAAGAAATCAACGATGTCTTCCAAAACGGCGATATCAACATGGTGCTCGTCTTCCCCGAGCGTTTCTCCGAGAAATTGCGCAATGGCGAGGGTGCCGATATCCAATTTTTCATCGACGGCACAGATCCGAACCAAGCTTCCATGCTCAACGGCTATGCCTCAGGTATTCTGGCTTCGTTTCAAGCGGAGCAAGCCGAACTCTTCCGTCAGCCGTACCAAATTCGGACGGAGACGCGTATGCTCTACAATCCGCAGGGCGAAAGTGCCTACAACTTCGTCCCCGGCGTGATGGGTCTGGTGTTGATGCTGATTTGTGCCATGATGACTTCCGTTGCCATCGTGCGGGAGAAGGAAACAGGGACGATGGAGGTCCTTTTGGCCTCGCCGATGAAGCCTGCGCAGATTATCCTCTCGAAGATGGCTCCCTATTTCGTCATCTCCGTAACCAACCTGATTACCATCCTGCTGATAGCGACGTTTATCATGGATGTCCCCATCCGGGGCAGTCTTTTCTGGCTTTCGGTGGTCTCGCTGTGTTTTGTGTTTGTTGCACTGGCCTTGGGGCTGCTCATTTCTACAATTGTAGATACTCAGATGGCTGCCCTCTTGGTTTCCGGCATAGGACTGATGATGCCGGTGATGATATTCTCCGGACTGATATTTCCCCTCGAAAGTATGCCTTGGGGACTCCGTTGGATTTCAGATTTTATCCCTGCGCGCTGGTACATCTCCGCCGTGCGGAAAATAATGATAGAAGGGGTAGGAGTCGAGTATTTTGCCAAGGAATTGGGCATTATCATCCTGATGGCGGTCTTTCTGATGGCCGTGGCCTGGAAGAAATTTAAAATCCGTTTAAGCTGAATGTAAAGAAAGGAGGCTCTCTCATGTTGAAGTATTTATTGGAAAAAGAATTTAAGCAAATATTCCGCAACGCCTTCCTGTTGCGTATGTTAATCATCATGCCGCTGATGACCATCGTCCTTTTCCCCTACGTTACCAATCAAGAGGTGCGCAACCTCAAACTGAGCGTCGTCGATCACGACCACAGCGTTTTCTCCTCGCGCCTCATCCGCAAGGCCGACGCTTCGGCGTATTTCCAGCTTGTCAGCGTCTCGTCCTACGCGCAAGCCCTCGGCGAGGTGGAGTCCGGCGATGCCGACATCATTCTCGAGATTCCCCGCGATTTCGAGCGCGATATGCAGCGCGGCGAGCCGGGGCAAGTCATGCTTTCCGCCAATTCGGTGGACGGAACGCGCGGTGCCCTCGGCAGCCAGTATCTTTCGTCTATCATCGCCGACTTCGGTACGGAATTGCGCGAGGAAGCGGGGATTACGGCCTCGCCCCAACTCCGTCTCTCGGCAACCTACCGTTTCAACCCTACGCTGGACTACAAAATCTTCATGATTCCCGGCCTCATCGTCGTTCTCCTGACTTTGCTCTGTTGCGCCCTCACCGCACTGAACATTGTCGGGGAAAAAGAGGCGGGGACGATAGAACAGATAAATGTTACCCCAGTTCCGAAATCGCTCTTCATCTTAGGCAAACTCCTGCCGAACTGGATTATCGGTCTCTTCGCCTTAACCTTCGGCATGACTTTTGCCTGGGCTATACACGGACTTGTCCCGGCGGGAAGCCTGCTGACGATACTTTTGTTCGCCGGTTGCTATATCCTGGCGGCCTCGGGGATGGGTATGGTTATTTCCAACTATTCCAGCACCATGCAGCAGGCGATGTTCGTGATGTTCTTCTTTCTCATCATCCTTTTGCTGACGAGCGGCTTGTTTACGCCCATCGCGAGTATGCCCGGCTGGATGCAGGCTTGCACCGTCGTCAATCCCCTGAAATACCTTGCCGAAGTCATGCGTTTGGTCTATCTGAAAGGAAGCGGCACCGGGGAGATGCTCCCACAGCTCTTCGCGCTCTGCGCTTTCGCCGTTGTGTTCAATGTCTGGGCTGTCGTGAGCTATCGGAAAAGTTTGTAGGGAAAAGCTGGGACGATACGGGGAAACGCTGTATTTTTGCGCCTTAATTTGTAAACATTGCAGACAAGATGAAAAAGTTTTTCCTCCTCATGGCCTCGCTCGTCCCGCTTTTCCTCTGGGCGCAAGGCAAATCCGGCGAGAAGGCGCAACCCGACAGCGTTGAGCTTCGCCTCCGCCAAATCTACGACAAACGCGAAGTGATGATCCCGATGCGCGACGGTGTCCGTCTTTTTACGGCGATTTACGAGCCGAAAGACCGTAGCCGCAAGCATCCCATCCTGATGATGCGTACTCCCTACTCGTGCGAGCCTTACGGCGACAAGTTCAACCGCGACCTCCGCTCGGAAAGCAACCTGTATGTCAAGAACAACTACATCCTCGTCTATCAGGACGTCCGTGGCCGCTACAAGAGCGAAGGCGAGTTCGTCCAGGTCCGCCCGCTCAATCCCGAGGCGAAAACGGGTAAGGGTATCGACGAGGCGACGGATACCTACGATACAATCGACTGGTTGCTCCATAATACCTATAATAATGGCAACGTCGGCACCTGGGGCATCAGCTACGACGGATTCTACGCCACGATGACCGCATCGAGCCGCCATCCCGCGCTGAAGGCCGTCTCGCCCCAAGGTCCGGTTACCGACTGGTTCCGGGGCGACGACCGACACCACAACGGGGCCTTTACTTTCCTACAGACCACGAATTTCCTGCCCGCGCTCGAAGGTCGCCACAAGGAGAAGGGTATCATGCGCGAGATTGTGAAAAACGACGTATATACCGACTTCCTCGCCCTCGGCACCTTCAAAGACGCCGATGCGCTGGTGAACGACACGACGCCGACCCTTTGGAACATGATTAAGACCCATCCGAACTTCGATTCGTTCTGGCAAACGCGCGACGCCCGCCGTTCGTGCTATGATTTGCAGCCCGCCATCCTGGTTGTCGGCGGTTTGTTCGACTCCGAGGATTGTTACGGCGCATGGAACCTCTACAAGGCGATTCGCGAGCAATCGCCCGCGACGAACCTCTATCTCGCCTTCGGCCCGTGGTGGCATGGCGGATGGAAACGTGCCGACTTCCAGGGTTTTGGAAATATGTATTTCGGCGGCAGTCCGTCGGACTTTTATCTCCGGGAAATCGAATATCCCTTCTTCCGTCGCTATCTCGAGGAGGAAGGCGAGGGTCCGGCGCATCGCGTCAGCGTTTTCCATACCGGCAAAAACGAATGGGAGTTTGGCGATGCCTGGCCCCTCCGTTCTGTCCGCGAAGTGCCTATCTATCTGCACGAAGGCGGCAGAATTTCCGGCGAGGTGCCTTCGGAAACGGCTTCGTTCACGGAATATATCTCGGATATGTCCCGCCCCGTGCCCTATACGGCTAATCCTACGCGCTATCGGACCAAAGAATACATGATCGACGACCAGCGTTTCGCCACGGCACGTCCCGATGTGATTACCTTCGTTTCCGACACGCTGACGGACTCGCTGACCCTCGCAGGCCCTATCGAAGTGGAATTGCAGGTCGCGATAGGCAGTACCGACGCGGACTTTATGGTTAAGCTAATCGATGTTTTCCCAGAAAATTATACTTATCCCGAAGAGGCGCGGAAATACGTCGCCGACCCCCGCTATCCGATGAGCGGCTACCAGCTGATGGTTCGCGGCGAGCTCTTCCGTGGCCGTTATCGCGAGGGCTTCGACAGCCCGAAGGCTTTCACGCCGGACAGCATCACGCCGGTGAAATATACCCTTTACGACGTGGCGCACACCTTCCTCCCCGGCCACCGGCTGATGATTCAGGTACAAAGTTCGTGGTTCCCCATCATCGACCGCAACCCGCAGAAATTCATCGACACGTATCATTGCTCGGTAGAAGACTTCGAGATGCGGATGCCGGTGAAGGTCTATCACCAGAAAGATGCCGCGTCGCGTATCGTCGTGCGCGTGGCGGAGTAGAAAGATAAAAAATACATTTCCTAAAAATCTACGACAGGCTCTCCTTTTTCCAGGAAGCGCTGTCGTAGCCTACGACAGGCCTTCCTTTTTTCAGGAAGTGCTGTCGTAGCCTACGACAGCCGATTTTTTTGAAAAAAAGTGCCGTCGTAGGGTACGACAGCCGATTTTTTGAAAAAAAAGTGCCGTCGTAGGGTACGACAGCACATTTTTTCAGAAAAAAGCCCTGTTGTAGCTTTTCTCAAGCTTTATTCAGTTTTTCAGCCTCGACATCCTCGGCATGAACCGGAATCTTCTTACCCAAGAGGCGGGCGCCGTCTTCAGTAATCAAATAATCCTCTTCGTTGCGTATGCCACTGAAATCTTTGTAGGTCTCCAGCTTATCATAGTTCAGGAACTCCGTGAACTTGTTTTCGCTGCGCCAGAGGTCGATGAGTTCGGGGATGAAATAGATTCCCGGCTCGATGGTGAGCACGAAACCCGGTTCCAAGGGCCGTCCGAGGCGGAGCGATTTGCGCCCGAACTGCGTGCTCTTCGGCTGGCCGTTGTAGCCGACGTAAACCTCGCCGAGGTTCTCCATATCGTGAACGTCCAGCCCCATCATGTGTCCTAAGCCGCACGGCATGAACATAGCGTGCGCACCAGCCTTGACAGCCTCCATCGGGTCGCCTTTGGCAAAGCCTAAGTCCTTCATGCCCTCCATAATCACGCGGCAAGACAATTCATAGACATCGACGAAGGGAACTCCGGGGCGGAGGGCGGCGACGGCGGCTTCGTGGGCAGCAACCTGGATATCATAGACGTCGCGCTGGCGTTGCGTGAACTTCGCGTCGGCAGGAATCGTCGAAGACATGTCGCCGGCGTAGCCCATTTCCGTTTCGGCACCGGCGTCGAGCAGGAGCATATCGCCCGGCTTGATGAGGTGGCTGTGGTCGTGGTTGTGGAGCGTCTGGCCGTTTACCGTGGCGATAATCGGGAACGACAGCTCGTAGTTGTGGCGGGCGGCAGCTTCCTGGACGGCGGCAGCTACTTCACACTCGCGGATACCCGGACGGACGGTGTGCATGGCGGCCAGGTGCATATCGGCAGTAACCGAGCACGCTTTGTCGATTTCCGCGATTTCTTCGGCGCTCTTGTAGTTGCGTTGGTTCACAACTCCGTAAATGAAAGGCACGGAAGGCTGTTCCAAGCCGGGGATGATGCCAAGCCACTGGAATAACTTGACTTGATGCTCGGCCCGGTAGGTGGGAAGGTAATGTATGGCTTGGCCATGCTGCTGGGCGTTGCGGAGGTACGATTCGATGTCTTTCGCGGGGCGGACGTCCTGGATGCCGGCGGTCTCGCTCTTTTCCTTGAGTGTCGGCTGGATACCCATCCAGACGATGTCGTCGATAGTCAGCTCGTTGCCGAAAATAATCTCGCGGTCGTTGTCGATGTCGATAATCGCGGCGAGGCCGGCATACGGAAGGCCGAAGAAGTAGAGGAATGTAGAATCCTGACGGAAATGATACGTGTTATCGGCGTAATTCATACCGCTCTCCTCGTTTCCGAGGAAAAGGAGCAGACCCGAACCGACGGCCTGCTTGAGTTTCGCCCGGCGGGCGATGTAAGTTTCTTTTGCGAACATGATATTAAAATTTTAGAGGACTTAAAAAGTCTGTTGATAAACAATCTTGATTTCTGCACCGGATTTTGCCGGTTACTTCAGTCGCCCGTCTTCACGGAACAAATGCGACCAATCTTCCCCGGCCTGCGGTGTGTAGGTACGGATGCCGAGCTTTTCCGCAGCCCGGCAGTTCACCGACGCGTCGTCGAGGAAAAAAGTTTCGTTGGCTTTGATGCCGGCGTCGTCGAGTACGAACTGGAAGATCTCGAGGTCGGGCTTCTGCATGTGCAATTTGTAGGAGAGGTAGATGCGGTCGAAAAAGTCGGCGGCCTCGTGCCCTTTATAGCGGAACTGCGTCTTTTCGGCCCACTCCCAGTGGAGACTGTTCGTGTTGCTCAACAAACAGAGGTGATAATGCTCGCGGAGCTTCAGGAGCCAGTCGAGCTTGTAGGTTGGGACGTTCCCAAGCATCGAAATCCAGGCGCGGTCGATCTCTTCGTCCGTCAGATGCCTCCCCGTCAGGCGGCGGATGCCGGCGCGGAAGGCGGGGACGGAGATGTTGCCCAGCTCGAGCTGCATGTACAAATCTTTGTGCTGGTACGACGAGGCCATCATGTTTTCCCAGATGTTGCCGATGCCCAGCTGTTTGAAGGAATCAATCCAGCGCGTGCGCGTCAGGTTGATTAGAACGCCTCCGAAGTCGAAAATAATATTCTTTATCTCGCCCATAATAGTATCTCCTCTGTTTTTTGTTTAACCTATATATAATTGCGTATTAGAGTTTCCCGATGAGGCTCCACCACTTCAGCTTCAGCACGCCGAATAGCGCCTCGCCGAAGATGGATGAGTTCATTTTCGATGTCCCGAGCACGCGGTTGATGAAGATGATGGGTACTTCCACAATCTTGAAGCCCTTTTTATAGGCCGTAAACTTCATCTCTATCTGAAACGCGTAGCCCTTGAAATGGATGTGGTCGAGGTCGATAGCTTCCAGAACTTTCCGCCGGTAGCACTTAAACCCCGCCGTCGTGTCGTGGACTTTCATTCCCGTAACGAAACGCACGTACGACGAGGCGTAGTACGACATCAATACGCGTCCGAGCGGCCAGTTCACGACGTTTACCCCGTTGCAATAGCGCGAGCCGACGGCCACGTCAGCCCCTCCTTCCGTGCACGCCGCGTAGAGCTTCGGCAGGTCGTTCGGGTTGTGGCTGAAGTCGGCATCCATTTCGAAGATATAATCGTAGTGGTGTTCAATGGCCCATTTGAATCCGCAGATGTAGGCCGTACCCAACCCCAGCTTTCCTTGCCGCTCGACGAGGAAGAGGCGTCCCGCGAACGTCTCCTGCAGACGCTTGACGATATTGGCGGTCCCGTCGGGCGAACCGTCGTCAATCACCAGGATATGAAATTCTTTCTCCAGCCCGAAGACGGCGCGGATGATGTTCTCGATGTTTTCCTTCTCGTTGTAAGTCGGGATAATGACGATACTGTCTGACATATTTCTTTTAGCCAATTGAATTGATTTATCTATTTTGAACGTCAAAGATAATCAACTCTTGGCATTTGTTGTATCAATATGGTGCTTTTTTCTGAAAAAAATATGCAAAATGAAATAGCCCCGTGAATATTTATTGGGAGACTTAGGCAGTCGGCCCCTCCTTTTTCCGGAGACTATGGTAATATTCCTTCAGCAAGCGGACATCTTCGGCCTTATCGGTGAAGACTTCGACGAAGAGCGGAGCGTCCGTCTCCGTCGGCTGCGTAAAGTCGGCCATTGCTGCCTGCAGTTCGTCGGCATCGTGGACGGCGGTGTAGCGGAAGCCACGAGCCGTTGCCCAAGCCTCGGCAGTCGTCGTGTGCCGCGCGGTAACGAAGCGATGCGTCCTTTCGTTCATCTCTAAACCGGGAAGGGACTGGAAGATTTCGCCTCCACCATTATTTAATAATAGGATACGGAGGTTGGGGCGTACCGAAGCGTTCCACAAGGCGTTCATGTCGTAGAAGAAACTGAGGTCGCCGATAGCTACGAAGTTGAGCCGCTTCGAGAGGTAGGCATAACCCACGGCGGTCGAGAGCGAGCCTTCGATGCCGCTGGTGCCCCGGTTGCAGCAGACCTCGACCGTCTCGGCGATGGGGAAAAGTTGCGCGTAACGGACGGTCGAGCTGTTGGCTAGGTGGAACGACGACTCCGCCGGGATGTTTTTGATTAATGCACCGATGGCTGCCATTTGTGAATAGGCGAACGCGGGTTCGGGGAGTTGCTTCGAGAGCGTTTCCCAGCGGCGGGGGAAGTCTGTCGGCTTGTTTTCCATCAGGAACGCTATCTTCTCGAGGAACTCGAAGGGATCCATTTCGATTACCGTCGTGAGTGCACAGAAAGTGTCGGTAACTTTGCCGTCGAGCGAGACGTGCCAGTGTTCTTTCGGCGGATGTTTGCGCAGGAGTTGCTTGAGCCGTTTCGAGACGATATGGCCGCCATAAGTGATTACCAATTCGGGGAGCATTTGCGCTTGCTCTGTGCTGCCCTCGGGGAGGGAATAGATGATGGCATCGAAGTTTTTGATGGGAATGCCGGGAACAGTGCGGTTGCCCGTATGCTCCGTCAGCCAGGCGAAATGCTTATAGAGTTGTTTGCATATCTTTCGTTCGAAGAGATATATCAGATTCATCTGCCCCACGACCATCATGCGCCGGGTATAGCGGTTGAGGCGGGCGATGAGGTCGTCGTAAGCCTTGTCATAGACGTTCAATCCCTGATAACGCTCGATGACGCGCACCTCCGGCAGCTCCTCGGTGGTGAAGCGGAAGAGCGGCTCCGAAATCGGGACGTTGATGTGCACCGGTCCCTTGCCATGATGGTTCAGCTCGAGCAAAGCCTCATTGACGAGGCGGTTGCAGTACCAGCGGTCTTCGTCGGTATGGATTTCGGGCAAATCGACGGAGCATTTCACCAGCGAACCAAAGACGCCGGGTTGCGGAAGAGTCTGCCCGTCCATCTGTCCAATCCAAGCTGCCGGGCGGTCGGCGGAAATCACTACCAACGGGATTTGCTGGTAGTAAGCCTCAGCGACGGCGGGGTGGATATTCAGTAGCGCCGTTCCCGAGGTACAGCAGACAGCCGCTGGTTTCCCCCCGTTGAGCGAGAGGCCGAGGGCGAAGAAGCCGGCACTGCGTTCGTCGGTTACGGCGTGGCAGGTGAAGAACGGATGGTTGGCGATGGTGTGTGTCAGCGGCGTGTTGCGGCTGCCGGGACAGAGGACGATATTGCGGACTTCGTGTGCCTTGAGGAGGGCAACGAGTTGGAGGATGTTTTCTTTGTCTGAGTAGGCCATAAGAAGAGTTTTGAGTTATGAATTATGAGTTATGAGTTTCAAAAGATGACAGGTGGCAGCTGTCGGGTCGTCGGCCGAGACGATGGAGCCGGAGATGGCGATGCCCGTGATGCCGGTCTGCATCAGCTCTGGGATGTCGGCAGCTTCGATTCCCCCGATGGCGTAAACCGGAAGGTGGATGCCAGCCTCGCGGCATTGCTTCAGTATCTCCCGATAGCCTTCGAGACCGAGGACAGGACTGAGTTTCTCCTTCGTCTGCGTGAAGCGGTACGGGCCGAGGCCGATGTAAGATGCCCCTTGCTCGGCGGCACGGCAGATATCTTCGAAGGTATTGGCTGTAGCCCCGACGATGAAATCCCGTTCGCGTCCGGCAGCCCGGACATGCTCCCAGACTTCTGCCACGGGCATATCGTTCTTGCCGACATGGACGCCGCCGGCTCCGGAAGCCAAGGCGATTTCTACATCATCGTCGATGCACAGCAGCGTATTCCGTTCTTTACAGAGAACAGAGAGGCGGCGGGCATCATCGAGGTTTAGCGTGCCCTTCATGCGGAGTTGTACCCATCGACAGCCGCCTTCGATGGCGAGGCGGGCTTCTTCGTATTCGGTAAGACGCGCGGTGCGGTGCGTAATAAGCATCAGGCGCGCCCCTTCTTGTTGTATCATATTTTCTCTATACATAGTAATAATGCGTTCAATCGTTTGATAATGTCCGGATCGTTTTCCGGATGTTTCCCCCATAACGCGCCGAGGACGGCAGCCCCTCCGAAGGGCAGACCGGAGAGCCGGGGTAACGTCTCCAAGCTGATGCCGCCGAGGGCGAAGACTTTGGGTGTGATAATCCCTGCTTGTGCAGCTTCCTGAAGCTCTCCTATCGGGAATCCGCTCCCGTATCCTTCCTTCGAAATGCTCTCGAAGATAGGACTGAGGAAGCAATAATCCAATTGCCGGTTTGCCGCGACTTCCTCAAAAGTGTGGCATGAACGGCTGATGCGTCCCCGGAAACCGGGAGGAACTTCGGCGTTCCGGCTGTTCAGGTGCACGCCTCCGATAGCGGGGTATTCCTTCCAAAGTTCGAAATGGTCGTGCAGCGCAATCGCCGGGTGATATTTCCCTGGTATTTCGTCGAGCAAACGCCTGAGTTCGTCAGCCGATGCCGCCGGCTTTCGGAGGTGCAAACGCTCCAGTCCGTTTTGGAAAAGCGTGGTGATGACCTGCGCCTCTCCGGGAAAGAATGTTGGGAGTGTGATGGCTATCAACTGCTTCATTTGTCCGTCCGTTTGATTTTAACCAAGGCTTTTGGAGCAAAGAAATGGTTTACGCCTCCGTGTCCGGCACCGACGTAAACATCTGCCCCGGTACGCAGTGCCGTGGAGATATAAGCCTTCCCGTCGGTTACAGCTTCCTGTAGGCTTTTACCCAAAGCCAACGACGCGGTGATGGCTGAGGACAAGGTGCAGCCCGTCCCATGCGTATTCTCCGTATCAATACGTTCCGAGAGGAGGCGGAGCGGTGTCTTTTGTCCTTTGATGCAAAGCAAATCGACCATACAATCGCCTGGCAAATGCCCGCCTTTCATCAAGACGGCTCTGCATCCTGTTTCCAACAGACGCATCCCGGCTTCTTCCATCTTCTCTGCTGAACGGATGTCGATGCCGGTCAGATAGGCCGCCTCGTCGAGGTTCGGCGTAATGAGGGACGCTAGCGGGAAGAGGTCTGAGACAATACTTTCGATAGCGTCGTCTTGCAAGAGCCGGCTGCCGCTGGTTGAAATCATCACGGGGTCCACGACCAACCAGTGCGGACAGTAGTGCCGGACGGCATCTACGACCAAACCGACGGCCTCGCGGTTGTGGAGCATCCCGGTCTTCACTGCATCAATGTTCAAATCCTCGAATACGGCATCGAGCTGCCCCTTCAGCACGTCGGGCGCGATGGCCTGGATACCCCGCACGCCCGTGGTGTTCTGTGCTGTAATCGAAGTAATCACGGATGCTCCGTAAACCCCCATCGCTGAGAACGTTTTCAGGTCGGCCTGGATGCCCGCCCCGCCGCAACTATCCGAGCCGGCGATGGTGAGCGCGGTCGGATAGCGGTATATTAATGTTGTTTTGTCCATATCTTGTCGTTTCAGAAGTAGGACAAAAATAGGGAAAATATCCGAGAAAAACTTCGGCAGGTCGGAAGAAAACTTCGATAGGTCGGAATCTAAACTTAAAACTAAGCTTTAGTTTTTAAAAACCAAGACTTAGTTTTCAAAAACGAAACTTTAGTTTTTATAAACTAAGACTTAGTTTTAAGAATGGGTCGGGTGGAATACAAGTTCCCCCCGGAGGGAAGGGAAGTTTCGGTCCGGGGGAAAGAAGTTTATGTGCGGGGGATGGTTTTACTTTAGCTTGTAGCGGATGAACTCGACAGCGTCGGCGTAGGAGGGACGGGATACCGTATATAAATATTCACCCCGGCTGTCGATGGAGAGGGAGTAGAGCGGTCGGTCGGCTTGGTAGGCGATTTGCGGATTACCTTCCTTGTCGAAGCGGAAGACTTCCACCGGCTGCAGGTGCTCGGGGTCGAACTCTTTGCCGTCGTAATGTTCGTATATCAGGTAAACGGCATCCTTCGTCAGCGTCCAAGAAGAATAGCTGCGGAAAGAAGTTTCATTTTGGAACGTGATAAAAGGCATGGGGATATTTGATTTGTGCCTTTCGTATCGCAAAGGATAATTATCCGGTCCGGTAATTATTTTTATCAAATGCAAAGAATCATCGTAAATGGAAATCTGGTCTTTATGGAGTTCGGCCAGCCAAATCCGGTTATCAGCTACGCGGAAAAGATTCCCGCCATTTACGTCCGCCACGAAGTAGGAATATTTATCCATAAAAGACATCTGGCTTTTTATCTCCATGGGCTCGTCGGATATTTCATATTTTTGAATGGCCGGGACGCCATTATTATATGTCGAATCATCCAAATGCCAGAAATGATAGCCGGCATATTCGGTATCATTTAAAATACAAATATCCGTTTGCGGATGAATATCTTCGCTATATTGGAATTGCTTTTCGATAGCCAATTCCCCTGTTTGCAAAGTCTGAGGGATATTTACCGTATACATTTTGGATTGCTGCGCATCTTTAATATAAAAGACCGGCGACTGAGAGGAAGGGACAATGCATTTGCAACTCCTGAACTCGCCCGGCCCGTTGCCCCGTGTAGCCAAAGCCAAAATGCGCTTTTGGGTATTCAAAGAAAATATCTCAATCATATAATCGCTCTGTGGTTGATTCTGTACCAAGACCAAGGAATCTTGGATGAGCCAATAACAAACCGGGTCGTTGTAAGTATCTTCAAATACGACCTTCTCGGGATTGGACAGAAGCTCTTGTGATTGAAAATCCTCACGGGTAAAATAACTATCCTTGTTCTCGGCAACCTGGTTGCTACATGAGAAAAGGGAGAGGGTTGAAAAAAAGAATAAAAATGTACGTTTCATATTGTATGGTATTTTAGAATAAATCAACAACTAACAATATCGGATTCTGATCATCGATATAATGAATCCTTTCTTTAAGCTCTTTGAGCTGCTTGGACGATAAATTTCCCTTTCCATATTCTATAATATCGAAAGGTTAGAGCGGTATGATGATTCTCCCATTGTCCCCTACGAATAGCGTTGCTTCAGATAAATTAATCGGATAATTAAATAATTTGTCTATATATAAAGTATTGAATCGAGCCTGTTCTTTCTGGGAATCCTTAGGCAGGATAGATAAATGGACTTTCTCTTGATAGATATAACCAATCAAATAATTCGTATTTGTTTCTACAAATGCATTTATCCCGTAAGCAAATCGATTCTCGTCATGCAGTCTTGTAAAGAAATCCATAATATCGCGATAGTTGTGTTCGTAGAAGGATTTCGGAATATTGTGATTCCCTAAATTGACTACATATTTGGGTTTATAAGTATCCGGACTTAAAGAATAAATCGTATCATTAAACATTTGCGTGAAATAAGCAGCATTGTCTTTGGCTTTTTGGAAGACATTCGTCATAAAAACGAATAAATATTGCGACATGTATTTATCGATAGGCTTGAAATGATGTTCTATTTGCTTATTGTCCAGATTTAGATAATGCAATTGATAGGCATTGTTAAATCCAGTCTCATTTCCACTATAAATATATAGCCCCTTGTCATGCCAAAAGATATGTTCCATCCAAAGATCCACTTTGATGCGCTGTTTGAACTCATTATCCCAACTATATTGGTAGATGGAATTGTTATTGCGGCAAGAAAGCCAAGCATCACCTTGGTCGTCGATATGAAAATCACCGATATTGATATATTCTTCCGGTCCTTGTCCTTGTCGCGAGATTCTGCCCTGATAGTTTCCATTCAAAAGAAACTTGTATAGGTTTGCCCCATCCGATACATAAATATAATCACCTTGCGAACATACGCGATATATCTCTCCGATCAGAAGGGAGTCTGAAGTTGGTAGGACAACAAGCGTGTTTTCTGCGAAATCAGACAAAGGTCTCTTTGATTCCTCAGCTTGAATATCAATCTCAAGAGTTTGAATGGTCTCACTGTCGCTTTTCCCTTGTTGCTCTTGGCAAGCTGAGAGGAGAGTAAGAGATAAAAGGCTGAATAGAAATGTACGTTTCATAAATATAATGTATTTAATTTATATGTTTAAATCGAATAAATCTCAATATCGGATTAGCATCTTCCGGCATTGTTAATAGTCGTTTCAAGCTTTCATCTTTTATTTCCTCTTCATCTATCTCTGCTAAATCTGCATGATTGAGAATGGAAACAAAACTATCTCCGTGCGAAGCTATAATATTCAGCCAATCTACTGTCGCTGGATTAGTCTCAAAGTCTTTTCGTAGTAGATTGACTGTATGCTTCGTCTTTTTATCATAAATACCAATATAAGTACGCAAAGCTACATAATAGGTTGTAATCAAGAAATCGTCATTCTCGAATATCTGAGCGGAATATACATAAAAGTCTTTCCTTAGGTTTAGAATATAATTCCCATTGTTGTCTTTGCTTTTCAAAATATCCAATGGAGGGAAGTGATAGTTCCCGTATTGAATATCGTAGCAGGGTTCACAACTCTCCCCTTTGATTTTATAAATAGATGATTGGAATGGGGGATAGAAATAAAGCCCTTTATTATACGTGTAGAAGCGATAATTGGGCGCCATCAAATATTCGCTGGAAAATTCTATCGGAATGAAACCATTGCTTATTGCACCGTCCTCCCATCGAGTCAAATAGTAATTGTAGGGCTGTCCGTCCTTTGTGATACTCGATGCGTTATAGGCGATAAGGCTGTTTGCCTTTTCTTTTTGGACTGCGATAGCTTCCATTTGGATTTCTCTTAAATAGTCGAAAGATGAAAGGTCGTAGCACAAGACGCGGCTGCCCGAATCTACAATTAGGATTTCATTCGTCGTTTCATCAATGCTGATGGATAGAATCGTCGCATATTCTCCCGGCCCTTGCCCTTGCTTGTGTAGCTTTCTCAGGAATTTGCCGTCGTAATCGAAGACATAGATGGTTTGTGTGTAGATGTCGAAGATGATAATTTCGCGGTCGGTACAAAAGAGTTGCGAAACATAGGATATCAGGCAATCGTCGTTGGTCTCTAATTGCAGGTATCGGACGGAATCGATCACTTCTTTCTCTGTGTAGTCGATGCTTTCTTCCAACACGATTCTTTGGATACCCTCGTTTGTCTCTGTTTTCTTTGTGCAAGATAGAATGCTTAATATAGCGCAAAGGCTAAATACAAAATAGCTGTGTCTTTTCATGTCTTTTAAAGCTAAAAAATGGAACTTCCTTCTTCCCGGGCCTCGCCGCCCTTCGCCCGCAAACTTACAAATTTTCGCCCCTCTTTTGTCGTCCCCCTTCGTTAATATTTCCTACCTTTGTGCTCTAATTGCTGTAAAGGGAATGAAATCATTAGAACAAAAGATAGTCTGCAAGACATATACGCTGAGTAATGGCTTGACTGTTTGGCTGAACGAGGACCACAACCAGCCGAAGGTCTTCGGCGCGGTAGTCGTCAAGGCGGGGGCAAAGGACTGCCCCGACACCGGCATCGCCCATTACTTCGAGCACATGATGTTCAAGGGTACCGACAAAATCGGGACGACCGATTATGCCGCCGAAAAGGTCTTCCTCGACCAAATCGCCGACAAGTACGACGAACTGGGCGAGACCGACGACCCTAAGCTCCGCGCGGACATCCAGGCGGAAATCAACCGCCTTAGCATCCAGGCTTCCGAGTTCGTCATTCCCAACGAGTTCGACCGCCTCATCTCCCGTTATGGGGGGACGAAGCTGAACGCCGGGACTTCGGCCGATTTCACTTCTTACTACAACATCTTCTCGCCCCAATACATGCGCCAGTGGGCGGAAATCAACAGCGAGCGCTTCCTCAATCCCGTCTTCCGTCTCTTCCAAAGCGAGTTGGAGACAGTCTATGAGGAGAAGAATATGTATGGCGATTACGTCGGCGGTCTCTCCGTCGAGCGTCTGAAGGAGCGTTATTTCAAGGATCATCCCTACGCATACCCCATCATCGGCAGTACCGAGAACCTGAAGAATCCGAGCCTCAAGGCCATGCGCCGTTTCTTCGAGACGTATTATGTCGCCTCGAACATGGGTCTGATTCTCTGTGGCGATTTCCAAATTGAGACGACCCTCCCGATTGTCGAGGAGGCTTTCTCGCGTATCCCTCGTGGTGGCGAGGTGCCGCGTCTCCATTCTCCGCTCCCCGAGTTCAAGGGGCGCGAGCTGTTCCACCTGAAGGTCCCCGTGCCCTTCGTCAAGATGATGGCCTTAGGCTTCCGGGGCGTGCCGGCGAACCATCCGGACGAGGCGGCGCTGAAGGTCGCCGTGGCCTTGCTGAACAACGGCAACGGTACGGGCTACCTGGACAAGCTCGTTGTCGAGCACAAGGTCTTGGCGGCCTCGGTCATCAACGAGCAGATGAACGAGGCGGGCATCCTGGCTATCATCGTCATGCCGAGGCTCTTGTTCCAATCCTACGCGGCGGCGGAGAAACTGGTCTGGGGCGAGCTGAACCGCCTGAAGGAGGGCGATTTTACCGAAGAGTTCTTCCAGAGCCTCAAGCTCGAGCTGAAGCGCAATTATATGTCGATGCTCGAGGACATCGGCTCCCGCGCCCAATTGATGATGCGTGTCTATTCGCAGGGAAAAACGTGGGAAGAGTATTTGGAAGAAGTAAAGAGCATAGATACGCTGACGAAAGAGGATATTATCCGCGTCGCCGGCACGTATTTCACGGAGGACTATCTTCTGACGACGAAGAAGACCGGCCGTTATCCGAAGGACGACCTCCCCAAGCCCGACTACATCCCGGTCATCCCGAAGCAGGGACAGACTTCCTCGGCCTATGCCCGCGAGTTGGCCACCTGGCCCGTCGAACCGCTCGAGCCGCGCTTCCTCGACGAGACCTCCAACGGGATGCAGGTTCGCGATTTGACCCCATTTGTTACGCTCTATACGACGGAGAATCCTGTAAACGACCTTTTCTCCCTCGATATGCTCTTTTCCATTGGGACGATTGTCGAGCCGCACCTCTTGCTCATCGCCAATTACTTGCAGCAGATAGGGACGGACAAGTATTCGTTTAGCGAGTTCCGTACGCACCTGCAGATGCTGGGCAGCACACTGAGCTTCGAGGCCAACGAGCGGAATTTCGTCGTCCGCGTTACCGGCTTCGAGGCCAACTTCCGCCAGACGCTCGAGTTGGTGGCTCATTTCCTGGCTCATGCGAAGGCGGACAAGAAGAAGATTCACCATCTGATAGACGAGGCGAAGGTCATCGAGCGCTCCTTCCACCAGTCGAGCGAGAGCATCGCGCGGGCTGTCGCCGAGAAGATGGCCTTTGGTGAGAACTCCGCCTACCTGCGCAAACTTTCTCTCGCGGAAATCAAGCAACTGAAGGGTGAGGAGCTTATCCGCATCCTCCACGAGGTGATGACTTACGCCTGCGACCTCCACTATTGCGGCACGCTCCCGACCGACGAGGTAGAGGCTCTCTTGCGCCACTTCCTGCCTCTGAAGAAAGTCAAGCGCGCGTCCGTCTCGCCTTGTTTCCGCCCGTTGGAAACCTACGAGCAGCCGTGCGTCTTCTTCGTGGACAAGGCGGACGTCTCGCAAAGCATCATCTGTGGCTTCGTGCCCGGCGAGCCGGTCGAAAGTCAGCGCGACCGCTTCGTTTCCCGCTTGTTCTCAAATTATTTCGGGGGCGATATGTCGTCCATCCTCTTCCAGGAAATCCGCGAGTTCCGCTCGTTTGCCTACCGGGTGAATGGGCGTTACCAATTACCTTTCCGCCAATATCCTGACCAGCCGGGCTACTTCCGGACGACGCTCTCGACGCAGAGCGACAAGACCATCGACGCTCTTTCGGTGCTCGACGCCCTCTTGCGCGACATGCCCGTGAAGCCCGAGAAGCTCGAGCCCGTCAAGCAGGCCATCCGCAACGAGGTGAACGGCTCCTATCCCGGCTTCCGCGACATCTCCCTCCGCTGGGCATTCTACCGCAAAGAGGGATTCCATGAGGACCCGAACCGCCTCATGCTGCAACTGCTCGACGGCATCGGGATGGACGACCTCGTCCAGTTCTACGACCGTCAGCTGAAGGGGCATCCGGCGATTTATGCCGTCGTCGGCAACAAACGAAAGATTGACATGGAGAAGTTGGCCGCCTTCGGCGAAATCATTTATTTAAAGGAAAAAGATTTTTACCACTAAAATTTTCATTTTGGATAGGAGAAAGATGGTGTCAAACGCGTTTGACATGGCATCCGAAGGGTTGGAAGAGGTGTCAAACGCATTTGACATGGCGTCCGAAGGATTGGGAAGGGTGTCAAACGCGT
This sequence comes from uncultured Parabacteroides sp., assembly GCA_944325345.1. Lineage (GTDB taxonomy): Bacteria > Bacteroidota > Bacteroidia > Bacteroidales > Tannerellaceae > Parabacteroides. Next base: position 60,819 of record CALUZV010000013.1, read on the forward strand.
TTGACATGGTATCCGAAGCGTCGGGAAAGGTGTCTGAGACCTCAGATATGGTTTCCTGAACAGTTCTCCAAAAATTTTAAACCAATATTTGCGAAGCAAAATGTATAAGAAAGACGAATTGAAGCAACTGAAAACAGAGTTTTGGGAGAGTTTTGCCGCTTACTGCGAGGTGCAACCCTACCTGCGCGGGCGGCGGAAGATGTGGGTGCTCTACGACACGAAGGTGCGGGGCGTGGAACTGAAGTTCGACCTCGACCGCGACGGCGTGTCGGTTGCCCTCGAAGTAAACCACCGGCGTGAAGACGAGCGGCTGGAGATGTTCGAGCGGCTGACGTGGTACAAAGATGTGTTGGAGCAGGATTTTCCCGAGGGACTCGTCTGGGATGTATGCTTTGTCCGCGAGAGCGGGGAGGAGGTGGCTCGGATTTATGCCCGGCAGACGGGGGCCGACTTCCATCGGCGGTCGGATTGGGGCACGCTGTTCGCGTTCATGGCGCGGCAGATGTATCTGCTGGAGCGGAACTTCATGGGGATAGCGGAATACTTGCGGGAATAAAAAAGAAAGGCGTGTCTCACGACACACCTCCCTACAGTATGTTTGCTCAAATTCTTAAATTATTGCTTGCTTTTTGCAGCTGCCTTTTTCTTCATCTTGTCCAATTCCTTTTGCAAGGATTCGATTTCTTCGCCCTGGTTCTTGATGGTAGTCAGCAAAGAATTCAGCTCCTCGTTCTCGATGGCTTCGGGGAACTGGGCATTGACGCGTACGATGAAGTCGGAGAGGACGTTCATGTAGTTGGTGAATGCCTCGTAGGGGCTGTCGTACGGGCTGAAACCACCTTTGCCCATGTGCTTCGTGCTCATGTAGTAGAAGTGGTCGCTGCTCTGCAGGTAGTACCAGTCCTGACGGATACGGCGCGGTTCGCACATGTGGACGCGTGCACCGATTTCGCAAATCTTGCGGAATGCTTCCTGCTGCAAGACGTTACCCAGCCAAGAGCTGCAATCCTTTTCTTCATCGACCCAAGAAATCGGGTAGGCTACCGGCAGTGTATCAACCGGTTTCATCAGCTTGAAGATTTCAGACGGTGTCGAGAAGCTGATGCCGCGTTCGGCTGCATAGCGAGGCAGAGCCTTGAAGAACTCGAAGATACCGGATTCAGCCGGGTGGAGGGAACCGAGAACCTCGTAGTTCATGAACAGATTGATAACTTGTTCAGATTCCGGCGTCTCGGCAATCCAGTTGATGTATTTGTCGGCTGTCAACGGATATTCATTCCAGCTGTAGTCCGTGAAGCGGTCGGAGAGGTCTTCGCTGAAGCGGTCGTTCTTCAACAGAAGATGCAAGTCCGGCTGAACGGCAGAAGCGTACATATAGTTCGGACTCTTCCAGCCGAGGATATGCTTGGCACCTTCAGTCAGCATACCTTTGTAGCCCATTTCGTAAACCACTTCAGAGATATCGTCGGAATAAATCAACTCCGTATTGCGGAAGACAGTCGGCTTGACACCGAAGAGTGTCTGGAGTTTGTCTTCCTGCTTCTTAATCTGGTGTTTGAACTCGTCCATATCGCCGAGTGAAGCCAGCGAGTGGGCGTAAGTTTCCGACAAGAATTCCACGTTGCCCGTAGCGGCCAGTTCCTTGAAACTGTCGATAACTTCCGGAGCGTAGATTTCCATCTGTTCGAGGGCGACACCGGAGATGGAGAAAGCCACTTTGAATTTGCCGCCACTGTTACGAATCATTTCCAAGATTGTACGGTTGGCCGGCAAGTAGCATTTCTCAGCTATGCGGTGGATGATTTCCTCGTTCTGGAAGTCATCGTAATAGTAATGGTCGTTGCCAATATCGAAGAAGCGATATCTTTTTAAACGGAACGGTTGATGTATCTGAAAATAAAAACAGATTGTTTTCATAATGTGTATCTTTTTTAATTTGTTATTGTTAGTTTATAAAGCTGTTTAGGTTAATGCTGGCCGGTAACCATGTCGTAGATGCGGCGGACTTTTTGCCCGGCGTATTCCCACTTGATATTATCGACCTCTTTCTTTCCTTCCACTTTCAGGAACTCGTGCATAGCCGGGTAAGAGATGATGGAATACATCGCGTCGGCCAACGCTTCGATATCCCAATAATCCACTTTGATGGCATAGTCCAAGATTTCCGCGCAACCGGACTGCTTCGAGATAATGCTCGGAACGCCGCATTGCATGGCTTCCAACGGAGAGATACCGAAAGGTTCGGATACGGAAGGCATGACGTAAACATCGCTTGCCTTCAATACCTCATATACCTGTTTGCCTTTCATGAATCCCGTGAAGTGGAAACGGTCAGAGATGTTCCGCGATGCCGCGAGACGAATCATCTGGTCCATCATATCGCCGCTACCGGCCATGATGAAGCGAGCGTGCGGAGCTTTGGCCAAAACTTTGGCGGCAGCTTCCACGAAATATTCCGGTCCCTTTTGCATCGTGATACGTCCCAAGAACGTGATGACTTTGTCCTTGACCCCTTTCTTGTCTTCGATGGCAAGGATTTCGGGGCTTAACGGTTCAACAGCGTTATGTACGGTCGTTACCTTCGCCGGGTCTTGATGGTATTTGTCGATGACCGTCTGACGGGTCAGGTTACTTACCGTGATGATATGGTCGGCGTTATCCATACCGTTCTTTTCGATGGCGTAAACATCCGGGTTCACATTTCCACGGCTACGGTCGTAATCGGTAGCATGGACGTGGATAACCAGCGGTTTGCCCGTTACCTGCTTAGCATGGATTCCGGCGGGATAAGTCAGCCAGTCGTGAGCGTGGATAACATCGCACGGGATAGTGCGGGCGATGACACCGGCCACAATCGAATAGTTATTAATTTCTTCCAGCAAGTTATTCGGGTAACGTCCAGAGAACTCCAGGCAACCCAAGTCGTTCACGTAGCGGTACGAGAAGTCGGCATAGATATGATTGCGGAAGTCAAAATACAGTTGCGGGTCCATATATTTGCCCAAGCGCTCCTTAACATAATCATAATTTACGTCGCGCCAGACGATAGGGACACTATTTACTCCTATGATTTTCAAAAAACTTTGGTCTTCATCTCCCCAAGGTTTCGGGATACAAAACGTAATATCCATGTCGGGTTGCAAAGCCATACCCTTGGTCAAACCATAGCTGGCAGTACCCAAACCACCCAGAATATGAGGAGGGAATTCCCATCCAAACATTAATGCTTTCATATAGTACGTAGTTTATTCGGCGTTATACTTCTCTAAAATATCCAGAATACGAAGGATGGAAGCCACGTTCATGGTATAAGAGATGGCTCCGCGTCCGGTGAACGGCGGATTGCCATCGAACAATTCAGCGATTGTTCCGATACAATGCTTCGACATTTCATCTTCCATACTGATCAACATTCGCTCGGCAAAGGCGACACCCGACTTGCCGAATACCCGCAGATAAGCCTCCAGATAGAAGCCCAACAGCCACGGCCAAGCAGTTCCTTGATGGTAAGCCAAGTCGCGTTCGTATTGCGGACCGGTGCAATAAGGACGATAGCCTTCGCTCTTCGGACTCAACGAACGGATACCCTTCGGAGTAAGTAATTCCTTGGTAACGATGTCGAGCACCGAGCGTTTTTGCATACGGGTCAGCGGCGAATAGGGCAGGGCTACAGCGAAAATCATGTTCGGGCGAACGCTCCAATCTACGAACGAACCGTTCACATAGTCGAACAGATAATTGTAACCATTAATAAATGTATTCGGGAAAGAAATGTTGATGTCGTTGATTAACTTCTCTACTTTCTCGTTCGCATTTCCGCCATTCAATTCTTTATAGAAGCAGAGAGCATTATACCATAAAGCGTTGAATTCAACGATATAGCCTGAGCGAGGAACGACCGGATGTCCATTTACTGTAGAGTTCATCCATGTGATAGCCTTGTCGCGGCCTTCGGAATATACCAATCCGCTATCGGCAACTTTCAGGTTCGGATGTTTCTGCGAAATAATATAATCTATCGCTTCATCCATAAACTCACCGTACAGTTCTTTAGCCTTAGCGATTCCCTGGTCTTTCGCATATTGCTGGATGCTCCAGATAGCCCACAACAATACGTCTGGCTGTTCGATTTCACGGATGACAGCATCTTGAGCACCATCTTCCATGAAGGCACGCAATGCCGGCAGAGCTGTCGCCATCAATTTTTCAAAGCGAACAGGGTCTTCGATCGAAATCGTGCATCCCGGAGCAGATACGAACAAGTCGCGGGCACGAACCTTGAACCATGGATAACCAGCCAACAGATAAGCATCTTGCTTCTTCGGACGGAAGTAAACCTGCTGAGCCGAGTTCTTCAGACAGTTGAAGAAGCTCGTGCGCGGTGTGCGGGCATTCACTTCTGTTTCGTACAATGTCTTCAAGCGTGTTGTGGCTACTTGACTATCGCCGGCGCTGAAGATAATCGATTCGCCTTTCTTGATAGGAAGTTCGAAATAACCGGGAACATACAAGTCTTCCTTGTACGGATAACCTCTTTCCTGTTCCTTGGAATATTCGATACCATAATACCATTTCGGGTCGAAGACGAAGGTCGGTTTCTTGCTGAACTGCATGAACAATTCCGGATATCCGGCATACATGCAAGTTTTGATACCACCCGGAACTTCCGTGTAATTCTGATTCACATTCCCATTCGCGTAAGTCAAATCTTTCACATTGCGGAAAGCAAGGAACGGACGGAAACGCAACGTCGTAGCCGAGTGTGCATCTTCCAGCGTGTACTTAATCATGATACGGTTTTCAAACATGGAGAAAACTTTCTCCTTTGAGAAAACAACTCCACCTACGCGATAAACGGTACGTGGAACAGTGTCGCACGAATATTCACGGATGTACTTATGCCCTTTCGGACTAAAGTTGTTTTCGCCATACTTGTGCAACCCGAGGTTGAATTCAGCGCCATGCTGTATCACCGTTTCATCCAAAGAAGATAACAAAACATGATTGTCATCATCGAGTGCAGGTACTGGCATCACAAGCAATCCGTGGTATTTCCTGGTATTGCAATCAACAACAGTACTGCTATGGTAAGCGCCCAGACGGTTCGTACGTAATACTTCGCGCGTCAAAGACTCTTCCAAGTTTATCATTACTGTTTTGTCAAATTTAAGATAACTCATAATGTATATTTGGGTTTTAAGTTGTATGCTTCTTTATATTATATGTGATAGGTGTTTCCTAATCGCGAATCAAAAGTAAGGCGAACTAATTAAAAAAACAAACGGCCTTTCATGTTTTTTCAGAAATTAGCTTTGCCTGGCTCTTTTGCCATTCTTGTGTATCAATATATTAAGCAAAAAGTATGTTCTAAAAATATGTTTTCAAACATACAAATAAAAACCAATCTTCTTGCGTTTCCTCTTTGCGGGAGGCAAACAAACGGGCTACTTTCCGTGTTATAGGGATAACGTATAACAATATTATTAGAACATGAAACATATCAATAACGCAATCTTGCGCAGTATTTTTTCCATCGCCTTGGGCTTGGTTCTCATCTTGTGGCCGGAGGCCGCCATCCATTATTTAGTGATGACGATAGGTGTTCTCTTTATGATTCCCGGCATCATTTCCCTTATCAACTACCTGACGCGCGACAAATCTGCCGGCGCTTATCCGGCAATGTTCCCGATAGACGGCATCGGGAGTCTCCTCTTGGGCGGCTGGCTTGTCTTGATGCCCGGTTTCTTCGTTAATATATTAATGTATGTATTGGGTGCCGTCTTGGTGATTGCCGGAATCCAGCAATGGGCGGTCTTGCTGCGTGCTCGCCGTTGGGGGCGTGTCGCTTTCTCGTTCTTTATCCTTCCGACGCTAATCCTTTTGACCGGTGTGATGATTATCTGCAATCCTGCCGCCATCGCTGCCAATACCTTCATTATCTTCGGTGTCGCCATCCTTATCTACGGGGCAAACGAACTGTTGAATTGGTATAAGTTCCGCAAGCACGATTATATCCAGCTCGATTAATCGGACTTCCGAAACTCCATCGGCGACAATCCGGTCTGTTTCTTAAAAAACTTTCCGAAAGTGGACTGGTCTGAGAAATGCAACAGGTCAGCCACTTTCTGCACCGTTATCTGGGGCGACTTCAGTAATATCTTCGCCTCGCTCACCAACACTTCATCTATCCATTTGTTCGCCGCCTTCCCTGTCTGTTCTTTCAGCACGAGCGACAGGTATTGCGGGGTGATAAGCAGTTTCTCGGCATAGAACGCAACCCCGTGTTCTTCCTTCACATGCTCGAACAAAAGTTGCAGAAACTTGTCGAGTAATTCTTCCTTCCTCGACAGGGTCGGCGGTGCAATGCGTCCCCCTTGCTGCATCATGATATTCGCTATCTCGATAAAGAACCCGACCAGCGCATTCTGCAGCATATCCCGCTGAAGCAGATGCGTGCGTTTGCGTATCTTCTCGCGTATTTGCTGCATACAGTCATCCAAAATCTTGATTTCTTCTCGCTTTAAGCGTACGCATGGATTCTTCCGCACATTCATATAATGTACATTCGGCGACCGGCGTGCCGGCGCTGTTTGTTCCAGAAACGAACGGGAGACGACCAGCAATCGTCCGCGCAATGTGGGGCTTATCGTCAGGAATTGGACGACGTGTGTCGGCATTATCGTGGCAAACGTATTTGCCTCCAGCTTGTAGTGTACGTAATCGATGTTCAGTTCGCACGTCCCCTCGAAGACCAGCAGCAATATCAGCGCATTTATCCGCATCGGGACTTGGCTTGCCGTCCCGCGTTTCCCCGGTCCGTTTATATCCGCTACAGTCAAGTCCTTTAGGTAGCTATCGCCTTCGATAAGGTCGGCGTTCATATCTTCTATTTCGACGAGTGGATAATCATCCATTTTCTTGCTCTTAAATCAATATTCCGGTTTGAGTAACGTCTCTGTACAATGGATTATTCATATCTTCCGTCAGGAGTACTGGCTCAATCAGATTACTCACCTTGCGTTTGAGTTTCCACAGCAAGGGAGTATCTTCGAAATAGTCGTCAGCCAATCGCTCCACAACGACCGCTATATCAATATCACTATCTTTTCGATAATCTCCTTTGCTATAAGAACCGTAAAGGTATAAGGCTTTCACCGGCAGCTTCTCTGCCACCAGTTCCTTATATTTCTGTGCGAGGATTATAGCTTGTTTTTTATCCATTGCTCCAATTTTAGATCCGCAAAGATATAAATTATTAACGAAAAGGGACGAACCTCCCGGCCCGTCCCTCCCGTGCAAAACTTAAAAATTATAAACGATCATATTGATACAGGTTGAGCGTATCAATTTCTTACTTGCAGTTTCACAACGCTCTCGCCCATCCGGACTATATATACGCCTTCCGTCAGGTTTGCGAACTCTTGCTGTCCGGCCACCTGTGCAGTTGCGACTACGGCGCCTGCCATCGAGATAATCTGCACCTCCGTCGGTTCCGGCGTGATGACTACAATCTTATTAGCCTGAGCGTATGCCCGTGCCTCCTGTGCTTCGATGCTTTCATTCGCAACCGGGAATCCATCCATGCCATAAATCTTGACATAGACATCGCTCTGCACATTGCGAATCTGGTAGAAGCCACTCACCTCGTCGAACTTCACTTCCTTATATTCCCCGTTCGCGCTCTTGCTCCAGAAGATGCGGTAGTCGCCGGCATTCACTTCGCCGTCCTTTTCGTAATAGACAGTGAAGCTGCCGCCCACTTCGGCATAGCGTTTGTCGTGGCGGGAGAACAATACCAAGCCCTCGGCATCGTATTTGTCGTTCAGGTAGAAATCGCGGTCGGCAAGGAAGAGTTGGTAGCGTTTGGTGCTGATGCCGCCTTCGTCGTCGTCATCGTCGCCGGTTTCTATCTTTTTGAAGGTGGCGGTGATAGTTACATCTTCTGCTGGCATGGTGAAGGTATAAGAACCAGCTTCCTCACCTTGTGTAAATGTAGCACCTGTAACAGAAACGAACTCATAGCCTTCGTTAGCTGTTACGGTAAATGAAATTTCATCTCCTTCTTGCGCTTTCTTTTTGCTAACTTCTACAATTCCTGCCTCGGCAGTTGGTTCAACCTCTGTGGTGATCGTATAGACATCACCCCACTCAGCCGTCAGTTTTTCATCTGTACTTGGTGTATAGTCATTGCCGATAGCAACAACATCGCCTTTCGTATTCTTCCAAATCAAATCTTTCCCTTCTTCTGCTGTTTCCATTAGTTTATTATAAACATCTTCCTGCAAGAGTTTGGCTGGTTCAGCATTACGGTAGATATTACCACTAATCGTTGTTATATCATTTGATTTTAAAGTCAATTTATAAACCTTCTGTTCATCTCCTGCGAAACAAAGGAGAACTGGGGTTTCGTCTATGGCATTGCCGTATTCATCTAAGTTTTGGCCGTAGCCGCCTTTGTCTCTTAAGGCATGGGCTATTTCTCCGCTTTTAAACTTGTTTTCCTCTTTCGAGATTAAACCCTCGATAGAACCAGTATTGTCAAAAACATTTTTACCGATGGCTGTTGTACCTTTTACGTAATAAACATCTTCTAAAGTAGGATTAGGACCTTTCTGTGCTTGATTTAGTCCTATAATACTGCCTACACCTACATTGCCAGTGAGTTTTTCAAAGCCAGATGCATTAACAGTTCCTGTATTATAACAATAATTAATAATAGAATTAGCTCCTCCCGAACTCGTTATTCCGCCAATTCCTACCATTGGCATAGATTCACTAATGTTAGTTCCTGTAACTGTTATATTTCCTGTATTATAGCAAGATGTCATCGCTGAAGGTTTGGTGGCAACTCCACTTACCCAAAGAAATCCCCCAAAAGATGATGGTTTCATGCCGTCTATATTAACTGTAATTTCAGCCGCATTATAAGAAAGAGAAGCAACTTCTGCACCAATTCCCCCTATGTGGCAAGCCCCCAATTCTGTTAATTGAATATCTTTTAAAGATACATTTATCTTCCCCGCTGTATGGCAATGTTCTGTTTCATAGCTGCTGGCAGAGTAGCCTGCTCCATATATCCCACCAATATTGAGTTCACTAACTGTCCCCTCAATATTTGCATTAATAATTCCATCAAAGCTGCAATAAGTTGCAATTCCTGAACCGACAATTCCGCCGATATACATTTGTATTCCAGCTTCAATATTACTATTAACTTCAATATAGCTATTGGCTACATTTAAATTCTTTATACTACCTTCTGAAAATAAGCCAACGGAAGATTTCTTTTCAGTGTTTTCGTATTTTACATAAACCCCACTAATCGTATGATTATTTCCATTAAATGAATAAACAGAACATGGCGTCCATTCTTCTGGTGTTCCGCTTACATAAGGTTCTTCTTCACTGAAAGTAATACCGGGATTTAAATCGATATCTTGAGTTAAAATGAAATATTTGCTGGTATATTGATTTTCTGTGCTACTGGCTAAAGTTTTCAAATCTTCAGCACTGCTTATCTGATAAGGATCGTTTTCTGTTCCTGTTCCTCCTGAGAATGTTTCTTGCCCCCATCCAACCCACGTCGCCATCATCAGCAACGCTATCAAAGTAAAAATCTTTTTCATATCGCACTACTATTTAAATTGTTAATTAAAAAATAAAGTTCATCTTATAATTTGTGCCTCTAATACTATCCGAACTCTTCCCCTGCGAAGGGGAAGTACCCCGAAGGGGGGATGGGGTTTATAAATTAAAAATTAAGAATGAAGAATGAAGAATTAAAGGAATACATCCTTCAGTCTCGACCCCTAACCCCTCAGTCTCGCTTCGCGAGCCAGCTCCCCTTCGCAGGGGAGCAGTGCAGATAGTGTTAGTTTGCATCTGTTCACCAAACCTATGTATCCCAACGCCAAGCGAAGCTGGCGTTATAAATAGCCGTAGGTTTCAACCTACGGTACTCTGCGGCGCGGCAACGATTACGACATGCGTCAATCGTCGGGTAACAAATTCAACACCAATACCGTAGGTTAAAACCTACGGCTATTTATAACCCTCATTACATTCGGGTTGGAATACCGTCTGATGACCTCGGAAAACTGTTTTCTCCGCCCAAAACTCAATTTTCAAGCCCAGAAAACTGTTTTCTTTCGCCAAAAATCAATTTTTGAGCTCAGAATAATGTTTTCTTCGGCTTCCAACTCGATTTTTGAGCCGAGAATAATGTTTTCTTCGCTCGAAAATCCATTTTCAGCGCAAGAATACATTATTGCGCGCTTCCCAACTCGATTTTCGGCCCCGGAATAATGTTTTCTTCGCTTAAAAATCCATTTTTGACGGCAGAATAATGTATTCCGAGCTTCCCCAAAGGGGTGGCAAAAGAAACGATCAATTAAATTGGCCACGATCGGAGGCATTTTTTATGTTTTGCAACATAAAAGCTAAAATTCTTAGTACGAAAAGTTTGCGTATATAAATTTTTACCTAAATTTGCCGCCAGAAACCTCGAAAAACGTGGCCAATTTAATTGATGGTTTTTTCTGGCCATCCCCATCCGAAAGCGATTGTAAATAAGAAAATTAAGAAACTACCCGCGAAGATACCCTCCGACTCCTCCCATATCTCAAATAAATAATTGTACTTTTGCCGGAAACAACTAATTACCCCTCAAATTCCAACTCCAACTGCACCCACCTATCCCCCGGCATCTCCTCACTCGGCTTTGAAACCGACAGCCCGATAAGGCGCACGGGATGCGTCTGGTAATCGATTTCGCGGAGCAATTGTTTGGCCAGGGGCAAGATGGCGGCGAGGGTGTCGAGCGGTTGCGGACGCGTGATGCTTCGCGTTTTAATCACAAAATCGTCGTGTTTTATCTTTAGCGTCAAGGTATTCCCTTTAAATCCGGCACGGGTGAGGCGGCCGACAAGGTCGGTAGCCACGTGGTAAAGCTCGATAATCATGGAGGATTGGGCCGAGATGTCGCGTTCCAGCGTGTGTTCGCAGCCGACGGACTTGCGGACGCGGACGGCCTCGACCGGACGGTTGTCGATACCCCAGGCAAAATCGTGGTAGAGCTGGCCGGCCTTCCCGAAAAGGCGGCGGAGCATGGCGGGCGAGGCGTCGTGGAGGTCGCGCCCGGTGTGTATGCCGTATTGGTGCATCTTTTTGGCCGTTACAGGGCCGACACCCCAGAAGGACTCGATAGGAAGGCGGTCGATGAACTCCTGCGCCGCGTCGGGATGAATCGTGCAGAGGCCGTCGGGCTTGCGGTAGTCGGAGGCAATCTTGGCCAGGAATTTATTATAAGAAACGCCGGCGGAGGCGACGAGGTGGAGGCGTTCGCGAATCTTCTGCTTGATTTCGCGGGCGATATCGACGGCCAGTTCAATGCCCGGCTTGTTTTGGGTAACGTCGAGGAAGGCCTCGTCGAGCGAGATAGGCTCAATGATGTCGGTGTATTCGTGGAAGATTTCGTGAATCTGTTTGGAAACCGCCTTATAGACCTCCATCCGTCCGGGGATGAAGATAAGGTCGGGGCAGAGCCGCTTCGCCGTAACGGAGGGCATGGCGGAGTGGATGCCGAACTTGCGCGCCTCATAGCTGGCAGCGGCGACGACACCTCGCTGGTCGGCATGACCGACGGCGACAGGCTTGCCGCGCAGTTCGGGATTGTCGCGCTGTTCAACGGAGGCATAGAAGGCATCCATGTCGATATGTATGATACGTCGGAGCATACGGAATTGCTTTTTCAGGCAGGCTAAGGTACGAATATTAGTTTGTTTTTTCTACATTTGCGGGAAAATCTAACAGACGACAAGATGAAAAGATATAACTTGCTTGTATTCATGGCTGCCGCCTTGCTGGGGGGAGCCGCAGTGCCGGCAGTGGCACAGGAGGCAGCCGACCCGCTGCCCGGATATACCCAGGCGCAACGCTTCTCGGGCGATAAGTTGAAGACGATGCTCTTCTCGACCTCGGTCGATGCCCATTGGTTCCAGACCGGCAACCGTTTCTGGTATTCTTACAAGACGAGCGACGGGACACAGTGGTACGTCGTGGACCCGGTGCAGCGGACGAAGCAACCTCTCTTCGACCGGAACAAGTTAGCTTCCGAGCTGACGGAGATAGTCAAAGACCCCTTTGTAGCCCAACAACTCTCGTTGAAAGACTTGAAAGCCGAGGCTGATGGGCGGAGTTTCACCTTCTTCGTGGAATCGGGAAAGGAAGCGAAGAAAGATACCTTCTATTTTGCCTACGATTGGGAGAATAAACGCCTGACCCACCTTGTAGATAAGAAGAAAGAGACGAAGGAAGCCGACTGGGCCTCGGTCTCTCCCGATGGGCAGACGGTCGTTTATGCCAAGGATTTGAATCTTTACTGGATGTCGCGTGCCGATTACGAGAAGGCAAAGATGAACGAGAAAGATAGCACCATCGTCGAGACGGCCTTGACTACGGATGGCGTCCGCTATTACGGCTACGGCGAACCGTACAGTGTCCTCAATACCGATACCCTCTGCAACGGCAAGCGCCGCTATCCGGATAACCTGCTCTGGTCGCCCGACAGCAAGCATTTCATCATTACGAAGACCGATATGCGGAAGGTGAAGGAGCTGTGGGTCATCAATGCCATGGCTTCCCCGCGTCCTACCTTGGAGACCTACAAATACCAGATGCCGGGCGAGAAGGAAGCTCCGGAGGAACACCTCCTCTTGTTCGACCTGCAAAGCAATACATATAAGGAAATAGGTACGAAGGCATTCAAAGACCAGACGCTCGGCTTAGCCGCCCGTCCCCGCCTCCAGAAGGAACGCGACGAGGAGGACATCTCCCGCATCTGGCTCGGCGATGAGAACCGCTTCTTCCTGACGCGCAGCAGCCGCGACCTGCACCGCATCGACATCTGCTCCTATACACTTGGCCAAGACACAATCGTCCCCGTGATTCAGGAGCGGATGAACACCTATATCGAACTGCGCCCCTTAGCTGCCCTCAACGGTGGTAAGGAGCTCGTCCATTGGAGCGAGCGCGATGGCTGGGCGCATCTTTACCTCTACGATGACAAAGGAACGCTCAAGAACCGCATCACCTCCGGCCCGTGGCACGTGGACCAAATCGTGAAGGTCGATGAGCAGAACCGCACCATCTACTTCCTGGCCAATGGGAAAGAAAAGGGCGAGAATCCTTACTACGAGCACCTCTACCGTGTGAACCTCGACGGCAGCGGCTTGCGCCAGCTTTCCCCCGGCGATTATTTCCACCAGGTACAGATGGACGACGACGCGCGTTTCTTCGTCTGCAACTACTCTCGGGTGAACACCATCCCGGCGACCGACCTCTATGATAGGAACGGTAACAAGGTGATGGAGTTGGAACGTAGCGACTTCTCTCAGCTCCTTGCGGCGGGTTATCGCTTCCCGGAACCGTTCAAGGTAAAGGCGGCGGACGGCGTAACCGACCTCTACGGCGTGATGTATAAGCCCTTCAACTTCGATTCGACCAAGGTTTACCCCATCATCGACTATGTCTATCCGGGTCCGCAAGTCGAAGCTACGGTCTATCCCTTCACGAGGATGTCCGTCCGGACCGACCGCTTGGCTCAGGCTGGCTTCGTCGTTATTACCGTAGGAAACAGGGGAGGGCACCCGAGTCGTTCCAAGTGGTATCATAACTTCGGCTACGGCAATCTTCGCGATTACGGCCTGGCAGACCAGAAGGCGGCTATCGAACAACTGGCCAATCGTTATTCCTTCATCGACATACATCGGGTCGGCATACACGGCCACTCCGGCGGCGGCTTCATGTCCACAGCGGCCATCCTCCAGTACCCGGATTTCTTCAAGGTTGCTGTCTCTTGCGCCGGCAACCACGACAACCGTATCTACAACCGCTGGTGGAGCGAAACGCACCACGGTGTCAAGGAGGAAGTAAGCGCTGAAGGCGACACTACGTTCGTGTACAGCATCCAAACTAACCCCGAGATAGCCCGTCAGCTCAAAGGCCACCTCATGCTCGTCCACGGCGATATCGACAACAACGTTCACCCGGGCAATACCCTCCGCGTCGTCGATGGCCTCATCCGTGCCAACAAGCGTTTCGACTTACTGATTCTTCCACAGCAACGCCACGGCTTCGGCGACATGGACGAGTACTTCTATTGGCGAATGGTCGATTACTTTTCGCTCCACCTTCTCGGGAAGCAGGACACAGCCGTGGATATCCCCCGGCGATGACCGACGCGAGAGCCTATACATTATATAATATATAACATCGACAAATCTAAAAGCAACATAATGGAGTCAATCAAACAAATATATCGTATCGGCAACGGCCCTTCGAGCAGCCATACGATGGGCCCGCGCAGAGCGGCACAGATGTTCTTGGATCGGCTGAAGGATAAGCTGCCTTTCGCCCGCTTCGAAGTTACACTTTACGGCAGCCTCGCCGCCACGGGTAGGGGACACATGACGGATGTCGCTGTCCTCTCCATCCTCAAACCTGTGGCTCCCACTACAATCCTGTGGGAACCTAAGATCTTCCTGCCTTTCCATCCCAACGGTATGCTCTTCCGGGCTTTCGACGCGGAGGGGAAGGAGCTGGACAACTGGACGATCTTCAGCATCGGTGGCGGAACCTTGGCCAACGAGGAGTACAACGAGCAGAAGACCGTTGAGGTGTACGAGATGAGCAAAATCCGCGACATCCAGCACTGGTGCGAGTCCACGGGTCATTCCTACTGGGAGTATGTCGAGGAATGCGAAGGAGCGGAGATCTGGGACTACCTCGCCGAGGTATGGGACGTCATGCAAGAGGCAGTGCGCCGCGGCCTCGAGGCGGAGGGCATCCTCCCCGGCGGCTTAGGCATTCGCCGTAAGGCTTCCGACTACATGATTCGCGCCAAGGGCTACGGCAGCAGCATCAAGAGCCGTGGTCTTGTCTATGCCTATGCCCTCGCGGTCTCGGAGGAGAACGCCTGCGGCGGACGCATCGTAACCGCCCCGACGTGTGGCTCTTGTGGTGTACTGCCCGCCGTCCTCTACCACCTCAAGGAGACGCGTGAGTTCCGCGACTCTCGTATCCTCCGTGCTTTGGCTACGGCAGGTCTCTTCGGCAACGTCGTGCGGACTAACGCCTCTATATCTGGGGCCGACGTAGGTTGCCAGGGCGAAGTGGGTGTTGCCTGCGCCATGGCCGCCGGTGCTGCCAGCCAGCTGTTCGGTGGAACGGCCGCGCAGATAGAATACGCCTCCGAAATGGGGCTGGAGCATCACCTGGGGCTCACCTGCGACCCGGTGGGGGGCTTGGTGCAAATCCCCTGTATAGAGCGGAATGCCTTTGCCGCCGCCCGCGCCCTCGACGCAAACACCTTCTCGAACTTCTCCGACGGGAAACATCGCGTGAGCTTCGACCAGGTCGTCGAGGTCATGCGACAGACCGGCAAGGACTTGCCATCCCTCTACAAGGAGACGTCCGAAGGCGGACTGGCCAAAGAGTGGTAGGCGAGGAGTTCAAAAGGTTTGAAGTGGTAAGTTCAAAGTCTTTGAAATGCCCACTACCAAGTCTTGGTAGTTACCGCTACCAAATGTTAGTAGTTACCGCTACCAAGACTCGGTAGCGATAAGTAGCGACACTCGCTACCGATAAGTAGCGAACATCGCTACAACCCATGTCAGACTATTTGTTAGGAATACAAACACCTTTATAACATTAAAAGATGAAACATATTTGGATGCTAAGTCTCGCGGCAGCGGGCTTATTGGCTTCCTGCGGCCAACCTAAACAGCAGGCAACGAGCGAAGAGAGCACCACGGTGCGCAGCGGCAACCCGGTATTCGACGGCTGGTATGCCGACCCCGAGGCGACTATCTACGGCGATACGTATTGGATATACCCCACACTGAGCGACGAGTTTGATAAGCAGGTGCGCTTCGACTGCTTCTCCTCGAAAGACTTGGTGAACTGGACGCGGCACGAGGCCATACTGGACACGACGGAGGTCCGCTGGGCGAAACGTGCCATGTGGGCACCTTCCATCATCGAGAAGGACGGGAAGTACTATTTCTTCTTTGCCGCCAACGATGTACACGAGGGTGAAATCGGGGGCATCGGCGTCGCCGTCAGCGACCGTCCGGAGGGGCCGTACCGCGACCTTTTGGGCAAACCACTCATCAACGAGATTGTGAACGGGGCGCAGCCTATCGACCAGTTCGTCTTCCGCGAAGGGGATGATTATTATATGTACTACGGAGGCTGGGGACACTGCAATGTGGTGCGGCTGAAGCCCGACTTTACGGGTCTCCTGCCTTTCGAGGACGGGACGATCTACAAGGAAATCACGCCCGAGAAGTACGTCGAAGGTCCGATGATGTTCCGCCGGAACGGCAAGTGCTACTTCATGTGGAGCGAGGGCGGATGGACAGGCCCGGATTACTGTGTGGCATACGCTATCGCCGACACCCCCTTCGGCCCCTTTGAGCGCATCGGAAAGATACTGGAGCAAGACCCCGAGGTGGGAACCGGAGCCGGCCACCACTCCATACTCAATCCGCCGGGAACCGACGACTATTACATCGTTTACCACCGGCACCCGCTCAATGACGACAACGGGCATCACCGCTACACCTGTATCGACCGCATGACGTTCGACGCTGAGGGGAAGATCAACCCCGTGCGGATAACTCTCGAAGGCGTAGAACCCCAGACTATCAACCGATGAGCGAGCGTGTCGGACGGATGATGGCCTCGGCCAAGACCTCGGTGGCGTTGATGCTTGTCTATGCCGGAGGCTTGGCCGTGGCTACCTTCATCGAGCGGGGGATGGGGACGGCGGCGGCGAAGGCTTTGGTGTATTATTCCCCGCTCTTCATGCTGCTGCAACTGCTCATGGTGTTCAATTACATCTGTGTGGCTCAGCGTCTCCGACTTTGGGAGCGGCGTAAGTGGGGAGCGCTGCTGGTGCATGGGGCCTTCATGGTGATACTGGCGGGGGCATTCGTGTCTCACGTCTTCAGTGAAGAGGGAATCTTGCATCTTCGCGAAGGGGAAGCTCGGGACTATCTGGAGGTACAGACCGACCGGGGCCTCGTGCGGCATACGCTTCCCTTCACCGTCGAACTTCGGGACTTCATACTGACGCGCTATCCCGGCTCCGAAAGCCCATCCTCGTACGAAAGCAGAGTCATAGTTCGCCTCGACGGAGAGGAGCGTCTGGAGCGCATCTACATGAACAATGTCCTTGACCTCGAAGGCTACCGTTTCTTCCAGGCATCCTACGACCGCGACGAGCAGGGGACGATACTCTCGGTCAGCCGCGACGTGGCGGGTCGGACGATAACCTACGTGGGCTATGCCTTGCTCTTCCTCGGACTTCTATGCTCCCTCTTTGGGAAGGAGAGCCGCTTCATGCAGCTCAGTAGGATGCTGAAGGGAGGGGCAGTTGGCTTGGCCTTACTCGCCCTTTTCCCTCAATCTCTCCTTGCCGAGGAGTCGGCGGTGGAGCAGGCACTGCTGCGGATGCCAGTCCCGGAGGCGGAGGCGGCTCGCTTCGGCGAGTTGCCCGTCCAATCCCCCTCGGGTCGGATGATTCCAATGAATACGTACTCCTCGGAGCTCCTTAGGAAGTTGCACAAGGCCGACCACTACAAGGGGCTGAACTCCGACCAGTTCCTCCTGAGCTTCCTCGCCATGCCGCGGATGTGGGTGCAGGTGCCTTTCCTCCACGTCCCCAGCGAAGAGGTGGCCGCGCGCTACGCTCTCCCCTCGGAGGCTTGTTCCTATATCGAACTCTTCACCCCTGCGGGAAACTACAAGCTGCAAGACGCACTCGAGGAGGCTTACCGCAAGAGTCCTGCCGAGCGCACTCGCCTCGAGAAGGATATCCTCAAACTGGACGAGCAAGCGAATCTCATATACCAGCTCCTCGGCTACCAGCTCCTCCGCATCTTCCCCTTGGCTGGCGATGAACAGCACCGCTGGTATTCCCCGGGCGACGACCTCTCGGTCTTCACAGGTCAGGATTCCCTCTTCGTCGCGAAGGTCTTCCCTTGGTACATGCAGGAGGTGGGCAAAGCCTTGCAAAGCGGCGACTGGACAAAGCCGAACCAACTCCTCGACGGTATCAAGCGTTATCAAGAGAAACGCAACACGGGTCCGAGCATCAACCCCGAGAAGATTCGCGTGGAGATAGCCTACAACAAACTCAACATCTTCCAGACCTGCAAGAAGGGCTACCTGATACTCGGCGGCATCCTCCTCGCCGTCTCTTTCCTCGGACTATTCCGCGAGGAGCGCTGGATACGCTGGGCATGTGCCCTCCTCGCCCTCGGCATCGCCCTGTTCTTCTGTTACCACAGCTACGGGATGGGCATGCGCTGGTACGTCGGTGGCTATGCCCCGTGGAGCAACTCCTACGAGACGATGGTCTATGTCGCCTGGGCTACGGTGCTGGCCGGCTGGATATTCCTCCGCCGGAGCGTGATAACCCTGGCACTGGCGACGCTCTTCGGTGGCATCATCCTCTTCGTCTCCGGCCTCAACTGGATGGACCCGCAGATAGGCACGCTTGTCCCCGTCCTGAAGTCGCCCTGGCTGATGTTCCACGTCGCCGTTATCGTCGCTGCCTACGGCTTCTTCGGCATCTGTTGTCTGCTGGGTTTGACGAACTTAGTCCTCATCCTTTTGCGCGGGAAAAGCCCGGTTGCCGGTATGCGCCTCCGCGAACTGACGATAGTCAATGAGATGGCGATGCTCGTCGGCCTTGCCCTGATGACCGTCGGCACCTTCCTCGGAGCTATCTGGGCCAACGAGTCGTGGGGCCGCTACTGGGGTTGGGACCCGAAGGAGACGTGGGCCCTCATCACGATGGTCGTCTATGCCGTCGTGTCGCACCTGCGGCTGGTGCCGAGGTGGTGCAATGCCTGGTCCTTCAACTTCGCCGCCGTCCTCGCATTCTCCTCAGTACTAATGACCTTCTTTGGGGTGAACTACTTCCTCAGCGGGATGCATTCCTACGGCGAGAACGCGCACATCGGCGGTCTCTTCAGCTACATCTACGCAGCCCTCGACGTCATCCTTGTCCTCGGTGCGGCGGCCGGAATCAGCTGGCTGCGGAGTCGCAAGCGCTAATACCCCTTGATATAAATTCCTATCTCTGCGGAGGAAAATTTCTTCCTCTGCGGAGATAAGTTTGCGCCTCTGCGGAGGAAAATTTGTAACTCTGTGGAGGAAAAATAGAAATCACAGTGTGATTTGAATGAAATCATACTGTGATTTTACCAAAATCATACTGTGGTTTTATTAAAATCACACTGTGATTTCAATTTTACTTCCCAGAGTAGCCAATTTTACTCCCCGGAGTTCTGAACTTTATATGCCTGGAGTTTCCATTTTATCTCCGCAGAGAGATGAGGAGAGACGCCGGGGAGGCAGCGAGAGCAGGTTGGGAGAGAGGCCGGACGAGGGGCAGGGGCAGGGCGGATGGCAAACTAATAGAGGCAGATGCCGCGTCTTTCCTCTTTTTTTAGTACATTTGCGGCCTAATAATTTGTAATAAGAATGAAACACGAACTTTGTTGTATAGGACATATTACTCACGACAAGATAGTTACGCCGAAGAGTACGGCTCACATGCCAGGCGGCACGGCCTTCTACTTCTCGAAGGCGATGAACTGCTTCACGGACATCGACTACGCACTGCTGACGGCGGTGGGCGAGGCTGATATGTCGGTCGTGGAAGACCTGCGGCGCGAGGGAGTGGCGGTGGACGTCATGCCCAGTCCCTCCTCGGTTTACTTTGAAAACATCTATGGCGATAATCCCGACAACCGGACGCAGCGCGTGCTCTCGAAGGCTAACCCCTTCACGCTCGACTTTGTGCGCGAGGTAGAGGCGGACATCTTCCACCTTGGGAGCCTGCTGGCCGACGACTTCCCGAAGGAAGTAGTGGAGTATCTGGCCGGAAAGTCCTTGGTGTCGGCCGACTCGCAAGGCTATCTCCGCGAGGTGCGCGACAAGGATGTCTTTGCCGTCGATTGGCCGGAGAAGCACGAAGTCCTGCGGCACGTCCACTTCCTGAAGGCCAACGAGCATGAGATGGAAGTCCTCACCGGCTTTACGGATGCCGAGAAGGCGGCCCGCGAGCTGCACAGCTGGGGCGTGAAGGAAGTACTGCTGACGTTTGGAAGCATGGGCTCTATCATATTCGACGGGAAGGAGTTCCACACGATACCTGCCTACGTTCCCCGCGAGGTGGCCGATGCTACAGGCTGCGGAGACACCTATATGACCGGCTACCTATACCGGCGGGCGAAGAACGATTCGATAGACGAAGCCGGGCGCTTTGCCGCCGCCATGTCCACCCTGAAGATAGAGAAGATGGGGCCGTTCCAAGGGACGGAAGAGATGGTGAGAAGGTGCATGGAGAAGGCGGAGCAGAAACACATTTGATGGGGGAATGGATAATGGAGAATTGACAATGGACAATGGGGAAAGACCGGCGAACGCCTAATTGTCAATTATCCATTGTCCATTGTCAATTTGCTAAGCGCGAAAGCGCTTAGCAATGAGTTTCCCTCTTTCATTCACCGTATAAGCATACGCCAAGACAACGAGGAAGGCGATGAAGGGGACGATGAAGGAGAAGGAGATATTGTCCGTGTGGTCGGCCACATAACCCATCATCAAGGGACCGACGGCGCCGCCGATGGGAGACATCATCAGATACGAAGAAGCGCGCTTAGTATGTATGCCCAGCCCTTTCAGCGAGATAGCGAAGATAGTCGGGAACATGATGGCCTCGAATACATAGATTAATACCAGAGCCACGAGCGAAGCCACGCCGACACTCAGGAGCACCAGTCCGGTCATCACCACCGTCCCGACAGCGCAACAGAACAGAACCATCTCTGCCCGGACGCGGCTCATCACCCAGCTACCGATGAAGCGCCCACTCATGAACAAGCCCAGGCCGCCGAAGGAGAGGACGATGGAGGCGTTGCGGGCATCCATCCAATTCTCTTCCACTACATAGTTGATGAAGAAACTGTTGATAGATATCTCAGCTACCTCGTAGCAGAAGAGGGCGGCGACACCGAAGACGAACAACTTGTGAGACCAGAGGCTGCGGACCTTCCCAGTCAGTCCCTCGACCATCTCCTCCTGATGACTGATCTCCGGCAGATGCACCCGAGTAAATATCAGCGCAACGGCGAGGACGACGACGCCCATCAGCGTATAAGGCAAGGCAATACTCCCCGCACCGCCATCCTGGAAGAGCAGCAAGCCGCCGATGAGCGGACCGCAGATACAACCCAAGCCATTAAAGGATTGCGCCAGGTTGAGGCGGCTGGCGGCAGTCTCCCGGTCGCCGAGTTCCGTCATATAGGGATTCGCGGCCGTCTCGAGAAAGACTAAGCCACAAGCTATGACGAAGAGCGAGAAGAGGAAGAAGTTGAAAGACATCCAGTGCTCGCCCGGGATGAAGAGGAGCGAGCCTATACCATATAATAATAAGCCCAGCACGACACCCTTGCGATATCCATACTTATTGATGAACAGTCCCGCCGGGATAGCCATCACGAAGTAGCCAAGATAGAAGAGCACCTGCAGCATGGCAGAGCGCGTCCGCGTGATGTCGAGCAACTCTTGGAAATGTTTGTTTAATACATCTAAGATAGCGTGGGCGAATCCCCACAGGAAGAAGAGGGAGGTAACCAAGACGAACGGGAGCAAGTATTCCCGCCGAACAAGTGGCTTCTTTTGCTTTTCGATAGTCATTATTCCGTACTTTATCTTTATTAAATGAGCGGCAAATGTACAGAGAAAAATCTATATCTTTGCGCCGGTTTAAAGCTTTTTAGTTATGAAATACGGTTTTATCAAGGTGGCGGCTGCAGTTCCGAAAGTAAAAGTGGCCGATTGTTCTTATAATATAGTTCAGATGGAGGAGATGATGCGTCGTGCCGCCTCCCTCGGTGTTCAGGCAATGGCTTTCCCGGAGTTGTCGATTACGGCTTATACTTGTCTGGATTTATTCTCCCAGCAGACGTTGCTCGACGAGGCCGAAAAGGCTTTGTTCGACCTGGTGGAATCCACGGAGGATTTGGATTTGCTGGCTATCGTCGGCGTTCCCCTCAGGACAGAGAACAGGCTTATCAATGCCGCCGTCGCTTTCCAGGGCGGAAGAATCTTGGGAGTGATTCCGAAGACCTATCTTTCCAGTTACAAAGAATTCCAGGAGGAGCGCTGGTTTACTTCTTCCCTCGAACTGAAGGAGCGCACGATTACGCTGGGCAGAGAAGTCTATGCATTGAGTCCCCAACTGCTCTTGCGTTCGGGAAATGTGTGCTTCGGCGTCGAGATTTGCGAGGATTTGTGGGTTCCCGTTCCTTCCAGCTCTCTCTTGGCCATGGAAGGGGCGAATATCATCTTCAATCTGTCGGCAAGCAATGAGTTGATCGGGAAGGCGGCTTATCGTCGCCAACTTGTCCGGCAGCAGTCGGCTCGTTGCATGGCGGGTTATGTGTATGCTTCCTGCGGCTTTGGGGAATCGACTACGGACTTGGTCTTTTCCGGCAGTGCGCTGATTGCCGAGAATGGGAATATCCTGGCAGAGTCGTCGCGTTTCTCTTTGGACGGACAGTTGGTTGTTTCTGAGATTGATGTCGATTATCTCCAGCATGACCGACGGGTAACGACTAGCTTCATGCGCGGAGCTTATCTGCTTTCTGACAATTATATGCATCTGCCCTGCTATTTACCGGAAAATGAAGAAGAGTTTGAGATGCCTCTGACTCGTCCTATCGACGCACATCCTTTTGTGCCGACAGGCTCGGCTCTCGACGAACGTTGCGAGGAAATCATTCAGATACAAGTGAGCGGTCTTGCCCAACGGTTGCGTCATACGAAGGCGAGAACGGCAGTTGTCGGTGTTTCAGGTGGTTTGGATTCTACTTTGGCGCTTCTGGTTACGGCGATGGCTTTCGATTATCTCGGGATGCCTCGCAAACAGATACTTGGTGTAACTATGCCAGGCTTCGGAACGACAGGGCGTACATATCATAATGCCGTTGAACTTATTCGTGCCCTTGGCGTTACTTTCCGGGAAATCTCTATCAAAGATGCCTGCATACAGCATTTCAAAGATATTGACCATCCGATAGAAAAACAAGATGTTACGTATGAAAACAGCCAGGCTCGCGAACGTACGCAGATTCTGATGGACTTGGCAAACCAATCCGGCGGCCTCGTCATCGGCACGGGCGACTTGTCGGAACTTGCGCTGGGTTGGGCGACTTACAACGGCGACCATATTTCGATGTACGGTGTGAATGCCAGCATCCCGAAGACACTTGTGAAGTCCCTCGTTACTTGGATAGCCGAGAACCGTATCAATGCGTCGGCACATGATACGTTGATGGATATCCTTGACACGCCTATCAGTCCCGAGTTGATTCCTGCTGATAATGAGGGGAACATCCGTCAGAAGACCGAGGATTTAGTCGGCCCATACGAACTTCACGACTTCTACCTCTATCATTTCCTCCGCTTCGGTAGCCGTCCGTCGAAGATTTTCTATTTGGCAAAACAGGCATTCGCCGGCGCATATTCCGATGAGGTGCTGAAGAAATGGCTCTATACCTTCTTCCGCCGCTTCTTCCAGCAGCAGTTCAAGCGGAGTTGTCTCCCCGATGGCCCGAAAGTGGGTTCGGTCAGCTTGTCGCCGCGCGGAGATTGGCGGATGCCGAGCGATGCTTCTGCAACTTTGTGGCTCGAGGAAATCGAATCGTTATAAGGACGTTACGGCGTATAGGACAGAAAAAGTTTATCGGGCATGAAAAAAATCTGCAGTAAAGCCTTGCCGGAATAAAAGAAAGTATTACCTTTGCACTCGCAATCCGAAAGGAAAACGGCTCGTTAGCTCAACTGAATAGAGCATCTGACTACGGATCAGAAGGTTATAGGTTTGAATCCTATACGAGTCACGAAAGGTAAAACAAATAGATTTGGAGGCTCGCTAGCTCAACTGAATAGAGCATCTGACTACGGATCAGAAGGTTATAGGTTTGAATCCTATGCGAGTCACAATAGGCGTAACAATAGATTTAAAGGACGGCTCGTTAGCTCAACTGAATAGAGCATCTGACTACGGATCAGAAGGTTATAGGTTTGAATCCTATACGAGTCACGAAAAGAGGAGGTATCATTGATGCTTCCTCTTTTCTTTTCTCCGCATCCGTGTTTCCGCGCATCAACATCTACATATCCACGGATGAATATCTGCGTTTTCGCGGATGAACATCTGCTATGTCGTTTTTTTATGTTTCCCGCTCCTTGTTCTGGGGTTCAACTCGGAAAATATTCTCATGTAAGCTTTCATTTCTCACTTTTAATAATAAAAAGAAGAAATGAATACCTTCAGAAGGCTGTTCAATAGTTTGAAGTGGGTTTTGAAGATTTTCATTTCTTCTTTTTGATATTAAAAGTGAGAAATGAATCTTTACATAAGAATTTTTTAAGATTTAGGGGGCTGGCAATTTTGTATTTTTGCCTGCAAAAGAATTTGAAATGAAAAACATAATTGTCCCTATCTTTTTATTATTCATGGCTTTTGCCTGCCAACCTCGCCTTTCCATGCAGCCGCTTTTGGAAAAGGCGGATAGTTTGCTTGTTTCCAATCCTGATAGCGTGTTTTTGATGCTTGATGCGGTTCCCAATCCGGAGGATTTTCCTGAAAATGAGTATGCCGATTGGTGTTTGCTGCTCACGCAAGCTCGCGATATGACGGGCCGGACGCATACGTCGGATTCGCTTATCTGTTTGGCTACCAACTATTATCGGGAACATGGCTCGAGCCTGAAATATGCTACTGCGCTCTATGCTTCTGCTCGTGTGGCTTCGGATTTGGGTTGGCCGGATCGGGCGGTGCAGTATTATCTGGAGGCGGAACATTTTGGCGAAGAGACGAATAACTATCGTCTGCTGTATTTGATTACTTCGAATTTGGCGCAGATTTATGGGCATTTGCAGTTGGAGGATTCGACCATGAATGTCTATAAGCGGGCGGTGAAGTATGCTCGGTTGTCGAAAGACCGCTTGGTTGCGGCCAAGGCGGAATGTTCTCTGGGTCAGGCTTATTCTTTGGAAGAGAAATGGGATACTTCTATCTATTATTATGAACGAGCCATTAAAATATTATTGGGAACGGATTCTTTGAATACCATAAGCGAAATTTTAAATGAATGTGTTTCGGATGCTATTTCCATAAAAGATTGGGATTTGGCGAAAGAATATCTTAGATTGCAGCAAACAGTGCCTTTCGCTTATCGTCAGGAGCATCAATCGCGAATAGATTTGAATAAAGGTCGATATTATCAGGGAATAGGCGATATAAATTTATCCAAAGAATATGTGTCGAAATCTGTTTTATCCGATAATCCATATATCCGCAGGGATTCGTATTATTTATTATATCAATTGGAAAGGCAAAGTAGAAATTACGATAATGCTTTTGCCTATTTGGATTCTTATGAAGCTTGCAAGGATTCGATAGAAATGCATTCGGAAAAGGAAACAATAACGCGCTTGCCTGAATTGTATAAAAACAAATTGCTGCAGGAACAGAATGCTGATTTGCAATTCAAGCATTATTTCTATGTGGCACTTTCGACTTCGATTATCCTTTTCCTTTTTTGTCTCTATTTGATTTATCGGAATCGCTTTCAAAAACAAATCGCTTCTTTACGTTGTGCAATGGGTAGTATTAAGAAATTGAATCGCGAAATCGCGGAGTGGAAGAAGAAGTATCGATTGGAAAAAATATTTAAGACAAAAGCGGAGGTCAATAAGGCTGTCTTATTGATTCAATTAAAAGAAACTCCGGCTCCCATCGAAAAAGAGCAGTGGAGCGAACTTTTCTTAACAATAGATATTCTATTTGATAATTTCACAAAGCGCTTGAAAGACGCCTATCCGGATTTAACGCCTACCGATTTCCAATATTGCAGCCTTTTCAAAGCCGGATTCTCCATCCAGCAAATTGCCGTCATGCAAATGGTCGATTCAAAATCGGTCAGCCGGCGGAAAATCGAAATTCGGAAGCGAATGCACTTGGATGGGAAGGCAGATGTGGTGAAAGTCTGCAAAGAACTCTGATTCCGGGCGGAAATTTCGGGCGACTATCAACATTCTCGGAGCTTGTCCTTGCTTTATCTCGCTTTTTTATAGTTCTTTGTGCGAATTTTCTGAATCAACATCGCGTTCTCTCGCTCTTTTGCGTCGTTCCTATACTTTTGTGCTCGCAACTCGGTCGGAAGACATGGAACGATTTATTATATTAAAATAGAATAGCAAATGAAAAAGGTAATTTTTTTAGTCGCAGCTTTGCTGGGTTTAGCAAGTTGCACGGGAGAGAAAAAAGAAAAGGAAGCATTTATCACGGTGGATATAACGGCTTCTTATCCGGAAAAAGATTTGGTGCTTCAGGATTTCATGGATGTGGAATATGTGCCGCTGGAAACTTCGGATGAATTTCTATCGCAAGGTAGAATTTCTTATGTCGGAGAAAATATAATTGTGGCAGCAAATAAAAGACAGGGTGATATCCTTTTATTTGATCGTGCGACAGGAAAAGGAATCAGAAAGATTAATCACAAAGGCTTTGGTCCGGAGGAATATATCATGCCATATAATGTCATATTATTTGAAGACAAGAATGAGATGTTTGTGAATGATGGACCGACGAGCAAAATACAAGTATATGATTTGGATGGAAATTATAAGCGGACAATAAAATATAAGCAAGGAGCTTTAGTAAGTCTTCTAATCGATTTCAATGACGACTACTTCTTGTCGCAAAATATTTTTGACCCGATAATGCAGGATGCAGGGGAAACTTTTATCTATTTGTCTAAAAAGGATGGAACAATGACGGATATAAAAGTTCCGTATCAAAAAAGATTATCTGTGATTATGGTAAAAGTTTTTCCGGATGGAAGCACGCAAGGCGCATTCCCTGAAAATTCCGATTTCATCGACCCTTTCCAAGACGGTTGGCTGCTCACCGAGCCTTCTGCCG
This sequence comes from uncultured Parabacteroides sp., assembly GCA_944325345.1. Classification (GTDB taxonomy): domain Bacteria; phylum Bacteroidota; class Bacteroidia; order Bacteroidales; family Tannerellaceae; genus Parabacteroides. The sequence continues at coordinate 87,892 of CALUZV010000013.1, forward strand.
ATACGATTTATTTTTATAAGCCCGATCGCAGTCTCAAGCCTTTTATCGTGCGCACTCCTTCTGTGCAAACCATGTCGCCGGAAGTATTTCTATTTCCGGGCGTGCTCACCGATGATTATTATTTCATGCAAAGCGTAACGAAAGAATATGATTTTGATAAGAACGAGGGAATGCCGTCCACGCCTTTGGTCTATGATGTCGCCGAACAGAAAATATATAAATACACGGTGCGCAATGCCGACTACGAAGACCGCGAGGAAAACCTTTCCAAACAAAATGTGAGCAACAAACTCGCTTTTTATCAGGCTTTGCCTGCCGACGAATTGATTGAAGCGCAAGAGGACGGAAAATTAAAAGGCAAACTCTCCGGCATCGCCGCGCATCTGGATATGGAAGACAATCCGGTGGTGATGATTGTGAAGCCGAAGAAATAAAAGCGACAAGCGTACTTATCTCGACCTCGAAAGGAAGAAATAAGTACGCTTGCTTTTATCTTTCAGGATTGGGAACTGCTTATTCCAAATATCCCGCCAGTTCCTGTGGCAAATAGAACGTGTTGTTCTTGTCCACATAGACGATGACGGAGTGGAGGCGGATTTCCTCCTTGCCTTTCTTTCCCATCTTGACGATGTTGGTGAACGGCGTGATGGTCAGTTGTTTCTTTTTATTCTTGACCACGAGTGTCGGATTAGACTTTTCGTCGGCTGCCGGGATGATTTCACACTGATAGTTCTTGAAGACATCCGTGTGGCGGGCGAAGTTCTGCTCGCTCAGTTCGTCCAGCTTGTCGTGCTTCAGGCCGAAGAGGGCGCAGAGATAAGCATTGATTTCGATGTTCGTGTTCATGCCGAGCGGGAGCGTTCCTTCGGGATGATAAGCCGCGAGGAAGACTTCTTCGCCCGTGTGTCCGCCTGTCGTGAAGCCGATGCAAGTGTGTTCGGTAATCAGTTTGGCCATGAAGCCGTTCAGGGCATCGCTATACAAAGAAGCCAAGGCTTCGTCGCCGCGTTCGCTCTCCGGAATAGGGCTGTTCTTGTAGTCCTTGCAGTGATTCAGGGCATTCAGTTCTTCGTCGCTCAGTTCGAAGCCGGCGTATTCGCGGAAGATGTCCTGCACTTCCGAGTTTGGGCAGCTATTGACCATCTTGGCAAAGCCTTCGGCCGTCAGTTTGAATTGCGAGAGCTGGTGGAAGAGCTGGGCTTTCGACAGTTTGTCGTAACCGGTGCAACTGCGCCGTCCGATGCTGACACCGCTGTTCCCGTGGTCGGGCATGATGACAACAGCCGTCTCTCCATTCTTCCGGGCAAATTCCAGCGCGGCACCGCAGGCGCGGTCGAATGCCAGCATATCTGTCGCCATTCCGACCGGGTCATTGGCGTGGGCTGCCCAATCGACTTTGCTGCCTTCAACCATCAGGAAGAAGCCGTTCTCGTTCTTCGAGAGCTTTTCGATAGCCTTGCGTGTCATTTCTTCGATGGACGGTTGCTCGTCGGGATTGCGGTCGATGTCGTAAGCCATTTCGCGGTCGCCGAACAAAGCCCACATCTTGCCGTTTGTGTCGGCGCGCATTCCTTTCAGGTCGTTTTTATAGACGGAATAGCCATTCGCCTTCAGATAGGCTTCGCTTTCCTCGGGCAAGAGCGTGGTGCCGCCACCGATGACAACGGTCAAATCGTTGTGTGCCATCTGCGGAGCAATCCAGTCATAGCGTCCGCGATTATAGCTGTGAGCAGAGCAGTCGGCCGGTGTCGCGTGTGGAAATTCACAGGTGAAGACTAAACCTGTTGCTTTTCCATAAACTTGTTTGGCAGCTTCGAGCACCGTGGTCATGGGCTGATAGGCGCGTGCTGCATCCATCGGATAGATATCGTTCTCAGGGTCAGCCACCGGATAGGTGGAGACATAGCCTGTGCGACTTGGATAGCCCGTCATATAGCACGATGTCGTCGGTGCCGAATCGCCGATGGGCGCGTTCGAGGAGTGTGTGCGCACCGTTCCACAGAGATACGGGTCGATGTTCAGCTTCGGCTTGTCGGGATTTTCATACCATTGCAACCAGCGGGCGAGGGAAACGGTCGCCAACGATGTCCCGTCGGGGATTAAGAGGATGACATTCTTCACCGGCTTGACTTCTTCCGGCTGGATGGCTCTTGCCGGCAAGATAATCATCGCCAGCAAGACGAGTAGAGTCCATGTTCTTTTCATGTCTGTTCGTTTTTTATAATGTTATAATTGATGAATCGTTTCCGGGAAGATTGTCAGCTTCTCCACACCTGTTTCCGTAACGAGGAAGGTGTTCTCGATGCCGACCGCACCTGTCGCGGGGATGACAAACTTAGGTTCGAGGGCGAACACCATTCCCGCCTCCAGCACTTCCTTCGAACGCGGCGTCAAGACCGGCAGTTCATTGATTTGCAAACCCACGCCATGTCCCACGAATTTCGCCTGCTGCTTCGTCCCCATAAAGTTTCCGCCCAGACCGGCTTTCTCGGCCCGGTTGTAGGCGATGTTGTAGAGCTCGGCACAGCTTGCGCCCGGCCGTGCTGCTTCTTCGACGGCAGCTTGAATCTCGAGCGCCACGTCATGTGCTCGATACGCCTCGTCGGGCAGTTTCCCCACGGCAAATACGCGGCTCATGTCGGTCATGTAAGGCGAGAAGTTGCCTGCCATATCGACCAGAATCGCCGTCCCGTCGGTCAGCGGTGTCCCATTGGCTCCCAGTGGGCAAGAGGCATCGGCTCCGGCTCCTCCGAGGGCAAAGTCGAAGGGCGAGGGCGCCTCGGCATTCGCGCCAGCCAGGATGCTGCCCATGAAGATATCCATGTTCGTCCCGAAGGCGCGGAACAACCCGAGCGAGCCGTGTTGCCGCATCCGGCGTTCTATTTCATATTGGAATTGCAGGTCGGTCATGCCCGACCGGAAGCATTCGGCGATTTCTGCGTAGGCCGCCGCGTGGCGTTGGGCACAGAGGCGCGTCATCTCGATTTCGTGCGGTGTCTTGACGCGACGTAGTAGGCGGAGCATCGCCGTCGCGTTGCCAGTTTCGCGCGGCTGGAAGATAGCGCGGAGGCGCATATAGTCCGAATAGGTCAGTTCGTCGGCCTCGAGCATCAGCTTCTCCGGCATCTTCAGGCCGTTGGCGGCGAAGAGTTCCGGCAGTTGCTCCGGTTTGCGGAGGTAAACGACGTGCTCGCCGCTCAATCCGTTCGGACGCTTGACGAAAAACCACGGCTCGCCTTCTGCTGGCAAGTAGAAGTAGCCATTGTACATCGAACCGGTTGTATAATACAGATTTATCCCTATGTTCAGGAGGCAGCCGTCGGCCCCTTCCTTCAGCATGGCTTCGCGGATTCTTTCCCATTTCATCCGGAAGTCGCCGATAAGTTCTTGTTCAATCATCTTTATTCTTTACTTTGTTTTCGCGGCTCAAAATTACTAATTTCCCCTTTGCGTACAAAATTGTGTTACAAATAGTCTTTTTCAGGCGATTATTTTTGTATGCATAATTTCTTATCTCCCTGTTTATTCTTTTGCGAGCTAATTTCCAACTTTTGTTTTACAATATTGTTACAAAAATAAGAAGGTATTATGGCTACAATCTCATGGGTGATTTTCAAGCACCACAAGAAACAAGACGGGATGTTCAATCTCAAGATCAGAGTGTATCCCAATGGGACGACGGTGTATATGCCGACACCTATTTTCACCTGTGATACCTCTATCCAATCCTATTTTTCCGTATAGCCGTGCTGTAAATTCATTTAGAACTTGATGTTTGGAATGGATGTCTGTTCCACGAAGCAAAACAGACATCCATTATATTACGTTTTTATACCATTTACAGTTTCCACCCAGAAATACTCTCTTGGATATTCCACAAATGAGCATAAAGTCCGTCCTTTTTGACAAGCTCATTGTGTGTGCCTTCTTCCTCTATCCGTCCGTTATCCAAAACGATTATCCGGTCGGCATCCTTGATGGTTTTGAGCCTGTGGGCAATGGCAATGACGGTGCGTCCTTTAATCAAAGAGTCGATGGCTTTCTGTACCTCCACTTCATTTTCTGGGTCGAGCGAGGCGGTGGCTTCATCCAGCAAGATGACTTGTGCGTCTTTCAGTATGGCGCGGGCGATGGATATGCGCTGCTTCTCGCCTCCGGACAGGGTGCAGCCTCCTTCGCCAACCAGCGTGTCGTAGCCTTGCGGCAAGCGCATGATGAAGTCGTGGCAACAGGCTTTCTTGGCGGCGGCAATGATTTCCTCGTCCGTTGCATCCGTCTTGCCGAAACGGATGTTGTTGCGTATGGTGTCTTGAAACAGATAGACGTCTTGGAACACCATAGAGATGTGGCTCATCAGACTTTCGGGGGCTATTTCGTCCATCGGCACGCCGCCAAAGGAGATGCGTCCCTGCTGTGGGTCGTAGAAACGGGCGCAAAGTTTCATCACCGTGCTTTTTCCACTACCCGAAGGACCTACAAGAGCCGTCAAGGAGTTTTTGGGGAGCGTGACGGTTATGTCGTGCAGCACTTCCTTGTCCTGATAGGCAAACGATACGTGCTCAAACCGGATGTCGCCTGCCGCCGGGGATTGCCGTTCTCCTTTCATTTCCGGCTCGTTCATTAAGGAAAGAATACGTCCTCCTGCAATGGAAAAGTATCGGAACTCGGTGAAATTGGTCAGGGCGGAAGTCAATGGGTCGAACACACGGGAACCGACCACGAGAAACAGCACAAATACGAGAATGGAAAGTTCCCCTCCCAACAGCAGATATGTTCCGCACAGCACCATCAGGGTCAGCCCTGCACGTACCAACGTGATGCTCAATAGGACAAATGGCCCTAACAGGGCTTCCTGACGGATGCAGGCACGGCGAAGTTCGGCAAAGGCATCGCGCAGCCGGACGAAACGGTCGCCCAACAGATTGTAGGCTTTCATCACCCGGATACCCTGCAAGTATTCCTCCAATCGGTTTCCTGCATTTATCTTCGCTTGGATTTGCCTGCCGCTCAGCTTCCGCTGCGCCTTTGTACTTGCCCAAAGGACGAGCAAGGCAAGCGGCAAGGCGGTAAACATACTGACCGCCATTCTCCAATCTATCCATATCAATGAAGCAAAAGCCAATACAGGCATTACCACGGCACCCATCAATTGGGGGAGATGGTGAGAAATTCCCGTTTCTGCCATCATGAAATCCGTAATAAGCATAGAGGACAAGTCGCCGGGGTCGCGCCTTGACAAGAAACCCAATGAAAGTTTCCGCAGGTGTTCTGCCAGCGACAAACGTCCCGAAGCACTCATTTCGTATGCTCCACGAAAATTGGCACGGTAAGATGCCCGTTCCGCCAAAGCCATGACCAGCATATAAACAACCATAACGCCGAATATCCACCACAAGCGGGTCGTGTCGAGCGGCTGTCCGCTCCCGTCAAACGCATTGAAAATGATGCGTATCGCCTCTATGGAAAGGCAAAACGGCACGATATTGACCAAGTTGGCAAGCATGGTGTAACCCACAGGCTTATAAAGCCGTTCGGTATGTCCTATTGTAATGTTTTTAATTGCATTCATATTCAGTTCTCCTTTTTGTTAGTTTTTGTTCAACGTCCAATGGTATGCGCTCGTATATGCATCCCACATATTCTTATATACACCCTCTGTCACGGACAATTTTTCATGCTTTCCGCACTGCACGATACGTCCCTCTTTCAAAACGACAATCTGATGCGCGGAAATGATGGAAGAAAGGCGATGAGCAATCACGATGACCATCTTGTCCTTTATCAGTGACTGTAAAGCCATCTGCATTTTATGCTCGTTTTCAGGGTCGGCGAAAGCTGTCGCTTCGTCCAGTACCAGTATCGGCGCATTCTTCAATATGGCACGGGCCACACATATCCGTTGGGCTTCGCCGCCGGACAAGAACACACCTTTGTCGCCTATCCGTGTTTCATAACCTTGCGGCAGACGCTCTATGAAGTCGTGGCATTGGGCAGCTTTCGCGGCGGCTATCACCTTTTCTTTCGTGGCATCAGGAGAGCCGACGGCGATGTTCTCATACAGCGTGTCGTAGAAAAGGAAAGTGTCTTGAAATACGAATGAAACCATGTCCATGAGCTTTGCAGTAGCTATCTGACGTATATCCACACCACCTATGCAGATTTCCCCTTGCTCCACATCCCAGAACCGGGGTATCAGGTTGGCAACCGTTGATTTGCCGCTTCCCGACGGGCCGACAAGGGCGGTTATCTTTCCCTGCGGAGCTATGAAACTGACATCACGCAGGGCTTCCGTCCGTGTTCCCTGTTCCGTGTTTTCGTAGGAAAATGACACATGACGAAACTCCACATCGTAAGCGGTCGGCACCTTAGGATGTTCCGGCTCCGGCACAGGCTTCTTTTCCAATATGCGGTCAATACGGTTTACGCCTTCGTTGATGTCGCGTGTGTTGCCTCCTAAAAAGGT